>NZ_JBWJYM010000001.1:0-1019205 GCF_056431005.1 Methylobacterium sp. HJ2 | reverse complement strand
CGAGGAATACGCCCGCTCGCTCATCGTGGGCGGGGGCACGATGTTCGAGGAGATGGGCTTCCACTATGTCGGCCCGGTCGACGGGCACAACCTCGACCACCTGCTGCCGGTGCTGCGCAACGTACGCGACACGGAGCAGGGCCCGATCCTGCTGCACGTGGTCACCCAGAAGGGCAAGGGCTACGCCCCGGCCGAGGCCAGCGCCGACCGCTACCACGGCGTGGTCAAGTTCGACGTGGTCTCGGGCGTGCAGGCCAAGGCCAAGCCGAACGCGCCGGCCTACACCCGGGTGTTCGGCGAGAGCCTGATCAAGGCGGCCGACGCCGACCCGAAGGTGGTGGCCATCACCGCGGCGATGCCCGGCGGCACGGGCATCGACCTGTTCGGCAAGGCGCATCCGGCGCGCACCTTCGACGTGGGCATCGCCGAGCAGCACGCGGTGACGTTTGCGGGCGGGCTGGCGACGGAGGGCTACCGGCCGTTCGTGGCGATCTACTCGACCTTCCTGCAGCGGGCCTACGATCAGGTGATCCACGACGTGGCGCTGCAGAACCTGCCGGTGCGCTTCTGCCTGGACCGGGCGGGCCTGGTGGGGGCGGACGGGGCCACGCATGCGGGGGCGTTCGATCTGGCCTATCTCTGCTGCCTGCCGAACATGACGGTGATGGCGGCCGCCGACGAGGCGGAGCTGGTGCACATGGTGGCGACCGCCCACGGGCACGACAGCGGCCCGATCGCGCTGCGCTACCCGCGCGGCGAGGGGGTGGGGGTGGACCTGCCGGAGCGGGGCGAGGCGCTGGCGATCGGGCGGGGCCGGATCGTGCGGCGGCCGGAGGGGGCGCGGGTGGCGCTGCTGTCGCTGGGCACGCGGCTCTCGGAGGCGCTGAAGGCGGCCGACCGTCTGGGCGAGGCGGGGATCGGGGTGAGCGTGGCGGATGCGCGCTTTGCCAAGCCGCTGGACGAGGCGCTGATCCTGGACCTGGCGGCGAGCCACGACGTTCTGATCACGCTGGAGGAGGGCTCGCGCGGGGGCTTCGGGGCGATGGTGCTGCACCTCCTGTCGGAGCGCGGCGTGCTGGACGCGATGCGGGTGCGGGTGCGCACCCTGACGCTGCCCGACACCTACCAGGACCACGACAGCCCCGAGCGCATGTACGCCGAGGCCGGCCTCGACGCCGACGCCATCGTCCGAAAAGTCCAGGAGATCCTGCCCGAGCGCCAGGATGGCCGGTCCCGCCTGCGCCTCGCCTGAGCGGCGCGGGACGCGCGGGCGGCTGTGCGATCGGGACCGTCCGCGCTTGTTCCTCCGTCGGTTCGGTGACACAAGCGCGGGTATTGCGGTGCAGCATCCGGAGGCGATTCGGGCGCATCCGAGTTTCATGACGATTCGAGCGTGATGGCAGAGGCGACCCAGACCGGCCCCTCCGAGCCCGGCCCCGTGCTGATCACCGGCGCGAGCGGCTTCCTCGGACCCGCCCTCGTCGACGTGTTCCGCGACGCCGGCTTCCCGGTGCGCATCCTCGTGCGCAAGGCGAGCCCGCGCACCAACCTGACCTGGGACGACGTGGAGATCGCCGAGGGCGACATGCGCGATCCGCTCGCGGTCGCCGCCGCCATGAGGGGGCAGCGCTACCTCGTCCACGCGGCCGCCGATTATCGGCTCTGGGCGCCCGACATGGAGGAGATCGTCCGCACCAACCGCGACGGCACCCGCGTGATGATGCGCGCCGCGCTCGACGCGGGCGTGGAGCGGGTGGTCTACACCTCGAGCGTCGCCACGATCCGCCCGCCCGCGGAGGGCGCCGCCCCCTCCGACGAGACCATGCCGCTGACGCCCGAGACCGCGATCGGCGCCTACAAGCGCAGCAAGGTCGTGGCCGAGCGCGTGGTCGAGGAGATGGTGCGGACCGACGGCCTGCCCGCCGTGATCGTCAATCCCTCGACGCCGATCGGGCCCCGCGACGTGAAGCCGACGCCGACCGGCCGCATCATCCAGGAAGCGGCCAAGGGGAAGATGCCGGCCTTCGTCGATACCGGCCTCAACCTCGCCCATGTGGATGACGTGGCCGCAGGTCACCTTCTCGCGCTTCGCAAGGGCCGGATCGGCGAGCGCTACATCCTGGGCGGGGAGAACGTGCTGCTGTCCCGGATGCTCGCCGACATCGCCGGGATGGTCGGCCGCAAGCCGCCGACGGTGAACCTGCCGCGCGGCGTCGTCTACCCGATCGCGTTCATCTCCGAGCTCGCGGCGCGGGTGACCGGCCGCCAGCCCTTCGCCACGATCGACGGCATTCGGATGTCGCGCTACCGGATGTTCTTCTCCGACGCCAAGGCCCGGGCGGAGCTCGGCTACACGGCCCGGCCCTATCGCGACGGGCTCTCCGACGCGATCCAGTGGTTCCGGCAGGCAGGATACCTGCGATGAGCGCCGCCCTCGACACGGCGACCGCGACCCGCTCCGGCAAGGGGCATCGCGACGAGAACTTCCCGGTGGCCTCCCACCTGATCCACCCGCGCAACCGCGGCGCGATCCTGGCCTTCTACGACTTCGTGCGGGCGGGCGATGACGTCGCCGACCACACCGGCCTCGACGCCGAGCGCAAGATCGCGCTGCTCGACGGGCTCGCGGACGCCCTGACGGGGGCCGGACCGGCCGATCCCGAGGCGGCGCCGCTCAAGGCCGAACTCGCGGCCCGCGGCCTGCCGCCGCGCCACGCCCTCGAACTGCTCGACGCGTTCCGCATGGATGCGCGCAAGAACCGCTACGCCGACTGGGACGAGCTGATCCACTATTGCCGCTACTCGGCGATGCCGGTCGGGCGCTTCGTCCTCGACGTGCACGGCGAGGTTCCGGCACGGGTCTACCCGGCCTCGGACGCGATCTGCGCCGCCCTCCAGATCCTCAACCACCTCCAGGATTGCGGCAAGGATTACCGCAATCTCGACCGGGTCTACATCCCGGAGGTCTTCCTGCGCCGGCACGGGGCCACGGTGGAGATGCTGGGTGATGCCCGAGCGACGCCGGAACTCCTCGCGGTGATCCGCGACCTCGCCGAGCGCACGCTCGCGCTCCTCGAGGAAGGCCGCGACCTGCCCGACCTGATCGACGACCTGCGCCTGTCGCTGGAAATCGCCGCGATCCACCGGCTCGCCGTCGTCCTGACCCGCGGGCTCCTCACCCGCGATCCCCTGGCCGAGAAGGTCCATCACGGCAAGGCCGCCTTCGCGCTGACCGCCCTCGGCGGCGTCGCCCGCACGCTCGCGCGCCGGCCCTTCCGCGGCCGGACCCTGCGCCGGGCGGCGTCAGGAAAGCCCACCGCATGACCGCAACCGCCGCTCCCCAGGCCGTCGCCGAGGCCCCTGCCCTGCCGGCCGCCGGCTCCTCATTCTACACTGCCATGCGCCTGCTGCCGAAGGACCGGCGCGAGGCGATGTACGCGGTCTACGCCTTCTGCCGCGCCGTCGACGACGTGGCCGACGACGGCGGACCGGCCGACATGCGCGCCGCCGAGCTCGACCGCTGGCGCGCCGACATCGACGCGCTCTATGCCGGCCGGCCGCCGGCGCGGGTCCGCGACCTCGTCGTCCCGGTGGAGCGCTACGGACTCCAGCGCGCGGACTTCCACGCGGTGATCGACGGGATGGCAATGGACGCCTTCGCCGACATCGTCGCCCCCGATGCGGCCACCCTCGACCTCTATTGCGACCGGGTGGCGAGCGCGGTCGGGCGCCTGTCGGTCCGCATCTTCGGCATGCCCGAGGAGGACGGCATCCAGCTCGCATGGCACCAGGGACGGGCCCTGCAGCTCACCAACATCCTGCGCGACATCGACGAGGACGCCGAGAGAGGCCGCCTCTACCTGCCGCGCGAGCAGCTCGCCGCAATCGGCCTGACCAATCCGACCCCGGCCGAGGCCGTCGCGCATCCGCGCATCGGCGAGGTCTGCGCCGCGGTGGCTCAGGAGGCCGACGGGCATTACCGCGCCACCTGGCGGATCATCCGGCGCAGTCCGCGCAAGGCCACCAAGGCCGCCCGCCTGATGGCCGCGGCCTACCGGCTCTATCTCGACGCCCTGCTGAAGCGCGGCTGGTCCGCGCCGCGCGCCCGGGTGAAGCCCGGGAAGCTCGCCCTCGTCGGCGTGGCGCTCCGCCACGGCATCGTCTGATGGGCACCACGCACGTCGTCGGCGCCGGCCTGGCCGGCCTGTCGGCCGCCGTCGCGCTCGCGGAGCGGGGCGCGCGCGTCGTGCTGCACGAGGCGGCCAAGCAGGCCGGCGGGCGCTGCCGCTCCTACTACGACCCGGCACTCGGCCTCACGATCGACAACGGCAACCACCTGCTGCTCTCGGGCAACACCGATTCCCTCGACTTCATGCGGGTCATCGGCGCCCCCGCCGACGCCCTCACGGGGCCGGACGAGGCGGTGTTCGACTTCGCCGACCTGAAGACGGGCGAGCGCTGGAGCCTCCGGCCGAATGCCGGGCGTGTGCCCTGGTGGGTGCTCAGCCGCGCCCGGCGCGTGCCCGGGACCCGAGCACGGGACTACCTGGCGCCGCTCGGAATCCTGATGGCCGCGGCGGGTCAGGGCGAGGGCCGCGGCGGCACCATCGGCGACAGCATGCATTGCGCCGGCGCGCTCTACGAGCGGCTCTGGCACCCGGTGCTGCTCGCCGCCCTCAACACCGATCCGAAGGAGAGCGATGTCGGGCTGGCCGCCAGGATCCTGCGCGAAACGCTGGGCGCCGGCGGCCAGGCCTGCCGGCCGCTGATCGCGGTCGGCGGCCTCTCGGCGGCCTTCGTCGATCCGGCGGTGCGCTACCTCGAGGCTCGCGGCGCGCAGATCCGTTTCGGACGGCGCCTGAGGGGCATCGGCTTCGCCGGAACCCGGGTCGCCCGACTCGAATTCTCGGACGAGCCCGTCAGTCTCGGGCCGGACGATTCGGTCGTCCTCGCCCTCCCGCCCTGGGTCGCCTCGGAAGTGCTGCCGAACCTCGCCGCGCCGCAGAATTTCCGCTCAATCGTCAACGCCCATTTCGCGCGGGTCCCGAAGCCCGGCAGCCCGCTGTTCCTCGGCGTGGTGAACAGTCTGTCGGAGTGGATCTTCGCCTATCCGGACCGCTATTCGGTGACGATCAGCGGGGCGGACCGCCTCCTCGACGTGCCGCGCGAAGACCTCGCCCGGGAGATCTGGGGAGAGATCGCGCAGATCGGCAATCTTGCTCCGGAACTGCCAAGCTGGCAGATCGTCAAGGAGAAGCGGGCGACCTTCGCCGCGACGCCGGCGGAAGCCGCGCGGCGCGCGCGGGCCGCCACGTCCTACGACAACCTCGTCCTGGCGGGCGATTGGACCGCGACCGGGCTGCCCTCGACCATCGAGGGCGCGATCCGGTCGGGGCGAACGGCTGCGCGCACGCTCGCGTGCGGATCGGCACGCACGCGCGGTGCGGCCTGAGGCATGTGACGGTCACGTGCGCGACCGCGAGAGGCAGGAGTGATGAGAGAAGCCGTGAGCAAGATCGAGGCTCTGCAGCGCCCGAAGACCCAGGGGATCACGCTCGATGAGGTCGAGCGGGGGATCGCACAGGCGACGCGCGCCCTGACCAACCTCGCCGATGCCGACGGCCACATCTGCTTCGAGCTCGAGGCCGACGCGACGATCCCGTCCGAGTACATCCTGTTCCACCAGTTTCGCGGCACCGAAGCCCAGGCCGGGATCGAGCCGAAGATCGGCAATTATCTGCGCCGCACGCAGGGCAAGCACGGCGGCTGGGCTCTCGTTCACGAGGGCCCGTTCGACATGAGCGCCAGCGTGAAGGCCTATTTCGCGCTGAAGATGATCGGCGACGACATCGAGGCGCCGCATATGCGCCGGGCCCGCGAGGCGATCCTGGCCCGCGGCGGAGCCGCCAACGCCAACGTCTTCACCCGCATCCTCCTCGCTCTCTACGGCGAGGTGCCCTGGCGCGCCGTGCCGGTGATGCCCGTGGAGGTGATGTTCCTGCCCAAGTGGTTCCCGTTCCACCTCGACAAGGTGAGCTACTGGGCCCGCTGCACGATGGTGCCGCTCTTCGTCCTGCAGGCGACGAAGCCGCGGGCCAAGAATCCGCGCGGGATCGGCATCCAGGAGCTGTTCCTCACCCCGCCCGAGAGCGTCGGCCACTGGCCCGCCAGCCCGCACGCCACCTGGCCCTGGACGCCGATCTTCGGCTTCATCGACCGCGTCCTGCAGAAGACCGAGAACCATTTCCCGAAAGGCCCGCGCAAGCGCGCCATGGAGAAGGCCCGCGCCTGGGTCAGCGAGCGTCTGAACGGCGAGGACGGGCTCGGGGCTATCTTCCCGGCCATGGTCAACACCGTGCTGATGTACGAGGTGATGGGCTACGCCCCCGATCACCCGCAGGTGCGGGTGGCCTGCGACGCCATCGAGAAGCTCGTCGTCGTCAAGGCGAACGAGGCCTACGTGCAGCCCTGCGTCTCTCCTGTCTGGGACACGGCGCTCGCGAGCCACGCCCTGCTGGAGGCCGGCGGCCGTGAGGCCGAGGCCCAGGCCCGCGCCGGCCTCGATTGGCTGAAGCCCCGCCAGGTGCTCGACATCAAGGGCGACTGGGCGGCGACGAAGCCGAACGTGCGGCCCGGCGGCTGGGCCTTCCAGTACGCCAACGCCCATTACCCGGACCTCGACGACACCGCCGTGGTGGTGATGGCCATGGACCGCGCCATGCGCCAGCACGGCCTCGTCGCCGGCATGCCGGATTACAAGGCCGCGATTTCCCGCGCCCGCGAATGGGTCGAGGGACTTCAGTCGAAGGATGGCGGCTGGGCGGCCTTCGACGCCGACAACAACCATATGTATCTCAACCACATCCCGTTCTCGGATCACGGCGCGCTGCTCGATCCGCCGACCGCGGACGTGACGGCCCGGGTCGTCTCGATGCTGGCCCAGCTCGGCGAGACCCGCGAGACCTCGAAGGCCCTTGACCGCGGCGTGACCTACCTGCTGAACGACCAGGAGGAGGACGGCAGCTGGTACGGCCGCTGGGGCATGAACTTCATCTACGGCACGTGGTCGGTGCTCTGCGCCCTCAACATGGCGGGCGTCGATCCGCAATCGGCGGAGATCCGCAAGTCGGTCCAGTGGCTGATCCGCATCCAGAATCCGGACGGCGGCTGGGGCGAGGATGCCTCGAGCTACAAGATCGATCCGGCCTTCGAGCCGGGCTCGTCCACCGCCTCGCAGACCGCCTGGGCGCTCCTCGCCCTGATGGCCGCGGGCGAGGCCGACGATCCGGCCGTGACGCGCGGGATCAACTTCCTGACACGCACCCAAGGGGCGGACGGCTTCTGGAACGAGGAGCGCTACACCGCCACCGGCTTCCCGCGGGTGTTCTATCTCCGCTATCACGGCTACCCGAAGTTCTTCCCGCTCTGGGCGATGGCGCGCTACCGCAACCTCAAGCGCGGCAATTCCCGCAAGGTCGCGTTCGGGATGTGACGGACCTGTGACCGGCCACCGGAGCGGTGCCCGGTCACAGGCCGACCGCGATCGCGCCGGTCTGAAGCGGCTATCAGGCGAGTCGCGCAGCGTGTGGTCCGCCGCCTCCCGTGATCGTCGGACCCCGCCTTTCGTCAAAACGCCGATGACCCATCCCGCCATCGGTCGGAGCAGAGCCTCGTGACCGCATCCTCAGAGCGCCCCGTTCTTGCCGTGACGGGGCTCGCCAAGGAAGCACGCCTCGCCGCAGGCCCGGGTGTGGAAACGATCGGAGCCGGCGGAAATCCGTTCCGCCTCGCGGCCCTCCTGGCCGAACGCGGACAGCCCGGATGCAGGGCGGTTGTGAGCTTCGGAATCGCGGGCGGGCTCGATCCGGACCTCGTGCCGGGGGATGTCGTGATCGCCACCGGCATCATGGGCGCGGACCGCCGCTACGCCGCCGATCCGGACCTCGCCGCAAACCTGGAGGCGCGCCTCGCCCGGCCCGGCCTCACGGTCGGCACCGGCGAACTCGCGGGGGTCGACGCCGCGGTGATGACGCTCGCGGCGAAGGCCGATCTCCGGACCCGCACACAGGCCCGTGCCGTCGACATGGAATCGCACGTCGCCGCCGCCTTCGCCGAGCGCCACGCCCTGCCCTTCGCCGCCTTGCGGGTGGTCTGTGATCCGGCGCAGCGCGCGTTGCCGGCCTTCGCTGCGCAGGCCTTGAAGCCGAACGGCGAGCCGGACATCCTCGCCGTGCTCGCCGCCCTGGCACGCGGCTCGGCCCGGATCGGCGATCTCGTGCGTCTCGCGCGCGATTCGAACGCCGCTTTCGCCGCGCTGGGCCGGTGCCGTGCGGTTCTCGGCACGGGCCTCGGCGTTCCGTTCTCCGCCGAGGACCGCGCCTGAGCGCGCGATGGCCGTCCTGCCGATCACCACGTAGCGGCCCTCCTGCCCTGAGGTGGACAAGCGAGCGGAGCCTTCAGCTTACCCCTGGCGGCGCAGCCCTGCCGTGTCGCCGGGGACGTCGCGCGTCGTGGCCGGCAAGCGCCCGGCGCCGTCCAGGCCCTGATTGACGAAGATCGCGCCGTCGACGGTCACCGAGACCGGGCGATCGGCGGTCGTCGGATTCGGAGACCGGATCTCCTGCACCGATGCCGCGGGCGCCATCAGCACGATCCGGCCGAAGGATGCGCGGGGGCTTGCGCAGTGCCGCGACGCATCATCCTCGCCGGAGCACTCAGCTCGCAAGCTGAGCTGCGGCTCGGCATCGGGGGTGAGGGCGGGGTGAGGCGATTGGGGGTCCGCATCCCGCCAAAGGACGGCGGTCGGTGCTGCCTAACAGCAGCACACGCTGCGATCATGGGCTGAAACGACGGAGGCCCGCGCAGGCGACTGCGCGGGCCTCCGAGGATTCCGTCTTCTCTCGGCTCAGGCAGCGCTGCGCTTGCGCGCTTCCTGCTTGGTGTCCGCACCCGACGCTTTGATCTCCGAGAGCTTCTGCGCGACGTTGCGGGAGAACACGAACTCGGCAGGGCGCTGGCCCTCGAGGCTGACCTCAGGGGCCATCTCGCCCTCGGTCCGGATGCCGCGGATCGCGTGGACCAGCGGCTTCCACGGCTTGCGCACCGAATCGACCACCGAGGAGGCCTCGTAGCCCGAATGGACCATGCAGTCGGCGCACTTCTCGTAGTTGCCGGTGCCGTAGGCGTCCCAGTCCGTCTCCTCCATCAGCTCCTTGAAGGTGGCGGCGTAGCCCTCGCCGAGCAGGTAGCAGGGCTTCTGCCAGCCGAACACGGTGCGGGTCGGGTTGCCCCAGGGCGTGCAATGGTAGGTCTGGTTACCGGCGAGGAAGTCGAGGAACAGGCCCGATTGCTGGAAGGTCCACTTCTCGCGGCCCTTCTCCTTGCCGTGCCGGAACACGCCGCGAAACAGGTCCTTCGTCGCCTTGCGGTTGAGGAAGTGCTTCTGATCGGGCGCGCGCTCGTAGGCGTAGCCGGGCGAGACGGTGATGCCGTCGATGCCCATGCGGGTCACGGAGTCGAAGAAGTCCGCGATCTTGTCGGCCGAGGAATTGTTGAAGAAGGTGCAGTTGATGGTGACGCGGAAGCCCATCTCCTTGGCCTTCGCGATCGCCGCCACCGCCTTGTCGTAGACGCCGCGCTGGCACACCGACTGATCGTGCATCTCCTTGTCGCCATCGAGATGGATCGACCAGGTGAAGTACGGGCTCGGCTTGTAATCCTTGATCTTCTTCTCGAGCAGGAGCGCGTTCGTGCAGACGATCGCGAACTTCTTCTGCGCGATGATGCCCTCGACGATCTGCGGCAGGTCCTTGTGCAGCAGCGGCTCGCCGCCGGCGATCACCACGACGGGTGCGCCGCACTCGCGCACGGATTCGAGCGCGTCCGCGACGGGGAGCCGCTTGTTCAGGATCTCGTCCGGATAATCGATCTTGCCGCAGCCGGCACAGGCGAGATTGCAGCGGAAGAGCGGCTCCATCATCATCACCAGCGGGTAGCGCTTGCGGCCCGTGAGGTGCTGCTTGAGGATGTAGCCGCCGATCTTCGCGACGTACCGGAGGGGGATTCCCAAGATGCGGCTCCTGTGTCGTTGACCCCGGATCTGAAGGGGCTGCTTAACGCGAAAACTCTCCCGGTTCCAGCGCTCTAGGCTGGAACGGGTCTCAAAGCCCCTTCCGAGAGGCCCTCCGCCGGCGATGGTTGGCGGATGACGCAACCGGGCCACAGGCCCGCTGGGCCCGCCATCCCGCCGAGACGAAACGGGTCCGGCCGGTCCGCGACAGAGCGGCGGAATGCGTCGGCAATGCGACCGCCGTGCCGTAAGCCGCACCGCGCCCGAGCGTGCGGTGCGCTAGCGCACGACGGCGCGCCGGTTCGCGGCTGCCGGCCGGGCCGGTTTGCAATCGCGGCGCAGCACGATTACTGAGCCAAGCGATCGTAGCGGCCGGAAAACCGGCCGCAGCCCCGAATTGCCGCCGTCCGGACGACGCCGCGATGCGCCCAGGCCGGGACGCACCGCTCGCTTCGCACAGCGGCTCCGAGGACCATCGTGCGCGCGTCGCGCGTCACGGATTGTTGTTGTGATGAGCCCGGGCCGCGCCTCGCCGCGCGAGAACGGGTTCTATGTCGTGGAGGGATGCCGGTGCAATCCGCACCGGCTCGCGTCCCAGGCAGGCAGGATACTCGTGATCGAACGTCTCGTCGCGTCTTCCGTGAGGCACCGCTGGATCGTCATCGCCCTGGTGGCGCTGATCACGGCCGCGAGCGGGGGCTTGGCGGCCCACCTGTTCCGCATCAACACCGACGTCGAGCGCCTGATCGATCCCAAGGAATCCTGGCGTCAGGACGAGATCGAGTACGAGAAGGCCTTCCCGCAGCGCACCAACACGGTGGTGGCGGTGATCGACGGATCCTCGCCCGAGCAGGCCGAGGAAGCGGCCACCGCCCTGACCCAGGCGCTCGCCGTCCACAAGAATCTCATCGAGACCGTCTACCGCCCGGACGGGGGACCGTTCTTCGACAGGAACGGCTTCCTGCTGATGTCGCAGGCCGAGCTCGAGAAGACCACAGAGCAATTGGTGCAGCAGCAGGGCCTCCTCGGCCCCCTTGCCGCCGATCCGTCGCTACGCGGCGTGATGCGCGTCCTCAGCCTCGGCGCCCGCGGCGTGAAGAGCGGCGACGCCAAGCTCGAGGACCTCGAGAAGCCGATGGGGCAGATCGACGGCGCGCTGCAGAAGGTGCTCAAGGGCGAGCCGGCGCGCCTGTCCTGGCAGATGCTGCTGTCGGGCGGCGAGACCCGCTCCACCGACCTGCGCAAGTTCGTGATGATCCAGCCGGTGCTGGACTTCAACGCGCTCCAGCCCGGCTACACGGCCACGAAGCTGATCCGGAACGTCGCCAAGGAGCTGAAGATCACGCCGGAATACGGCCTGACCATGCGGCTCACCGGGACCGTGGCGGTGGCGGACGACGAGTTCGCGACCCTCTCGGAAGATGCCTTCCTCAACAACAGCGTCACCGTCGGCGCGATCGTGCTGTTCCTGTGGCTCGCCCTGCGCTCCGCGCCCCTGGTGGTGGCCGTCCTGATCACAACCTTCGCGGGGCTGATCGTCACCGCGGCCCTCGGCCTCGCGATGGTGGGCGAGCTGAATCCGATCTCGGTGGCGTTCGCCGCCCTCTTCGTGGGCCTCGGCATCGATTTCGGCATCCAGTTCGCGGTGCGCTACCGCGCCGACCGCTACGAGCAGCCGACCTTGCAGGCCGCGATCCGTGCGGCGGCGCGGGGCGTCGGCTGGTCGCTGACGCTCGCGGCGATCTCCCTCATCGCCGGCTTCTTCGCCTTCCTGCCGACGGCGTTCCGCGGCGTGTCCGAGCTCGGCTTGATCGCCGGCGTCGGCATGGTCGTGGCCTACCTGTTCTCGCTGACCCTCCTGCCGGCGCTGATCGCGGTGTTCCGCCCCCGCGGCGAGAAGGAGGCCGTCCAGACGAGCTGGCTCGCGGGCGTCGACCCGTGGATCATCGAGCACCGCAAGGGCGTGCTGATCGGCGTCGGCCTGATCACGCTGGCGGGCGCGCCGCTGCTGTGGAAGCTCCCGTTCGATTCGAACCCGATGCATCTGCGCAGCCCGCACGTCGAATCGATCGCGACCTATCTCGACCTGATCAAGGACCCGGCCACGAGCCCGAACGTCATCGACGTGATGGCGCCGAACGTCGCCGCCGTGCCGGACTTGACCAAGAAGCTCGCGGCGCTGCCCTCGGCCGCCGAGATCATGAGCATCGACACCTTCGTGCCGCGCGATCAGGACAAGAAGCTCGCGACGATCGCGGAGACGGCCGAACTTCTCGATCCGGTCCTCAACCCGGGCCGCAGGCCGCCCCCGCCGACGGATGCCGACAACGTGAAGGCCCTCAAGGAGGCTTCGGCTGCACTCAGTGGCATCGCCACCGGCGATTCCGGCGGCGCCAAAGTGGCCGGGCGGCTCGCCGGCACGCTCGACAAGCTGGCCGGCGGACCGGTCGAGAAGCGCGAGGCGGCCTCCGTGGCCCTCACCACCGATCTCGGACCCCTGCTGAAGCGGCTGCGCGACCTGCTCCACCCGGAGAAGATCACCCTCGAGAACCTGCCGCCCCAGCTCAAGGCCGAGTGGGTCGCCGCGGACGGGCGCGCCCGCGTGGAGGTGCATCCGAAGGGCAATTCGAACGACGACGAGGTGCTGCGCAACTTCGCCAACGAGGTCCGGACCATCGCGCCGCACGCCACGGGCGCACCGGTGGCGACGACCGCGTCGAGCTACACGATCCTCGGGGCCTTCATGCAGGCCGGCATCACTGCCTTCGCGCTGATCTTCATCATCCTCTCGGTCGCCCTGCGCAAACCCTGGGACGTGGCGATGACGCTTGGTCCGCTCGTGCTCGCCACGCTCTGGACGCTGATGGCGCTGCATGTCGTCGGGATGCCGCTGAACTTCGCCAACATCATCGCGATGCCGCTGATGCTCGCCGTCGGCGTGGCCTTCCACATCTACTACGTGATCGCGTGGCGGGCCGGCGTCACCGACATGCTAGCCTCGAGCCTGACCCGGGCGATCTTCTTCTCGGCGCTGACAACCGGCACCGCCTTCGGGTCGCTGGTGCTGTCGAGCCATCCGGGCACGGCCAGCATGGGCAAGCTCCTCGCCCTGTCGCTGTTCTTCACCCTGGTGGCGGCCTTCTTCGTCGTGCCGGCCTTCCTGGGACCGCCGCCGAAGCAGCCGGATGCCGACCGCCCCGAGGGCGATGCGGCGGCCAAGGATCCGCTGATCGCGCGTCGGGCCGAAGCCGTCCCGGCGAAGTAGGGAGAGCGACGGCCCCGGTCATCAGGCCGAGCCGTCGCCCTTCAGCGGCGCATCACCCGACGAAATCGGAGAAGCCGCCGCGGACCGCACCTGCGGCCTCGGCCGCGGCCCTCGCCGCGGGACCGGTCAGGGCATCGCGCTCGGCCGTATAGGCGTAGCCCGGCGCCTCGCCCGGAAATCCTCCTGCGGTCGCCGGATGAGTGTAGAGTTCCGTCAGCCCGTCCGGGAGCTGCGCGAGCAGCGCCTGCACCCGGGGCGGCGTCATCGCACCGGACCAAGCGAGGCCGAGCGTCCGGTCGGGAATCAGGAGCCCCGCCTGACGCGCGCGCACCGCGAGCAGCGCCGCCCAGGGCGCGATGTCGAGGGCGGGCCTCGGCTGTGCGCCCGGCTCGGCCGCGCGCAGGACCGCGCGGGGCTCCCGAGGCACTCGAAGGGCCCGCATCCCGTAATCGCGGCCGATGCGCAGCACCGCTCCGGCGATCAGCGGATGCACATGGAAATGTTTGTGGGCGTTGACGTGGTCGAGCGGCAGACCCGTGGCCCGGAAGGCCTCGAACTGCGCCCGGATCTCGGCGGCGAGCTGGCGGCGTGCGGCCGGCTTCAGCGCGAGGTCGAGGCCGAGCCGCTCCATGTCGCGCCGCATCAGGCCCTGCGCGTCGGTGAGGTCCGGCAGGTCCGAGGCCGGGAGCGTCGGCCACGCTTCCACGAGGACGAGGTGCAGGCCGACACGCAGGCCGGGCATGCGCCTCGCCCGCGCCACCGCGTCGGCCGCGGCCGGCGCGGAGACCATCAGGCTCGCGGCCGTCAGGATCCCGTCGCGGTGGGCCTGCTCGACCGCCTCGTTGACCTCAGGGCTCAGACCGAAATCGTCGGCGGTGACCACGAGCCGCTTCACGGGCGCTCCTGTCGCGAGTGTCGCTGTCTGAAAACGACAACGGCCGGGCTCTCGCCCGGCCGCGCCGTTCGGTGGGATCGATCGAGGGTCAGGCGGCCTTGGCGCTGCCCTGACGCTCCTTGAGGAAGTGCCAGAACTCGACGCCCTCGCGCAGCCGGCGCTTCATCATGTCAGGCGAGCGCACCATCTCGCTGACGATCGAGGCGATCTTCGGAGCGCGGAAGTAGAACTTCTTGTAGAAATCCTCGACCGAATTGAAGATCTCGGTGTGCGACAGGTGCGGGTAGTGCAGCGGCGCGACCTGCACGCCGTTCTCGTCGACGAGTTCGGCGTTCTCGATGTCCAGCCAGCCGTTCTCGACCGCCTGCTTGTACAGGAAGGTACCGGGATAGGGCGCCGCCAGCGAGACCTGGATCGTGTGCGGATTGATGCGCTTGGCGAAGTCGATCGTCTCCCTGATCGTTTCGCGGGTCTCGCCCGGCAGGCCGAGGATGAAGGTGCCGTGGATGGCGATACCGAGCTCGTGGCAATCCTTGGTGAACTTCTCGGCGACCTCGACCCGCATCCCCTTCTTGATGTTGTGCAGGATCTGCTGGTTGCCCGACTCATAGCCGACGAGGAGCAGGCGCAGGCCGTTGTCCTTGAGCACCTTCAGGGTCTCGCGGGGCACGTTCGCCTTGGCGTTGCACGACCACGTCACGCCGAGCTTGCCGAGCTCGCGGGCGATCTCCTCGGCGCGCGGCAGGTTGTCCGTGAAGGTATCGTCGTCGAAGAAGAATTCCTTCGTCTGCGGGAATTCCTTCAGGCAGTACTTGATCTCCTCGATCACGTGCGCGACCGAGCGGGTGCGGTAGGTGTGGCCGCCCACCGTCTGCGGCCACAGGCAGAAGGTGCAGCGCGACTTGCAGCCTCTCCCTGAGTAGAACGAGATGTAGGGGTGCTTGAGGTAGCCGATGAAGTACTTCTCCATCTGCAGGTCGCGCTTATAGACCGAGGTCACGAACGGCAGCTGGTCCATGTCCGTCATGATCTCGCGATCCGCGTTGTGGACCACGACGCCGTCGGCATTCCGGTAGGACAGGCCCTTGATCTCGGACATCGGCACGCCGTCGGCGACTTCCTTGACGGTGAAGTCGAACTCGTTGCGGGCGCAGAAATCGACCACCGGGGCCTGGGCCATCGCGCCGGCGGCGTCCACCGCCACCTTGGCGCCGATGAGGCCGGCGATCAGCTTCGGATTGGCGGCCTTGAGCGCCTCGATGGTCTTCACGTCCGACTTGAAGGACGGGACCGAGGTGTGGAGCACGACAAGATCGAAGTCGTTGGCCTGGGCCACGATCTCTTCGAGCTTGATGTTGTGCGGCGGCGCGTCGATCAGCTTCGAGTTCGGCACCAGGGCGGCGGGCTGGGCCAGCCAGGTCGGGTACCAGAACGACTTGATCTCGCGCTTGGCTTGGTAGCGGGAGCCGGCACCGCCATCGAAACCGTCGAAGGTGGGGGCCTGGAGGAAGAGCGTGCGCATGGGGTTCAAGGCCTCAGTGCAGTGCCGGTGGCGACGCGTGCGGGGTGGCGGCGGATCAGGCGGTGGGAGCTTCGGCGTCCTTGCGGAGCTGGGCTTCCGGGATCAGCGTACCGTCCGCAACCACGCGATAATCGTGACCTTTCCATGTCACCGCCCCCGATACGAACCCCCAGGAGAAGTTCGTGAAGGAGAGGATGTCGCGAATCGGCAACAGCCAGTAGGGGTGCGGCTCGAGGCCGAACGCGCGCTCGAGGCGGATGCAGAGCAGGATGCGGCAGGCCAGCGCCAGGGCGGCGACCGCGAGGGCGGCCGAGCCGGCGCCGGGCAGCAGCGCCCCGATGAGCGCGAGCGGGAAGGCATGCGTGACGACCGAGCCGGCGTAGCCGGCCGGATCGACGTTGCGGATCGTCCGGTTCCAGCGCAGCTCGTGCCGCCAGAGGCCGGAAATCTCGGTATCGACGCAGGTATGCCCGATGCTGAAGTTGGGAATCGCCACACGCCCACCGAGACCGCGCAGGGCCTCGCCGATGGCGTAGTCGTCGGCCAGGTCGTTGCGGATCCGCTGGAACCCGCCGATCGCGGCGAGGGATTCCGCCGTGAACGCGATGGTTGAGCCGAAGCAGGGCTTGGCCAGGCCGAGGCCGGTGCCCATCAGCACGTTGGGCAGGAACTGGACGTCGATGGCGAGGGCCGAGAGGTGGGCGTAGATCCCGCGATCGGCCGGAACGCCGTGGTAGAGGCAGGTGACGCCGGTGACGCCGGGCTGGGCGAGTTCGGCGACGATGCGCTCCAGGTAGTCCGGGCGCACCACCATGTCGCTGTCGGCGAGCACGATCACCGCGTGGGCGATGCGCTCGGCCATGTTGATAAGGTTGGAGACCTTGCGGTTCGAGCCGTGCTGCCGGGCATCGATCACGAGGTCGAGGCGTAGCGCCGGAAAGGCCGCGCGCAGACGCTCGACCACACCGATCGCCGGATCCGCAGCGTTCTGCACGCCGAACACGATCTGGACCGGGCCGGCGTAGTCCTGGCTGCAGAAGGTCGCGAGGTTCTCGTAGAGGTTCGGCTCGATACCGCAGAGCGGCTTCAGGATGGTCACCGAGGGGCGCTCGCCGCCCTCAAGCCTGGGCGCCGGCTTCGCCGCGAAGCGACCGCTGAGCCACGCCGCCATCAGGCCGTAGAGGCAGCCGGCGAGGGCCAGGATGAGGAGGATCGGCGAGAGCCAGGTCAGATCCCAGAACG
Source organism: Methylobacterium sp. HJ2 (assembly GCF_056431005.1). Taxonomy (NCBI): domain Bacteria; kingdom Pseudomonadati; phylum Pseudomonadota; class Alphaproteobacteria; order Hyphomicrobiales; family Methylobacteriaceae; genus Methylobacterium; species Methylobacterium sp. HJ2. Next base: position 1,002,212 of record NZ_JBWJYM010000001.1, on the reverse strand, counting down.
TCATCGGGGCATCGCTCGGTCGCGGGAATCGGCAGCCGCGAATGCGGCGATGGAGCAGGGTCTAGGGCGCGTTCAAGGCGCCGGTTTGGCCGAGAGCATCCCGTCGGTGCGCTGGCGCAGGAATTTCAACAGGCCATCGGCGCCGCCCGATTTGAGGGCCGGGCCGAAGCTCGCGCGCTGTCCGGCGACCTCGCTGACGTTGCCGTTGAGAAGGACGTCGGAGATCCGGTGCTCGCCGTTCACGATGAAGTCGATCTGCGATTCGTCGCCGTCGGGCGTGGTCACCTTGGTCTGGACGATCTGGTTCGCGCCGCGCGTCTCGCTCCCCTGAACCTCGAACTTGCCGCCGGCCGCCTGCTTCAGGCGGTTGGCGTAGGTGACCACGAAATTGCGCCGGAACGCCTCCGTGATGGCGGCCTGCTGGTCGGGCGTGAAGGTGGACCATTGCGGGCCTACGGCCAGCCGAACCATGGCGGGAAAGTCGAAGGTCTGCTCCAGCGTCGGCCCGATCGCCGCGACGCGATCCTGCAGGGTGCCGGGGCCGGCCTTCACGGCACTCTCGAAGCGGGCGTAGACCGAGCGCACGGTCTCGACCGCGGCCTCGTCGGCGCGGGCGGGGCCGGGTGCGGCGAGGAGCGCCGGAAGGCTGATCGCCAGGAGGAGGAGGGCCGAGCGGATCAGGCGCACTTCTTGAGGTCTCTCTCGGGCTCGCCGACGCGGGCGCCCCCCATGCGGGGCGGAGCGTAGCTGTAGAAGGGGCCGAGGGTGGCGGGCTGCAGCACGGGGGCGAGGCGACGGTCCAGGATCGCGCTGCGGGCCTCGTCCTCCGCCGCGACGCCGAGGCGGCGCTCCTCGCGATGCCACTGGATCAGTCCCGGAACGCCGACGAGCAGGTCGGCGAGCCGCTTGATCAGCGAGAGCGCCAAGGCCGCCTCGGCGGGGATGCCGAACAGGGCGCAGAGGGCGATGAGGCCGCCCTCCTGGGCACCGAGGGCGCCCGGGACCGCGAAGGCGGCGCCGCGCACGGCCTGGGCTAGGCTCTCGATCACGATCGCCTCGGCGAAGCTGACCGGATAGCCCATGAAATGCAGCGCGGCGTAGACCTCCACCGTGCCGATGATCCAGCCGACGAGATGCACCCCGATCCCGGCGGCGACACGGCGCGGCGCGGCGTAGAGGGCGCGCAAGTTGTCGTAGAGCACGTCGATCGCGCCGAGGGCGCGCCACTCGCGGCCCGAGGCGAAGCGGGAGAGCAGGCCCTGCACTACCCGATGACCGGCGCGACGCTGGATCAGATAGAAGGCCCCGAGCGCCGGAACGGCGACGACGAGGCCGCCGGCCACGGTCCGGGCGATCGGCCCGTCGCCGACGAGGAGGACGAGGAGAACCAGCCCGCCGACGGTGAAGAGCAGCTGCGTGACGGCCTGGGTCATCAGGTCCACGAACATGCTCGCCCCCGCGAGGCCGCCCGCGACGCCGCGCTTCGTCAGGAGACGCGCGCCAACGAAATCGCCCCCCACCGTCGCGACCGGCAGCAGCGTGTTGATGCCTTCGCGCACGAAGCGGAGATCGATGCAGGCGGCAAGGCTCGGACGGCCGGCCACCGGGAAGATCGCGAACCACCCGAGCCCGGCCCAGGCCACGGCCACGGCGCGGGCCGCGACGACGATCACGGCACCCCACCCGGCGCTGAGCACGGCAGCGGCGACCTCTTCCGGCCCGGAGGACAGGAACAGGCCGACGACCGTGCACAGACCGACGATCAGGGCCAGAGTCGTCAGACGCTTCATGGATTTCTTTCAAGCTCGGGGTGGGCTTGATGCTGGAATCTTGCCGCGTTTCCGACCGAAAAAGACCGTCGCGGAAAGGGAGTGAGGTCAAGTTGCAGCAATGGTCAGCAATGTCTATCACCCGATTGACACAGTGGGGACCAAAGCGGCACCGGGCCACGGCCCGAGGCAGAACGACCGCTGACGAGCGCCACCAGGGGAAAGCATGATGGACCGCGATTCGACTTTCACGGCCGGCGAAGCCGTGCTGGACGATGCGCAGAGCACGGCGCTCGCGCACGGCCATGACGGGCAGCGCGGGGCCGCGGCGCCCCAATCCCCGGTGATGGCCTGGAACGAGTGGGATCCGCTGGAGGAGGTGATCGTCGGCTCGCTCGACGGCGCCACGATCCCCACCCATCACCTCACCGTGATCTTCAACCTGCCACGCGCGGCCCAACCCTTCTACCGTTTCGCCTCCGGCTGGAAATACCCGAAGTTCATGAAGAAGCTCGCACAGGCCGAGCTCGACAACTTCATCGGCATCCTCGCCGGCGAGGGCGTCAAGGTCCGTCGTCCCGACGCGACCGACTTCTCGAAGAAGTACAAGGCGCCGCGCTGGTCATCGCGCGGTTTCTGCGTCGCCTGCCCGCGCGATCCCTACCTCGTGATCGGCGACGAGATCATCGAGAGCCCGATGTGCTGGCGCTCGCGCTACTTCGAGGGCGATGCCTACCGCGCGCTGTTCAAGGAATACTTCCGGGCCGGCGCGCGCTGGACCTCGGCGCCGCGGCCGCAGCTCACCGACGATCTCTACAATTACGATTACCGGGTGCCGAACCTGAAGGCCGGCGAGCCCATGCAGTTCACGGTCAACGAGTTCGAGCCGGTCTTCGACGCCGCCGACTTCGTGCGCTGCGGGCGCGACCTGTTCGTGACGCGCTCGAACGTGACCAACCTCATGGGCATCGAGTGGCTGCGCCGCCATCTCGGCCCCGGCTTCCGCATCCACGAGATCGAGAGCCGCTGCCCGCAGCCGATGCATATCGACTCGTCGTTCATGCCGCTCGCGCCCGGCAAGGTGCTGGTCAATCCCGACTACGTCGACGTCGAGAAGCTGCCCGCGGTGCTCAAGAAGTGGGACGTGCTGATCGCGCCGCGCCCCGACCCCGTCGAGGGCTTCATGAGCAAAATCTCGATGTGCTCGCCCTGGACCTCGATCAACGTGCTCGCGATCGACGAGAAGAAGATCGTCGTCGACCAGAGCCAGCCGACCCTGATCAAGGCCCTGAAGGACTGGGGTTTCGATCCGATCCCGGCGCCGTTCCTGTCCTACGGCCCCTTCGGCGGCTCGTTCCACTGCGCCACGCTCGACGTGCGCCGCCGCGGCGTCCTGAAGTCGTACTTCTAGGCTCGTCGGATCGACGCGGGCGGCGCCCTCAGGACGAGGCGCGCCGCCCTGACGCCCGGCGATAGGCGACCCGGGCGGCCACGAGCGCACCGCCGAATTGCAGGGCTCCGTTCGGGACCAGCTCGTGCGGCGCGAGATGCCATTGCACGAGGGCTCGCGTCAGGGCGTTGAGCGCCACGAGCGCGAGGCAGAATGCGGCAGCGGACAGCAGCGTCGCGACGAAATCCGGCATGATCCTGCCTCCTCGAGAGAGCAGGCCAGCGTAGCAAACGCCACGCCAAGCCGACCGGCGCGCGGCGGGGTCCGCGCTCGGGGCGTCAGCGCCGCGCCGCGGGCGCGTTCTGGGCAGCCGGTGCCGCGGGAGCGCGCGGCGTCTCCACGGCCAAGCGCTTGACCGGCCAGCCATCGCTCCAGCGCTCCATATCGGCAAAGCGCGGATTCATCTTCAGGGAAGCTGCGTCGCCTCCCGAGAACGCCGCCGCGGCGGCGAGGTCGAACGTCTTCCAGAAGGCGAGGTAATCCAGCGTATCCGCCCGGGCGTTGCCGATCTGCGACACCAGCGTCTGCTGCTCGCCCGACAGCGCCATGTCGGCCGACCAACGGAACGGCGGCGCCCCGGATTTCACGTCCTTCGGCTCCGGCGGCAGCTTGATGGCCCCGCCGTCATAGGCCGCATCGACGGCCGCGGGCGCGGCGAGCGTGGCGGTCAGGGCGGGAAAGCCGTGATCGTCCGAGAGCGCCCGCACCAGGAGCTTGCGATCGACCGGGACCGCGCTCGCCTCGCGCAGCAGCTTCCGGGAGGCGATGTCCGCGGCGCGGGCATCCCGGTCGCCGATCACCATCAGGATGAGCGTGCCGGACGGAATGGCGGCGAGGTCTGCCAGCGCGATGCCGCGGGCCTTCGGTCCGCTGGCTATCCCCCCGGGCATGGTCCCGAACACGAGCTTCGGGGCAGGAAGGCCGAGTTGGCCGGCCTCGGCCGCGAGGTTCATCGCGATCGGGACGCCCGCGAGATGCCCGATCAGCGCGACCCGGCTCGGGTCGGGCTTGGCCTCGGCGTCGGCCGCGAGGTCCGCCAACGCGGCTTTCAGAAGGCGCGCCGTGTTGGCCGTCGCATCCGCCGGGCGCGTCCGGTTCACCTCCTGGAAGCGGGGGAACAGCACGACGTAGCCGTTGCGCGCGAGGTGATCGATCCAGCCGCCGTAGGCCTGCGGATTGATAGCGCCCCATCCGTGCAGGACGACCGCGACCGGCCGACCCTGGGCGGGTGCCGGGCCGGCGAGGTGGAACACGAAGGTCGAGGCAGCCGCCCGGCCGACGGCCTTCTTCACCACCGAGGCCTCGCGGTCTCCCATCCCGCCCGGACCGCTCGACGGCTGGGCGGGCGGGGCCGCGGCCCAGACGGGCCCTGCACAGCCGCAGAACGCGAGAAGGCCGGCAGCAAACAGAGCGCGGCGGGCATTCGGACGCATGAGGGGCTCGGGAGTCGCGGGAGGACGGCGCAGGATATGCCGGAGCCGGGTACATAACAGATTCCCGGGCCGAGGCGAGGCACCTTCCGCAACCGCGCGTTGTAGCAAACCAGCGGCTTGAGACTCCCGTGAATCGATGGCCCGGATGTCCGCCCGGCCTGCGCGGAGCGCCGATCCTGTCGGGCCGGAGCGATGGATCCGTCGCCTGCACCGGCGCACCCGCGGCCGCCTCAACGCGGCGGCCGAGCAGGCCCGAGTCCAGGCCGTCAGCATCACGGCGTGCGGCATCGAAAGGCGTCTGGAGACTGATCGCGACCGAGCGCAGCGACGGAGCCGCACGGCTCTCCAAAGCGAGCGCTTACGGCTTTACACCGAGGGCCTCGACGAACCTTCGTCCGATCGCCGACGCCGATCTTCAGGTCTCCAGGCCGCCCGAAATGATCTTTCCGCCCGGACCGATGATCTCCGGGCCGCCATCCGCGCGCGAAGGCCGGCCGGCGGCCTGCTCGACCCAGGACAGGATGTCCTCGGCCCGCCACGGCTTCGGGATGAAGGTCGCGGACACGCGCAGGTCGCTCGGTTGATCGCCGGCATCGCCCGAGGTCAGCAGCACGCGCACCCGCGGCCAGGTCACCCCGATGATTCGCGCCAGCTCGAAACCGCCGATCGGGCCGGGCGTCCGCACGTCGGAGAACACGACGCTGACCTCGTCGCCCCGGTCGTTGAGGATGGCGAGCGCCCGCTCCGCCGTATCGGCCTCGATGACGCTGAAGCCCGTATCCTCCAGCAGCGTGGCCGCAAGGAAGCGCTCGTCGGGCTGATCCTCGACGACGAGGATGACGGGCTTCTGTCCAGGCGTCTTCGGGTCGCTCATAGGCCGGGACACTCTAACAGGGCTGAACGGTGCGTCCGTCCATTCGTTCAACGCATCGTCACCGCCGCCGCGGCCGATCCTGCATCGGCTCGGTCCCGGATCCCGCCCCTGCCGCGCGTCTCGGTCGTGCCCGATGCACATCGCGGGCCCGGGCGGGCCCAGATCCAGCGTCGGGCACCCTGGCATAGATCGAAGGCAGCGGCCGTGTCCGCCAGGGCACAGCCGCGGATGATCACCCGACGCCGTTGGCCTTGAGGAAGCTCAGCGCCCGCCGCCAGCCATCCTCGGCGGCGTCCTTGCGGTAACTCGGCCGATAATCCGCATGGAAGCCGTGCGGGGCGTCCGGATAGACCACGAGTTCCACTGTCTTACCCGCAGCCTGCGCCTTGTTGCGCGCTTCCTCCACTGCCGAGACCGGAATGCCGGTGTCGGCGCCCCCGTAGAGGCCGAGCAGCGGCGCATGGATCTCGGCCGCGACATCGCCCGCATTGCGCGGCTGGATCTCGCTGGGCTCGCCGCCGATCGGCCCGTACCACGCGACGGCGGCCTTCAGGTCGCGACGATGGGCCGCGTAGAGCCAGACGTCACGGCCGCCCCGGCACCACCCCATCACGCCGAGGCGCCCGGGATCGCCCTTGGCGGCCGAAGCGGCGTAGGCGGCCGTGGCATCGAGGTCGGCGATCCACTGCGCGTCCGGCGTCTTGCTGATCACGTCCCGCACGATCTGCTTCACGTCCGTCATCGTCGTGAGGTCGCCCTGCCGGGCGTAGAGCTCGGGCGCCACCGCGCAGTACCCGGCCTTGGCGAGGCGGCGGCAGATGTCCTTGATGTACTCGTGGACACCGAAGATCTCCTCGATGACGAGGACGATCGGGAAGGGACCCGCCCCCTCCGGCACGGCGCGGTAGCCCGGCATCGGCCCGTCGGCCGCCGGGATCTTGACCTCGCCCGCCTCGATCCCGGAGGCGTCGGTGTGGATCACCTGTGCGGCCGCCCCGTGGGGCGTCGCGAGCGTCAACCCGCTCACCAGGGTCGTCATGACGAATCCGCGCCGCGACAGCGGCGGTGCGATCAGACCGTCGAGACCGGCGGCGTCTGCCTTGGCCTTGTTCCCGTCATCCTGGACGTCGTAGGGCATGGATCCTCCCAGTTCGCGTGCTGGCCGAGGAAATGGACGCCGAACCGCCGAGGGAAAGGCCGAGCGGGGTCGCGGGGCGACCGCGGCACGGATCGGCGGCGACGGATCAGGGAGCGCCGATGACACCTGCAACCGCGACGGTGACCGAGAAGCAGAAGATGCTGGCGGGGAAGCCCTATCGTGCGGGCTGTCCCGAATTGCAGGCCGACCAGGCCGCGAACAAGGCTTGGCTCGTACGCTTCAACGCTGCGCTCGCCATACCGCCGGAGGCGCGCCGGGCGCTGCTCGCCGAGCGCCTCGCGGCCGTCGGCGCGGACGCCGTGATCCGCCCGCCCTTCTTCTGCGACTACGGCTACAACATCAGCCTCGGCGACGGGGTGTTCCTCAACTTCAATTGCGTGATCCTCGACGTCGTCGCGGTCGCGATCGGGGCGGGCACGCAGATCGGCCCCGGCGTGCAGATCCTCACGGCCGATCATCCGCGGGACACGGAAGCCCGGCGCGCGGGGCTCGAGTTCGGGCGGCCCGTGCGCATCGGGGCGAACGTCTGGATCGGCGGCGGCGCCCTCATCCTGCCGGGCGTCACGGTGGGAGACGACGCCATCGTCGGCGCGGGCAGCGTGGTGACGCGGGACGTGCCGGCCGGCACGACCGTGATGGGCAACCCCGCCCGCGCACGGGCGTCCTGACCCGGGCCACTCCGCGGCCCGCGCCCGAGAGCGGCGCCGATCGATCGGATCAGGGCGCGCGGACCTGCAGGAAGGTGACCGCCGGCCCCTGCTCGTCCGTGAAGACGCCCGCGGTGAGCGCGCCGCCGTAGACCGCGCCGGTATCGAGATTGGTTCGGAAGGGCCGCTGCTCGGGCCGGCCGGTCTGCTGCGGCGTATGGCCGTGGACGACGTGCCGCCCGAAATCATGGTCGCCCTCGAGGAACGGCTCACGGATCCAGAGCCGATTGCGGATCTCGGGATCGGGGGGAACGCAACCCGGCCGGAAGCCGGCATGCACGTACCAGCGCTGCGCATCCGCATGAACGGTCGGCAGGGCTTCGAGCCAGTCGAGCACGTCGCCGGGCAACGCGGCGGCCTCCTCTACGCCGTAGGAGGCGAGGGTCTCGGCACCGCCGTTGTAGAGCCAGTGCTCTCCGGCCCCCGGCGTCCGCAGGCTCTCGAGAAGCATGGCCTCGTGGTTGCCCATCAGGCAGGCGACCGCCTCAGGTTCGCTCCAGGCCAGCCGGCTCACCGTACGGACGACCCCGGCGCTGTCCGGGCCGCGGTCGACATAGTCGCCGAGGAAGACGAGCCGGCGCGGACGTCCGTCCGCATGCGCCTCGATTCGGGCGAGCAGCGCGTCGAGCAGGTCGGAGCAGCCGTGGATATCGCCGATGGCGTAGGTGAGAGGACCGCCGGTCATCCGTCCTCTGTCGATGGAAACGGCGCGCCGCGCAAGCACGGCGGTTCCGGCGGGGGACCGGCGCAGCGGACGCCGGGTGAAGTCCGGGACGGGCCCCGGCGCAGGCTTGCGCCGGGGCCCGCCCGGTCAGTTGAGCATCACGCTCGGCGGGCGGCGTTCGGAGCCGATCGAGATGTCGCCGATGATCAGGCCGAGCGGCCCGAGGCTCACCGGGACATGCTCGCCGTCGTGGATCCGGCCCGACAGGATCAGCTCGGCCAGGGGATCCTGGACGTTCTTCTGGATGACGCGCTTGAGGGGACGCGCCCCGTAGGCGGGGTCGTAGCCCTTGTCGGCGAGCCAGTTGCGGGCGTCCGCATCGACCTCCAGCGTGATCTTGCGCTCGTCGAGGAGCTTCTGCAGCCGGCCGAGCTGGATCTCGACGATCGCGCCCATCTCGCCGCGCGCCAGGCGGTGGAACAGGATGATCTCGTCGATCCGGTTGAGGAATTCCGGCCGGAAGTGTCCGCGCACCACGCCCATCACCTCGTCGCGGACCGCCTCGGTGTCCTCGCCCGCGGGCTGGTTCACCAAGTACTCCGCCCCGAGATTCGAGGTCATGATCAGCAGGGTGTTGCGGAAATCGACCGTGCGGCCCTGCCCGTCGGTCAGGCGCCCGTCGTCGAGCACCTGCAGAAGGACGTTGAACACGTCCGGATGCGCCTTCTCCACCTCGTCGAACAGCACGACCTGGTAGGGCCGCCGCCGCACCGCCTCGGTGAGGGCGCCGCCCTCCTCGTAGCCGACATAGCCCGGAGGCGCGCCGATCAGGCGGGCGACGGCATGCTTCTCCATGTATTCCGACATGTCGATGCGGACCATCGCGGTGTCGTCGTCGAACAGGAAGCCGGCGAGCGCCTTGGTCAACTCGGTCTTGCCCACGCCCGTCGGGCCGAGGAACATGAACGAGCCGATCGGCCGGTTCGGATCCTGCAGGCCGGCACGCGCCCGGCGAACCGCGGTCGAGACCGCCTCCACCGCCTCGCGCTGGCCGACGACGCGCTTGGCGAGCGCCGTCTCCATGGCGAGGAGCTTGTCGCGCTCGCCCTCCAGCATCTTGTCGACGGGCACGCCGGTCCAGCGCGAGACCACGCCCGCGATGTGCTGGGGCGTCACCGCCTCCTCCATCATCCCGTCGCGCGCGCCGTCACCCTTGGCCTCGATCTCGGCGAGCTGCTTCTCCAGGCCCGGGATCTGCCCGTAGGCGAGTTCGCCCGCGCGCTGGTACTGGCCCTGGCGCTGGGCCGAGGCGAGCTCGGTCCGGGCCTCGTCGAGCTTCTTCTTCAACTCGGCCGCCGCGCCGAGCTTGTCCTTCTCGGCCCTCCAGCGCGCCGTGATGGTGGCGGATTGCTCCTCCAGGTCGGCGAGTTCCTTCTCCAGGCGCTGCAGCCGGTCGCGGGAAGCGGAATCCGTCTCCTTCTTGAGCGCCTCGCCCTCGATCTTCAGACGCACGATCTCGCGATCGATATTGTCGAGCTCCTCGGGCTTCGAATCGACCTGCATGCGCAGGCGCGAGCCCGCCTCGTCGACGAGGTCGATCGCCTTGTCGGGCAGGAAGCGGTCGGTGATGTAGCGGTTCGAGAGCGTCGCGGCGGCCACCAGGGCGGAATCCTGGATACGCACGCCGTGGTGCTGCTCGTACTTCTCCTTCAGGCCGCGCAGGATCGAGACGGTGTCCGCCACCGTCGGCTCCGAGACGAAGACCGGCTGGAAGCGCCGTGCCAGCGCCGCGTCCTTCTCGACATGCTTGCGGTACTCGTCGAGCGTGGTGGCGCCGACGCAGTGCAGCTCGCCGCGGGCGAGCGCCGGCTTCAGGAGGTTCGACGCGTCCATCGCCCCGTCGGCCTTGCCGGCGCCCACGAGGGTGTGCATCTCGTCGATGAACAGGATGATGCCGCCCTCGGCCGCTGTGACTTCGGAGAGCACGCCCTTCAGCCGCTCCTCGAACTCGCCGCGATACTTCGCCCCCGCGATGAGGGAGCCCATGTCGAGGGCGAGCAGCGATTTCTCCCGCAGGCTCTCGGGCACGTCGCCGTTGACGATGCGCAGCGCCAGCCCCTCGACGATCGCGGTCTTGCCGACGCCGGGCTCGCCGATCAGCACGGGATTGTTCTTGGTGCGCCGGGACAGCACCTGGATGGTGCGCCGGATCTCCTCGTCGCGGCCGATCACCGGGTCGAGCTTGCCTTCTCGCGCCGCCTCGGTGAGGTCACGGGCGTATTTCTTGAGGGCGTCGTAGGCGTTCTCGGCCGAGGCGTTGTCGGCGGTGCGCCCCTTGCGCAGCGCGTTGATGGCGGCGTTGAGCGAGGCGGGCGTGACGCCCGCGGCCTGCAGGGCGCGGCCGGCCTCCGTGTTGCCCTCGACGGCGAGCGCCAGCAGCAGGCGCTCCACGGTGACGTAGCTGTCGCCGGCCTTCTCGGCAGCCTTTTCGGCGGTGTCGAACAGGCGCACGAGCTCGCGGGTGGCCTGGGGCGCCGCGGCGTTGCCCGACACCTTCGGCTGCTTGGCGAGCCACTGCTCGGTCTGCGCCAGGGCCACGCGCGACTGGCCGCCCGCGCGGTCGATCAGGCCGGCGCACAGGCCCTCCGGATCGTCGAGCAGGACCTTCAGCAGATGTCCGGGCTGAAGCTGGGGATGGCCCTCGCGCAGGGCGAGGTTCTGGGCGGCCTGCACGAAACCGCGGGCGCGCTCGGTGTAGATCTCGAAATTCATTCCTGAACCCTCCCGTACCGGCATCCGCCGCCCGATGAGAGGCGCGGCGCCACCGAAACGTCGTCCTCCGGCACTCTGCCGCGCGAGGACCCCGACGCCGTTGGCCGCCGGTACAGCCGATGTGGTGTTGTATTTGGGCACCACAAGGGGCAGCGCCGCGCTTGCACGGAGCGGCATTTCAGGGCCACGCTGCGCGCATGACCGCATCGATCACCGTCAAGGCTCTCTACCGCTATCCAGTGAAGGGGTTCAGCCCCGAGCCCCTGGCGCGCGCCGACCTGGAGACCAGCGGGTATTTCCCGGGCGACCGCCTCTACGCCGTCGAGAACGGGGACTCTGGCTTCAATGCCGTGGCGCCGCGCCACCAGCCGAAGACCAAGTACCTGATGCTGATGCGCGACGAGGCGCTGGCGCGTCTGCGCACCCGTTACGACGACGCAACCGCGACGCTCCGGATCGAGGCCGAGGGCGAGACCATCGCGGCGCGGCTCGACAGCCCGGAGGGGCGCGCCGCCCTGGAAGACCTGCTGCGGCGCCTGCTGCCGCACGCGCTCCGGGGCGAGCCCCGCGTGCTCGCAGCGCCGCCGCAATACCGCTTCACCGATTCCAAGATCGGCTACGTCTCGCTCATCAATCTCGCGAGCGTGCGGGCGATCGAGGCCTTCGTCGGCGAGCCGGTCGATCCGCTGCGCTTCCGCGGCAACCTCCTGATCGACGGCCTGGAACCGTGGGCCGAACTCGGGATGTCCGGCGCGGTGCTCCAAGCCCCGAGCGGCCTGCGTCTCAAGCTCACCCAGCGCACCCAGCGCTGCGCCGCAACGAACGTCGATCCGGTGAGCGGCATCCGGGACTTCGACATCCCCTGGACGCTCGACGCGCGCCTCGGCCACCGCGATTGCGGCATCTACGCCGAGGTGATCGCGGGGGGCGCCCTGCAGGTCGGCGACAATCTGGCGGTGCCGGCCTGAAACGGCGCCGGCTCAGGAGGCACGCCGCGTCGGGGCGCGGCGGCATCCTCGGTCCGGCGATGCTCGCAGGCGATCTTGAGATAGCGGTCCTCCCCTCCCGGCAGGCCGGCCGCGGCGGCCATGGCCTGCCCGGACATCAGGCACTCCATCGCCGAATGGGCCGGTGCGATGATGACGTCGAGGGCGGTGTCGCGGGAGCAGTCCTGGGCCAGCAGCGTGCCGGCGCAGACGAGGGCAACGGACAGGAAATCGGACATGACGGACCCTTTCTTCGTGTGAACGAGAGGTCCGCGGGGTGCTCCGGCGTCCGAGCCACCGCGTGTTTCTTGAACTGGGACTGACTTGGCTTCCGGACTCGATCTCCCCTGGTGCTTGGGTCGTGCGCGTCGGTGTCCGCACCGGAGGACTGGCGGCGATCCTGCCCCCGGCGCCGGTCTCAACCGCGCGGGGCGAGCCAGATCGGTTCAGGCTCCTCCACCGGCATCAGGGCCGCGACCGCGTCGAGATCGACGGTGTAGCGATCGGTGAGGAGGCGCCAGACTTCCGAGGTCGAGGCCGCATCGGACCGCAACGCATCGAGGGTGTGCCGCAGCAAACCGGTGCTGACGAGGGCCGGGCGCTGGATAAGGGGATCGGCGTGGAGCATGAGAACACAATCCTTCGACCACCTCGAACGATCTCAAAACATCCTTAAGACCGGATTAATACTATTCCGTTGCTCCGCCGAACGGCCGAGCTCCTGCGGGCGTCGTCAGCGAGGCGCCGCGAGCCGGACCGGGACGAGCCGGCGCGGCCATGCTATGGCCCGGCCCGGGCCGCGCGTGCGCCCCGAGGCTGCCATGACCATCACCATCTCGAACCTCCAGCCCGTGATCGCGATCCTGGCGGGCGTGCTGATCCTGATCATGCCGCGGCTGCTGAATTACATCGTCGCCGCCTACCTCATCCTGGTCGGGCTGATCGGCCTGGGGCTGTTTCGCGGCCTGATGTAGGCTGAGCGTGACCTCGCAGGACCGCGACAGGCCCGCTCGAGCTTCACGGCCGGCGTGGCCGTTCACCTTGCGTTGCACCGCGAGATGGTCCAACCCGCGATGACGGGCCGGTGACGGTCGCGCACGCATTGACAACGGACGGAATCGATATGGCGAGCGAGGACACCGCGGAGAACGCGAAGTGGGTCTACGCCTTCGGCGACGGCAAGGCCGAGGGCAAGTCGCAGATGCGCAACCTGCTCGGCGGCAAGGGTGCGAACCTCGCCGAGATGTCCAATCTCGGCCTGCCCGTGCCGCCCGGATTCACGATCACCACCGAGGTCTGCACCTACTACTACGCGCACGCCAAGCAATATCCGCCCGAGTTGAAGGCGCAGGTCGCCGAGGCGCTGGCCAAGGTGGGAGCGCTGACCGGCCGCACCTTCGGCGATGCGGCGAGCCCGCTGCTCGTCTCGGTTCGCTCGGGCGCGCGCGCCTCGATGCCCGGCATGATGGACACGGTGCTGAATCTCGGCCTCAACGACGAGACCGTGGCGGCGCTGGCCGAGAGCTCCGGCGACGCGCGCTTCGCCTACGATTCCTACCGCCGCTTCATCACCATGTACTCGAACGTGGTCCTCGGCGTGGAGCACCACGCCTTCGAGGAGGCGCTGGAGAGCTACAAGGCCGGCAAGGGCTTCGAGCTCGACACCGAGCTCGGCGCCGAGGACTGGAAGTCCTTGATCCAGACCTACAAGAAGATCGTGCGGGACGAGCACGGTTCCGACTTCCCGCAGGGAGCCGAGGACCAGCTCTGGGGCGCGATCGGCGCCGTCTTCGATTCCTGGATGATCCCGCGTGCCAAGAAGTACCGCGAGCTGAACAGCATCCCGGAGAGCTGGGGCACGGCGGTCAACGTGCAGGCGATGGTGTTCGGCAACATGGGCGACACCTCGGCCACGGGCGTCGCCTTCACCCGCAATCCCTCGACCGGCGAGCGGGCCCTCTACGGCGAGTTCCTGATCAACGCGCAGGGCGAGGACGTGGTGGCGGGCATCCGCACCCCGCAGGACATCACCGAGAAGGCGCGCATCGAGGCGAAATCCGACAAGCCGTCGATGGAGCGGGCGATGCCCGAGAGCTTCGCCGAGCTGACGCGGATCTACGGGATCCTCGAGAAGCACTACCGCGACATGCAGGACATGGAGTTCACCATCGAGAGCGGGAAGCTCTGGATGCTCCAGACCCGCAACGGCAAGCGCACCGCCAAGGCGGCGCTGCGCATCGCCGTCGATCTCGCCAACGAGGGCCTGATCTCCCAGGAAGAGGCGGTGCTGCGCGTCGAGCCGGCCGCGCTCGACCAGCTCCTGCACCCGACCATCGACCCGAAGGCCGAGCGCAAGGTCATCGCCTCGGGCCTGCCGGCCTCGCCCGGCGCGGCCACCGGCGAGATCGTGTTCAACTCCGAGGATGCGGAGACCTGCAAGAAGGCCGAGCGCAAGTGCATCCTGGTGCGCATCGAGACGTCCCCTGAGGACATCCACGGCATGCACGCTTCCGAGGGCATCCTGACCACCCGCGGCGGCATGACCAGCCACGCGGCGGTGGTGGCCCGCGGCATGGGCAAGCCCTGCGTGTCCGGCGTGGGCTCGATCCGCATCGACTACAAGGCCAAGACCCTCTCGGTCGGCGGTGTGACCCTGAAGGCGGGCGATCGGATCACGATCGACGGCTCCACGGGCCAGGTGCTCCAGGGTGAGGTGAAGATGCTGGAGCCGGAGCTCTCCGGCGACTTCGCCACGCTGATGGTCTGGGCCGACAGCCACCGCACGATGAAGGTGCGCACGAACGCCGACACCCCGACCGACGCCCAGACCGCCCGCAGCTTCGGCGCGGAAGGGATCGGCCTCTGCCGCACCGAGCACATGTTCTTCGAGGGCGACCGCATCATCGCGGTGCGCGAGATGATCCTGGCCGACGACGCGGAAGGGCGGCGCGCGGCGCTCGCCAAGATCCTTCCCTACCAGCGGCAGGATTTCGCGGAGATCTTCAAGATCATGTCGGGCCTGCCCGTCACGATCCGTTTGCTCGACCCGCCGCTGCACGAGTTCCTGCCGCACTCGGATGCCGAGGTGCAGGAGGTGGTCAAAGCCACCGGGGTCTCCGAGGACAAGATCCGGCACCGGATGCGCGAGCTCTCGGAATTCAACCCGATGCTCGGCTTCCGCGGCTGCCGCCTCGCCATCGCCTTCCCGGAAATCGCCGAGATGCAGGCCCGGGCGATCTTCGAGGCCGCCGTCCAGGCCGCGGAGGAGACCGGGGCCCCGGTGACCCCGGAGGTGATGGTCCCGCTGGTCTTCACCCGCGCCGAGTTCGACATCGTCAAGGCGAGCATCGATGCCATGGCGCAGGCAGTCTCTGCCGAGAAAAACGCCACGCTTGATTATCAGGTGGGCACGATGATCGAGCTGCCGCGGGCCTCGCTGATGGCCGGCGAGATCGCCGAGACCGCCGAATTCTTCTCCTTCGGCACCAACGACCTGACCCAGACGGCCCTGGGCATCTCCCGCGACGACGCCGCGACCTTCCTGGGTCCCTATACCCAGAAGGGCATCCTCCCCGCCGATCCCTTCGTCACGATCGACCAGGAAGGCGTCGGCGAACTCGTGCGCATCGGCGTCGAGCGCGGGCGCAAGACCCGGCCCGACATCAAGCTCGGGATCTGCGGCGAGCACGGCGGCGACCCGGCCTCCATCGCCTTCTGCCAGGACGTCGGCCTCGATTACGTCTCGTGCTCGCCGTATCGCGTGCCGATCGCCCGGTTGGCCGCGGCGCAGGCCGCACTCGGCAAGGCGGCGGTCAGCGAAGGCTGAGCGGCCCGCGCGACGGCCCGGACACCCGGATGTCCGGGCCGTTCACCTCCTGCGAACCATGGGCCTCAAGGCCTGTGGAAAAATTGAGGCGCCGGGGCGAACCTGCGCCGTACGGGCACGTTGAATGCTAGTGGCCTCCCGCGAGCGCGCGGGCTCGTCCGGTCACGCGCGGGAATCCCGGCCATGAGCGACGTGAGCCCCTCCCCTCTCCTCCTCGGCGAGACTGTCTCGGTCGCGCGATTGCCACGCATCGTCGAGCGAGCCGGCCTCTGGTCGCTGGCGCTGCTCGGCGGCACCGTGACCGCGGGCCTCATGATCTTCGCGGTCGCCACGCAGAGCGGCGCGGACGCCGAGCGCATCGCCGGCAGCGGCGGATACGCGACATCGCTGGTCTCGGCGCTTGCCGTGAAGCAGGCGCGGCCCGCTTTCTGAACGCAGACTCGTCCCGTCGATCCGGGCGCGCCGCGTCGGCGCGAGAGTGGCTGCTGCGCAGAGCGCCTGCGGCTCTCCGACGGTTGCGCGTCAGCGCTGACCCGAAATCGCCCGCGTCGCCGAGCCGCTGAATTGCCGCGTCGCGAGGGCATCGCCGGCCCCGAAGCGTGTCGTGACCGGTTGCGGGGCCGCCGCCACGAGCCCGTCGGCCGCGCCCTCACGCCGCGTCCGCGTCTGGGCAACGCGCACGGGGGCCGACGCGGCCGGATCGTCCGCCGCAGCGGCCTCGAACAGCGCGCGAAGCTGGGCCTTGGGATCTGCGTCGGCGCCGACGAGCGGAGCTCGGCGGCTCGGACCCGGCAGCAGGGCGGCCTTCTGCACGAGCTCCGGCCGCGGGAGCGGTGCGGCTCCTAGGGCGATCGGTGCGATCGCAGCGAGCTGGACCGGACGCGGCGGCGGGAGAGGCATGGCGATCGCCGCCGCGATCGCCGCGAGGTCCGCCGGACGGCGCGGCGGCAGCGGCGCCAGAGCGGAGGGAAACGCGGACGCGAGAACCGCCGGGACGGCGGACGACGCCGCATCGCCCGCCGCGCCAGGCGGGTCGGCGGTCAGCAGCGCGCGGGCATCCACGCCTTTGCCGTCCCGCTGCTCAAGCGAGCGGACCGGGGCCACGCCGGCATCGGGCGCGGCATAGGCGAGGGCCGCGCGGGTGCCGATCGGGGATTCGGGATCGGCGCTCGCGACCGCGACGACGGGCGCGCGACGCGCTCGGGCCGTGGCCGGGACCGGTCCGGGGGCGGGCGTGTCGGATCGGCCGAACAGGCTCGCCAGGAACCCCGCGATGCTCGGGCCGTCGTCCATGTCCGCCTCGGCGACCTGGGTGGTGATGCCGGCGACGCTGCCGCCGCGGGCGAGCACCTCGGCGCGGGCCTCCTCGTAGCGGGCGAGCGGGTGTCCGTCGGTCGGCAGGTGAACGGTCCGGCCATCCGGGAACAGGCGAGCGAGCTGGTCGTGCGTCATGCGCGGCCAGGACCGCACCGAGCCCACATCGAGATGCACGAAGGGCGAGCCGGCATGCGGATACCACCCGACCCCGCCGCGCTGCATCTGCATGCCGACGGCGCGGATCTGATCGACCGAGACGTCGGGCAGGTAGAAGTCCATCGCCTTGCCGAGCATGTGCTGGCTGAATTCCGCCACCATTCGCGAGCGACGGCGCAGCATCGCGTTGGTGCCCGGCGAGCGATAGGCCGAGACCACGTGGATCGGCTCGTTCGCGCCGACCTGCCGGTAGGCCTCCCACACCGTGTCGAACAGGCGCGGATCCATCTTGGTCGGCTCGTCGATGCGCCAGTCGCGCAGCAGCCAGTTGAGCTGCTCCAGAGCCGCGCGGTCGTAGCGCCCGTCGCGCCGGAACGTGATGGTGGCGCTCTCCTTGGTGTGGGTGTGGAAGATGGTCAGCGTGCGCGTGTCGCCGTTGGCGACCGCATCCTGGGTGCCGCTCGTCCCCGCGACCAGGGCGAGAGCGATGCCCGACACCGCGAGCGCGAGCCGACGGAGCGAGCGGGAGGCGGCAAGCGCCGGGCGGAGGCGGGGGAACCGACGCACGATGGTCCTGGCCCTCTTCAACGATCCGCGCGGCGCGGTCCTGATGGTGAAGGCAAGGTTACCGAAGACCGTGAACACGCGGTTATCGGATCCCGGCCTCCGGCAGCGCCTACCGGGCAACGGCTAAGGTCAGACCGTGGCGAAATCGTGCCCGCAAGTGCGTCCACGCACCCTCGCGGATTCTTGTCCGGCGCCGGTCCTACGGCGCCTCGCAGCCGGAACCCGGGCCCGAGGCTGGCCGGGACCTGGGCTACCACCAGCCGCGATAGACCGGAGCCGGGCGCGCGCCCCAGGGATCGGGATCGCCATACGCCCCCGCGACGGCACGGTCGGTCCGCGGCGCCGCGCGATGCGGCCGCGGGCGGGGCCGGGGCGCCTCCGGCAGCTCGAGGCTCTCCGCCACGCGCCGCTTCGGCTCGGACGGCGCCCGCGCGATCGCCGGCCCGCCGCCCCCCGGCAGGCCGAGGGCGGCCCGCATCGGCGCGTCGTAGCCATAGATGTCGGGAAGGGTGCGATAGCCCCCGGCATCGTCCACGTAGGCGGTGAAGTAGGCCAGATGCACCGGGATCTTCTGCTCTAGGCGGATGGTGCGCTCGCCCTTGCCGATCAGTTTGCGCAGCCGTTCGCTCGTCCAGGCGTCGGGCAGCACGGCGTCGCCGAACCGGAACGGGTCGTCCACGCGCACGCAGCCGTGACTGAGTGCCCGCTCCGACCGGCCGAACAGCGACCGGTTCGGGGTATCGTGCAGGTAGACCGCGTGATTGTTCGGGAACATGAATTTGATGAAACCGAGCGCGTTACGCTCACCCGGGGGCTGGCGCAGCGAGATCTGCCCGCCACGACGCACGACCTCGTAGCCGCCCCAGGTCTGGCCACCATAGGCCGCGATCTTGGGCAGCATCGTCTTCATGATCGACGGCGGCACGTACCAGGACGGATTGACCACCGCATACTCGATGAGCCCCGAGAACAGAGGCGTCGGCGATTCGGCCTTGCCTACGATCACCCGCGTCTCGTCCCGCAGGGCGCCGCCGCGGAAGACACGAAGGCGATACTCGGGCACGTTCACCAGCACGTAATCGGGCCCGAGGTCGGACGGCAGCCAGCGCCAGCGCTCCATGTTGACGATGAGGGCGGCCTCGTCGGCACCCGTCGCCTGGCGCGTATTGGATCCCGCCAGTGCCAGCACGGTCTGGATGTTGAGGGTGCCGGTCGCCGGCAGGCCGCGTTCGCGCTGGTACTTCGTCACCGCCGCGGCAACGTCGGCATCGTAGGCGTCGGCTTCGCCCGGGCCGGACTCGAGCGTACCGGCAGCTCGAACCGGCATGTCGAAATGGCTGCGCAGCAACGGCACCCGCCGGTCGCGCATGCCGATCCGGAGGACCGGGCCAGGAGGCAGCTGCAGACGCGGTGGCGCGTTCGTCACCGTCGGACCGCGGGCGGCGGCGAGCCGCGCCTTGAGAGAGAGGTAGCCCGGCTGGTGCGGATTGTAGCTCTGGAGCCGATCGCCCGCCTCGGCGCCCGCGCCCGCGATCCGCGCGAGGACCGCGTCGGCTGCCGGCAGGTCGAGCGTCGGCGTGATCAGACGTGAGATCGATGCGAGATTGACTCGGCCGCCCCGCGCGTCGCGCGCGTAGAGCGCCGCTGCCGCCGAGAGCTTCAGGTCGGCGTCCGCCAGGGCCGCCTTGTCGTCCGCGGAGGCCGGCAGCGTCGGGACCGGATAGGCGCGTGGATCGAGGCCATCCTCGGCGGCGGCCGCGAGGCGGGCGGAGACGGCTTTCGCGGCCGCCGTGTAGGCACCGTCGACGATCCAGACCAGCTTGAAGGCCCCGAGGGCGTAGAAGGCCTTGATCGCCTCCCGCTCCTTGGTGGTCAGGCGTGCCAGGAGCGGCGCGGCATCGCCGAGTCGATGGAAGAGGGCAGCGGCCTCCGGATCGCTCGGTGCGACGGGCGTCGCCGGCGCCGCGATGGATGCGGGCGGCTCGGCGGGTGTCTCTTCTGCGGCGGGAGCGGGCGCCACCGGAACGCCGACAGCTTCCGCCGGGGTCGTCGGCTTAGCGGATTCCGCCGCGACGGGCGCCTGCGGCGGGCTCGGCGCCGCGGAGCCGACCGCGGCGGTGCGCAGCACCGGTTCGTCCATCGCGCGCGCGGCCGGAGCGGCCGATCCCGCGGCGATCAACGCGGCCAGTGCGACGGTGCCTGAGCGCGAGACGCCCATCTGTGTCTCTCCTCGGATCGGACCGCGCGAGGCGATCCGTCCCTGTAGGTATACGCGAATCAAGCGCGGCCGTATGCAACGACCGCTGCAGGGCGCCCCGGCCTGCCCTGCTTCGGGCGCCGGGCCGCCGTGGCGTCACCGGCATGGTCAGGCCGCCGCGTCGTCGACCTTGTCGTCGCCGTCGAGGCCGAGGTCCTTGAGCTTGCGGTAGAGGGTGGAGCGGCCGATACCGAGGCGGCGCGAGACCTCGGACATCCGGCTGCGGTAGAATTGCAGGGCGTAGCGGATGATCTCGGCCTCGAGCGCCTCCATGGTCTTCATCTCGCCGGTCTCCTCGACGACCAGCGACATGGAATGGGGGTCGCGTACCTCGACGCGGACGATCTCGCGAACCGGCTCCGGAAGGGCAGAGGCCGAGACCGGCTGTCCGGGCGCGGCCGGGATGCGGACGTCGAACCCCTCCACGTGCGCGGCGATCTGCGGGAATTCGGCGACGGTCAGCTCGTCGCCGTCGGCGAGCACCACGGCGCGAAACAGGGCGTTCTCGAGCTGGCGCACGTTGCCGGGCCAGCCGTAGCGCGTCAGGAGCGCCATCGCCTCCGGGGCGATCGCCCGGATGCGCTTGCCCTCCTCCGCCGAGAAGCGGGCGCAGAACGAGCGCACGAGGTCGGGAATGTCCTCGCGCCGCGCGCGCAGCGGCGGCAGCGTCATCGGGAAGACATTGAGGCGGTAATAGAGATCCTCGCGGAAGCGCCCCTGCTTGACCAGATCGAGCAGGGACCGATTCGTCGCGGAGATCAGCCGGATGTCGACGCGGACGCTGCGCTTGGCGCCGACGGGATCGACTTCGCCCTCCTGCAGCGCCCGCAGCAGCTTGACCTGCGCATCGAGGGGCAACTCGCCGATCTCGTCGAGGAACAGGGTGCCGCCGGAAGCCTCGACGAACTTACCGAGATGACGCTCCGTCGCGCCCGTGAAGGCACCCTTCTCGTGCCCGAACAGGGTCGATTCCACGAGATTGTCGGGGATCGCCCCGCAATTGACTGTCACGAAGGCCTTGCCGCGCCGCTCGCCGGACCCCTGGATGGCTCGCGCCAGCACCTCTTTTCCGACACCCGATTCGCCCTCGATCAGGACCGGGATATTCGATTTCGCGGCCCGCTCGGCGAGGCGCATCACCCGATCCATGTCCGGGCTCTTCGAGGCGAGATCGCGGAAGCTCAGGGAGCCCGACGCGCGGCGGCGCATGCGCCGGACTTCCTCCTCCAGCTGGTCGACCCGCAGCGCGTTCTTGATCGAGACCTGCAGGCGCTCGGCTCCGGCGGGCTTCACCACGAAGTCGACGGCGCCCGCTCGCATGGCGGTGACGACGGCGTCGATCGAGCCGTTGGCGGTCTGGACGATCACCGGGGTGTCGAGGCCGAGCTTGCGCATCTCGGCCAGCACGCCGAGCCCGTCGAGCCCGCCCGGCATCACCAGATCGAGCAGCACGACGTCGATGCCTGCATCCGACTGCAGCAGGGCGAGCCCCTCGCTGCCGTTCTCGGCCGTGCGGGCCTCGAAGCCGAAGCGCCGGATGGTCGCCTCAGCCAGGCGTCGCTGCACCGGGTCATCGTCGACGATCAGCACCGTGGTCGTCATGCGGAGGTTCCCTGTGCGTCGCGCACATGCGGACCGGCGCGTGCCGTACCCTCGGGCGGCGCGCGCCGAGAGCGGCGTGCTTGCGTGTTCCGTTTCGATCCGCACCCTCGCGCAGATGCGTAAAGCCGCGCTTAACGACGATCCGAGCTTTCGGGCTTATGATCGCCGTGACACCGCGCGTTCGAGCGACATCGTGGATGATGCGGTCTCGGTTGAAGCGTGGAGCCGTGCGCTCGATATCAAGGCGACGAGGGCGACGCCGACGCGTCCGCCGCCGTGAAGGATGTGATCACCGATGCTGAACCGTTTTGCCGCAGCTCCCGCCGCGCTACCCGTCCGGAGTGCCGAGGGCGTGCATGCGGCCCGGGCCGCCGCACATGCGGCCGATCTCGGCGTGCTTCCGGAATGGGATTTGAGCGACCTTTACCCGGGCATCGACTCCCAGGAATTCCGGGCCGACCTCGAACGGGCGGAAAACACGTGCCGACACTTCAGCGAACGCTTCGCCGGTCGCATCGCCGCGCTCGCAGCGGAACCCGACGCCTCGACCAAACTTGCCGAGGCGGTGCGGGACTACGAGGCGATCGAAGACCTTCTGGGCAAGCTGATGTCCTACGCGGGCCTCGTTTACTCGGGCGACACGACCGACGAGGCGCGGGCGAAGTTCTACGGCGACACGCGCCAGCGCCTGACCGATGCCTCGGGGGAGTTGCTGTTCTTCGGGCTCGAACTCAACCGCGTCGAGGATGCCGCGCTGGACACGGCGATGCGCGCGGGCCCGCTCGCCCATTACGCGCCCTGGATCGAGGATCTGCGCCGCGAGAAGCCCTACCAGCTCGAGGATCGCGTCGAGAAGCTCTTCCTCGAGAAGTCCGTGACCGCGAACGCCGCTTGGGACCGGCTCTTCAACGAGACCATCGCGTCTCTGCGCTTCCCCGTGCAGGGCGAGATGCTGCCGCTGGAGCCGACCCTGAACAGGCTCCAGGATCCGGACGGCGCGGTCCGGCGCGAGGCTGCGGGGGCCGTCAGCGAAGTGCTGCGGGCAAACCTGCGCGTCTTCACGCTGATCACCAACACGCTGGCCAAGGACAAGGAAATCTCCGACCGCTGGCGCGGCTTCAAGGACGTGGCGGACGCCCGCCACCTCTCCAACAGGGTCGAGCCCGAGGTTGTCGCCGCCCTGGTCGATGCCGTGCAAGACGCATATCCGCGCCTGTCGCACCGCTACTATCGCCTGAAGGCCAAGTGGTTCGGCGTCGAGGCCCTGCCCTACTGGGACCGCAACGCACCGCTGCCCCGCGTCGAGCAGCGCACGATTCCGTGGAGCGAGGCGCGCGATACCGTGCTCTCGGCCTACGACGCGTTCTCGCCGGAGATGGCAGGAATCGCCAAGCGCTTCTTCGACAGCAACTGGATCGATGCGCCGACGCGCCCCGGCAAGGCGCCCGGCGCCTTCGCGCACCCGACCGTGCCCTCGGCGCACCCGTACGTCCTCGTCAACTATCAGGGGAAGCCGCGCGACGTGATGACCCTCGCGCACGAACTCGGCCACGGCGTGCATCAGGTGCTCGCCGGCCCGAACGGCGCGCTGATGGCGCCGACGCCGCTGACGCTGGCCGAGACGGCGAGCGTGTTCGGCGAGATGCTGACCTTCCGCAAGCTCCTCTCCGCCACCACCGATCCGACCCAGCGCCGCGCCATGCTGGCTGCCAAGGTCGAGGACATGATCAACACGGTGGTGCGCCAGATCGCGTTCTACGCTTTCGAGCGGAAGGTCCATCTGGCGCGCGCCAAGGGCGAGCTGACCACCGAGCAGATCAACGCGCTCTGGCTATCCGTTCAGGCGGAATCCCTCGGACCGGCGATTGCGCTGGATTCGGGCTACGAACCCTTCTGGGCCTACATTCCGCATTTCATCCACTCGCCGTTCTACGTCTACGCCTACGCCTTCGGCGACTGCCTCGTGAATTCGCTCTACGGCGTCTATGCCAAGGCGGAAGGCGGCTTCGTGGAGCGATACTTCGCGCTTCTCTCAGCGGGCGGCTCGAAGCCCTACGCCGAGCTGTTGAAGCCCTTCGGCCTCGACGCCAGCGATCCGGGCTTCTGGCAGATCGGCCTCGGCATGATCGAGGGGATGATCGCCGAGTTGGAAGCGATGGAGGGGACCGCCTGAGCCGCGGCGCAGGGACCCATTCCCCTGGTAGCGCGGCCGGCGCGTCTTATCTGCGAGTCACCGAGAAGTGAGCGCATCCCGATGGCCGAGACCGACCGCGAAGCCAACCGATTTTCCGCGCGCGCCAGCCGCTACGCCCGCGTCGGCGCCAACGTGGGCGGTGTCGCCGCGCGCATGGCCGGCGCGCGGCTGTTCGGCAAGGAGGGCACCACCAACGCGGCGGCCCTGGCTCAGGCACTCGGTGGCCTGAAGGGCCCCATCATGAAGGTGGCGCAGTTGCTCGCCACGGTGCCAGACCTGCTGCCGCCCGAATATGCGACGGAGTTGCAGAAGCTGCAGGCGGACGCGCCGCCGATGGGGGCCGCCTTCGTCAAGCGGCGGATGATGGCCGAACTCGGCGCGAACTGGCAGACGCGGTTCAAGGCCTTCGACCTGAACCCGGCGGCCGCGGCCTCGCTCGGTCAGGTGCACCGCGCCACCGCTCTCGACGGGACCGCGCTCGCCTGCAAGCTCCAGTATCCGGACATGCAATCGGCGGTCGAGGCCGATCTGAAGCAGCTGGAGGTCGCCTTCGCGCTGCATCGGCGCATGAATTCCTGGCTCGATACACGCGAGATCGCCAAGGAGATCGGTGCCCGCGTGCGCGAGGAACTCGATTACGAGCGTGAGGCCAAGCACGCCGCCCTCTACGGGGCGGTGCTCAAGGACATCGCCGCGGTGCGCGTCCCGGCGGTGCGCACCGATCTGTCCACCAAGCGGCTGCTGACCCTGGGCTGGCTCGACGGCGCGCGCATCCTGAGCTTCGCCGACGCGCCGGTCGAGACGCGCAACCGCATCGCCCAGGCGATGTTCAAGGCGTGGTGGCACCCCTTCAGTCGCGCCGCGGTGATCCATGGCGACCCGCATCTCGGCAACTACACGGTCTTTCTCGAAGATGGTGAGCCCTTAGGCATCAATCTGCTCGATTACGGCTGCGTGCGGATCTTCCATCCGCGCTTCGTCGGAGGCGTCGTCGATCTCTACCGCGGTCTTCTCACCAACGACGAGGCCCGCATCATCCACGCCTACGAGGTCTGGGGCTTCAAGAACCTCAACCGTGAGGTTATCGAGATCCTGAACATCTGGGCTCGCTTCATCTACGGGCCCCTGCTCGAGGATCGTACTCGCACCGTCGCGGATGGGGTGAAACCGGGTGAGTATGGGCGCCGGCAGGCGTTCCAGGTGCATCAGGCCCTGAAGGAACGCGGGCCCGTGACCGTGCCGCAGGAATTCGTCTTCATGGACCGGGCCGCGGTCGGCCTCGGCGCAGTGTTCCTCCACCTTCGTTCGGAGCTGAACTACCACCGGCTGTTCGAAGCCGAGATCGAGAGCTTCTCGCTCGACGCGCTGTCGGGGCGGCAGGAGGAGGCTCTCACAACCGCCGGTCTGCCTCTGCCCGTTTGAGAGGCGCCCGGCGGACCAAACTTAGCCGTTTGTAGGACGGCAACGCGATTGCCGCAGCAATATCCTTACGCTACACCCCCATGCGACAGAACAAAGAGGCGTCAAACGGGGACGAGCGCACGATGGCCGATACCAAGACCGCTGCCGGGGCGTCCTACAGCCCGGCGATGGACGCCCAGACTCACGAGCAAACCTACCGGGGCTTCGTCCGCTTCGTCGAGATCGCCACGGGGGTGGTGCTGTGCTGGGTCCTGGCCCTCGCCGTTGGCGGGGTGCGCGAGGCATGGCTCACCGCGATCCTCGGTGTGGTCGCGTCGGCCGCGGCCGGCACCATCGGAGCCCTCGCCCCCGCGATCGGCTGGAAGGCCCCGTTCGTCGTCGGCGTGCTCCTTGCACTGTACCTCGCCTTCGCTTGAGCCTGCCGGCGGCTCCGTGCGAGCCGTCCGGTTACATCGTGCCCAATTTGATCATCTCATCGCGACCGGACACCTCGAAAAAGCGTAGCGCTTCACGCATTCGGTGGCGGTCCATAGAGGGGGAAGCCTGAATGCGCATCGCTGTGCTTTCGGAGACGGATGCCGCGGAAACGCGGGTCGCGGCGGTGCCGGAGACGATCAAGAAGTTCATGGCTCTCGGGGCCGACGTCGTGGTGCAATCGGGCGCCGGCCTGAGTGCCGGCGTGCCGGACGGCGAGTACGAAGCGGTCGGCGCCGCGATCGCGGCATCCGCCGAGGAGGCCGCCCGCGATGCGGACCTCGTGCTCAAGGTCCGTCGTCCTGGCGCGGACGAACTCAAGATCCTCAAGCGCGGCGCCACGGTCGTCGCCATCATGGATCCGTACGGCCACGAGGCCGAGTTGAAGGCGATGGCCGATGCCGGCGTGAACGCCTTCGCGATGGAATTGATGCCTCGCATCACCCGCGCTCAGGTGATGGACGTGCTGTCCTCCCAGGCGAATCTTGCCGGCTACCGGGCGGTCGTCGACGGCGCCGCCGAGTACGGCCGGTCCATGCCGATGATGATGACCGCCGCCGGCACGGTCCCGGCCGCTCGTGTTTTCATCATGGGTGTGGGCGTCGCCGGTCTGCAGGCGATCGCGACGGCCCGGCGTCTCGGTGCGGTCGTCACCGCCACGGATGTGCGCCCTGCCACCAAGGAGCAGGTCGAGTCGCTCGGCGCCAAATTCGTCGCCGTCGAGGACGACGAGTTCAAGCAGGCCGAAACTGCGGGCGGCTACGCCAAGGAGATGTCGGCCGAGTACCAGCGCAAGCAGGCTGACCTCGTGAAGGGCCACATCGCCAAGCAGGATATCGTCATCACCACGGCGCTTATCCCGGGCCGCCCGGCCCCGAAGCTGGTCTCCGAGGAGATGGTGGCCTCAATGAAGCCCGGCTCGGTCCTCGTGGATCTCGCGGTCGAACGTGGCGGCAACGTCGCCGGCGCCAAGGCCGGCGAGATCGTCGTGACCGATAAGGGCGTGAAGATCGTCGGCCACAACAACGTTCCGGGGCGCTTGGCGGCCACCGCTTCGGCCCTCTACGCGCGCAACCTCTACGCCTTCCTCGAGACGCTCATCGACAAGGAGGCGAAGACCCTGGCGATCAAGTGGGACGACGAGCTCGTCAAGGCCACGAACCTCACCCGCGACGGCCAGGTCGTCCACGCCTCCTTCCAGCCGAAGACCGATGGCGCGGCCTCCGAGGCAGCCGCGGTCGGGCTGGCGAAATCCGAGGCGGCACCGGCCGCCACGCAGACGTCAGGCGCGGCGTAACCGGCTCCCGAGGAGAATTCCGAATGGCTACCATCCCCCCCGATCAGGCGGCGGACCAGACGCGCGTCCTGGCCGACACCGCCCGCGCCGCCGCCGCGGCCGCCCGCAACGCCGCCGACCAGGCCCAGGCCATCGCCGAGGGCATGGGACACGGCGTGGCCGCCGTCACGCACGGTGCCGTCGACGCCACCGTGTTCCAGCTCGCGATCTTCGTTCTGGCGATTTTCGTCGGCTACTATGTGGTCTGGTCGGTGACGCCGGCGCTGCACACGCCGCTGATGTCGGTGACCAACGCGATCTCGTCGGTGATCATCGTCGGCGCCCTGCTCGCGGCCGGCGTGCCGCTGATCGAGAAGGGCACCGGGGCGGCTCGCTTCTTCGGCTTCATCGGCATCATCCTCGCCAGCGTCAACATCTTCGGCGGGTTCCTCGTCACGCAGCGCATGCTCGCCATGTACAAGAAGAAGGCTTGAGACGATGTCCCAGAACGTCTCCGCCCTCCTCTACATCGTCGCCGGCGTCCTGTTCATCATGGCGCTGCGGGGTCTCTCGCACCCGACCACTTCCCGACAGGGCAACCTGTACGGCATGATCGGCATGGCTCTCGCCGTGCTGACGACGCTCGTAGGCCATCCGCCGGCCGGCTTCGGCGCGTGGATCCTCGTGCTCCTCGGCCTCGGAATCGGCGGCGGTGCGGGCGCTGTGATTGCCAAGCGCGTGCCCATGACGGCGATGCCGCAGCTCGTGGCCGCCTTCCACTCCCTCGTCGGCCTCGCGGCTGTCGCGGGTGCGGCGGCCACGCTCTACGCCCCGCAGGCGGTGGGCATCCTCGAGAATGGCCACATCCACAAGGAGTCGCTGTTCGAGATGGCGCTCGGCGTCGCCATCGGCGCGATCACCTTCACGGGCTCGGTCATCGCTTTCGCCAAGCTCGACGGGCGCATGTCCGGCAAGCCGATCATGCTGCCGCAGCGGCACCTGATCAATATCGGGCTCGCCGTCGCTCTGGTCGTGCTGATCGCGATCTTCATCGGCAGTGAGAGCAAGGCGATCTTCTGGCTGATCGTGCTGCTGTCCTTCGCGCTCGGCGGCCTGCTCATCATCCCGATCGGCGGCGCCGATATGCCTGTCGTCGTCTCGATGCTGAACTCCTACTCGGGCTGGGCCGCGGCCGGGATCGGCTTCACCCTGGGCAACCTCGCGCTGATCATCACCGGCGCGCTGGTCGGCTCCTCGGGCGCGATCCTGTCCTACATCATGTGTCACGCGATGAACCGCTCGTTCATCTCGGTCATTCTCGGCGGCTTCGGCGGCGACACCGCCACGGCTGGACCGGGTCAGGTCGAGACGCGGCCGGTCAAGCAGGGCTCGGCCGACGACGCGGCCTACATCATGAAGAACGCCGAGCGCGTCATCATCGTCCCCGGCTACGGCATGGCCGTCGCCCAGGCTCAGCACTCGCTGCGCGAGATGGCCGACATGCTGAAGAAGGAGGGCGTCGACGTGAAGTACGCCATCCATCCCGTCGCGGGCCGTATGCCGGGCCACATGAACGTTCTGCTGGCCGAAGCCAACGTCCCCTACGACGAGGTCTTCGAGCTGGAAGACATCAACGGCGAGTTCCCGCAGGCGGATGTGGCCTTCGTGATCGGCGCCAACGACGTCACCAACCCGGCCGCGAAGACGGACAAGGCCTCGCCGATCTACGGCATGCCGATCCTCGACGTGGAGAAGGCCAAGACCGTGCTCTTCATCAAGCGCGGCATGGGTTCGGGCTATGCCGGCGTCGAGAACGAGGTGTTCTTCCGCGACAACACCATGATGCTGTTCGGCGACGCCAAGAAGGTGGTCGACTCGATCCTGAAAAACCTCTGACCTGGATGGTTGCTGGCGCCCTGGTCCGCGGCGGCAACTCTTCGATTTCTCCGGCGGGGCGGGCAGCGATGCCCGCCCCGCTGTCGTCTGGAAGCGGCAGCGCCGCCGCGCCGACCCGGCTATGATGCCCAGGTGACCGTTTCCCCGCCCCTCCCCCGAGCCTTCCTCGGTGTCGCCACTTCGGTCCAGGGCCGGGCGTGGCGAGAGCGCTGCGCCGACCACCGCGCACAGGCGGCAGCGGCCACGATGGTGCAGGCCTACGGGCATCCCGAGCTGCTCGCACGGGTCTTGGCGGGCCGGGGCATCGTCCCGGAGGCGGCCGAAGCTTACCTGAACCCGCGCCTGCGGGACCTCTTGCCCGACCCCGACACCCTGCTCGATATGGGCGTCGCCGCCAAGCGGATCGCGCGGGCCGTGCGCCGCGGCGAGATCGTCGCGGTGTTCGGCGATTACGACGTGGACGGCGCGGCGAGTGCCGCCTTGCTGGCGGGCTACCTGCGCAATCTCGGCATCACAGCGCGCATCCACATCCCGGACCGGATCACCGAGGGCTACGGCCCCAACGTCGAGGCGGTACGCAGTCTCGCTGCGGACGGGGCGACGCTTCTCGTCTGCGTCGATTGCGGGACCAGCGGACACGGGCCGCTGGAGGAAGCGGAGAAGCTCGGTCTCGACGTGCTGGTCCTCGATCACCACACGGCCTCGGAGGTTCTGCCCCCGGTCCGCGCCCTGGTGAACCCGAACCGGCTGGACGACCTCTCGGGGCTCGGCCATCTCTGCGCCGCGGGCGTCGTCTTCCTCACTCTCGTCGCCGTCAACCGGGCGCTTCGGGCCGAAGGCTTCTTCGGTTCTGCGCTCGCCGAGCCCCGCCTCCTCGACGCCCTGGATCTCGTGGCACTGGCCACCGTCGCCGACGTGGTTCCGCTGACGGGGCTCAACCGGGCCTTCGTGGTTCAGGGCCTCGCGGTGATGCGCACGCGTGGGCGCACCGGGCTCGCTGCGCTCCTCGATGCGGCCTCGCTCGACGGACCCGCGGAGGCATGGCATCTCGGCTACCTGCTCGGACCTCGCATCAATGCGGGCGGACGGATCGGGGATGCGAGCCTCGGCGCCCGTCTCCTGACGACGGACGACCCGATCGAGGCCGTACGGATCGCCGGCGAGCTCGATCGCCTCAATCGCGAGCGCCAACTGATCGAGGCGCAGGCTGTGGCAGAGGCGGAGGCCGCGATGGACCGGCTCCTCACCCTCGAGCCCGATCGGCCGGTTCTCGTCGCGGGCAGCACGGAATGGCACCCGGGCGTCGTCGGGCTGATCGCCGCGCGCCTGAAGGAGCGCTTCGGTCGCCCCGCCTTCGCCTTCGCGTTCCGGCCGGACGGGACCGCCACGGGCTCGGGCCGCTCGGTACCGGGGGCTGATCTCGGCCGGGCGGTGCGCCTGTGCGTGGAGAGCGGTGTCGCAGCGAAGGGCGGAGGTCACGCCATGGCGGCCGGCGTGACCCTGCGAGGATCTGACCTTACGCTCTTCGAGGCGCAGCTCACGGCCAGCCTCGGTGCCGCCGTTGCCGAAGCGCGCGCCGCCGACGTGCTCCTCATCGACGGCGCGCTCAGCGCTGGCGGCGCCACGGCCGAGACGGTCCGGCTCATCCACCGCGCGGGGCCGTTCGGCCAGGGGTCGCCAGAACCTATCTTCGCCCTGCCCAACCATCGGATCGTCGACGCGGGCATCGTCGGCTCCGGGCATGTCCGCGCCCGCCTGCGCAGTCGCGACGGCCAAGCCATCGGGGCGATCAGCTTCCGCAGCGCGCAGAGCCCGTTGGGGCTCGCGCTTCTGAATGGTATCGGGCGGGAATGCCACGTCGCCGGCACCCTGACCTGCGACCGCTGGCGCGGCGCCGAGCGCGCTCAGCTGCGCATCTGCGATCTTGCGGCGGCCGATGGACAGCCATCCTTCTGAAGGTGCCCGCTGGACCGCTTCGACGAGTTGACTCCGGCGCCGACGCTCACCATAAGAGCCCGCGCGGCCCCGGACGGGCCGCTGTTTGGGGGAATGTCCCGAGCGGCAAAGGGGGCGGACTGTAAATCCGCTGCGTAAGCTTCGTAGGTTCGAGTCCTACTTCCCCCACCAAGCGCCCCGACCCGGAAGTCCGCGAGATCCCGAGGTTGGAGCCTTCTCAAGTCCGTCCGCCCATGGTATCCGGCGGATCATGCGGGTGTAGCTCAATGGTAGAGCAGCAGCCTTCCAAGCTGAATACCCGGGTTCGATTCCCGGTACCCGCTCCAAACGCTTTCCTTCGAGTATTGAAAAGCTCAAGCCCCGCGTTCGGCGAACGCGTTCTGAGCGTCAGGTCTGTAAGGGACCCGATTTTCTGACGGTTCGCCGGCGCTGTCGTCTGCTGCAAACGGCCGAAACGGTGTGTCCCCAGCGCTTAGGATGAAACCAGCACAAGCCGGGGCACGGGCCCACGTCCACGACGGTGCCGACCAAGTCCGCGGACGCGCGCAAGTTCGGCGCGCTGAGCCGAGTAGCCCTGTGCCGTCATGGGATAATCGGGTGGCAGGCCCCATTTCTGACGATAGGCGTCCGGTGTCAGGCCGCGCAGGGTGAGGTGGCGGCGAAGCATCTTGTACGGCTTCCCGTCCTCGAAGCTGACAAGGTGGTCGTACGTGATCGAGTCGCGGATCTGCGCCGGCGTGAGTTTCTGGCTTGGCTGGCCCTGAAACTCATTCGATTGTGCAAGTTTTTGCAAGGTATTGTTCACACTATCGATTATATTTGCTAGATCATCAAAAGAAACGGATTGCGTTCGCAAATAAGCCGTCACGATCTTTGCCATAACCGTGATGTGCATAGTATGAGCGTCAGGACGTGAGGTGATCACTTTTGACTCCGGCGTTCAGATGAATGCTTGCAAAAGCTATTGCCTCTTGAAGGTCAAGCTACATTATATACCATTTCGTGAGATATCGTAATTTTATGACATATTTTGCGTCATTTACGAGGGCTTTATCGCACAGACGGAAGATTTTAGCGGAATCTGTTGCGCGAATTGGACCCGAGATACAGGAAAATCCCCGTAGTGGTCGTCCACTCGAACGGTCGCCAGAGAGTCTCTTGTGAGGCGTGGTGGTCGTGGCCCGATCCGTCGGCACCCGCCACCGGGTCGCGGCCGGGGCCGGGGCCGGTGGGCGATCCGCTCGAGCCCCTACGACCACGAATATTCCCGGCCGTGTGCGACTTCGGTCTAGACCACGCCTCGACGCTGGTCCGCGCGACCTTCGGCGGCCGAATGTGAGAGAAATTCCGAGGGCTCGATGTGGCCGCTTGGAAGGCAGGATACCCCTTAAGGCCCGCTTCGAGGACGGGGCCGCTCTCTGGACCCTTGTTGGTCGGCTATGAGGACGCGATCGAGCTCTGGACCGGCCACCACGCTCTCGGGCGGTTCGAACGCGATGGCGCGACGCATTCCCGGCCCTGGGAGGGCCGCCGGTCCGCAGGCGATGTGCAGGCCCGGTGCGTGTGAACGCGCGGCTGCGGTGTCTCCTGGTCGATCCGCTCTTGGCGAAGCCGATGCTTGTGGACGCGACATCGGAACAGGCGAAGCCCGCAAGCGATGGCGGCAGATCGGGATCGCGCTCTGGCGGAGCCGTGCGGTCGCGTGCGGACTTCGACGCCCAGATCTGGCCGTCCGGCGACTTTGGGCCGGCGCCCCGCATCATCATTTCAACCTGCCCGATGCAGAAAACCGGTCATGTCATCCGGCGAACCGTTCCCCGCGCCGCGGGCGGCGACTCGACGATCTTCCCGTCCGACGTCGGAGAGGATCGAGCGGATGCTCCGGGCGCAGCGCCCGCACCCGGCCCGGCATCCAAGTTCGCGGTAGACGACGGCAGGGGTGCAGAGGAGACCACCCTTGCGGGCGGCGAGCGTGCGGATGGCGTCCGCGGAGAGGACGTTGCAGGAGCAGACGATCATGGCGGCACCGGGCGGGAGGTGCGCTCAAGCGTCGAGGCGGCGGAGCGCCGCCTTGTCCCGCAGCACGACCGTTCGTCTGTGGGACGGCAGCTCGATGACGCCGTTTCGCTCCAGGAGGGTGAGCGAGCGCGAGACGCTCTCGACCGTCAGCCCGAGATGATCGGCGATGTCGACCCGCGACATCGGGAGCTCGACGGCGGAGACGGACCCACACCGTTCCGCAAGCGCGAGAAGGAAGCTCGCGATCCGCTCCTTCGCGGATTTGCGGCCGAGCAGCATCATGTGCTCATGCGCCCGCTCCAGCGCGTGCATCACGGCCGAGACGACCGCGCGCGCCAAGGCACCTTCGTCCCGCGCAAGCGCGTCCTGGTCTCCGCGCCGATGGATGACCAAGGTCGTGCCGGTGACGGCCTCCGCGCCGAACCGGTGCTCGTCCCCGACTTCGACGCCGAAGATGTCGCCGGGGAGGTAGAAGCCCGAGATCTGCCGGCGCCCGTCGTCCAGGAGCTTACAGGTTCGGACCGCGCCGGACACGACTTGGTAGAAGTGCGCGGCGCGGTCGCCCTCGGCGTAGATCTCCTCGTCCGCCGCGTAGCAGCGGCGGGATCCTCGGCCGGCCGCCTGCCTCAGTCCGAGCTGGGGGACGGGGCCGGCGTTGAGGACGGGAGCGAGGCCGGAAGTGGCGAGTGCGAGTTGCATGGGGCCCTCGACGCGATCGCGTATCGACGACCCTGGCTACGCCCCGGCTGGACCCGATGAAATTCCGGTCCATCGCTTAAGGGACTTTACGTAGCCGCGCCGAGGCCGGTCTCGACCGGCACCGCGAGCGCATCGTAGATTCCGGCAAGCAGCGACCCGTCCTCGAACGGCTTTTCGACCACATGCAGGAAGCCGGCGCTGGCCGCCCGCAGCCGTAGGTCCTCCGTAACGCGCCCCGAGATCAGAATGGCCGGCAGGCCTACGCGGCGGCGGCGCAGCCGACCGACGAGTTCGACCCCATCGATGCCCGGCATGTAGTGGTCGACGACGAGGCAACCGGACCCGGGCAGCCCGCTTTCACCGAGCAGGTGTTCGGCGTCCTCGTAGAGGCGCACGTCGAGCCCTTCGAGTTCGAGGACGAACTTGAGTGAATGTCGGACGGCCGCGTCGTCATCGACGACGAGGACCAAGCCGGAGGGGGAAGGCATGGCGCATCCGGAACGGGTATCGAGTCCTCGATAGGTCACGGGCTGTGCGATTGCGTTGATCTGCCTCAACCGCGCAGGCGCTCAGGATCGACCGATCGGGTCACCGGCCGTCGCGGTCTGCGACGAGAGCCATTCGGACGAGTTCGGACAGGCTGCCGGCCTGAAGCTTGGACATCACGTTGGCGCGGTAGATCTCGACCGTACGCGGACTGATGCCGAGGTCGAGGCCGATGACCTTGTTGGCCTTTCCCGCCACCAGTCCGTCCAGCACCTGGCGCTCGCGCTCGGTCAGCGCGGCCAAACGAGCCCGAACCGCTTCGGTCTCGGCGGCACGGGCGGCGCCTCGCTCGGCCAGCGCCAGGGCGGAGCGGACGCTTGCGAGCAGCACCTCGTCGTCGAACGGCTTCTCGATAAAGTCCCGGGCGCCTTCCCGCATGGCTTCGACGGCGAGCGGCACGTCCGCATGGCCCGTCATCACGATCACGGGCGGCGGGTTGCCGCGGCTCTTGAGCCGCCGCAACAGCCCGATGCCGTCGAGGTCGGGCATGCGCACGTCGGTCAGGACGCAGCCCGAAACCTCGGCGACGCTATCGAGGAAGGCGATGGCCGAACCGTGTAATCGTACGGCGATGCCGTCCGTCGCGAGCAGGAAGGCGAGCGACCGGCGGACCGCGTCGTCATCGTCCACCACATGCACGACAGCCTCATCCGACATGGTCCAGCTCCTTCCGGTCGACCGCCCGCAGGGTGAACCGAAAGGCCGTGCCGCCGCCTCGGCCCGGCCCCGCCGAGATCCGACCCCCATGCGCCTCGACGATGGTGCGGCAGATCGAAAGGCCGACACCCATGCCGTTCGCCTTCGTCGTTACGAACGGCTGGAACAGCTGGGCCGCGATCTCGGGCGCGATGCCGGTGCCGGTGTCCGACACCTGCACCTCGACCAAACCCTCCGCGGACAAAGCTCTCGTCGCAACGACCAGCTCGCGCCGTTCTGCCTCCTGCATCGCTTCGATGGCGTTGCGGATGAGGTTGAGCAGTACCTGCTGCACCTGGATGCGGTCGGCGAGAACGAGGGGCGCGTGCGGGTCGAGCGCGAAGGTGACGTGGACCCCCTTCTCCCTGGCGCCCACGAGAGCGAGGGCGCTCGCCTCCTCGATCAGCTTAGGCAGGCCTTCGATGTGGCGCTCACCCTCGCCGCGCGAGACGAACTCGCGCAGGTGCCGGATGACCCGTCCTGCGCGGAGCGCCTGCTCGGCGGCCTGATCCACCGCGTCGGCCAGCATCGGCACCTCGGCACCGTCCATCCGTCTCAGGATGCGGTGACAGCCCTTGAGATAGCTCGCGATGGCGGTCAACGGCTGGTTGATCTCGTGGGCGAGCGTCGAGGCCATCTCGCCGAGCGCCGTGAAGCGAGACATGTGCACGAGTTCGGATTGCAGTTCCTGCAGGCGCGTCTCGGTCTCTCTCCGCTCGGTCAGATCGCGGATGAATCCGGTGAAGTGGCGCTCGCCGCCCGAGCGCATCTCGCCGACCGAGAGTTCCATCGGAAATGTCGAGCCATCCTTGCGCTGGCCGACCACCACGCGGCCGATGCCGATGATGCGCCGCTCGCCCGTGCCGAGGTAGCGGGCCATGTAGGCGTCGTGCTGTGTCCGGTAGGGCTCGGGCATGAGAAGGCTGACATTGCGGCCGGCGATCTCTTCCTCGGCGTAGCCGAACTGTCGCACCGCGGCGCTGCTGAAAGACTTGATCCGGGCCTGCTCGTCGATGACGACCATGGCGTCGGGCACGGTCTCCAGGATCGAGCGCAGGTGCGCCTCTCGCGCCCGCAGCACCTCTTCAGCCTGCCGTTGCGCATGGATGCTTGTGACCACGCCCCGGTGCCGGAACGGCTGCCCGTCTGGGCCGACTTGCACGGTGCCGCGCGAGCGAAGCCAATGAAGGTGCCCGTCAGGGCGCACCACCCGATAATCGATCTCGTAGCTCCCGCCATGCTCCAGCGCCTGCCGGATGGCGGCCGACCTCGCTTCTCGGTCGTCGGGGTGCACGAGGGCTTGGATCGCCGCGAAACTGGTCAGGCCTTCGACCGGTACACCGAACAAGCGTGCACAGGTTGGGGAAACGGTGATGCGGCCGGTCGGGATGTCCAGCACCCAGGTGCAGATCCCCACCTCGTCGAGAATACTGCGGAGATCCTCCACACCCAGCGGGTAGCCAACGCCGAGGTGGGAAACAGGAGCGTCTTCCGTCTTCATCGCACCGCCTTTGTGCGGACCCGACTGTGCCATCGTCAGATCGGCTCCGTCTCGCAAGGGCGGTCCCTCGCAATCGCCTTCGGGCTACTGCCCATCCTTATGCGCCTCCCGCGTTACCATGACTGTGGCCGGCGTCTCCATATCGGGCGGGCCGCATTGACGGGCCAAAGCGGTTCCGGCTCCGCACCGTGGGTTCTTGAGCAGATCATGTCCGGACCGCGCTGGCGAAGCCGGTTCTCAAGCAATCCCAGCTTGGCGAGGAGGGGTTTGTCTGACCCGGGTCGAGGCGGACAACGGGCATCATCGAATCGCCCGCACCGATGAACTCTCGCTCAAAGACTTCGGCAGATCGTCGACCGGGCAGCGCTGGTGACGCTCGCGAAGGGCCGGAGGCCCGGAGAACGGGCTGTTGCCGAACGACCGGCCGCATGCATCGCGTACTGTCTCTGCACCCCATGAGCGCGCTGGGCGCGGCCGTCCCCCTGAAAGGTCCCGAGCAGCAAACCGCACGCGGCGGCGGGAATGCCGACGCGGATCAGTGGCTCATCAGGCAGCAGACTGGGGTGGCCTGCAGGATGTCCCGCGTCACGCCGCCGAGTACCCATTCCCGCAGGCGCGAATGCCCGTAGGCGCCCATGACGACCAAGTCGGCGTCGTGCAAGTGGGCGAAGCGCAGGATTTCCGCGCCGTCCGTGTCGACGGAGCGGAGGAAGTGGGTGGCGACGGAGGCGCCGTGCCGGGCGAGATGGGCTGCCACGTCCTCGCCGCCCTCTAGGCGCGCGTCGGGACCGGTGGTCACGACATGGACATGGTCCGCGGAACGGATGAACGGCAGCGCCGCCGAGACGGCCCGACGTGCGGCCGGCCCGTCCTTCCAGGCCACGACCACGCGCGTCCCCCTGAGGTGCTCGGTCCGCGGGGGCACGACCAGCACCGGGCGGCCCGCCTCCATCAACACCGGTCCAGGCGGCACATCGAACTGGCGTGGCGCCTCGTCTCCCAGACCATGACGGCCTACGACGACGAGGTCGGCTGCTCTGGCGAGGTTGACAAGGTGCGTCACCGGTCCGGCGAGCGCGGGGCGCCACTCGGTCCGCGGTCCGTCGCCGACGGCGAGGGAGAACACCCTGCCGGCCTGCGCCAGCGCCTCCCGGATCTTCGCCTCATTCTCCTCCTCCTGCCGGGCAGCATCGTAGATGTCGTGGACCAGGATCGGGGGCGGTACCTTCTCCGCCGCTGCGCCGGTCAGCGTCGCCTCGAAGCGGCGCGCGATCCCGGCGGCGAGGCGTATCCGGTCGGGCGCGGCTTCCCCGAGATCGACCGAGACCAGGATGCTCGCGTAGCTCATGACCCGCTCCTTTCGGCTGCCAGCCGCTGCGATGACCCATTCGCGCCGAACGAGCGGGCAGGACCTTGATCCAGCGCAAACCCGCACGGATCCCAGGTCTCGAAGGGCGATGCCGGAATGGCCGCCGCAGGACCTGCCCCCTCAGCGGAAATTCACGGCGTGAGATTCAGGAGAGCCGGTTCTTCCCGGGGCGTTTCAGACCGCCGCTATGCCGAGCTTCGGGAAGCGCCGTCGGAAGTCGCGTGGAGCTGGCTGCTCGTAGCGAGAAGCAGCCGACTGCCCATCGAGACGGCCCTCTGATCCCCCTGCATCCGCACCGCTATCGTCTCGCGCTCGGTCCGCGCCGAGGCTCGCGTCTCGTGTCGGCTCCAACGGTAGACCGGCTTGGCTCGGGGCATGGCTCGGACACGGCTCGAAGGGAACGTCATCCATCGCACGTCTCGGCCAAGCCGCCGCATCAGTCTGTGCGATCCGGGAGGATCCCCAGATGCAGCGCACGCCCCGGATCGTCGGCGGTCGATGCGCGACGCACGCGGCTAATCATCGTGGATCACACGGTATTCGGCACCCTCGATATCGTCGTACTGGCCGGTGCGAAGCGCCCAGAGGAAGGCGGCGAGACCCAGCGTGCTGAGGCCGAGGGCGATCGGTATGACGAGGAGGAGAACGTTCATCGCGCCCTCAAGCCGCCCGGACCACGGCACCGCCCGGTCGACTTGCGGCCGGCACCTCAACAGATCGTGTTCCGAGGCGCGCGCGCAGGGCGTTTGCCGTAACGATTACGGACGAGCCGGACATCGCGAGCGCGGCGATCAGCGGCGTCAGGAACCCGGCTGCCGCCAGGGGGACAGCGAAGAGATTGTAGGCGGTTGAGAACCAGAGATTCTGCAGCATGAGGCGTCTGGCTCGGCGGCCTGCTGCCAGAACGGACAGGACGGGCGCCAATTCGCGTCCCAGGAACAGCGCGTCGGCCGCGGCCTGGCTGACATGGGAAGCGGTCACTGGCGACAGTGAGGCATGCGCGGCGGCGAGGGCGGGGGCGTCGTTAAGGCCGTCGCCGACCATCAGCACGTGGCGTCCGGCCGCCCGCAGAGCCTGGATCCTGGCGATCTTGTCCTGCGGCGTCAGGCCTGCCTCCCACGCCGTGATCCCGAGCCGGAGGGCGACCGCCTCGACGGCGGGAGCGCGGTCGCCTGACAGGATCAGCACTTGCCGGCCCGTCGCGATGAGTGTCGCGACGACCGCGCACGCATCGGGCCTCACGGCTTGGAGCACCGGAAAGGCGATCGGCGCTTCGTCCCCGATGCGAAAGCAGATCACGGACGCCTCCGGATTGGACGCGAGCGCGTCGGCGGCTTCAACCTCCGCGCCACAGAACCGGGCCGAGCCGAGGCGAAGTTCCCTGCCGTCGACCACGGCGCGAACTCCGAGCCCAGCCGCCTCCTGCGCGCCCGGGAACGGATCCGAGGCGCCGGCCGCCAGAGCTGCCGCCATCGGGTGTCGGCTCGACAAGGCCAAGCGCGCCGCGGCCGTCGGTGCTCCGGGATTGCAGATCCCGGCCGCCAGGACCGGCTGCGGCAGCGTCAGAGTGCCGGTCTTGTCGAAGACCACCGTATCGATCTCGGCGAACCGCTCCAGCGCTGTGCCGTCGTTGAGCAGCACGCCTTCACGGAACAGGGCGCCGGACGCCACGACCTGAACGGCAGGAATGGCGAGTCCTAACGCGCAGGGGCAGGTGACGATCAGCACGGCGACAGCAGCGAGAATTGCTGCGTGCCAGCCGGCGCCCGCCGCGAGCCACCCGACGAGGGTGAGCCCGGCCGCAGCATGGACCAGCGGGACGTAGAGGTGCGCGGCCTTGTCGGCAAGAACGAGCGCACGCGAGCGCGCCTCCAGCGCACGCCGCATCAGGCCCTCGGCCTCGTCGAGGAGTGTGGCACCCGCCACCGCAGTGACCCGCACCGTCAGAGCGCCGCTTCCGTTGAGCGCGCCGGCAAAGACGCGGTCCCCGCTTCGGACACCGAGGGCAGCGGTCTCGCCGGTCACGAGGCTCTGGTCGAGGTCGGAGACGCCGTGCTCGATGACGCCGTCGGCCGGCACGCGCTCACCAGGGCGGATCAGGATGCGTGCTCCCGGGGCGAGTTGGGCGACCGGAATGTCACGCAACTCGCCATCGGGCTCCGCGAGCGTTGCGCGCGCACTGCGAAGGGTCGCGAGGTTCTCCGCGAAGGCGCGGGTTCGCCGGCGCATGGTCTGGTCGAGGACACGCCCGATCAGAAGGAAGAACAGCAGCATCACGGCGCCGTCGAAGTAGGCGTGCTTGGCCCCCGACAGCGATTCGATCACGGACATGACGAGAGTCAGGACGACGCCGAGGGTGATCGGGAAGTCCATCGTCACGCGGCCAGCCCTCAGACCGTGGAACGCGCCTTCGTAGAAGGGCCGTCCCGCGTAGGCGGCGGCCGGCAGAGCGATCACGGCCTGGATCCAGTGGAAGAGGTCGCGGTTCTCGGGCGTCATGTCGGTGACGTTGCCGGCCCAGACAGAGATCGCCAGCAGCATCACGTTCATCGACGCGAAGCCGGCAACGGCGAGCGCCCGGATCAGGCGCTTCGCTTCCGCGGCCTCGGCATCCGAGGCACGCCCGGGATCGAAGGGCTGGGCCCTGAAGCCGAGCGCGTCCAGAGTCGCCAGCACGACCTCGACATCGGCCTCGGGCTCCGCTGTCCATGTCACGGAGAGGCGACGGTCCGAGAAGTTCAGCCGCGCTGACGCCACGCCCGGCAGGCGGGCAAGCCCGCTCTCGATGGCGCTCATGCAGGCGGCGCAGCGCACCCCCTCCACCGCGAAGTCTGCCCGTGCCGAGCCATCCGGTGTGGCGGCGACGAAGGCGGCGTAATCCCGACCCAGAGAAGGTTTGGTGTTCACCTCGCTCCAGGCGCTGTGTGCCTCGATGTAGGCGAGAGCCATATCTGTGCAGCACATCGGACGCCTCGCTCAATCCAGGACGATCCGCTGCCTGTGCCGGAAGGCGGCGTCCTTCGTACCACTGGCCTCGACCACGAGGTCCCATTGGCCGCGCGCCACCGCCTTCGCGCGGGCCTCGTAGGTTCCGGCGCCGACCTCGACCAAGTCGACGCGCAGGTCCTGGCGCTTGTCGGTCGGGCGTTCGAGCCGGGCCTGTAGCGAACGTCCCAGGACCGGATGTCCCCGCCCATCGATTAATGTGACGCTGATCGACGCGACCGCGTCGGAATGGCGGATGGCGGTCGCGTCCAGGCGCCACCCGAGCGCGTCTTGCTCGGCCGCGCGCCTTAACTCGGCGTTGAA
Organism: Methylobacterium sp. HJ2; assembly: GCF_056431005.1. Taxonomy (NCBI): domain Bacteria; kingdom Pseudomonadati; phylum Pseudomonadota; class Alphaproteobacteria; order Hyphomicrobiales; family Methylobacteriaceae; genus Methylobacterium; species Methylobacterium sp. HJ2. Next base: position 961,316 of record NZ_JBWJYM010000001.1, on the reverse strand, counting down.
GCGCTGGCTCGCTTGGTACGGGGACGGTTCGTCGAGCCCGGACCAAGTCCGGAAGGCGGACGCGACCAGGACGGCGTCGGCACCAGCCACGGTGCCAAAGAAGGCGACGAAGATCATCAGCACCCTGCGGCCGGTCAGGCGCCTGCAGGAACGCGTCGGATAGGGCACAGACATAGTCGGCATGATCATCGAGCCTTGAAGCTGTCCCGTGCGCAAGCCGACTCGTCTGCCGTGGCGCTGGCGATGCAGAAGGTCAGGGGGACGGACGCGGCCAACTCGGCACCTGCCGGGGCGAAGACTAAGACGCGAAACTCCTGCGTCGAGTCAGATGGCACCGGCAGGTCGCCCGGCGCGCCGCCGACAACTTCGATCCGCGCGCCGGGCAGCCCGACGACCACCAGGGAATAATGTCGCTCTCCGGGCCGCTTGTTACTCAAGTGGACCGTATAGCCGTTGCGAACCGAGCCATCGGAGAGTGTCACGGAGAGCGGGCTGCGGTCGTGCAGGACGCTCAGGCCGGTGAAGCTTCGGGTAACGAGACTGTAGAGCATGAAACCGCCGATGCCGGCTATGAGCGCCAAGTACAGAATCGTGCGAGCCCGAATGATGCGGCTGATGGGTTCCTTCCCGGCCGCCCGGCTCCGGCGGTTCGCCTCCGTGTCGTAACCGATCAGCCCGGTCGTGCGTCCGAGCTTGTCCATCACCGTGTCGCAGGCATCGACACACAGGCCGCACTGGATGCAAGCCATCTGCAGGCCATCGCGGATGTCGATGCCGGCCGGGCAGGCGGCCACGCAGGCGAAGCAGTCGACGCAATCACCGGCCGGCTGGCCAGCCGAGCGCAAAGCCGCCGCCCTCTTCGCCGGCGTGCGCGGCTCGCCGCGGTCGCTCGTGTAGAGAATGTTGAGGGCGTGCTCGTCCGTGAGCGCGGCCTGGATGCGCGGCCACGGGCACATATAGGTGCAGACCTGCTCGCGCATGTGGCCGGCGAGCCCGTAGGTGGTCGCCGTCAGGATCAGGATGGCGATGTAGGCCGGCGTTGGCGCCTGGAAGGTCGCGAGTTGGCCTACCAATGTGGGCGCGTCCGCGAAGTAGAGCACCCACGCGCCGCCGGTCCACCAAGCGATGAGGAGCCAGAGGGAATGCTTCATCCCCCGCAGCGCGATCTTTTCCACCGACCACGGCGCGGCATCAAGCTTCAGCCGCTCGCGTCGGTCGCCCTCGATCAACCGCTCCACGGCCAGAAACAGGTCCGTCCATACAGTCTGCGGGCAGAGGTAGCCGCACCAGACCCGGCCCGCGACCGCGTTCAGAAGGAACAGAGTCAGGGCCGCCAGGATCAGGAGACCCATCACGTAGGTCACGTCCTGCGGCCAAAGCTCGATGGAGAAGGCGTAGAAGCGCCCCCTGTCGAGGTCGAGCAGCACCGCCTGGGACGGCTGGGCTGGGCCCCGATCCCACCGAAGGAACGGTAAGGCGTAGTAGATGCCGAGCGTGACCGCGAGCAACGCCCATTTGATCCTGCGAAAAGCGCCGCGGACCGCCTGCGGTTGGATCTTGGTCCGGGCGGCGTAGAGCGATCCGTTCAGCGCCGGGATGGCTGTGCGCGTGGCGGCGGCGCCGAACTTGCCGACGCGGCGCGGCGTCGGCTTTTCGATCATCCGGCTGGGTTTGGTGCGCGACATCGGTCCTGGGTTCCGTCCAGCTGCGAGCCGGCCTCAAAGTCGTTAGAATGCCGTCGGGCGGTTCGCCTTGATCTCGCTCAAGCCGGGAGAGGAGCCACCTTCGGAACCGTGGGTTCTGAACGTGATCCGCGACACATCGGCCGCCTTGGCCGCCTTCGACGAGCCGGCTGAAATACCGCTACCTGCCACCGCCCAATCCGTGCACGTAGACGGCGAGTGACTTGATCGTGGCCGGATCAAGACGGCCTTCCCAGGCGGGCATCACGCCCTTCCGCCCGTTCGTGACCGTCGTGACGATCTGCTCGGGCGCAGACCCGTAGAGCCAGATCGCGTCGGTGAGGTTCGGCGCGCCCATCTCGGGATTTCCGTCCGCGCTCTCGCCGTGGCAGCCAGCGCAGTTGTCGGCGAAGATCTTGGCGCCTTTCTCCAGGCTCGCGCCTGTGACGCCCGGTCTGCCCGACAGCGAGAGCACGTAACTCGCCACTGCATCGACCTCATCGCGCTTCAGGACGCCGTCACGGCCGAAGGCCGGCATGTCCCCGCTATGGGTCTCGCCGTGACTCGAGCGTGCGCCATACCGAATGGTCCGCTCGATCGCCTCGGGCGTCCCGCCCCACAGCCAATCGTCGTCCTGCAGGTTGGGATAGCCTATCCGGCCGGTCGCTGCAGTGCCGTGGCAGGCGGCACAATTGTCGCCGAAGGCCGCCTTTCCGGTGGCGAGTGCGAGGCGGAGCAGGTCCGGATCGGCGCGGATCTCCCCGACGGTGGCGTTGGCGAGCCGCGCTTGGCCGCGGGCGTCGCGGTCGCGGCGCACTGCCTCGACCTCAGTCAGAGCGGCTTCGCGTCGGGAATAGCCGAGCGCCCCGCCGGTATAGCCGCTCAGAAGTGGCCATGCCGGATACGCGACCCAGTAACCGAAGGACCACACGATGGTCGCGTACAGAGTATAAAGCCACCAGCGCGGCAGCGGATTGTTGTACTCGGCGATGCCATCCCATTCGTGACCGGTGGTCTCCGGGCCGGAGGTCGACTTGTCGGTTTGGGCAGTATCGGCCACGGCGTCAGTCCTCGATCAGGGGCAGGTAGGCCGCTGCGTCGAACCCGGCCCGGTTGCGCGGTCGGAAGGTGTAGATGGCGACGGCCATGAAGACGCCGACGAAGTAGAGGAGTCCGCTGGTCTGCGCGAAAGCGGCAGCACTTTCGTAGGTCACTGCGCTCACCTCAGGTTTTTCTTGTCTTCGTAGATCTTGAAGTCGACCATCGTACCGAGGACCTGCAGGTAGACGATCAGTGCGTCGATCTCGGCGGGCCTGCCCTTGTCGCCGCCGAAGTCACGAACGGTCGCGCCGGGATAGCGGCGCTGTAGGTCGACAGCCCCCGCCCCATCGGGATCGAGTTGGGCCCGCAGGTCGGTGCGAGCGAGCGCGATCATCTCGTCGGTGTAGGGTACGCCCAGCGCTTGGTTCGCCTTGAGGTCGTCGGCGATGGCGTCGGCGTCGAGGGGTCGTTCGAGGAACGCGTAGGCCGGCATGATTGAAGCCGGCACTACGGCGCGCGGGTCCTTCAGATGCTCGCGGTGCCACGGGTCCGAATACTTGCCGCCGACGCGGGCGAGGTCCGGGCCGGTCCGCTTCGAGCCCCACTGGAACGGGTGGTCGTACATGCTTTCGGCGGCGAGCGAGAAGTGGCCGTAGCGCTCGATCTCGTCGCGCATCGGTCGGATCATCTGGCTGTGGCAGAGGTAACAGCCCTCGCGAATGTAGATGTTGCGACCAGCGAGTTCGAGCGGCGTGTAGGGACGTATGCCCTCGACCTTCTCGACGGTGCTCTTGAGATAGAAGAGCGGCGTAATCTCCACGAGGCCACCAATGGCCACGACGAAGAGCGCGCAGATGAGCAGAAGGATTGAATTCTTCTCGAAGATTTCATGCCTCTTCCAGAGGCCGGGCGGGGCGGTGGCCATCGGTCTTATTCCGTGATGTAGCGAGCGGGAGCACGGGGCTGACGGGTACGGGCGGCCCGGAGCGTTCTTCACTCCGCCGGGGCGAGACTGGTGGGATTTGGGCGGGTGGCGCCGGCGGGTAAGGGCTCGCTCTCAGCGGCCGTCCTGCCCGCGATGGTCATGGCGAGGTTATAGGCCATGATCAGCGCACCGGTCAGAAACAGGACCCCGCCGAGCGCCCGGACCAGATAGTAGGGCTGCAGCGCCTCGACCGTCTCGGCGAAGGAGTATTCGAGGAAGCCGAGAGCGTTATAGGCGCGCCACATCAGACCCTGCATGATACCTGCGACCCACATCGACGTGATGTACAGAACGATGCCGAGCGTCGAAATCCAGAAGTGCCATTCCACCAGCTTCAGGGAATAGACCTCACGCCGGTTCCACAACCAGGGCACGAGGCAGTAGAGGGCGCCGAAGGAGATGTAGGCGACCCAGCCGAGCGCGCCGGAATGCACGTGACCGATGGTCCAGTCCGTATAGTGCGAGAGGGCGTTCACAGCCTTGATGGCCATCATCGGACCTTCGAACGTCGCCATGCCGTAGAACGCAAGCGACACCACCATGAAGCGCAGGATGGGGTCGGTTCGAAGCTTGTCCCAGGCACCCGACAGCGTCATGAGACCGTTGATCATACCGCCCCAGGAGGGCATCCACAGCATGATCGAGAAGGTCATACCGAGCGTCTGCGCCCAGTCGGGCAGTGCTGTGTAGTGCAGATGGTGCGGCCCTGCCCAGATATACATGAAGATCAGCGCCCAGAAATGGATGATCGACAGGCGGTAGGAGTAGATCGGCCGCTCTGCGCGCTTCGGGACGAAGTAGTACATGATGGCAAGGAAGCCGGCGGTGAGGAAGAACCCCACCGCGTTGTGGCCGTACCACCACTGGATCAGGGCATCCTGCACGCCCGCGAAAACCGGGTAGGATTTGGAGCCGAGGAGATTCACCGGCATGGCCAAGTTGTTGACAACGTGCAGCATCGCGATGGTCACGATGAAGGCTAGGTAGAACCAGTTCGCCACGAAGATGTGAGGCTCGCTCCGCTTCCCGATCGTCGCGAGGAACACCAGCAGGTAGACGACCCATACAAGGGTGAGCCAGAGGTCGGCGTACCATTCCGGTTCGGCGTATTCCTTCGACTGGGTCACGCCCATGAGGTAACCGGTGCCGGCGATAACGATGAACAGATTGTATCCCAGCACCACGAACCACGGTGCGAGTTCACCCGCGAGCCGCGCCCGACAGGTGCGCTGGACGACATAGAATGACGTGCCGATGAGGACGTTGCCGCCGAATGCGAAGATCACTGCCGAAGTATGCAACGGGCGCAGGCGCCCGAATGTGGTGTATTCGAGCCCGAGGTTGAGCGCGGGCGCCCAAAGCTGGAAGGCGATGATGCAGCCGACAGTGAAGCCGGCGATGCCCCACGCCATCGCGGCAACGGACGCGAACTTAACCGGGCCGAGGTTGTAGTTCGGCTTGCCGTCGATCTCCTGCGGGATGGCCTGGACCGGCCGTCCTTCGTAGCGTTTGAGGAGCGCGGCGATTCCCGTCACCGCGGCGAGGGTGAACAATGCCATGTGAAAGCCGAACGGCGCGTCAACCGCACGGGCGGAGGCCAAAGCGCAGAGGCAGGCGCTGACGAGCAGAAAAATACCCAGGCCGGCCTCTTCCTCTGTCATGTATTTGGATGATGGCGTCGCACCCATGGGTCGCTCGATTCGTCTCGCGCTGGATCGGCTATGCCTACGCTTAAGATCGCCGCCCTCTGGGAGCTTTGATTTCGATCAACCGGGCTCTCGTAGCGACTCCGCTCGGTCGCGTGCCTCCCGAACGAGCAGCTACCTGAAGTTCTGCGCGTGATCAGGGCCGAGTACGCGCAGACCGTAGTTCAGTGGCACCGATGAGGCTGGTTTGGTCGAGGCGTAGTCTTATTTTAGGATTGAGCCACCCAGCAACCCCTATTAAAAGCCCAGTCGCGAGATCATCGCGGCTGCCCGGACTATTCGCGAGTGCATCGGCCAGGTAACTAGCCCTCCCGACAACGTTCTCACCGAGGCCAGATACTTGATTCGAGACATGGGTGCGACGGATGCATCTGCGGCCACGAGTGTCCGCGAGTGTCCGCGAGTGTCCGATAAAGGCAATCGAGGCTGGCCAACGCAAAATCGAATACGAGATTTTCGTCTCGCTTCAGAACAAAATTTGCTTTATATACAGGATCCTACCGTTGCCAATTCAGCACTTCGAGTTTTGTCACGGCAATTAGAGATGAGCCAGGCAACGATCCCGGGCCTCGCACGCTTCCGCAATCAGGCACTGCGCCGCAGGGGAGCCAAGCGGGTCTGGGCACGCGCAACATCTTTGATGTAGGTCTTTACAAACTCCGGCTCGACCCGAAGACACTCGCGCCTGCATGATTGCGATGGATTAAGGCGAAGCATGACGTTTTGGAAACGTGGATGCCGGAGCATCGTCACCATCGAGTTCTGCGAGACCCGTACGACCTATGCCTAACGGCGCCGCCACTGCTCATCTCTACAGGCCCAAGCTCGCCACGGTCCTAGCCGAGGGTTACGGACCCTCTGCGTTCCGCCGCGACATCATGGCGGCGCTTACCGTCGCCATCGTAGCCCTCCCGCTATCAATGGCCATTGCCGTCGCCTCCGGGGTCTCGCCTGATCGCGGACTCTACGCTGCCATTGTCGGAGGGTTTCTCGTCTCGGCGCTCGGCGGCAGCCGATTCCAGATCGGCGGACCGGCAGGTGCCTTCATCGTCCTCGTCTCGACCACGGTCGCCCGCTTCGGCATCGACGGTATGCTGCTAGTCGTGTTGCTCTCGGGGGCAATCCTCACCATTGTCGGCGTGCTCCGGCTTGGCTCGCTGATTCGACACGTCCCACATGCGGTGACGGTAGGGTTCACTGCCGGCATCGCGTGCACGATTCTCGCAAGTCAGTTGCGAGAACTCGGCGGCTTGCGGCTGGAGGGCTCAGAGCCTGGGCCGGTGATCCCGAAGCTTGTGGCCCTTGCGACGGCGCTGCCAAGCCTAAACCTAGCTTCACTCGTGTTGGGCACTGGGGTCACAATCACGATCTTCGCCCTGCGGCGCTGGAAGCCTGCTTTGCCCGGCATGCTGGTGGCCGTCGCCGCCGCCTCCGTTCTCACCTGGGCCTTCCGCCTCGACGTTGCCACCGTGACGACGAGCTTTGGCGGGGTGCCGAACAATCTGCCTATGCCCCGGCTCCCGGAGATAACGCTGCAGCGGTTGCTCGACACCTTGCCGACTGCGCTGGCCTTCGCGCTACTGGGCGGGATCGAAAGTCTGCTTTCGGCCAAGGTCGCCGACGGCATGACCGACCGCGTCCACCGTTCGAATATGGAATTGGTCGCGCAAGGACTTGCCAACGTCGCCTCTGCCCTGTTCGGTGGAATCAGTGTGACTGGCACCATCGCGCGGACTGCCACCAACATCCGAGCTGGGGCAGCGAGCCCGATTTCTGGCATGTTGCACGCCGTGTTCCTGCTCCTGTTCATGCTGATCGCCGCGCCCCTCGCCGGCTTCGTGCCCCTCGCAGCGTTGGCAGGCGTACTGATGGTCGTGTCTTGGAACATGGTCGAGAAGGCCGAATTCGCGCGTCTTCTGAAAACCCGGAACACGGCGTCAATTCTGCTCGCTACCTGCGGCCTGACCGTGATCCTCGATCTGACAGCAGGCATTGTCGTGGGATGCGCGCTGGCTGCTGCCTTCGCCCTGATGCGCCGAGGCGTGCCGGCAGAAGACCCCTGAGGCGTAGTCTGTCCTTGAGACGAGCTCCTTCTGATACCGAAACCTCAGCATGTGCACGGCCCGTGCGCGACCGGGAGGCTCGCAACCCCAATCAACTCAAGCGAGACGGCCTCTACTCGTTGCTTACATCTTGCGAATTTCGCGGAAAAATTTCAAGCCGTCGCTGTTTTAATGCTGGCGATCAGAATAGATTGGAAATCGCGATCCATTTATCTGCCACAAAACACGGCGAAAATTGCGAGGCATCGCGTTTTCTGCGTGCCTGGATCAAGCGTCGGTGAGCGACCTGAATCGTATCACTGAACAACGAACGAACTAGACGCGGCAAGCTCTCAGTCGCCGAACCGACGTCCTATTTGTGGAGCACGGCGAGGTTCGGTCCGGGGAACTCCCGCAAGTCGGCCAGCAAGAGCGTACTCAAGCCAGCGATTCCGTCCCGTTCTAGAGCGTTTTTGGCCTGAGCTGAATCGGACGTGCGGAATTCACGCAGCGGTGTAGGGCTGATTCATTGTACGCTCCCGATGAGGAGCGAGGCATGGGCCGACCCTACAGCCAGGACCTACGCGAACGCGTCGTTGACGCGGCCGGGGCGACGTCGCGTCGACAGGCGGCCGCGCGCTTCGGGGTCGGCGTCGCCACGGCGATCCGCTGGATGGCCGCCCTGACGACGACCGGGACGGTGGCAGCCCGTCCGCAGGGGCGAGCCCGCCGCTCCAAGCTCGACCCGCACGAGGCCTACCTACGGGGTCTGATCGCTGAGACAGACGACATCACCCTGGAGGAGATGCGCGCTCGCCTGAAGGACGCGCACGACCTCACGGTCGGGCTGGGTACCCTGTGGGCATTCCTCGACGCGCGCGGTCTGACCTACAAAAAAAGACGGCCCACGCCACGGAGCAGGACCGCCCGGATGTGAAGGCCGCGCGCCAGGCCTGGTTCGAGGGGCAGCCCGCTCTCGATCCAGCCCGCCTCGTCTTCATCGACGAGACCTGGACCTCGACCAACATGGCCCGCACCCACGGACGCTGCCCGCGCGGCGAGCGGCTGCGCTCTCCCGTGCCGCACGGCCACTGGAAGACCACGACCTTCGTCGCGGGCCTGCGCCTGTCGGGGATCACCGCGCCATTCGTGCTCGATGGACCGATCAACCGCGACGCCTTCGAAACTTACGTCGCGCGTGTGCTCGTGCCCGAACTCGCCCCCGGCGACATCGTCGTCATGGACAACCTCGGCAGCCACAAGGGGCCGGCCGTGCGCGCAGCGATCGAAGCGGCAGGCGCGCGGTTGCTGTTCCTGCCGCCCTACTCGCCAGACTTCAACCCGATCGAGATGGCATTCTCCAAGCTCAAGGCGCTGCTGCGCAAGGCGGCCGAACGCACGGTCGAGGGGCTGTGGACGGCCATCGGCTGGCTCATCGACACGGTCACACCCAACGAGTGCGCCCACTTCTTCGCTGCCGCAGGATACGAACCAGATTAAACCGAAAACGCTCTAGTCCCATGTCGGGACCAGAACGGGCGGGACGGTCGAGCGCGGCGCAGAGCCGCCGCGCCGTCTGCGACCAACTATCAAAGGGCAGGACGACGAATCCCGGTCACCGCCTCAAGCCGCGCGGATCTTCGCGAGGAAACGCGAGACCTCGCCGCCCAGATGCTCGGACTGGCGCGAGAGATCGGACGCAGCCGTGAGAACCTGGGTCGCCGCAGCACCTGTTTCCTCGGACGCGCGGGCGACCCCTACGACGTTGTTCGTAACCTCGGCCGTGCCGGTCGCGGCTTCGGCGACGTTGCGCACGATTTCCTGAGTCGCCGCGCCCTGCTGCTGCACTGCCGCGGCAATCGAAGATGCGACACCGTTAATCTCTTGGATGCGTCGACGGATGCTGTCGATTGCGCCCACGGCCCCGCCTGTCGCTCCTTGAATGCGCCCGATGTGGCCAGTGATCTCCTCCGTTGCACGCGCCGTCTGGTTGGCGAGTTCCTTGACCTCGGAGGCGACGACTGCGAAGCCTCGGCCGGCCTCGCCGGCGCGTGCCGCCTCGATCGTGGCGTTGAGCGCCAGCAGGTTGGTCTGGGATGCAATGGCCGAGATCATGGAGACCGCTGTGCCGATCTTGCGCACGGCCTCGCTGAGTTCCTGCACGAGGGCCACCGTCTGCTCGGCCTCCGAGGCCGCCTGGCCCGCGAGGTCCTCCGAGCCCGCCACCTGCCGGCCGATCTCGTTGACCGAGGCGCCGAGCTCCTCGGCGGCGGCCGCGACGGTGTTGACGTTGGAGGCGGCCTGGTTCGCCGCCGCGGCGACCGCCGTCGACTGGCGCGCGGTCTCGGTGGCGATGCCCGACATGCTGGAGGCCGTCGCCTGCAGCTCGGTCGCCGCGGAGGCCACGGTCCCGAGCACGGTCCCGACGGTGTGCTCGAAGGCGTCGGCCAGCTCGAGCAGGCCCGCCTTGTGGCGGGCCTCGGCCTCGACGCGCTGCCGGGTGCTCTCCTCCTCCAGGCGACGGACCTGCTCGCGCTGCTCGACCTGGGCGGTGACGTCGATGGCGAACTTGGTGACCTGCACCGGGCGCCCGTCCGCGTCGAACACCGGGTTGTAGCTCGCCTCGATCCAGACCTCGCGCCCGCCCTTGCCGAGGCGGCGGAACAGCCCGGCCTGATACTCGCCGCGCCGGAGCGCCTCCCAGAACCGGGCGTAGTCCGGGCTCGCGCGGTGGTCCGGCTCGACGAACAGGCTGTGGTGCTGCCCGACGACCTCCTCGGCCGCATAGCCGACGGCGGCGAGGAAGTTGGCGTTCGCCTCCAGCACCCGCCCGTTCAGGTCGAAGCTGATCACGGCCTGCGACCTGCGGATGGCGTCGACCTGCCCGCGCAGGGCGTTGGCCTCCACCGTCTGGGCGGTGATGTCGGTAGCATACTTGACCACCCGGGTGACCGCGCCGGCCCCGTCGCGGATCGGGTTGTACGAGCCCTTGATCCAGACGGTCCGGCCGCCCTTGGCGACCCGCTTGAACGCCGCGACCTCGGCGCGGCCCGAGCGCAGGCCGTCCCAGAAGGCCGCGTAGTCGCGGCTGTCGCGGTAGGCGGCATCGACGAAGAGGCCGTGGTGGCGCCCGCGGATCTCGTCGAGGGCGTAGCCCATGACGGCGAGGAAGGCCGGATTGGCCGTGAGGATGGTGCCGTCCGGCGCGAACTCGATCACGGCCTGGGAGGCCTCGACGGCGGCCAGGCGGCGCGCCTGATCCTCGCGCTCCAGGCGCTCGGCCGCGTCGCGCCACTCCAGCACGTAGCCCGCAAGCGTCGGGCCCTCGAGAAGGGGGGTGACGACGACGTCGAGGCGGCAATCCCCGAGGCTCACGACGGCCGCGTGGCGCCGGACCAGGCCGGTCGGGACCAGGCTCTGCCCGGCGGCGTCGCGCCAGAGGCTGTCGACGTGCCGGCCGACGACGTCGTCCGGACGCGGGCCGCCCGGGCAGGCGGTGAGCAGGTCGCCGAGCGCCGCATTCGTCGTGGTGACGATCGCCCGCGCGTCGAGACCCACAATCGCGGTGCCGAGGCCGGACAGCGCCGCATGATCGTACCGGGCATTACGTCTGCCGCCGAGAAAGTCGAACATCGATACCCCCTGAGGTCTTCTGAGTCCCGTCGGCGGCTATACCTTGGCCGGTCTTGGACGATGCTTCATTGTGGTGATGGCTGCATTTAAGATGTCTGAACTAAATCGAACACACGCCGCGCCAAACATGTCTTTGCCGAGGAAAGATTCCTTAACGAACTCTGATTTACGCTTCCGCCTGTCGGAGATGGAAGGAATCGTGCCATGGACCTCGCCGGCTTGGTCAGGCTGTTCGCGGAACCCCTGGACATCGCGGTGGTGCTGACGGACATCGATCTGGAACGGCCGGGCCCGACCGTGCTCTACGCCAACCCGGCCTTCGCCCGCCTCAGCGGATACGCCGTCGCGGACGTGGTCGGCCGCTCGCCGCGGCTGCTGCAGGGGCCGGGCACGAACAGGGAGGCCACGCGCCACATTCCGCGGCTGCTGACATCCGAGGGCCGCTTCCTCGGCTGCCTGCAGAATTACCGCCAGGATGGCGCCCCCTACCTGTGCGAGATCGACGTGCGCCCGATCCTCGGTCCGGACGGCCGGGCGCAGGCCTTCATCGCCTTCGAGCGCGAGGTCGTCCGGCGACGGGGCAGGCCCTCGCTCTCGGGCACCCGCCGTTACCGCGCCACGGACGCCGCCGTGGCGCCGCTGCTGGCCGGCGATGTCCCGATCTTCGCCTGAGCGCGGCGGCGCGCTGGCCGAGATCCGCGCCGGCGCCACGGGTCGACGGGCACGGGGCGATATCCAGCTTCGTCGGCCGCGACCCGAGCGGACGGGCGGACGACCGCCGCTCCTATGAGGTCACGGGATCCGCGGACAGGATCTCGGGCGAGGGCCCGAGGGTTCCGCGGGTTCGGCCGGACGGCTCTCCGGGCTCAGGCATCGACCTGGAAGGCCGCCAGGGGCGCCTCGACCGAGAAGACGAGCCCGTCCGGGGCATATCGGGACGCGACCACGCCCCCGACCTGGCCGGCCAGGCCGCGCTCGATCAGGCGGCTGCCGAAGCCCTTGCGCGCGGGCGGCGCGACCGGCGGCCCGCCGTATTCCCGCCAAGTCAGGTCCAGCCGCGCCCCCGCCCCCTCGCCGTGGACCTCCCATCCGACGGCGACCCGCCCGACATCGTTCGACAAGGCTCCGTACTTGACCGCGTTCGTCGCCAACTCGTGCAGCATCAGGGAGAGCGACAGGGCGACCTTCCCGCCGATCGGCACCTCCGGTCCCGAGAGGTCGAAGCGGGACGTCGCGTCCGCACCGACATGCAGGGCGCGCGCGACCACGTCGCGAATCGGGCTGCTCGCCATCTCGCCGTCGAGCAGAAGGTCGTGCGACTGCCCCAAAGCGGCGAGCCGGCCTGCGAGGACGTCGCTCGCGGCCGCGAGGTCGGTGGCCGAGCGCATGGTCTGCGTGGCGATGGCCTGGACCATGGCGAGGAGGTTCTTGAAGCGGTGGCCGACCTCGCGCATGCGCAGATGCTGCTGCTCCTCCGCGGTGATCCGGCCGATGGCGAGTTGGGCGCGCTCGGCCACGGCCTGGGCGAAGGCCACGTCCTCCGCTGTCCATTCACGGGGCGCCGCGTCGTGCAAGCACAGGACGCCGACGAGGCGCCCGTCGGCCATCGCCGGCACGTTGACGAGGGCGCCGATCTCGTAGCGCCCGAGGGCGCTCAGATTCGCGGCGGTGCGCGGGTCGGTCCGTACGTCCGGGATGATCACCGTCTCGCCCCGGCGCAGATCTTCGACATAGCGTCCGTAATCCGCGTAGCGATGGCGGCCGACCACGCTGGCCCGCCCCGGCCGCGTCCAGTCCCGGTCGATGCGGATCTCGTTCTCGGAGCGATCGACGGCGCCGTAGGCCGCCCGCGACAGGCCCAGGGCCTCCCCGGCCGTGGCCGCGGCGAGGATCGCGACCTGCTCGGCGTCCGAAAGCTCGTGCAGCCGTTCGCCGAGGCTGGTCAGGGCCGCTTGCCGCTCCGCGGCGCGTTTGGCCGCGGTCTGATCGCGCGAGATGGCGAGGAGACGCTCCGGACGTCCCTCCGACCCTTGGATCGGGGTCACCACCACGTCCCAGAACTTGCGCAGGCCGAGCTGGGTGTCGGCCCAGGCCGCGAACCGGCCGACGTCGCCCGCCCGCGCAGCCGCGACCGCCTGCCGGACCAGGGCGGCCTCCGGCTCCGACCAGAATCGCTCCCAGGGCGTGCCCATGACGGCGCCGAAATCCCGGATCCCGAGAACCCGCTTCCCCGGTTCGTTCATGAAGGTGATGGTGCCGTCGAGGTCGAGCACCTTGATGCAGTCCTGGGACGCGGCGAGCACGCCCGTGAGGAACGCCTCGCTGGCCCGGAGGCGGGCCACGGCCTCCACCTCGGCGTTCAGGGCGCGCCGCGCTTCCATCAGGGCCATCACCTGCTCGCCCAGCGTCCGCAGGATCTCGGACTGGGCCGCCGTCAGGCCGCCGTCGCGGGGCTCACGGTCGATGACGCAGAGCGTGCCGAGCCCGTGACCGGACGTCGTCCGGAGCGGCGCCCCCGCGTAGAAGCGCATCGCCGAAGGCCCCGTCACGGCGGGATTGCCCCTCGTGCGCGGGTCCTGCGTCAGGTCGGGAATGACGAGCAGCGCCGTCTCCGGCAGGGCATGCACGCAGATCGAGTGGTCGAGCGGCGTCTCGGCGTGATCGATGCCGACGCGCGCCTTGAACCTCTGCCGGTCGGACGCGACGAGCGTGATCATGCCGACCGGCGTGCCGCAGAGCTGCGTCGCCAGCCGCACGATGGCGTCGAACGCCGCCTCCTGGTGCGTCCCCAGGATGCAATAGGCCGCCAGAGCCGCGAGGCGTCCCGGCTCGTCGACCCACGGATGCGCGTCGACGGCGTCGTCGGTCCCGCCGGCGAGGGGCGCACCGGACCGGCTGTCCCACTCCGCGATCATGCGCCGGGGCTGATCGCCTGCGGCAGTCGCGCCGATGGGTCGCGGCTGGCGCGGGGCGGGTCGAGATCCGAAGCGACGTCCCCCGCAGCCTGGCTCGACACGGCTTTTCCCCACGACACGACGCGCTTCCCGCCTACGAGGTCGTGCCGCCGAGGCGGCGCCGACGAACGGACCCGCGCCGCGACCGCACCCGCCACGCCTGGACCGAACCCATGTTATTGCGTCGTTCGGGGTTTGAAAAGAGTTCCGCCTCGGCCCGCGCGCCATACAGCGACTAGCATGAGGGATTAAACTTCATTTCAACAGTTCAGGTCCAGAACGATGCCTGGATGATAGTTTTTGCCGCAAACCCTGATCGGAGCCGTTCTCGGGATCACGGTCTTGCGGTGGGTCAGGCGATGGCGAGGGCGGCGGATCGCGGCCAGTCGCGATCCCGCGCCACCGCCGGCGAGGCGACCGCCTCGATGCGCGCGATCAGGTCGATGATCTCCGAGGCCGGCCGGGCGGGGCTGTAGAGGAAGCCCTGCGCGATGTCGCAGCGCTTGGCGCGCAGCACGTCGAGCTGCTGCTGCGTCTCGACGCCCTCGACCGTCACGTTCATCGACAAGGCGCGCGCCATCCGGGCGATGGCCTCGACCACGGCGACCTTCTCCGGGCGGCCCTGCAGGTCGCGCACGAAGGAGCGGTCGACCTTCACCTTGTCGAACGGAAATTCGGTCAGGTAGCTCAGGCTGGAATAGCCCGTGCCGAAATCGTCGAGGGCGATGCGCACGCCGAGGGCGCGCAGCCGTTTGAGATTCTCAAGCACGTCGGGGCCGTGGTCGAGCAGGACCGATTCGGTGATCTCGATCTCCAGGCGCTCGGGCGCGAGGCCGGTCTTGCGCAGGATGGCGGCCACCTCGTCGTGGAAGGTCGGCATGCGCACATGGATGGAGGAGATGTTCACCGCGACCCGGAGATCGGACCAGGCGCGGGCGTCGGTGCAGGCGCGCTTGAGCGCCCAGCGCCCGATCTCGACGATGAAGCCGGTGGCCTCGGCGATGGGGATGATCTCGCCCGGCGAGACCCAGCCGTGATCGGGCTTGTTCCAGCGCAAGAGCGCCTCGAAGCCGGTGACGCGGCCGCTGCGCATGTCGACGAGGGGCTGGTAGTGCAGCTCCATCTCTTCGGCCGCAAGGGCGTCGCGCATGTCCATGTCGAGCCGGCGCTGGCGCTGCACCCGCTCCTCGAGGGACGGGTCGAAGCTGTGCCAGCGCCCCTTCCCGGCCGCCTTGGCGCCGTAGAGCGCGAGATCGGCGCGCGAGAGCAGGCTCGACGGCTCGATGGCATCGTCGGGCACGGAGGCGAGGCCGACGCTCACCCCGATCTCGATGCGCACCTCGTCGATGCGGAACGGCAGGCGCAGCTCGGCGACGATGCGCCGGGCCAGCGCCTCGGCCTCGTCCTTCGTCGCGCCCGCGGCGACCACGGCGAACTCGTCGCCACCGAGGCGGAAGACGGTCTGGTCGGGCCCGCACAGCGCGCTCAGGCGCAGGGCGGTCGCCGCGAGAAGCCGGTCGCCGACGAGATGGCCGCGCCCGTCGTTCACCGCCTTGAAGCCGTCGAGATCGAGGTAGCACAGGACGCCCCGGCGCCCCGCGCCCGTGGCGGCGGCATCGCAGAGCGCCTGCACCGCCTCCTGGAAGGCCGCGCGGTTGGGCAGCCCCGTCAGGTTGTCGTGACCGGCCAGGAAGGCGATGCGCTCCTGCGCCTCGCGGCTCGCGGTCGCGTCCGATCCGACGCCCCGGTAGCCGACGAAGGTCCCCTGGCCGTCGAAGACGGGCCGGCCGTTGAGCGTCAGCCAGCGCCGGCCCTCCGTCGCCCGGAGCCGGACGGTGCGGTCGCGGAAGGGGGTGCGGGCCTGGATGGCGGCGACGACCTCGTCGACGCCCGCGCCGGTGCCCGCCGCGTCGGCGAAGTCGCGCAGCAGGCCCTGGAGAGTGCGGTGGCGCAGGGCGGTGGGATCGAGGCCGAGCAGGCCGGCCATCGCCGGGCCGGATTGCCGGAGCCGGCCGAGGCTGTCGGTCTCCCAGAGCCAGTCGCTGGTGCCCTCGGCGAAATCCTTGAGCAGGAGCTCGATGGTCTCGCTCTGCGCCTGGACCACCACGCGGTCCCGGATGCGCTGGTAGGCGTGCCGGCACAGCCTGCGCGCGCTGACGAACACGAAGGTGGCGTAGAGCGTGAGCAGGAGCCCGACATACTGGCCGACCACGCCCTCGCAGCCGGCGAGCCCGACGAACATGCCGACGACCACCGGCAGCACGGAGAGGATCGCGAGCGAGAAAACCGGGCCGGCGACGTAGGCATGCGAGATCAGGGCGGCGCAGACGGCCCCGACCACCACCCGGTAGGCGTTGTCGACGCTGGGCAGCAGGACCGCGGGCATCGTCGCCCAGGCGAGGCCGCGCCCGAACGCGAGCAGGCGCAGGACCCGGAACGCCTCGCGTGCGGGGGGGCGGCCGTCGCCCTCGCCGACGCCGTCGCGATAGCGCCGGATCGCCGCGAAGGCGGCGGCGCAGAGCGCCGTCACCGCCGCGGCCAGGCCGGACAGGTAGGCCTGCGAGGCGATGTCCCAGAAGATCGCCGCGAGCGTCAGCACGACCGCGGCCTGGGTGAAGGCGGAGTAGCGGCCGAGCTGGAGGGTCTCCTTCAGCATCTCCGCGCGCGATGCGGCGCGGATCCGCGCGTCGGCGTCGGAGGGGCCGGTCGCGACGTCGGCGGATGGAACGCGGTTGCGGTCGGTCATGGCTGCCCGTCAGGCCGCCATGCTGCGGGAGGCGTCGCGGACGAGGCGGGCGGACCCGTCGACCTCGCGGGTCGAGGCCGCGATCAGGCCGACGTTCTGGCTGATCTCCCGGACGGCGTCCGTCATGGCCTGCATGTTGACCGACATCTCCTGGGCCACCGCCGCCTGCTGCTCGACGGCGGTCGAGATGGCCGCGGAGATCTCGTTGACCTGCCCCACGGTCTCGCCGATCCCCGCGATGGCGGCGGCGGCCTCGTTCGCGGCCTTCTGCGTCTCGGCGATCTGGGTGCCGATGCTCTCGGTCGCCTGGGCGGTCTGGGCCGCGAGGGTCTTCACCTCGGCGGCCACGACCGCGAAGCCCCGGCCGGACTCGCCGGCGCGCGCCGCCTCGATGGTGGCGTTGAGGGCCAGCATGTTGGTCTGGGAGGCGATCCTGTCGATGGTCTCGACCACCTCGCCGATGCGCTTGGCCGCCGCCGCGAGGCCGGCCACGACCGTCGAGGTGGCGGTGGCCTGCTCCACCGCCCGGCCGGTGATCTGCAGGGCGCGCGCGACCTGCCGGCTGATCTCGCCGACCGAGGCGGCGAGCTCCTCGGCGCCGGCGGCCACGCTCTGGGTGTTGCCGGAGGCCTGCTCGGCGGCGCTGGCCGCGCCCACCGCCTGCTGCGAGGCCTGCGCGATCGAGCCGGCGATGCCGTCGAGGTCGCGGTCGATGCCGCGCTGGAGCGCGGCCCGCCGCAGCCGCTCGGACGCGGCCGCGGTGATGTCGGTCGCGAACTTGACGACCTTCACGAGCCGGCCGGAGGCGTCGCGCACCGGGTTGTAGGTGGCCTGGATCCAGGCGTCCCGCCCGCCCTTGGCGAGGCGCTTGTACTCGGCCTGCTGGAACTCGCCCCGCCGCAGCGCCTCCCAGAAGCGCTGGTACTCCGCGCCCTGCTCGGCCGGGTCGACGAAGATCCGGTGGTGCCGGCCCTTCACCTCGGCGAGATCGTAGCCCACCACCGCCAGGAAATTGGCGTTGGCCGTCAGGATCGTCCCGTCGAGGGCGAATTCGATGATGCCCTGCGAGCGGTCGAGGGCGTCGAGCTTGCCCTCGAAATCGGCGTTGCGCAGCTTCTGCGCGGTGATGTCGGAGGCGCATTTGAACACCCCGTAGGGCTTGCCGTCGCGCCCGAGGAGGGGATTGTAGCTCGCCTGGATCCAGACCTCGCGGCCGCCCTTGCCGATCCGCCGGTACTCGGCCTGCTGGAACTCGCCGCGCCGCAGCGCCTCCCAGAACTGCCGGTAGGCCGCGCCCTCGCGCTCGGCCGGATCCACGAACAGGGAATGGTGCTGGCCCTTGATCTCGTCGAGGCGGTATCCGAGGGCCGCGAGGAAGTTGGCGTTGGCCGTGATCACCGTGCCGTCGAGGTCGAACTCGATGAGCGCCTGGGACGCATCCAACGCGTTGAGCTTGGACCTGAGTTCGTTAGTCGGCCACAGCATCGGGATCTCCAACCGGCGACGGGCATCGCTCGCCCCTCTTTCCCAAGGATAGACAGGGGGGTCCTACCGCAGCCTCAATTGAATCCGCGAAACCGAGGGGAAGATCGACATTTTTCGGTCGAATTTTCTGTCATTCTACCGAAGCCCCGGTGCGAAGGGCTCGGCTTGAAAGATTTCAGGTCAGACAACACGGGTGGAACGGGCGGATCCGCGGCGTAAACCTTACCGAATGATGCGAGCGTCGAGCGGGTCCGGAGACCGGCGGCCCCGGTCAGGCCTTGAACAGACATGGAACGCGGGACTTAACGGCTCGGCCATACCGACGTGGCATACAACCTCAGGCAGTTCGCGGCGGCGGCTTACTCGGGAGCATCAGGATGCCCACACGTGCGCTCATGCGCCCAAACCAAGCCGCGAACGGCAATGCCGCGCCTCGGCTGTTCTCGTCGCGCCACTTCCTCAAGCTCATCGAGGACACCGGGAAGGTCGGGTTCTGGTCGGCGGACCTGCGTGCCGAGCGGGTCGATGCCTCGCCGGGCCTCTACCGCATCCTGGGGCTCGACCCGGCCTCCGAGATGACCTTCGGCTTCGGGCTGGACATGATCCATCCCGACGATCGGGCCGCGCACGGCGACCAGATCGCGGTGCTGCGCTCCGGCCAGCCGGTCAGCCGCGAGTTCCGCATCGTCCGACCGGACCGGACCCAGCGCTGGATCCTGCACCATGCCGAGGCGCTGCTGGGCCCGGACGGCCAGCCGAGCCAGGGCATGGGCGTGGTGTTCGACGTCACCACGCAGCACGACACCATGAACGCCCTCATGCAGCGCCACGACCGCCTCAATGCCCTCGTCGCCGCCACCGCCTCGGTGTTCTGGGTCAACAAGGCGAACGGCGAACCCAGCGAGATGCCGCAATGGATGGCCCTGACCGGGCAGAACCATGCCGAGATGCAGGGGCTGGGCTGGCTCGATGCCGTCCATCCGGACGACCGGGCGCGCACCCATGCCGCCTGGAGAACCGCGGTCGAGCACACGGCCCCCTACAACACCGACTACCGCGTGCTCTGCGCGGATGGGATCTACCGCTGGTACAATGCCCGCGGCGCGCCCGTCCTGAACAAGGACGGCTCGGTCCGCGAGTGGGTCGGGGTCTGCCTCAACGTCCCGGGACGCAACCGCTACGGCGCCCCCGCCGCCGAGCCCCCGGCGGCGGCCTCCAGGTCCGCTGAGGCATCCGCCGGAGCACCTCTGACCTCGGGCCAGATCCGCGCCGCGCGCGGCCTCACGGGCCTGTCGAAGGACGAATTGGCCCGGCTGGCGAACGTCTCCGTCTCGACGCTCAATCGGCTGGAGGACGCGAACTCCACGATCCAACCCCGGCACGACACGCTGCTGGCGGTGCGCCGGGCCCTGGAGGCATCCGGGGTCGAATTCGTGTTCGAGCCCGGAAAGAAGCCCGGCGTGCGCGAGGCCTGAGCGTTTGGTCGCGCGACGAGGCGCCGGGCCCGCAGCCGCGGCAGGCGAACCCGAGCGTGGGCACCCGACCGACCGCGTCCGAAATGGGGATCCGGAACGGTCAGGCGCGACGTGCCCGGGCGGCCAGCCGGATCGGTCTCCGCCACGGCCCGGTCCGACGTCCGCGCGAGCGACGATGGCGCTTGCCGAAGTCCATGCGGCCCGCTTCGTGTCTCGCACGCTCGCAGCTTCGGAATGCTGGCCGACGACGCCGAAGCCGCCTGTCGGGTCGGCCGGTTTGAGCGGCTCCGGATGGCTTGACCGACGGTCCAGCATCGACCTGACTTCTGACCGGGATCGATTGCACGCTGAGCCGCGGGCCAGTCACATGCTCAATATCGCCCTCGCGCTGGGTCCGTCTTGGGACACCACGTCTCGCGGATCAGGCTCGATCCGAGCGGGTGCTTGGTTTTTTCCAGAGCACGCTTAGCCGACTGCTCCGGCCGTCCTTGCCGTCTGCTGCAAAGGCCTGCTCAGGCACGGGTTCCGTGATAGCGGGGCGCCGCCGGCGGCCCCGGAATGCATGCGGACCGGGCCCGATGATGCAGGGGTATCGGGCCCTTGTATGCACGGCGGGGTCGGAACCGCATGGATGTTGCGGATGGCGACCTTGTAAGATGCAGGACACAGCGCCTGACGCCGACGAGCAAAGTCGGATCTACGCGCTTTGCCCCACCGCCAATCCCGGCTCGAAGTCCGGTCCAGACCAGCATGTCGGACCTGCTCCGCGGCAATTGATCGAACATCGACTTGTTCCGATAACAGGTTTCAACTGTCGTTCATCACGAAAGATGCGTTGATCGTGATGTCCATGATCAGCCGACACCCCATCGCGCGACGAGCAGTCCTTGCAACGATGTGATTTTCCAAATAAAGGCGCAGCCATTTTGAATGAAATAAATAAAAGTTAGGCTTTAAACATGTAAATTCCAATAGGGAATGATATTAATGAGTTGAGAAGCCCGCAATAGATTTCGAATTATCTTGCCAGCAGGAATCATGACCACTGGCGCCGAAGCCACGTACAAACCGCATGCCGTCGCTCACCATCCAGTTTCATGACGACGATCAGTTCAGCGGAAGGATTCAAAATGCCGTATGATCCCGCAGCATATCTGCAACGGACGTTTTCACTGTGTGGTGAAGATACGTTCCTAGATCAGAATTTTTCATGGAGATGGGATCGGTTTTACGCCGATATCGGTGCGCACCATCCTTTTAGAAACTCGAATACTCCTCTTTATCACGAGCGCGGACGGCGTGGCATGAACGTTTATGTCGACCTGCGCGCGATCGAGGCCTTCAAGGACGGGAGGCCGAACGATGTGAATCTGTTGCAGGGCATGGCCCTGAAGCCTGGCAAATGAACAGCTCATATATTCAACGACGGTGCGGTCAACACATTTTCTCATGAGACGGTGGAAAATCATAAAACGAAGGACGGCCGGGAAGTCATCGAGGAACCAAACGCTCCCGTACGTCCTATATCCGACCTCCTTGACGATGCGCTTCCGAGCGAACAAGACATCGATATCATGAATATCGATGCCGAAGGTATGGACGAGGAAGTGATCAGATCAAAAATTCAAATACATATCGGCCTCGGGCATCGTTTGTAGAAGCTCACGGCGTTACGCACTACTATTTCCAATACCACAGCATCGTTCAATGTTTGACGGAACAGAGCTACGAAGTGGCAGGATTTCTCACCTTGACCACGATCTTCCGGCAAATCGGGCACTAGCTGTGCGTGAGCGATACAGAGCGCAGGAGCCTACGGTTAAGGGAATCGTCTGGGCGGCAGACGCTCGTATTCGGACCACCCGCCAGCCTGTCTGACGAGCCAGAATCTGTCGCGAAACGGAGCCATGAGACATTTCACGATCAGTCTGTCTGCCGGGACACTGCGATGAGTATAGCCGCGTGAGGGCTCACAGACGGGCGCGCACCGTCATCGGCGGGACGCCGCATCGGATCGTGCGCCCGTTCGGCGAATGCCGATCCCCATCGGAAGGCAGCGTGCCGTCGGCAAAGGCTTTTTTCAGATGTGCCGTCGCGCTGGGCCGGACACGACCGAATGCAACTTAAGAGGGAATACAGCCTGAATGAAACCTAGAGAAAGACAATGTCTCTTGAGTCCGCAGCATGAAGATTGTAGCAGGCGGCGATCCTCCAGGGAGGGGCATTATCGCGCGGAACTTTCTGGCGCTCCTGTGATTGCGGAGCATGTATCTGTCTCGAAACGCACGGCGTCGCTCAGCGGGCCTGGTCCCAGGAGTCGAGTCAGACTCTGAGAAGTGGTATGGCTTCACTGCCACGGTTGTTGGGCGACGAGTCGTATGATCCGGGTAGCGCCGTTTGCGTCCTCAGGAGAATGGTTTTGGGACTGAGAATCGATTTTTCCGACATTGAAATTTGCATGTTGACACATAACGAGGAACTGCTTCTCGAGCAAACGCTGCTCTTGGCAAAGCATTTCTTCCCGCGCTTCGCGTTTGTCGACCAGAGCTCCTCCGATCGGACAGTCGAAATCATCCGGGACGTCATCGGCGATCGAGCGACAATCGTCGTAGAGCCGCACGGATATATTCGGGATATCGGTTTTGCAGGCGCACGGAACAAGGTCAGCGATTTATGCACTCTGCCCTGGCTCCTGCACGTCGATGCGGACGAAGCCGTCAGCATTCTGAACCCGGAGAGCCAGATCGTCTCGGATAACGCCGATGCGGCGGCGCAATTCTTGGGTGTACGGCGTAACAACCTTGGCCGACCGGCCGGCATCACGATGCCGTCGACACCGGAGGAAATGTCACGCTTGCCCGTCGAGTCCGAGGAGTTTCACACGCGTCTGTATCGGAACAACGCGGGCATCAAATGGCATTCCTTCATCCATGAGGAGCTCTGGCAGGGTGGCCGCCGGCTGCCTCACGAGGTCCCGGAGTGCAACGTTCTACTCAATCATCTATCTCGATTTAAGGGACATGAGATTTCTGATAGAAAAGAAGAGTTTTATGGCTGGATGCTTGTTCACGGTTTTGGAATGTCCAACAAGCCGGAAGAGAACCTGTCTGAGTATTCCATAACTGTATTCCGGCAACGAGAAGAATACTTTCGCACGATGGCGAAGCAATTCGAAAAATCTCGACCGCGCGATTGAGGATGATCCTGCTGTTTCGGTATTCGACCGTTGACTGGTAACGAGCTTCGGCAGTCGCCGGCAACGTGTTGTAAGGCCTAAGGATACGCCGAAATCTTATCCTGACGCCCGCTATCGGCAACGCGATGACACGGCATGGCAGCCTCGCGAGATCCCCGGATCGGGGATCGATGCACGGGCCGGGAACACGGGACGATCTCCGGCGATCCGATCACGGTGATTTGTCCAAGTCGTTTAGGACCGTCGTTCATGACCCCTCGCCGCAGCGACGTGCTTTTCGCGGCGAATGATCCGCCGTATCGCAGCGCTTGACCCTCTACAGATGCGCATCCTCCGCGGCGACGAGACGCCCGGATCGGATCGCGTCGAGGAAACGGCCATGGTCCTCCGCGTTGCGGTCGCCGTAGGCATGCGCCCAATCGGCCAGGGCCTCGCGCAGGTCCGCGTGACCGCCGCGCCCGCAATAGCCGGCGATCGCCGCGGCGTCTCCGGTTCGCGCATGCGCGCGGGCCAGCAGCGCGCCGTAGGCCCAGGAGAAATACAGGAGCGGCTCCCCGCGCATGCAGGAGACCGGGATCTCGCCCTTCATGTTCTTCATCTGGCGGACGTAGAACGGCCGGCCCTCGATCGTGGTCCAGCCGAGGAGCGGGTCGCCGACCGCCTGGAGCAGGCGCTGGCCGTAAATTACCCGCTCGCCCTCATGGTCGGCATAGGGGCGCGGCATCGGCGGCAGGTAGGGCGCGTGGGCGGGACGCACGGCTTCCTTGACCTGGAGGAAGAGCACGTCCTGATCGGAATTGCCGCAGAGCAGCGCCACGTAGGCCCGCGTGCCGACGCTGCCGACGCCGACGACCCGATGGGCGACGTCGACCACGTGGTAGCGGTTGAGCATGAAGCGCCGCTCCCGCGGCAGGGTCTCGGCGTAGCGCTCGAGCCCTGCGATCACCGCGTCGCGAAGGTCCGGCGCGACGGGCGTGAGGATCGGCGGCTCGTCGCGGAAGCGCCAGCCGCCGTCGACGCGGCGCTCGCCCACCCGGTCGAGCAGACTCTGGTTGTGGCGCTTGCGGGCTTTGGCCACCGCCTTCAGGACGACGGCGCGGGAATCCGCGTCGATCGCGATGCCGGAGAACCGGAGCTGATCGGCCCGGGTGACCTGGTACCAGACCTCCAGGGAGCCCTGCGGCGCGAGCTCGCGCATGGTGTGCTGGTAGCCGCCGACCGCCGCGACGATCGCGCGGCGGCGCTCGCCCGCGGGCACTCCGTCGCCCCGGGCGGCTACCTCGATGCTGGCGACGAGCCGCTTCAGGTCCCATTCCCAGGGGCCGACCGTCACCTCGTCGAAATCGTTGAGGTCGAGCACCACGTCGCGCTGCGGCGTGCCGAACAGGCCGAAATTGCCGATATGGGCGTCGCCGTTCATCACCACCATGATCTCGCTCCGCGGCGCGTGGGCGAGATCCCAGGCCATGACGGGCGCGGCCCCGCGCAGAAAGGCGAAGGGCGAGCTCGCCATCCGGGCGACCCGCAGCGGGATCAGGTCCGCCTGCCGGCCCGCCTGCGCCGCCTCGATGAGCGCCACCGGGTCGGGCCGGTCCCCGGTCGGGTCGAGCGCGGCATGGGCCCGGTGCGGCACCGCCTCGCGCAGGCGCTTGCCCGCGGCGCGGCGGGTCTCCCAGGGCTCGCCGCTCCCGCGCAGGTCGATCCGCGGATAATCGGCCAGCGGCTCGAGCACGATCTCGGCGGCGGCCTCGGCCTCGCCCCGCACCACCGCGTCCTCCCCGTCGGTATCCCCCAGCCGGTCCATCTGCATCCTTGCGCGCTGTATTCTCCACAAGGTTTAGGGCGCGCCGGGCCCAGCCCAATGGGACCATTCCGCCTCGCCCGCCGCGACGATCCGCATTCCGCCTCGGGAGAGCGCAGAACCAATACCGCCGCCGCGCGTAACCCAGGGCGGGATTCGGGCGCGGAGCACGGGACGGGATGGAGTCGATCGAAGCGGGAGAGGCGCGGGCTCGCGCGCGACCTCGGCGCGCCGCCTTCCTCGATCGGCTCCTCTGGTTCTCGGCGGCGGTCGCCGCGCCCCACCCGCTGCTCTGGCTGGCCGCCGCCCTGATCGCGGCCGCGGATGCGGTCTGGCTCGCCGTCGCGGGCATCGCCCTCGACCCGGTGGCCCCCGCCTGGCTGGCCGCCCTCGGGCTCGCGCTCGTCGCCGCCGCTTCGTGCCTCGGGCGCCTGAAATCCGATCCGACGCTGCGCGCGATGGCGCTGGCGAGCGCCGCGCTCGTCGCCTTCACGATGCCGGTCGCCGTGCTGCACTACCTCCTCGCCACCCTCGACCTGCCGCTCGCCGACGCCTCCCTGGCGCGTGCGGAAGCTGCCCTCGGCTTCGACTGGCCGGCCTATCTGTCCTTCCTCGAGGCGCATCCGCGGCTGAACTGGTGGCTGTCGCTCGCCTACCATACCAGCGGCCCGCAGGTCGGCCTGACGGTGATCGTGCTCGCCGCCACGCACCGTCTCGGCCGGCTCTGGAACTTCGTGCGCCTGTTCTGCGCCACGCTGCTCTGCGTCGTCGCGGTCTCGGCCCTGCTGCCGGCGGCGGGGACCTACGTCCATTACGCCCCGCGGATCCTGCCCCAGGACCGTCTGGAGACGATGGGCGCGCTCTGGCATCTCGACGCCCTCAGGGGCCTGCGCGAGGGCAGCCTGCACAGCCTGGCGCTGGGCGACATCCGGGGGCTCGTCACCTTCCCGTCCTTCCACGCCTGCCTCGCCCTGCTCACGGCCTGGGCGCTCGCTCCGGTCCGCCTGATCGGCCCGCTCGCGATCCTTCTGAACGCCGCGGTCGTAGTGGCCTCGATCGGATCG
The DNA here is from genome assembly GCF_056431005.1 of Methylobacterium sp. HJ2. Lineage (NCBI taxonomy): Bacteria > Pseudomonadati > Pseudomonadota > Alphaproteobacteria > Hyphomicrobiales > Methylobacteriaceae > Methylobacterium > Methylobacterium sp. HJ2. The sequence continues at coordinate 935,506 of NZ_JBWJYM010000001.1, read as the reverse complement.
GGCGGACATTACCTCCCGGATATCCTGGCCGGTCTCGTCCTGGCGCTCGCCGCGCTCGCCGGCCGCAACGGCCTGCGCGGCCGGTTGCTCGGCGCAGGCCGGCGGCCCGCCGCCCGGGGGCGACGTCCGGTCCCGGCCGCGTCAGGAACATAGAACGCAACTCTCGGTTGCAATTTTGGCAACCCGGCCTCTCTCGCGCGCGGGTCGCACCGTCCCAACCCGGAGCCCGAGATGCTGCGCCGCGATTTCCTCGTCCATCTGCTGACCGCGACCGCCGCCCTGGCGGTCACCCGCACCGCCCTCGCCCAGCCGATTCCCGCGGGCGCGGTCCCGACCCCGGCCTACCTCGCCATGGCGACCAAGGGCGGGATGTTCCTGGAGACCACCGCTCGCGACGCGCATGAGAAGACCGGCAACCCGCGGGTGAAGGCGTTCTCGCGCGCCGAGGTCGTCGAGCAGGTCGGCCTCGCCCGCAAGATCGACGGCTATACCGGCGGCGCGCCGATCGCCGCGGCGCCCGCCGCGCCGGGCGGCCTGATCGGCGGCCTCGTCGCGGCGCCGCTCGCGGTGGCGGGCGGGGCGGTGGAGGGCGCGGCCGGCCTCGCAGGCGGCGTGATCGGGGCGCCGCCGCCGAACGCCATGACCACGGACGCGCAGAAACAGCAGATCATGAGCCAGCTCGCCGAGCTGCCGCCGGGCCCGCAATACGATGCGGCCTTCGTCACCGCGTCGCTGCAGGGGCACCGCGAGGCGCTGGCGATCCACGGCTCCTACGCGCAGGCGGGCGAGGATCCGGGCCTGCGCCGCATTGCCCGCGGCGCGCTGCCGCTGATCCACAAGCACATCGCGCTCCTGTCCCGGATGCAGGCCCAGATGGGCCCGCAGCGGGGCTGACCCGGACAAGGGCGCGGGGCCTCCCCGCGCCGGTGCGACGTATAAAAAAGCCGTTCCCGCCCGTCCAGGGCGGAAACGGCTCAACGGCATCGGGCGGACACCCGCCCGGCCCGGAATTCCTCAGTACGGATAGCCGTAATAGGGCCGCCGCACCGGCGCCCGGCGATAGCGCACCGGCGCGTCCTCGTCGTAGCCGCCATAGGTCTGCAGGTAGGGATCGGTGCGCGGGTCACGGTAATTGCCGTTGTTGACGCCCGCCGTGCGGTCGTTCCCGCTCAGCGCGGAATAGGGCGAGAGACCGCTGCCGGAATCGCCGCCGCCGCCGCGCGCCATCGCGGTTCCGGAACCGCCCAACAGGACCGCGGCCATCGCGGCGCCGAACAGGATCGTCTTCATCGGAGATCTCCCAGGCAGAGGGGACGGGTCGTTCCCTAACGAACGGTGACCCGCCCGGTGATGTTCCGGGGCGCCCACTGCCCGCGACGAGAGCGCCCGGCGCGGGCGATGCATGAGGGACCGCATGGGACAGGCGCATCGCTCACCGCTTCGGGCAAAATCTGGGGCAAGACTTGGGGCAAGACTTGGGGCAAAGCTCCGGGCAAGGCTCCGGGCAAGGGGTCCGGCATCGCTGCGGACGGCGCTCGGAGCGCTGCTGATGCTGGCGCTCGCGATCGTCCCACCGCCGGGACGGGCGGCGGAGCACGGGCCGCCCGTCGCGACGATCCGCGACGGGCGCTTCGTCGCGGCGGACAGCAGGCCGCTCGATCTGCGGGGCATCAACCTCGGCAACTGGTTCGTGCCCGAAGGCTACATGTTCGGGTTCACCCGCGCGACCGCGCCGCGCGAGATCCGCCAGGTGGTGAACGAGCTCGTCGGCGAGGAGGCGGGCCGCCGCTTCTGGCGGCGCTGGGAGGACCGCTTCGTCACCGAGGCGGATCTCCGCTTCCTCGCCGGGATCGGCTTGAACCTGATCCGCGTCCCCCTCGACTATCGCCAGTTCCAGGTCGAGGACCATCCCGAGATCTGGCTCCAGGACGGGTTCGAGCGTCTCGACGATCTGCTACGCCGGAGCGCGGCGGCGGGCCTGCACGTGATCCTGGACATGCATGCCGCGCCCTGCGGGCAGGCCGGCCAGAACATCGACAACGCCTACGGCTACCCGCATCTCTACGCGGACCCGGCCTGCCGCGACCGCTTCGCCGCCATCTGGGGCAAGATCGCGGCCCGCTACGCCGACGCCCCGGCGCTCCTCGGCTACGACCTGCTGAACGAGCCCCTGCCGCGCCAGATCCCGGGCTTCGATTACGCGGCGGCCGATCGCGCGCTGGTGCCGGTCTACGAGGCGGCGATCCGGGCGATCCGCGCCGTCGATGCCCGCCACATCGTCTTCCTCAGCGGCACCAATGGCGGGATCGACTTCGACGTCCTGGCCGGCGCCGAACTCGACGAGGCCGTCGCGCTGACGTTCCACTATTACAAGGCCGAGCCGACCGACCGGGCGGTCGCCCGCTTCACCGACGTCGCCCGGCGCCTGCGGCGGCCGATCCTGCTCGGCGAATCGGGCGAGGCGCCGGACGCGTGGATCCGGACCTACCGCGAGCGGCTGGAGGCGAACGGAGTCGGCTGGGCCTTCTGGACCTACAAGAAGATGGACTCGACCTCGTGCCTGCGGACCTACGGCCCACCGCCCTACTGGAGCGAGATCGTGGCCTACGCGGACGCCTTCGACGCGCCGGTCGCCGAGCGGCAGAAACTCAGGCCGCGCGCCGAGCATATCAGGCTGGCGCTCGAGGGCCTGCTCACCAATGTCGCCTTCCACAACACCCAGGCGGTGCCGGGCTTCGCGCGGGCCCTGGGCCTGAGCGAGTGACCGGCCGGAGCCGATCGCCGGCGCGGGGGCCTGAACCGAGGGCCGCGGCGCCCTACCTCAGGTGACGGTTCCGGCCCGCGCCGCGCGGGGCCGCGGCGAGGCCTGCCATGTTCGACCCGACGAAGCTCCTGGCGAAGGCCCTCGGCGAGCATCTCGCCCAGACCTACACGCGCTTCTTCGGCGCGCAGGAGCCGCGCTACGCCGAGGTGATCGACGGCGCCGCCCGCCTCACCATCGAGCGCATCGTCGGCAGCGACGCGCTCTATCACGACGCCTACCACACCGCGCTCGTGACGATGGTGGCCCAGGATATCCTGCGCGGGCGCTTCCTGAGCCGCGGCGTCGGACCCGACGACTGGCTGCACGCCATCCTGGCCGCGCTCTACCACGATATCGGGCATGTCCGGGGCGTCTGCTCGGGCGACCGCGACGGCTGCTTCGTCATCGACCCGGACGGCCGGACCACGACCCTGCCGCGGGGCGCCTCGGACGCGGCGCTCGGCCCCTACCACGTCGAGCGCTCGAAGATCGTCGTGCGCGAACGCTTCGGCGGCCACGCCCTCGTCGATGCCGAGCGCGTCGCCCGGGCGATCGAGCTGACCCGGTTTCCCGTGCCGGAGGATGCCGACCATTCCGAGACGGGCACCGAGGCCGGCCTGATGCGGGCCGCCGACCTGATCGGCCAGCTCGGCGATCCGCTCTACCCGCGCAAGCTCAACGCCCTCTTCCAGGAATTCGACGAGTGCGGCCTCAATGCGCGCCTCGGCTACGCCAACCCGGCCGATCTCGCCGAGGGCTACCCGGCCTTCTTCTGGTCGAAGGTCGAGCCGGTGCTCGGCGACGGGATCCGCGCCCTCGACCTCACCGTCGAGGGACGGCGCTGGGTCGCCAACCTCTACGCCCACGTCTTCGCCATGGAGCACGACCGGCGCCGGATGGGCCCCAATCCCGGCTGACGGACCCGGCGCGGGCGGCACCCAGCGGCATTGTCCGAGAGCGCGGGCGCGACGGGGTGGGACGGCCGAGGGCCGGTTCGCCGTTCACCGGCGATGCCGATGCGTGGCGTCCTCGGCCGCCCGGGTTCGCGACCCTCAGGACGTCGCGGCGGCGTCCGTGATGGGCGCGGGGGCGCCGAGTTCGGCGGCGAAGGCGCCGAAGAACTGGTCGGCGAGCTTGCGCGAGGTCGCCTGCATCAGGCGGCCCCCGAGGGAGGCGATCTTGCCGCCGATCTCGGCCTTCGCCTCGTAGGTCAGGAGGGTCCCGCCGTCCTCCTCGTGGAGCGCGACGACGGCGCGCCCCTTGGCGAAGCCCGCCATGCCCCCGTTGCCCTGCCCGACGAGCGTATAGCCTTCGGGAGCGCGGACATCCTCCAGCCGGACGGTGCCGGCGAAGGTCGCCGAGACCGGGCCGACCTTCAGGGCGACCTTGGCGGCGAATTCCTCCGGCGCGGTTCGGGCCAGATCCTTGCAGCCGGGTATGCAGCGCGCGAGAACCTCCGGATCGTTGAGGGCTGCCCAGACAGCCGCGCGCGACGCCGCGATCCGATATTCCCCGGTGATGTCCATCGCGTTCTCCCGTCCGAAATCGCAGCCGCCGTACCGGGTCCGGACGATCCCTTCGGGATGGCGGATCCGGGCTTCGCTCAAGCGCCGCGCGGGCGCGCCCGATGCGGCCTCCGCTCGAACCGAGCGGAGGCCGCATCGGGCCGTCAGACCGCGCAGTAGCGCTCCTGAATCTCGCTGTCGGCGCGCAGCGTCGCGGCCGCGCTTTCGTGGACCACCGCCCCCTGATCGATGATCACGGCCCGGTCGGCCAGGCCGAGGGCCCACTCGACGTTCTGCTCCACGAGAAGGAGCGTCACGCCCCGCTCCCGCAGGGAGACGAACAGCCGTCCCATCTCCTCGACGAGGACGGGCATGATGCCTTCGGAGGGCTCGTCCAGCAGGATCAGCCTGGGCCGCGCGATCAGGGCGCGGGCGATGGCGAGCATCTGCTGCTCGCCTCCCGACATCGTCACCGCCACCTGATCGAGGCGCTCGGCGAGGCGCGGGAAGGTCTCGGCGATCTCCGCGATCGCGGGCCCCTCCCGGATCGCGGCGGGCGCGCGCAGCAAACCGAGCTTGAGATTCTCGCGCACGGTGAGGCCCGGAACGATGCGCCGGTCCTCCGGCACGTAGGCGAGCCCCAGGGGAAAGCGCCCATGGGCCGGGCGACCGAGCAGGTCGTGCCCGAGGAAGCGGATCCTGCCGCCGACCTTTGGGATCAGGCCCATCACGGCCTTCATCGTCGTCGTCTTGCCGGCGCCGTTGCGGCCGATCAGGGCCAGGATCTCGCCCTCGCGCACCGCGAAGGTGAGAGAGTGGAGGACATGGCTCGCCCCGTACCAGGCGTCGAGGCGGTCGATCTCAAGCATGGCCGTACCCGCCGCTCTGACCGAGATAGACCCGGCGGACCTCGCGGTCGGCCTGGATCTCGGCCGGGTTGCCGTCGGCGATGAGGCGCCCGTGGTGCAGGACGAGGATGCGCTCCGACAGGCCGAGGATCATCTTCATCTTGTGCTCGACGAGGAGGATGGCGCGCCCCTCCGCAAGGCGGTGGAGGAGAGCCACCATGTCCTTCGTCTCCTCCGGCCCCATCCCCGCCGTGGGCTCGTCGAGGAGCAGGAGCTTCGGCTCGGCGGCCAGCGCGATGGCGATCTCCAGGGCCCGCTGCTCCCCGTGCGCCAGGGCGGCGGCGAAGCGGCCCCGTCGGCCGGCGAGGCCGACGGACTCGAGCAGCGCGTCGGCCCTCTCTTCGAGCCCCGGCAGACGGTCGCGCCGGCTCCAGAAATCGTAGCGGCTCGCCCGCGCCTGCAGCGCGGTGCGGACGTTCTCGTGGGCGGTGAGCCCAGGGAAGACCGTGGTGATCTGGTAGGAGCGGGCGATGCCCAGATGCGCGAAGCGGGCCTGGGGCAGGCGGGCGAGGTCGCGCCCGCCGAACCGGATGGATCCGCTCGTGGGCTTCAGGGCCCCCGAGAGCAGGTTGAAGAAGGTGCTCTTGCCCGCGCCGTTGGGGCCGATGACCGCGGTGACGCGCTCGCGGCCGAGGGTGGCGCTGATGCCTTCGAGGGCGGTGAAGGCGCCGAAGCGGCACCCGAGATCCTCGACCTGGAGGACGGGGCCGGTCACGGGCGCCCCCGCATCGCACCGAGCCCGGCCAGCGCCGCGCCCCAGAGGCCCCGGGGCAGGAACAGCACGAACAGGATGAAGACGGTGCCCAGCGCCAGTTGCCAGTGCGGCGTCCACAGGCTCAGGGCATCCTCGAGCACGAGGACCGCCAGGGCGCCGACGAAGGGCCCGAAGAAGGTTCCGGCGCCGCCGACCAGGGTCATCACCACCGCCATGCCCGAGGTGTGATAGGCGAGGCTGTCCAGCGGCACGATCGAGAGGTGGATCGCGAACAGCGCCCCGGCGAGGCCGCAGAACAGGCCGGACAGCACGAAGGCGAGGAGCTTGGTGCGCTCGACGTCGAAGCCGCAGCTCCGCGCCCTGGTCTCGTTCTCGCGGATCGCCTCGATCACGGCTCCGAAGGGCGAGGCGAGGATCCGCGAGATCATCGCCAGGGCTGCGCCGACGAAGACCAGGACCACGCAATACTTGGTGAACGGGTTGAGGATGTCGACGGAGAGGGGCCCGAGGCCGATCCTGGCCACCGTGAAGCCCCGCAGGCCGTTCTCGCCGCCGGTCCAGGCGGAGGCCTGAAGCGCCGCGTAATAGACGAGCTGGGCCAGCGCGAGCGTCACCATGGCGAAGTAGATGCCCCGCGACCGGATCGAGACCGCGCCGAGGAGGAGGGCCAGCGCCGCGGCGGCGGCGACCGCGAGCCCCATCGCCGCGAGGGGATGCAGCCCATAGGCGCCGATGGCGATGCCGGTGACGTAGGCCCCGGTCCCGAAGAACGCTGCGTGTCCGAACGAGAGCAGGCCGGTGTAGCCGTAGAGCAGGTTGTAGCCGACGGCGTAGAGCCCGTAGATCAGGACGTTGACCGCGAGCGCCTGCGACGGGAGCAGGAACGGCAGCGCCAGCAGCGCCAGGATCGAGAGCGGCGCGCGCAACCGCGACAGGGTGCTCCCCGCGAGGAGCGACCGACGCGACACGGGCGGCGCGGTCGCGCGGATGGTCTGTTCGAGGGGCTGCATCGTCGCTCTCCCTCAGGCGCCGAGGCCGGGCTTGCCGAACAGCCCCTGCGGCCGGACGAGGAGCACCAGCGCCATGAAGGCGAACATGGCGATGCTGGCCATCTCGGGGGCGAGAAGGGCGGTCATCGCGACGACGACGCCGACGAGGAGCCCCGCGACGACGGAGCCGAGGAGGGAGCCCATCCCGCCGATCACCGTGACGGCGAAGGCCTCGCCCAATACGACGTTGCCCATATCCGGGTTGACCGACCGCATCGGCGCGGCGAGGACGCCGCCGAGTGCCGCGAGCGCGATGCCGAGACCGAAAACCCACAGCCACAGCCGCTCGATATCGACCCCGAGCACCCGCAGGATCTCCGGGTCGCGGGCCCCGGCCCGGACGATCAGCCCGAGCTTCGTCCGCTCGAGCCCGACCCAGAGGCCGACGAGGACCAGGGCGACGATGCCGATGACGAAGATCCGGTAGATCGGGAAGAAGCCGATGCCGAGGTCGGCCACGCCGGAGAGAGCCTCCGGGGTGGCGAAGGGCAGGCCGTCCGAGCCGAACAGGATGCGCACGCCCTCCACGAGCACGTAGCCGAGGCCGAAGGTGAGGAGCAGAGCGTCGTCCGGTGGGCGGCCGGCCAGCGGCCGGATCAGGAACCGTTCCACGACGAGGCCCAGGGCCCCGACGAGGAGCGGGCCGAGGATCAGGGCCGCCCAGAAGCTGCCGGTGCGCTCCATCACGAACACGCCCGCATAGGCGCCGACCATGAAGACGTTGCCGTGCGCGAAATTCACGATGCCGAGCATGCCGAAGATGATCGACAGGCCGAGCGCCAGCATCACGAAGACGGCCCCGAGCGCGACCCCCGAGAACAGCTGCATGGCGATCAGTTCGAGATCGAGGGATCCCCAGTCCATGGCCATCTCCCGCTTCCCGGTCAGGCGCGGTGCCCGAGTTCGTCGCAGCTGCGCAGGGCCGCCTCCGACCCCGCCTCGATCGCCAGGATGGAGAAGAGGTCGGCCTCGTTGGCCATCTCGGACTTCTTCTTCGATTCGGTGACCAGCACCGACTGCACCGCCTGGTGATCGCAGGCGCGGTAATGCTCCGGCCCTTTTGCGACGTCGTATGTCAGGGCTTCGAGGGCGGAGACGACCTTGTCCGTGTCGGTGCCGCCGGCCGCCTTCACGGCCATGAGGAGTGCGCGGACGGCGGCGTAGCCGTAGGCGCCGTAATCCGTCGGCACGGCGCCGCCATAGGCCGCCCGGAAGGCGTCGTTGAAGGCCTTCGCCGAGGGGACGCTCTCTTCCAGGCGCCAATAGTAGTTGCTGGCACCGACGACGCCTTCGAAGGCGTCGGGGCCGGCGGCGAGGCGCTGGTTGTGCAAGAGGACCGGCACCACGATCCGGGAGACCTTCTTCAGGCCGAAATCGTTGGCCTGCTTGATGCTGTTGGCTTGGTCGCGGCCGAAGTTGCAGATGCACAGGATGTCGGCCCGCATCGCGCGCAGACGCGGCATGAAGGTCGAGTAATCGGCCGCGCCGAACGGGTGCAGGATCTCGCCGGCCGTCTCCGCGCCGATCGCGGCGGCGGCGCGCTTGAAGCCGCGCAGCATCTCGTGGCCGTAGGCGTAGTCGGCGACGAGGTAGGCGACCTTCGTGCCCTTCCGGAACGCGTGCTTGGCGACCGCGGCGGTCGTCATGTGGGGGTTCAGCGCCTCGTGGAAGGTGGTGCGGCTGAAGTCTTTCGCCTCGTTGATCGTGTCGGACTGGCTGATCGACACGTAGAGCACGCCGCGCGAGCGGGTGATCTCGTTGACCGACAATTGCACCGCGCTCGACAGGGCGCCGACGATGAAATGGGCCTTGTCCTTCTCGATCAATTCCAGGGTGCGGGTGGCGGCCTCGCCGGGATTGAGCTTGTCGTCGCGGACCAGCAATTCGGCCATCCGCCCGTCCAGGCCGCCGGCGTGGTTGAACTGCTTCACCGCGAGTTCCGCCGACCGGATCTGGTCCTTCGCCTCGGCGCCGAACGGGCCGGTCACCGGCGTCGGGAAGCCGATCCGGATCGGCTCGGCGGCGCGGGCCGGGCGCGGACGGCCGATCCCGCCCAGGGTCCCCGCCACGGCCATGCCGGCGACGAGCGTGCGGCGCGAAAGCGTACCCTGTCCCATCACCCGTTCCTCCTGTGCGCGCGCGGGGCTCTTGAAGGCCGGCCCGCGTCGCGACCTCTCGACCAAGGTCAGACCACGCCGAGCGCACTCAGGATGCGCTCGGGCGTCATGGGCAGCTGCGAGATCCCGGCCCCGAAGGGGAGCAGGGCATCGTTGACGGCGTTGAGAGCGGCGCCGCTCGAGGCGGCCGTGCCGGCCTCGCCGCAGCCCTTGGCGCCCAGTTCCGTATCCTGCGTCGGCGTCTCGACGTGGCGGATGACGATGTCGGGCATCTCGCAGGCCATCGGCACGAGGTAGTCCGTCATCGACCCGTTCAGGAGCTGGCCGGTCTCGCCGTAGCGGCACTCCTCGAAGAAGGCGGCGCCGAGCCCCTGCACCACGCCGCCGCGGATCTGCTCGTCCACGAGGAGCGGGTTGATGATCCGGCCGCAATCCTCGACGACCCAATGCTTCAGGATGCGCACGAGGCCGGTCTCGGTATCGACCTCGACGTGGCTGCCGTGGATGCCGTTGGTGAAGGCGAAGGGATAGCCGTGGGGCGCGAAATGGTGCGCCACGGTGAGCGCGGACGACACGCCCGGCGGCAGCAGGTCGGAGCGATAATAGGCGAGGTTGGCGACCTCTTTCAGCGTCATCCGCGGATTGCCCTCCGCATCGGTCACCACGCCGTCGCGAATGTCGAGGGTGCCCGCCTCGGCCTGGAGGATGGCGGCGGCGATCGCGAGGATCCGCGCTCGCAGCTTGCGCGCGGCCTGGAGGGCGGTCTCGCCGCCGATCCCGGCTCCGCGGCAGGCCCAGGTGGCGCCGCCGGAGGGCGTCGTCTCGGTGTCGCCGGTGAGCACCCGGACGCGGTCGCGGTCGAGCCCCACCCCCTCGGCGACGATCTGGCCGACGATCGCCTCGCTGCCCTGGCCCTGCTCGGTGATGCTGATGGCGCAGGCGACGTCGCCCGCCGGCGTCAGCTTGAGGATGCAGCCGTCCTGCGCCGAGATGTGGGCGCCCCCCACGCCGTAGAAGGCCGGCGTTGGGTTGGTGATCTCCACGTAGGTCGCGATGCCGATTCCCCGGTGGATGCCCTTCTCCCGCAGGACCGCCTGCTCCGCACGCAGGGCCGGGTAATCCATGACGGCATGGAGCCTGTCGAGGCAGGTCGCGAGCGAGAGCCTCTCGAACCTGTACCCGCTCGGCGTCGTGTGCGGGTACATGTCGTCGGTGACGTAGTTGCGCCGCCGGATCTCGAACGGGTCGAGGCCGAGCTCGCGCGCCGCCAGATCGACCAGCCGCTCCGTCACCGCGCAGGCGATCGGGTGGCCGACCGCCCGGTACTGGCTCATCTGCACCTTGTTCTGGGCGAGGACCGTGAGGTCGGCCCGATAGTCGTCGATCCGGTAGGGCGCGCCGATCAGGCGCACAACCTGGTTGCCCTCCACGGCGCTGGTCCGCGGATAGGCCGAGAACGGGCCGACGCCGGTGACGTCGTCCACCTCGATCGCCCGCATCCGGCCCTCGTCCTCGAAAGCGAGCCGGGCGCAGACCCGGTGGTCGCGGGCGTGGATGTCGCTGGCGAAGGCCTCCATCCGGTCGGCCGTGAACTTCACGGGCCGCTTGAGCAGGAGGCTCGCACCCACCACCGCCATGTCCTCGTGGTAGAGATGCAGCTTCATCCCGAAGGAGCCGCCGACATCCGGAGCGATCACCCGGACCCGGGCCTCGGACAGCCCGAAATGGCGGGCGTAGATGTCCTGGAACTGATAGGGCGTCTGCGTCGATTGATGGACGGTCAGCCGTTCCTCGGCCGGGTCGTAATCGGCCACGAGGGAGCGGGGCTCCATCGTCACGGCGGTGTGCCGCCCGAAGCGCAGATCGACCTCGACGCTCCGGGCGCCCTGGAAGGACCGCTCCGTGTCGCCCGCCTCGATTCGCGTGCGGAACAGGACGTTGTCGGCGGCATCCGCATCGATCCGGGGCGCGTCGGGCGCGCGCGCGGTGTCGAGGCCGATGACCGGATCGAGCTCCTCGAAGTCGATGCCGATGACCTCCAGGGCATCCTCCGCCTCGGCCCGGCTTTCCGCGACGACCATCACCACCGGCTGGCCGGCCCAGACCACCTTGTCCGTCGGCAGAGGCATCTGGGGGGTCGAGCGCATCCCCTTGAAATGGGTGAGTGTGCCGGTCCAGGGCGTGCAGATCCGGGCGAAGTCGGCGCCGGTCAGCACCGCATGGACCCCCGGCATCCCGGCCGCCTCGGCCGTCTCGATCGACCCGAGGCGGGCATGGGCGTAGGGACTGCGCAGAAACGCGGCGTGCAGCATGCGGGGCAGCGCGACGTCGTCGGTATAGCGTCCCCGTCCCGCCAGGAGACGCTTTGCACCCGGCCGGGGCAGGCTCCGGCCGATGTAGCGTGTCCGGTTCGGGCCGTCGGTGGCCACGCTCATGCCGCCTCCCCCACGGTGCAGGCCGCCTTCGCGACGCTCTCGATGGCGTCGACGATCGCCTCGTATCCGGTGCAGCGACAGTAATTGCCCGAGAGGGCATCGCGGATCGCCTCCCGCGTGGGCGCGGCTGCGCCGGGACGGCATCCCGTCAGGAAGTCGAGGGCGACGACCAGGATCCCCGGGGTGCAGAAGCCGCATTGCAAGGCGTTGCGGGCGTGGAAGGCCGCCTGCAGCGCCGCGAGCGTCCCAGAATCCGAGAGCCCTTCGAGGGTGTCGACCCGCATCCCGTCCGCCTGCACCGCCAGCATCAGGCAGGCATGGACGGGCTGGCCATCGAGGTTGACGATGCAGGCCCCGCAGGCACCGACCTCGCAGCCGAGATGCACGGCGGTGAGTCCGAGGTCCTGGCGCAGGAAATCGGCCAGCGACAGGCGCGGCTCCACGAAGCGCCGGACCTTGGCGCCGTTGACCGTGAGGGCGATCGGATGGGGCGTGATCACGCGGCCTCCGCCTCCGAACGGCCTTCGCCGAGGGCGGCGAGCACCCGGCCGAGGAGGACCCGGGCGAGGTGCATCCGCGCGGCGGCCGAGAGGGTGTCGTCGTCGTCGGGAGCGAGATCGTCGGTGAGCGCGGCCTTCGCCGCCGCGATGCTCTCCGGGCCGAGGGGCCGGCCGGCCAGGGCGGCCTCGGCCGCCGGAACCCGCATCGGGGTCGGGCCGACCGAGCAGAAGGCGAGGCGGGCCGCCTCGACGGCATCCCCGGCGAGGGTGATATGGGCGGCGAGCCCGACCATCGCGTAGTCGCCCCGGCGTCTGGCGATCTCCTCGAAGCGCATCCGCGTGCCGGGGCGTGCGAGCGGCACCCGCACCGCCGACAGGATCTCCCCCGGCGCGAGGACGGTCTCGAACAGATCCTGGAAGAAATCGTCCGCTGCCACGGTCCGGGTTCCGGCCGCCCCGGTTATCTCGATCGATGCTCCGAGCGCCCGCATGCAGGCGGGCAGTTCGGAGGCGGGATCCGCCAGGGCGAGGCTGCCGCCCATCGTCCCGAGGTTGCGGATCGCCGGATGGGCCATGAAGGACGCCGCCTCGGTCAGGATCGGGGCATGGTCCGCGATCAGGTCGGAGGACAGGGTCTCCGCGTGACGCGTCAGGGCGCCGATCCGCAGGGCGTCGCCTTCGACCCTGATGCCCCGCAGGGCGTCGATCCGGCCAAGGTCGATGAGCAGGTCCGGGGCGTCGAGACGCAGGTTGAGGGCGGGCAGCAGGCTCTGGCCGCCCGAGAGGTAGCGTGCCTCGCCCGCGCAGCCGGCATAGGCGTCGAGCGCCTCCGCCACGCTCGTCACGCGCCGGTAATCGAAGGCCCGCGCCTTCATGTGCGTCCCTCCCAGGCCGCCGGGTCGCGGTTCAATCGTTGTTGACCGCTTGGTTACAAGCTATCGAGGGGCGAAGGACGCCGTCAAGCGAAATAACCAACCGGTCACGAGACATGGCCCCGACTGCCGATTGCCCCGGGCATCCCACGCCAGCGAGAGCGCGGCGGCGCCTGCCCGCGGCCGAGCGCGAGCGGCAGATCGTGGAGGCCGCCGCACAGTTCTTCGCCGAGCACGGCCTCGGCGGGCAGACGCGGGAACTGGCCAAGGAACTGGGCATCACCCATTCGGCGATCTTCCGATACTTCCCCACGAAGGAAGCCCTGCTCGAACGGGTCTACGAGCACGTCTACGTCAAGCGCTGGAATCCGGCCTGGACCGGGCTCGTCCGCGACCGATCCCAGACCTTGAGCTCCAGAATCGTTCGCTTCTATGCGGAGTATACCGAGCAGATCTTCGACTTCGTGTGGGTCCGGATCTTCGTCTTCTCCGGTCTGAAGGGCTACGACATCGCGCCCCGCTACCTCGCAACCATCCGCGAGCGGGTCATCCATCCGATCTGCGCGGAAGTTCGGGCCGATCTCGGCCTGCCGGACCCGGAGACGATCCCCTTGACGGAGCGCGAGACCGAGGCGGCCTGGGCCATGCACGGGAAAGTCTTCTATCTCGCGATCCGCAAATTCGTCTATGGATGGCCCATCCCGGATGATCTGTCTCAGACGATCTCCGACGACGTCACGTCGTTCCTGGAAGGATCGCGCTTCATATTTGTCGAGAGCGCAGGGAACGCAGATTCGAGCGGCCGTTGATCGACAGATGGCCCTGCCCGCGGCCGCTCGGCCACCCCAGTGATGGTGCCCGAGAGGCCCCTCCCCGCACGGCTCGCGGAAGGGTTACCCCCCGTTCGCACCCTCCTGCTATCCGGGTCTCTATCGTGCTCCGCCGGACGACGAACGCGGTGCGAATGCGCTGATCGGCGAACGGGAACGGCCGAAGTCTACCCCGGCCGCTCCCTTTGACGATCCCGACAGGGACGGATGGCCGATCCGCTCAGGCCGCACGAACCGTCGCGAGGAAGCGCGCGACTTCGGCCGTCAGGGTCTCCGACTGGCGCGACAACTCGGCGGCCGCGCCGAGGACCTGTGTCGCCGCCGCGCCCGTCTCCTCGGCTGCACCGGCGACGGTCGCGATGCTGCTCGTCACCTCCGCAGTCCCGGTCGAGGCCTGAGCCACGTTGCGCACGATCTCCTGCGTCGCGGCTCCCTGCTCCTCGACACCGGCCGCGATCATCGTCGCGACCGTGCTGATTTCCTGGATGCGGGCCGCGATCGAGCCGATCGCCTGGACGGCTTGTCCGGTCGAACCCTGGATCCGGGCGATCTGAGCCGAGATCTCCTCGGTCGCGCGCGCGGTCTGCGACGCCAATTCCTTGACCTCGCTCGCGACGACCGCGAAGCCGCGGCCCGCCTCTCCGGCCCGCGCGGCCTCGATCGTCGCGTTGAGGGCCAGGAGGTTGGTCTGACCCGCGATGGTCGAGATCATCGTGACCACGTCGCCGATCTTGGCGACCGCACCGCTCAATTCCTGCACCAGGGTGGCGGTCTGGCTGGCCTCGGTCACGGCGATCCGCGCCAAGCTTGCCGAGCCGTCGACCTGTCGACCGATCTCCTGAACAGACGCGCCCAGTTCCTCCGCGGCTGCCGCGACCGTGTTCACGTTGGCCGCAGCCTCCTCGGCGGCGCCTGCCACCAGCGTGGACTGGCTCGCCGTCTCCGTCGCTGTCGCGGTCATCGTCTGAGCGGTCGCCTGCAACTCGGTCGCCGAGGAGGAGACCATGCCGATGATCCCGCCGACCGCCTGCTCGAAGCTGTCGGCCATCTGCCGCATCCCCGCCTTGCGCTGCTCCTCGGCCGCGAGCCGCGCCTGAGCCGTTTCCGCCTCCAGCTCCCGGGTATGGATCAGGTTGCCCTTGAACACCTGCACGGCGGCCGCCATCGCGCCGATCTCGTCGTGCCGTCCAGCGCCAGGGATGGCGATCGAGGTATCACCGGCGGCCAAGCTGACCATCGCGCGTTCCAGGCGGATGATGGGCTGCGACACCCAGCGCTGCAGGATGAGGAAACCGACACCCGCAACGGCCAGGATGCCGATCGTCATGCCGGCGAGCAGCAACACCGAGACCCAGGCCTGATGCGCGGAGGCCGCCGCCCGGGCGGTCAGCACCTCCATCGCGACGGTCGCGATCGCGAACACCGTCGACTGCGCATCGCCGGCGAGTTTCAGCCACGTCTCCATGGTGAAGGCGAGCGGCTGCCCGCTCGCGGCGGAGGCTTCGATCTCCTTGCGCAAGGTGGTGAACGCGGCCCCCGAGAAATTCTCCCGCGCGGCATCCAGAGCGGTGCGAAGGTCCGCGGGGCTGCGCTCATCGATCAGGTCGGCCATGACGGTGAGGCCGGACGCGACCTGATGCGCCTTCTCGCGCAGATCGACGGCTTCCTCGGGACGCACGGCCCTGTTCTTGGCAAGGATGGTCCGGACCTGGAACCGGATCATCCCGGCATTGAGCCGCGCCTGCCACGCCGTGGCGCTGATCTGAATGAGGGGGAACGTCGTGGCGTCGAGCGCCTCGATCCGGTGCCCGAGAAGCTTGGCGCCATGCTGCAGGGCGTTCAGGACCGGCTCGAGCTGCTCGTCCAGACGGGTCCGCACGGTCGCATCGCGCGCGGCCAGATCCTGACCGAAGCCCCGGTCGACCTCCCGGCGGATCGCTTCCCAGCCCGTGTAGGCGGTTGCGAGCTCACGATGCACAACGCTGGCCTCGGGCAGAGACAGGCCGGCCAGACCGCTCAGGCTGGTCTCCACGACCTTCGTGGCGTCCTGGCGGAACCCGAGGGCGGCCTTGCGCTCGCGCTCGTTCCGATCGCTCCCGATCAGGAGCGCGGCCGAGGACGAGCCCCATTCTAGGCGGATGGCGGCAAAGCTCTGGAAGATCGCCTTGTCGAGTTGCGCCAGCCTGGCCACCTCGCTCGCACTCTGTTCTGCCGTCAGAGACTGTTGGATGGCCCCGCCCGCGAGGCACAGGGCGATGACACACATCAAACCGAACAGGCCGGAGAGGAGCGCGCGTACCGAGATCTTCATACCGAGGCTCAAGTCAGTGCGCTGCACAAAACTTGGCCGCGCTGCCTAGGATCATAGCTGGCGAAACAGTTGAGGAAGATTTAATCGTCCGGTCAGGCGTGTTTTCTGAGTAACGAGCCGGCATGATGTTTGGCGGTTCAGCCTTCAGATCGGTGGAGCCGATCGTCGCCGCAAAGACCCTCTGCTCTCGTCTTGTTTCCGGGCAATCGGTTGGGGGCTGATCAGTCACTCCCATCGCGGCGAGGGCAGCGTTCACTTCCGCATTCCGTCCCGCGACGAGGACCATGCTCGCCAACGCAGGTTCGCAGGCCTTCCGGTCCGGCGTCGATGGTTGTC
This sequence comes from Methylobacterium sp. HJ2, assembly GCF_056431005.1. NCBI lineage: Bacteria > Pseudomonadati > Pseudomonadota > Alphaproteobacteria > Hyphomicrobiales > Methylobacteriaceae > Methylobacterium > Methylobacterium sp. HJ2. The sequence continues at coordinate 919,125 of NZ_JBWJYM010000001.1, read as the reverse complement.
GGCGTGTGACCGCTCGCCCGGCAGCCTGGGACTGCCCGATCGAACAAATGGCTATGAGGGTCGTACCGGAGGGATTGCAGGCCGGAACCCGGGGCCTGACCGGCGCGCCGTCGCCCGGATCGCCCTCCCCGCCCGAGTCGTCGGGTGGTGGCCCCGCGCCGTCCGCGGGATCCGCCGTCCCGACAATCCGGCGCCTTGCTGGGTGAACGGATCGGCGATCCGGTGTCTCGCTGTCGCGTCCTGACAACGGACCGGGCGATACGCGGATCCGCCCTCCTCGGCTGATCCGGTCCCCACCTCCGGGATGGCCTGTGCACAACCTGTGGACGGAGCGGGCCTTAAGGCTTTCCTGACCCGCCCGGGCGGATCGTCGACCGGATGCGTCCCGAGTGCGGGGGCGGCATCGCCCGCACGACAGGGATCCGGCATGGACGCCGCCATCGATTTCGCCGGTCCCGGCCCTCTCGGCGCGCCCGTCCGGGGCGGGACGCGCGCGCGGGACGACCGTCGCACGGTGCGCGGGGCGCTCGAGGCGGTGGGGTACGGGCTCTACGCCCTGTTCGTGTTCTTTACCTGCTTCACCTTCCTGCGGCCCTCGCCCTACGACTTCGTCGCGGTGCCGACGCTGCTGCTCTGGTTCTGCCTCGGCATCCGGGTGCATCGCCCGGCGCTGGTGATCCTCGGCCTGCTGCTGGCCTACGGCACCTGCCTCGGCCTCGCGCTGATGCCCTATCTCGACGAGGCGCTGCCGGTGGAATGGACGATCCAGTCCGCCTACCTGATCCTGACCGGCATCTTCTTCGTGATGTTCCTGTCGGACCGGACCCGCGACCGGGTCGAGCTCGGGCTCAAGGCCTATCTCGCCTCGTGCCTGTTCGCGGCCGTCTGCGGCATCCTCAGCTATTTCGACGTGATCGGCGAGGAGGTGCTGTTCAAGATGGACGGCCGCGCGGCCGGCGTGTTCGAGGACCCGAACGTGCTGGGCTCGTTCCTGATCCTCGCCGTGCTCTACCTGATCCACAACCTGATCACCGGCCGGACCCGCCGCATGGTGCCGACGCTCGCCGCGCTCCTGACGCTGGTGGCGGGAATCTTCCTGTCGTTCTCGCGCGGCTCCTGGGGCGCGCTGGTGGTGGGCACCGCCCTGATGGTGTTCATGGCCTGGCGGACGGCCGAGCCGGCGATCCGGCGGCGCATCGCCCGGCTGTCGATGCTGGCGATGCTGGGATCGGGCCTCCTCGTCGGCGGCCTGCTGGCGATGCCGGGCGTGGCCGAGCGCTTCAGCGACCGCGCGGTGGTGACGAAGGATTACGACGAGGGCGAGACCGGCCGCTTCGGCAACCAGCGCCGCGGCTTCCTGATGCTTCTGGAGCGCCCGGCCGGGCTCGGGCCCCTGCGCTGGCGCCGCACCTTCAACCTCGAGCCGCACAATTCCTACCTCGGCGCGTTCTCGAACGGCGGATGGGCCGGCGGCCTCGGCTTCCTCGCCATCGTGCTCACGACCTGCGCGGTCGGATTCCGGCTCTGCTTCCGGCCCTCGCCCTACCGCCGCCTCGGCCAGATCGTCTTTCCGGCCCTGCTGATGTTCTTCCTGCAGGGCTTCCAGATCGACATCGAGAAGTGGCGCCACGTCTACATGATGCTCGGCATGGTCTGGGGCCTGCACGTGGCGCGCTGGGCCTGGCTCAGCGGGCTGCGTCCGGGAGCCGAGGATCGGACGGCCTGAGCGGCCCGCCCGGCCGCGACGCGCGCTGCCGGGCCGCCGCGCTCAGCGGGCGGGAGCGGGATCGATCGCGGGCAGCTCGTTCGGCGGCAGCCCGGCGGCGGCGGTCCGGGCCTGCGCGCCGGCGCCGCCCCGGGCCCGGTTGGCCAGCGCCACGGTCAGGCGCTCGGCGGCCTCCGGCTGCATGACCGCGAGCACCTCGGCCATCTTGCGCGGGTTCATCGCGAGCACGATCGGCACCAGCACCTCGTGCCCGAGGCGGTCGAAGACGCGGGCCGCGTCCTTCGGCTTCATGGTCTCGTACATCGTGACGATGTTCTTGAGCCCGGACTTCTCCGGGTCTTCGCGGCCCCGGCCGGCGTCCGCCTTCTCCTCGGCCTGCTTCAGATCGCCGACGCCGGTCTCGAGCTTGCGCTCGGCCTCTCCGAGCAAGCGCTCGCGCTGATCGAGCTGCTCGCTGCGCTGCTTCAGGGCGTCGCGGCGCGCCCCGAGCTTTTCCAGCAGCGCGCGCTCGGTCGGCGAGACCGGATCGGGCCGCGGCGGCTGGGCCTGCGGCGGCGGGGCGGGCTCCGGCGGCTTCTCGGCCTCCTTGGGCGTGACGGAGCCGGTCGTCGTCGGCTCGTAGCCGCCGCGGGCATCGGCGAGGACGCGGCCGAAATCCGTCCGCATGACGGCCGGGCCCGGCCCCACCATCGCCAGGAGCTTCAGCACCAGCAGGCCGCCGGCGGCCAAGATCACGGCATCGATCAGGCGCAGGCGCAGCGAGCGCGGCGGCTTGAGGCGCGAGCGCCGCAGCGCCGTCCCGGTCCCGGTCTCCCGCTTGGCCGGCGGACCTGCCGTCATGCCGCCCGGCTCCGGACCCGTTGCAGGGCCCGCTCGGTCATGGCGCGGGCGGCGGCGGCGGCGGCGCCGAGGCGCTCGCCGTGGACGCCCTCGGCCGCGGCGTCGGCGGGCGGCGCGGCGGCGGACGCCGGCGCGCGCGCGCCGCGCGCCTCGCCCACGATGGCGCCGATCCGCGCGATCACGGCCTGGCCGGCACTGACCTGCGCGGCGATCTCCGCGGCGCAGGCGCCGGCGAGCTCGACGCGCTCGGCCAGCGCCCGCTCGCTCTCCTCCATCGTGCCGCGCAGCGTCGCGATCGCCCGCTCGGCCGTGGCGCTCGCCACCATCAGGTCGCCGATGGTCTGGCGGAAGGCGGCCTCGTCGCCCTTGAGCTGCGCGATGCGGCGCGACAGGCGCAGCGAGGTCATGATGGTGGCGACGAGCAGCACCGCCACGAGGATGTCGGCCAGCAGGGTGATCAGGATGCTCATCGCCCTACACGTCGTTGCGGTTGTTCATGGAGGCCTCGTAGGCCTGGAACGTCGTGCGCGAGCGGCGCAGCGGCCGCGTCACCTGCACGGCGATGTTGTCGTCGATCCGGCCGATCCGCCCCTGCGTGAGACCCCATTCGCCGCAGCGCACGGTGACGAGGTCGGTCGGCTTGGCATCGAACATCAGGGTGTCGCCGACCTTGAGCGCCATCACCTTCTTCAGCGGCAGCATCAGCTCGTGCAGCACGGCCTCCATGGTGAGGTCGGCCTGCCAGATCTCGGTGGCGAGGTGGCCCTCCCAGATCTGGTCGCGGCCGAGCTTCTCGCCCATGAAGCTCTGCATGAGCAGTTCACGGATCGGCTCGATCGTGGCGTAGGGGAACAGGATCTGGAGCAGGCCGCCGCGCCCGTCCATGTCGAGGCGCAGGCCGATCAGGATCGCGGCGTTGCCGGGCCGCGTGATGGTGGCGAAGCGCGGGTTCGTCTCGATCCGGTCGATGGCGAAGCGCACCGGCGAGAGCGGCTGGAACGAGAGTTCGAGATCGCCCAGGATGATCTCCACGAGCCGACGCACGAGCTGCATCTCAATCGTGGTGAAGGGCCGCCCGTCGAGGCGCGAGGACGAGCCGCCGCGCTTGCCCCCGAGCAGGAGGTCGAGGGTCGAGTAGGCGAGGTTCGACTCGACGGTGACGAGGCCGGAATTCTCCCAGGCATCCGCCTTGAACACGCCGAGAAGCGTCGGCAGCGGGATGGCGTTGACGTAGTCGCCGAAGCGCACCGAGGTGATGTTGTCGAGGGTGACCTCGACGTTGTCCTGGAAGAAGTTGCGCAGCGAGGTCGACAGCAACCGGATCATCCGGTCGAAGACGATCTCGAGCATCGGCAGGCGTTCGTACTGGACGACGCCCGAATCGACGATGGCGCGCACGCCCCCGGCCCCGGAGGCCGAGAGCTCGCGCATGGAGAAGCCGAGGACGCCGTCGATCTCGTCCTGGGTCAGGATGCGGTCGTTGCCGGCGAGTTCGGGGAGGTTGTCGGTCTCCCCGTCCTCGATCATCGTCGCCCATTCGGCGGCGACGTCGCTGGCGTTACGCGTGGTGCCCTGCTCGGCGAGGGCCGCGCCCCATTCCTCGGCGAGGGAGGCGTCGCCGCCCTCGGCGTTCTGCTCGATCAGGGCTGCCGCCCAGTCGTCCTCTTCGATCGGATCGTCGGGTTCCATGATCGTCTGGGCCTACTGGAGGATCACGTCCTTGAAGAGCACCGCCTCCACCTTGGCGGGATAGATCGCCACGTTGACGCGGCGCAGCAGCTCCTCCCGCAGGCGGTAGAGGCCGGCCGAGCCCGACAGGTCGCTCGCCCGCAGCTCGCGCATGTAGGTCTGGAGCGTGTCCTCGACCCGGGGCATCAGCGGCTTGACCTCGCCCTCGACCTTATCGTCCTTGAGCTCCAGCGCGATGCGGAACTTCGCGAATTTCGCCTTGTCCTGGCTGCTCTCGGGCGTGAGGTTGAGGATCATCTCGCGCACGTCGAGAAACACGACCGGCTTCTTCTCCTCGACATGGGCAGCCTCGCCGTGGCCGCCGCCCCGGCCCTTCATCAGGAAGAAGCCGCCTCCGCCGCCGACCGCGAGCAGGGCTGCCGCGCCGATGATGACGAGCTTCTTCTTGCTCTTCGGGGCTTCGGCCTCGGCGGCCTCGCCCTCCGCGGCGGGCGCCTTCTTGGGCTTCTTGGCCATGGGCGTCGGATCCGGCGCTGGGAGTGACGTCGCGTGCCGGCCCGCCGCGAGCGGCGGGCGACGTCCCGGTATCGGACCGTCACGGTTAACGCGCCGTTAAGCGGGCAAAATCTGCCGGGTCGGCTTTGCCGCCGGGCGGTCCGCGCCGCGCCCCCGACCGCCTCTCAATTCGGTCAACCCATTGATAATGCTGGGATGGAGCGGGCCGTTAACCCTGGCACGAGGGATGCGGAACCGATTGCGCCGCATCCGCGGCCGTACCCCTCGGGTTCCAAGATGCAGAACGCCCTCCTCGTCGGTGTCTCGAGCCAGGTCGCGCTCCAGCGCGAGCTCGACGTCATCGCCAACAACATGGCGAACGTCTCGACGAACGGCTTCAAGGGCCGCAACGTGCGCTTCCAGGAGTATCTCGCCCCCGTGGCGAGCGCGGATTCCTTCCAGCGCAGCGACCGGCGGGTCTCCTACGTCATCGACCAGGGCACGGTGCTCGATCTCGCCCAGGGCCCGATCGAGCAGACCGGCAACCCCCTGCACGTGGCGATCCGCGGCGCGGCCTTCCTGGCGGTGCAGGGTCCGCAGGGCGAGCGCTTCACCCGCAACGGCGCCCTCGAGGTCAACGCGCAGGGCACGCTGGTGACGAGCGACGGCTACGCCGTCCAGGGCGAGGGCGGACCGATCCAGATCAACGCGCAGGAGACCGGCCTGTCGATCGGGCCGGACGGCACCGTCTCCACCAATATCGGCGTGCGCGGCAAGCTCCGGCTCGTCACCTTCGCCAACCCGCAGCGGCTGACCAACGAGGGCGGCAACCTCTACGCCTCACCCGATCCCGCCCAGCCCGCCGGGCTCCAGGGCCGCGTCGAGGCCGGCGCGCTCGAGCGCTCCAACGTCCGCCCGGTGATCGAGATGACCCGGCTGATGGACGTCAACCGCAGCTACGCGATGGTCTCCAGCGTGATCTCGCGCCTCGACGACCTGCGGGGCACGGCGATCCGCCGCCTCGCCGACGTCGCCTGAGCCGACAGGGGAGATAGGGTCCGATGCGCGCGCTCTACGCCGCCGCCACTGGCATGGCGGCCCAGGAACTCAACGTCCAGGTCATCTCGAACAACATCGCGAACCTGCGCACCACCGGCTACAAGCGCCAGCAGCCGCATTTCCAGGATCTGCTCTACCAGAACCTGCGCCGGGCCGGCTCCTCGACCTCGGACCAGAACACGCAGCTCCCGGCGGGCCTCGCCATCGGCTCGGGCGTGAAGACCACCTCGACGGCGCGGGTGATGTCGCAGGGCACGCTCACCTCGACCGAGAAGGATTACGACGTCGCCATCCGGGGCGAGGGCCTGTTCCGGGTGACGATGCCCGACGGGCGCACAGCCTACAGCCGGGACGGCTCGTTCGACCTCTCCGCGCAAGGTCAGCTCGTCACCCGCGACGGCTACCTCGTCGATCCGGGCATCACCGTGCCGAGCACCGCCACCGCGGTGACCATCAGCGCGACGGGCGCGGTGCAGGCCACCATCCCGGGTCAGACCGCGCCGCAGACGCTCGGCCAGTTCCAGCTCGCCCGCTTCGTCAACAAGGTCGGCCTCGAATCGATCGGCGACAACCTGTTCATCGAGACCGCGGCCTCGGGCCCGGCGATCAGCGGCCTGCCCGGCTCGGAAGGCTTCGGCAACCTGCAGCAATCGTATCTCGAGGAGGCGAACGTGAACGCCGTCACGGAGATCTCGTCGCTGATCGCCGCGCAGCGCGCCTACGAGATGAACTCCAAGGTCGTCACCGCCGCCGACCAGATGCTGTCCACCACCTCCCAGATGTTCCGCAGCTGATCCCGGAGGCGCGACCATGACCTTCGTCCTCGATCCCATCGATCTCGCCGCGCTGAGGCCCATCGGGCGGACGGGGCGCGGGCGCGCGGCGCCGATGCGCTTCGGCATCGTGGCCCGGGCCGCCCTCGCGCTGCTGACCCTCGCGCTGATCGGCGCCCTCGTCCTGCCGGCGACGGCCGCGCAGCCGATGCGCCTGCGCGGCGACGTGACGGCGCGCGGCGACATCCTGACCCTCGGCGATCTCGTGGAGAACGCGCCCGAGGCGGCGGCCAAGCGCCCGCTCTTCCGCGCCCCGGCGCTCGGCGCGACGGGCACGATCCAGGCCCGCCGCATCGCCGACGCGGTGGCCGCAGCCGAGCTCGGCCCGCTCGAATCCGGGGGCCGGACCCAGATCAACGTCCAGCGCGCCGCGCGCCGGGTCGGCCCGGCCGAGATCGAGGCGGCGCTCAAGCGCGGGCTCGAATCCGGGTTCGGGCTCGACGCCAAGCTCGTGACCATCCGCTTCGACGGCGAGACCCCGGTCCTGCTGGCGCCGGTCGACCTCGACGGGCAGGCGCTCGCCCTCGACATGACCTACGACCCGCGCTCGCGCCGGGTCGGGGCCCTCGTCAGCCTCGGCGAGCGGCAGGCCAACCTGCGGGTGGCCGGGCTCGTCGTCGAGATGCGCGAGGTGGCCGTGCTGACCCGCGCCGTCGCCCGCGGCGAGCGCGTCGCCGCGGGCGACGTCGCGGTCGAGCGCCGGCCGCGCGACGGCGTGCCGCCGGACGCGGTCACGGGTGCGCCCGCCGGCGAGGTCGTCCAGCGCGCGCTCAGCGTGGGCGCCGTCCTGCGGGCCGGCGACACGGCGCCGCCGGAGCTGGTCGCACGCGGCGAGATGGTGACGATCATCTACGAGACGCCCGGGATCAGCCTCTCGATGCGCGGCATCAGCAACGATGCGGGGCGGCTCGGCGCCACGGTGAACGTGGTCAACGCCGCCTCGAAGAAGATCCTGCAGGCCACCGTGATCGGGGCCGGGCGCGTCTCGGTCGGCCCGTCGGCGCCCCAGCGCCAGGCCAGCGCCGACCCGGCCGGACCCGCCACGCTCCGCTGAGCCCCTCACGCCTCCAACGGTTTTCGCGATGAAACAGCGCCTCGCACTCCTCGCAACGATCGTCGCCTGCGGCGGCCTCGGCGCCTGCAACACGATCGACCGGCTCTCGCAGATCGGGGCCCAGCCGGCGCTCTCGGCGATCGAGGACCCGACGAGCCAGCCCGGCTACAAGCCGGTGCGGATGCCGATGCCGGACGTGCAGCCGGTCTCCTACGCGCCGAACTCGCTCTGGCGCACGGGATCGCGCGCCTTCTTCAAGGACCAGCGCGCCGCCCGCATCGGCGATCTCGTCACCGTGAAGGTCAACGTCACGGACAAGGCCAACCTCAACAACGAGACCAAGCGCTCGCGCGCCAACAGCGAGGGCGTGGGGCTGCCGAACGCCTTCGGCCTGGAGAAGAACGCCGCGGTGCTGGCTGCCGGCATCGCACCCGACAAGCTGATCAACGCCACGTCGAGCACGTCGAGCGACGGCGCCGGCTCGGTGCAGCGCGCGGAGACGGTGACGACCAACATCGCCGCCATCGTCACGCAGGTGCTGCCGAACGGGAACCTCGTGGTCGAGGGCAAGCAGGAGATCCGGGTCAATTTCGAGGTGCGCGAGCTGATCGTCGCGGGCGTGGTGCGGCCCGAGGACATCGAATCCGACAACACCATCGATTCGGCCAAGATCGCCCAGGCGCGCATTGCCTACGGGGGACGCGGCCAGATCACCGACGTGCAGCAGCCGCGCTACGGCCAGCAGGTGATCGACGTCCTGCTGCCGTTCTGACACCGGAATGCTATGTCTCCGCCCGTCGGGAGGACGGGAGGACGACATGGATCCGCGCACCGCGTTCTGCGAGCTGTTCGGACTGGAGCATCCGGTCGTGCAGGCGCCGATGATCGGGCCCAAGCCCGCGCTCGCCCCCGCGGTGAGCGCGGCGGGCGGTCTCGGCTCGATCGCCTGCGCGGCCATGACGCCCGATCAGGTGCGCGCGGAGGTTGCCAATCTGCGGGCGCGGACGGATCGCCCGTTCAACCTCAACTTCTTCGCCCATCGCCGCGCCGCGGCAGATACCGAGCGCGAGGCGGCCTGGCGCGCCCGGCTGGCGCCCTATTACGCCGAGTTCCGCCTGGATGCGGACGCGGCGGCGACGGGCCCCGAGCGCGCGCCCTTCGACGCGGCCATGGCCGAGGCCCTGCGGGATCTGAGCCCCCCGGTGGTGAGCTTCCATTTCGGCCTGCCCGACCCCGATCTGTTCGACGCCGTCCGGGCCGTGGGCTGCCGCATCGTCGGCTGCGCGACGACGGTGGCGGAGGCGCACTGGCTCGCCGCGCGCGGGGTCGACGCGATCATCGCCCAGGGCCTCGAGGCCGGCGGCCATCGCGGCCTCTTCCTGGAGCCCTTCGTCGGCGACGATCTCGGGCGGCAGGTCGGCACGATGGCTCTGGTGCCGCAGATCGTCGACGCGGTCGATTGCCCGGTGATCGCCGCGGGCGGCATCGCGGACGCGCGCGGCGTCGCCGCGGCCTTCGCGCTGGGCGCGTCGGCCGTGCAGGTCGGCACCGCCTACCTGCTCTGCGACGAGGCCGGCCTCTCCGCGCCCCACCGCGCCGCGCTCGAGGCTGCGACGGACACCGATACGGCCGTCACCACCGTGTTCACCGGGCGGCCCGCGCGGGGTCTGCGCAACCGGGCGATGCAGGAACTCGGGCCGATCAGCGCGGACGCACCGGCCTTCCCGCGGGCGGCCTCCGCCCTCCAGCCCCTGCGCGCGGCGGCCGAGGCCCGGGGATCGGGCGATTTCTCGCCGCTCTGGGCCGGTCAGGGCGCGGCGCTCGCCCGCGCGCAGGACGCGGCCAGCCTGACCCGCTCGCTCGCCGAGGGACGCGCGCGGCTGCGCTGACGCCCGCTCGATCAGCGTCGCGGATCTGTCGCCGCGTCCGGCGATCGGCGCTTGATCTTGCGGGCGGTTCTCCGGCAACAGGCCGGGCACGGCCGCGCGGACGGCCGGCGGAGGAACGGCGGGAGCGATGAGCCAGCCCGGCTTGAGCGAGACGCGGCAGACGCGGCCGGGCGTGGCGGAGCCGGCCCTGCGCCTTGAGGGCCTGACGATCGCCTTCGGCCTGGCGGGCGCGGCGCGCTACGTCGCGGTGGAGGGCATCGACCTCGCGGTGGCGCCGGGCGAGTTCGTCGCCGTGGTGGGCCCGACCGGATCGGGGAAGTCCACGCTGCTCAACGCCGGGGCCGGGCTCCTGAAGCCGGCCGCGGGCATTGTGCGGGTCTTCGGCGCGCCCCTCACGGGCCTCAACCGCCGCGCCGGCTACCTCTTCCAGGCCGATGCGCTGATGCCCTGGAAGACCGCCCTCGACAATGTCGCCGTGGCCCTGGAGCCGCAGGGCGTGCGGCGGGCGCAGGCCCGGGAGCGGGCTCAGGCCTGGCTCGGCCGCGTCGGGCTGGCGCCCTTCGCCGGGCGCTACCCGCACACCCTCTCGGGCGGCCAGCGCAAGCGCGTGGCGCTCGCCCAGATGCTGATCCGCGATCCCGAGATCCTGCTGATGGACGAGCCCTTCGGGCCTCTCGACGCGCAGACGCGCCAGATCATGGGCAACCTCCTGCTCGATCTCTGGGCCGCCGACCGCAAGGCGGTGATCTTCGTCACCCACGATCTCGAGGAGGCCATCGCGCTCTCCGATCGCGTCGTCGTGCTCTCGGCCGGACCTGCGGCGCGGATCGTCGGCGAGTTTCCGGTGCGCCTGCCTCGGCCCCGCGACATCAGCGAGATCCGCCTGGACCCGGGCTTTCACGATCTTTACCGGGAGATCTGGTCGCGCCTGCGCGTCGAGGTCTCCCGCGCCTACGCGGACGGCCCGGCCTGATGCGCGGGACCGCCGCATCCCCGGAGGCCGCCCCGTGAACCGCCTCGTCCTCCTCGGCCTGCAGATCGGCGTCGGCCTCGCGGGCCTCGCGATCTGGCACGTGCTGACGGCCTATCCGATTCTCGGCGCGCCGCGGCAGATCCAGTTCTTCTTCTCGACGCCCGGCGCCGTGCTCGCCCGCGCCTGGGCGGAGGTGACCACGCCCGAGATCTGGGGCCACATCTGGATCACCCTGCAGGAAACGGTGCTGGCCTTCCTCACCGGGGCGGGCGGGGGCATCGCCTTCGGCTTCCTGTTCGCCCGCAACGCCCTGCTGGCAGCGGTGTTCGACCCCTACATCAAGGCCGCGAACGCCCTGCCCCGGGTGGTGCTGGCCCCGATCTTCGCCCTGTGGTTCGGCCTCGGGATCTGGTCGAAGGTGGCGCTCGGCTTCACGCTGGTCTTCTTCATCGTGTTCTTCAACGTCTACCAGGGCGTGCGCGAGGTGAGCCCCGTCGTGCGCGACAACGCCCGCATGCTCGGCCTCGGCGAGCGCGGCCTGCTGCGCCACGTCTACTGGCCGTCGGCGCTGACATGGATGTTCTCCTCGCTGCACACCGCCGTCGGGTTCGCCCTGGTGGGCGCCGTGGTGGGCGAGTATCTCGGCTCGTCGGCGGGCCTCGGCTACAAGATCCACGAGGCCGAGAGCGTGTTCGACGTCACCGGCGTCTTCGCCGGGATGCTCATCCTCGCCGTCTTCGTGATCGCCATCGACGCGCTGGTCACCCTCGTGGAGAACCGCCTGCTGGTCTGGCGTCCGCAGGCCGGCGGACGGGATTGAAGGGACTCGCCATGCTCCGCCGCAGCTTCCTCGCCACCGCCGCCGCCGCCCTGGCGATGCCCGCCCGGGCCCAGACGGCCGAGCCCGTGAAGGTCCGGATCGGCGTCGGCGGCAAGCCGCTGCTCTACTACCTGCCGCTCACGGTGGCCGAGCGCAACGGCTACTTCAAGCAGGAGGGAATCGACGCCGAGATCAGCGATTTCGGCGGCGGCGCGCGCTCGCTGCAGGCTTTGATCGGGGGCTCCGTCGACATCGTCACCGGCGCCTACGAGCACACCCTGCGGATGCAGGCCAAGGGGCAGGACGTGCGCGCCGTGTGCGAGCTCGGCCGCTTGCCCGCCATCGTGATCGGCGTGCGCAAGGAACTGGCCGGCACCGTGGCAGGCGTCGCGGATCTGAAGGGGCGTAAGATCGGCGTCACCGCGCCCGGCTCCTCCACGGCGCTGGCGATGCAGTTCGCGATGATCAAGGCCGGGCTGAAGCCCACGGACGCGGCGCTGATCGGCATCGGCGGTGGTCCGGGCGCCATCGCGGCGATGAAGCGCGGCGAGATCGACGCGATCTCGCATCTCGACCCGGTGATCGCCAAGCTCGAGGCCGATGGCGACATCAAGGTCCTGGTCGACACCCGCACCGAGGCCGGCACCCGCGCGCTCTTCGGCGGGCCGAACCCGGCGGCCGTGGTCTACACGAAGCAGGATTGGATCGAACGCCACGCCGCGACGACGCAACGGGTGGTGAACGCCTTCGTCCGCTCCCTGCGCTGGCTCGCCTCCGCCAACCCGGACGCCGTCGCCGACCTCGTGCAGCCCGCCTACCATTTCGGTGACCGCGCCCTCTACGTCCAGGCCGTGCGGAACTCGCTGGAGAGCTACTCGCGCACCGGCATCCCGACCCAGGAAGGCATGGCGAGCGTGCTCGATCTGGTGCGGACGCTGGATCCGGAGTTGCAGGGCGCCCAGATCGATCTCGCCACGACCTTCGAGGAGCGCTTCGTGCGCCACGCGCCGACGCCCTAGGGCCGCTCCCGATCTCGGCGCGACAGGCCCGAGGGCCCGATCCGTGCCGCGAGGTGCCTGCGTTCGGCGCGTCGGCTCCCGTCGGCGGAGAGCGGGTTCGCGCCGCAACGGAGGTTCCGGAGCGACGCGCGCTGCCCCCGGATCGCCGATGCGGCGCCCGCGTCGATCGGCGGGAAACCGCGTCAGTCCCCGGGGCTCCAGAGCCAGGCCGCGCCCCGGACGCCCGAGGCATCGCCGTGAAGGCTCGGACGGATCGGCGTGTCGAAGGCGTCGGAGAAGACGTGCGGGGCGATTGCGGGGGCGAGATCGGTCAGGAGCTCGGGCACGCGGGAGAGGCCGCCGCCGATCACGATCACGTCCGGATCCAGGATGTTGACCACGTGAGCCACGGCTCGTCCGAGACGGGCGCGATAGGCCGCGACCGTCTCCCGCGCGGCCGGGTCGTTCGCCCGGAGCGCGGCGACGACCGCCTCCGCCGCCATCGCGGCGCCGCTTCGGCGTCCGTGATCGGCCGCGAGCCCCGGCCCCGAGAGCCAGGTCTCGATGCAGCCGCGACGGCCGCAATAGCAGGGCGGGCCAGGGCGCTCGCACTCGTCCGGCGCCGGCAACGGGTTGTGGCCCCACTCGCCCGCGATGGCGTCCCGACCCGAGAGCGCGCGCCCGTCGATGGCGATGCCGGAGCCCACGCCCGTGCCGAGGATCACGGCCCAGACGACGCGGGCGCCCGCCGCCGCGCCGTCGACCGCCTCGGAGACCGCGAGGCAATTGGCGTCGTTCTCGATCCGAACCGGACGACCGAGGGCGGCCTCCAGGTCGGCCCGGAAGGGCCGCCCATTCAACCAGGTGGAGTTCGCGTTCTTGACGCGTCCGGTGCGCGCCGAGATCGCCCCGGGCATCCCGATCCCGACCGTGCAGGACGCGCCGGCCTCCGCCTCGAGACGGGCGACGAGGCCCGCGATCGCCCCCAGCGTGCCTGCGTAATCGTCGCGCGGGGTCGGCACGCGCGCCTCGGCCCGCGTGCCCGATCCGTCGAGGACGATCCCGGCGATCTTGGTGCCGCCGAGATCGATGCCGAGGCGGAGCCTACCGGGCGACGCGCTCACTCGGCGGCAGCGACCTTCGGCCCGGCGGCCGTGCCCATCGGCTGGGGCGACTCGTCCGAGATGTCGGTGCCGATGGAGACCGGGTGGGCCATCACCTCGTTGAGCTTGGCCAGGTCGAGCTCGCCCTCCCAGCGGCTGACCACGACGCAGGCCACGCCGTTGCCGACGAGGTTGGTGAGCGCGCGGCACTCCGACATGAACTTGTCGACGCCGAGCACCAGCGTCATCGCGGCGACCGGGACCGGGTTGTTCGGGATCGCCGCGAGGGTCGCCGCCAGGGTGATGAAGCCCGCGCCCGTCACGCCGGAGGCGCCCTTCGAGGTGAGCATCGCCACGACGATGATGGTGGCGTATTGCCCGAAGCTCAGGTCGGCGCCCACCGCCTGTGCCAGGAACAGCGTCGCCAGCGTCATGTAGATGTTGGTGCCATCGAGGTTGAACGAGTAGCCCGTCGGGATGACGAGGCCGACGACCGAATCCGAGGCGCCGAGGCGGCGCATCTTGGTCATCATGTGCGGCAGCACCGTCTCCGAGGACGACGTGCCGAGCACGATCAGCAGCTCGTCCTTGATGTAGGCCAGGAAGCGGAAGATCGAGAAGCCGGCGACGCGCGCGATGCCGCCGAGCACGAGGATGATGAACAGCGCCGCGGTGACGTAGAAGGTGCCGACGAGCCAAGCGAGGTCGATCACCTTGGTGATCCCGTACTCGCCGATGGTGAAGGCCATTGCCCCGAAGGCGCCGAGCGGCGCGAGCTTCACGATCAGGCCGATGATGCGGAAGAACACCTGTCCCGCCGTGTCGATGGCGTGGGAGATGCCCGCGGCCCTGGACCCCATGCCGGTGACGACGACGCCGGTGAGGATCGAGATCAGCAGCACCTGCAGCAGGTCGCCGGTGGCGAAGGCGTCGAAGAAGCTGTTGGGAATCAGCGCCATGATGTGCGCGACCGTCGAGTCGGCCGCGGCCTTGCTGGCGTAGCTGGCGACCTTGGCCGCGTCGAGCTTAGCCGGGTCGGCGTGGAAGCCCGCGCCCGGCCTGACCACCTCGCCGACGAGGACGCCGATCAGCAGCGCGATGGTCGAGACCACCTCGAAGTAGATCAGCGCCTTGAGGCCGACACGGCCGACCTTCTTCAGGTCGCCGATCGAGGCGATGCCGTGGACGATCGTGCAGAAGATGATCGGCGCGATCATCATCTTGATGAGCTTGACGAAGCCGTCGCCCATCCATTTCAGCGACTTGCCGAATTCCGGATAGAGGTATCCCACCGCGACGCCGAGCACGATGGCGATCAGAACCTGGATATAGAGAACCTTGTACCAAGGTTCGGCGGCATGGCCTGCCGCGGGGCTGGCGTGCGTGGTCGCTGCTGGGGTCATCTGGGCCATCGGTCACCCGTGCACGACGATCGTGCACCCTCGCATTCCCTGACGGTCTCGCGCCGCATCGGGATTAAAATCAATGCCGCCGGTTCGTCCGGCTTGAGGCCAGTCCTAGCGGCTTTGCGGAATGGCCTCAACGGCGGCACGGCTGGCCGGTTCGGCGCGGAATGACAAAAGCCGATTGTTACACCCTGTGCAGTCTTCCGACCGCGACCGAAGGTCTGGCCGTCAGAAGCTCGGCTGTTTCAGCATCGAAACCGGTTGTTCTCGGGTCTGCGAGCGACGGAACCCGGTCGGCAGCCGCGGGACGCGGCGGACGACTCCGCCGCGCCACCCGATCGGGACACCGGTCGCCTCGCGGCTCCCGGCCGCGCTTCGCCCCTGCATCCGGGCGCCGGAAACATCCGGCCGCTCGCGGCGCGATCGGCGACCGGGCAGGCAGGGGGGCGCCCCCGGAGGAGCGCCGCTCGATGCGGGGCGTCAGGTCTGCTGCTGGGTCCGGCGCGGACGCACGGTCCAGCGCTCGAACGCCGCCGCCGGATCGTCGGCAGCCGGCTCGTGCGGCTGGTTGATCGCGGCGCCGAGCGCGGCCGACAGGCTCTCGATCACGTCGTCGATCCGCGCGTCGGTCGGGCGCGTGTCCGGGGCCGCCTCGGCGGGGGCCTGCTCGGCATGGACCGGCTCGGCGTGAGGGACCGGCTCCGGCGCGGAATGCTCGGCCGCCGGCTCGGGCTCGTGCGTCGGCTGGGCCGGCGCCTCGGCGGCGGGCTGCGCCTCGGCCGCATGGGCCTCGGCGGCCGGAGCCTCGGCCGCGGAGGCTTCGGCGGCGACGGGCGCGGCCACGGCGGCGCCTCCGGCGATGCGCCTCAGGCTGTTGATCACGCCGTCCTCGCCCTCCGGCCGGTCGCCGCGGGGGGTGCCATAGCGGCCGAAGCCGAAGCGCGGCTCCAAGAGGTCGAGCACGGCGTCGAGCGCCGCGTTGCTCAGCGTGATCTCGCCGGCCGGCGGGGTGCCCTCGAGCGCCACCGACTGGCGATCGTAGGCGCCCTCCTCCGTGACCTCGCGGCCGAACCAGGCGGGGACGGGGAAGCCGCGGGCCTCGTCGGGATTGGCGAAGGCGACGCTGATCAGGTCGAGGCTGCCGGGGCTGACGTAGCGATCGACCAGGACCTCGCGGCCGGCGACGGTCACGGCGGTGCGGTCGTAGGCGGCCTTGCCCGGACACACGTCGAGGAGGGCGTCGCCGTGCGCCCGCGGAACCTCGGTGCGCTCTTCGGAGAGGCCGCCGTCCGCCGCCTTGGCGACCAGCACGAGATGGCATTGCTGGCCGTCGACCCGCACGAAGGAGGTGCGCCCGCCCTGCGGCGCGAAGTACCCCTCGGTGATGCGCGCTCCGCCGCGCTCCTTGCGGATCAGGCGCACCAGGGACGGCGCCACGAGAAATCGCCGGACGACGCTCATACTCAAACCTCCGCTTCATGCCTTCCAGCGGTACGGCGACCGGCGGACGGACGTTCGGACCCTCGATCCGGCCCCGGCGGAGCGCGCCCAGGCGCAGCGGAGCCGCTCTTCGCAGGGACGATCGCGCGCGTGCTCCGAAGAGCACTCGCGCGATCGTCGCCGGATCAAACCCGATCTCTGTTCTACCAGGGACTAAGCAGAAAGCCGCCGAAATCAAGACGGTTGCGCCGGGGCGGCCGGATATAGGCCGGCTCGTCCCCACGAAACGGGGCTACCTCTTCGGCGCCCCGCGCCGATTTCGCGGTTGGGCGCCGGGCCGGATCAGGCCTTCGGCTCGAAGGTCATCGCGGCGCCGTTCATGCAGTAGCGCAGGCCGGTCGGCGCCGGCCCGTCGTCGAAGACATGTCCGAGATGGCCCTCGCAGCGGGCGCAATGCACCTCCGTCCGGACCATCCAGTGGCTGCGGTCGGTCTTCGTCGCCACGGCGCCCGGCAGCGGCTCGAAGAAGCTCGGCCACCCGGTCCCCGACTCGAACTTGGTGCCGGACGCGAAGAGCGGCGTGCCGCACCCGGCGCAAGTGAAGGTGCCGGGCCGCTTCTCGGCGAGGAGGCAGCTGGTGCCGGCCCGCTCGGTGCCGTGCTCGCGCAGGACGCGGTACTGCTCCGGCGTCAGCGCCTCCCGCCACTCGGCCTCAGTGCGCGCGTCGGGGGCGTCGGTGGTCGGATCGGAAGCGGACATCGGTGCATCTCCTGGGCGAACCCGGCGGGTTCCGGCCCCGCAGCGGGCTCTGGCCCCGAGGCGGGGCCGTCGCTCACCGATATGGGACCGGCGCGCGCCCGCGGGAACCGGTCACGCCGCCGCGCCGAGGGTGTCGGCCATGCGGGCGCGCCGCGCGCCCATCGGCAGGGCCGGCCCGGTCGTGGTGTCGATCGCCGTCTGGTGCTCGATCTCGGCGTTGATCTCGCCGCCCATGAGGACGATCGTCGAGGAGATCCAGATCCAGGTCATGAAGCCGATCACCGCGCCGAGCGACCCGTAGGTCTCGTTGTAATTGCCGAAATTCGCGACGTACCAAGAGAACAGCAGCGAGGCGACGAGCCAGAGGACGCCCGCCACCACGCTGCCGACGCCGACCCAGCGCCAGCGGGCGTGCTCGCGGCTCGGCCCGTAGCGGTAGAGCAGCGACAGGCCGCCGACGAGGACGAGGAACAGCACCGGCCAGCGCAGGGCGGCGAGCAGCCACGCGCCGTTGCTGATCCCGACGAAGTTGAAGACCACGGGGAGCACGACGATCGAGGCCAGGGCGAAGATGGTGAACACCAAGCCGCCGATGGTGAAGGTGAGCGAGCGCAGGTTGAGCATGACGAAGCTGCGCTTCTCCTCCTCCTCGTAGACCACGTTCAGCGCGTCGAACATCGCCTTCACGGCCGCGTTCGCGCTCCAGAGCGACAGGACCAAGCTGGTGAAGAAGGTGAGCCCCAGGGTCCCCCCGCCCTTCGCAGCGATGCGCTTGACCTGCTCGCCGATGATGTCGACGGCGCTCGCGGGCAGCACGCCCTGCAGCGCGGCGAGATGGTCGTTGATGACGTTCACGTCGGCGAAGAGCCCGTAGCAGGAGACGAGCGCCGCCAGGGCCGGGAACAGCGAGAGCAGGGTGTAGAAGGTCACGCCGGCCGCCACCGAGAGCACCCGGTCCTTCACGAATTCGAGGTAGAGCCGGACGGCGATGTCCTTCCAGCCGCGCCCCGGGATCTCGTCCGGGCGCTTGGCCGCCCGGCCTCGGTCGGCTTGCGTCGTCGCGACGAGGATCGCCGCCCGGCCCTCGTGCGAGCGCGCGCCGTTTCCTGGCCGCGTTTCGGGTTCCTCGGCAGCCGGCTCTTCCGCGAGGACGGCGGTCCCGCGCCGGGGGCTGAGGGCGAGGGCGATCAGGGCGGACCCGAGCATCACCGTCCACAGGACGGATCCGGAGCCGCCCTCTGGCAGCGGGGCGGATTGCAGGTCGGGTCTGTCGGTCATGGAGGCGGATGGGCACCGGCATGCGCGTGCCGCGCACGAGAGCGCAACGTCGCGGTCGCGACGGCCGTTCCCGGCGCGGAACGAAAGCTTGGCCGGAGCCGTCGCCTACCCGCCGTAGAGCCCCGCATGGGCCTCGCGCAGGAGGTTCTTCTGGACCTTGCCCATGGTGTTGCGCGGCAGCTCCGCGGCGAACAGCACCCGCTTCGGGCATTTGAACTTGGCGAGCCGGCCCTCAAGATGGGCGAGGATCGCCGCCTCGCTCGGGGCGTCGGCGCCCGCCACGACCACCGCCGTCACCGCCTCGCCGAAATCGGCGTGGGGCAGGCCGATCACCGCCGATTCGACGATCCCCGGCACCGCGTCGATCTCGGTCTCGACCTCCTTCGGGTAGACATTGAACCCGCCGGTGATGATCAGGTCCTTGCCGCGCCCGACGATGTGAACGTAGCCGCGGGCATCGATCTTGCCGAGGTCGCCCGTGATGAAGAACCCGTCGGCCCGAAACTCCGAGGCGGTCTTCTCCGGCATGCGCCAGTAGCCGCGGAACACGTTCGGCCCCTTCACCTCGATCATGCCGATCGATTCCGGCGGCAGGATCGCCCCGGTCTCGGGATCGACGACCCGGAGGGAGATGCCCGGCAGGGGCTGTCCCACGGTGCCGGCCACGCGATCGCCCGCATAGGGGTTCGACGTGCTCATGTTGGTCTCGGTCATGCCGTAGCGCTCGAGGATGGCATGGCCGGTCCGGGCCTGCCACGCGCGATGCGTCTCGGCGAGCAGCGGCGCCGAGCCGGACACGAACAGCCGCATCCCCGCCGCGGCGGCTCTGTCGAGACCGGGCTCCTTGAGCAGTCGGGTGTAGAAGGTCGGCACGCCCATCATGGCGGTGGCCCGGCCCATCAGCCCGAGGATCAGCTTCGGGTCGAGCCGGGGCAGGAACAGCATCGTGGCGCCGCTCGCCAGCACCGTGTTGATCGCCACGAACAGGCCGTGGGTGTGGAACACCGGCAGGGCATGAATCAGCACGTCGTCGCCGGTGAAGCGCCAGTGATCCTTCAGGGTCCGGGCGTTCGAGGCGAGGTTGTCGTGGCTCAGCATGGCGCCCTTCGAGCGCCCGGTGGTGCCGGATGTGTAGAGGATCGCCGCGAGATCGTCCGCCTCGCGCGGGACGTCGGCGAACGCGCCGGTCTGCGCGTCGGCAGCCTCCGCCGCGCTGCCCCGGCCCTCCGCATCGAGGGTGAGAACGTGGCGCACGCCCGCCCGCTCCGCGACGCCGCTCAGCGCGGCGCGCTTGTCCGGCGCGCAGACGAACACGGCCGGCTTCGCGTCGCCGAGGAAATAGGCGATCTCGGCGGCCGTATAGGCGGTGTTGAGCGGCAGGAAGACCGCGCCCGCCCGAACCGCGCCGAGATAGAGGAACACCACCTCGGGGCTCTTCTCGACCTGCACGGCGACGCGGTCGCCCGGCACGACGCCGAGGGCCACCAGAGCCGCCGCGTAGCGTCCGGAGCGGTCGAGCATGTCCGCGTAGCTGTGGCGGCGCCCCTCCGGCGTCTCCATCAGGGTCTTGGCGGCGTCGGCGGGCAGGTTCTCCCGCACCAGGGCGAAAAGGTGGTTCGTCATGCCTCGCCCCCTACCACGCCGGCACGGGCGTGGCTCCTGGGTCGCTCCTATTTGGCTTCGGTTCCGGGCTGCCGTCCGGGCAATTCACCGGGCTTGATCACCGGCATCGAGCCGGGATTCGGATCCGGCGGCTTGACCACCATGCCGGGGGCCGCGTCGCCCGGCGGCTTGATCACCCCGTCGCTGCTCCGGAGCTTGTCGCTGAGATTGGAATCCTTGGGCGGCGCGTCGGCGCTCGGGCGCACCCGGTCCGGCGGCGTCGTGGCCGGCGGCGGCAGGGCCGGATCGGTGTCGCGGTTCTTCAGCGGCGCGTCGGGATTCTGCGCGAGTGCCGCCGTGGCGACGAGGCTCAGCGCCGCGGCGGCGAGCCCGTTGAGGATCGTGCGCATCTTGAAGGCCTCCCTCGGATGCATGTCCGGTGCATGTGCGAGGGGCAACGACCTCCCGTGGAATCCGTTCCTGGCTCAAGCCTCCCGGGCCATGCCGAGATAGAGCTCGCGCAGGCGCCGGGTGAGCGGCCCCGGCGCGCCCGCGCCGATCGCCGTCCCGTCGATCGAGACCACCGGCATCACGAAGGACGAGGCGCTGGTGTAGAACGCCTCCTGCGCCGCCTTCGCCTCCGCCACCGAGAACAGGCGCTCCTCGATGCGCAGGTCCTGCTCGGCGGCGAGGCGCAGCACCGCCCCGCGGGTGATGCCGGGCAGGAGCGCTGTCGAGAGCGGGCGGGTGACGAGCACGCGCTCCCTGGTGACGATGAAGGCCGTCGAGGACGACCCCTCGGTGACCGCCCCGTCCTCGACCATCCAGGCCTCGGCGACGCCGGCCGAGGCCGCCGCCTGCTTGGCGAGGACCTGGGCCAGCAGCGCCACCGACTTGATGTCGCGCCGCTTCCAGCGGATGTCCTCCACGGTGATCACCGCGGCGCCCCGCTCCGCCAGGGGATTGGCCGCGACGGTCTTGGCCTGGGTGAACATCACCACGGTGGCCGCCGTCTCGGGCGGCGGGAAGGCGAAGTCGCGCTCGTACACGCCGCGGGTCACCTGCATGTAGACGAGGCCCTCGGCGAGGGCGTTGCGGGCGACGAGCTCCGTCTCCAGCCGCTCCCATTCGGGGATGGTGTGCGGGTTGCGGATGCCGATCTCGCCGAGGGAGCGGTCGAGGCGGGCGAGATGCGCGGCGTTGTCGACGAGGCGCCCGTCGAGCACCGCCGAGACCTCGTAGATCCCGTCGGCGAACAGGAAGCCGCGATCCATCACGGGGATGCGGGCCTCCGCGAAGGGCAGGAATTCGCCGTTGAGGTAGACAATGCGGGGCGATGTCACGGCTGTCTGGGCCTCGTGCTGGAGGGAATCGTCGTCCGGTCGACGCAGGAACCGTGCAGAACTCAGGCCTCTCCGAACACCCGCGCGAAGATCGTGTCCACGTGCTTCAGGTGATAGCCGAGGTCGAAGCACTCGGCGATCTGCTCGGGCTTGAGGGCGGCGGTGACCTCCGGGTCGGCCTGGAGCAGGGTGAGGAAGTCGCCCTCTCCGCGCCAGACCGGCATCGCGTTGCGCTGGACGAGGCGGTAGGCGTCCTCCCGCGAGACGCCGGCCTGGGTCAGCGCCAGGAGCACCCGCTGGGAGTGGACGAGGC
The DNA here is from genome assembly GCF_056431005.1 of Methylobacterium sp. HJ2. Classification (NCBI taxonomy): domain Bacteria; kingdom Pseudomonadati; phylum Pseudomonadota; class Alphaproteobacteria; order Hyphomicrobiales; family Methylobacteriaceae; genus Methylobacterium; species Methylobacterium sp. HJ2. Next base: position 897,505 of record NZ_JBWJYM010000001.1, on the reverse strand, counting down.
CGCCGAGCCGGTCGAGATTCTTCTGCATGGTGGCCGGATAGACCAGCAGCTTGTCGATCACCCCGGTCATGCGGGCGAGCGCGAAGTCGAGGGTCACGGTGGCGTCGGGGCCGATCATGCGCTCGACCGAGGAATGCGAGATGTCGCGCTCGTGCCAGAGCGCGACGTTCTCCATCGCCGGGACGACGTAGCCGCGCACCATGCGGGCGAGCCCGGTGATGTTCTCGGTGAGCACCGGGTTGCGCTTGTGCGGCATCGCCGAGGAGCCCTTCTGGCCCTCGGAGAAGAACTCCTCGGCCTCCAGCACCTCGGTGCGCTGGAGGTGGCGCACCTCGATCGCCAGCCGCTCCAGGGAGGAGGCGATGACGCCGAGCGTGGCGAAGAACATGGCGTGGCGGTCGCGCGGGATCACCTGCGTGGAGACCGGCTCGGGGGTGAGGCCCATCGCCTTGGCGACGTACTCCTCCACCCGCGGATCGATGTTGGCGAAGGTGCCGACGGCGCCCGAGATCGCGCAGGTGGCGACCTCCTCGCGCGCCGCCACGAGGCGGCGGCGCCCGCGCTCGAACTCGGCATAGGCCTGGGCGAGCTTGAGCCCGAAGGTGACGGGCTCGGCATGGATCCCGTGCGAGCGGCCGATCGTCGGGGTCATCCTGTGCTCGAAGGCCCGGCGCTTGAGGGCGGCGAGCAGCGCGTCCACATCCGCGATCAGGATGTCGGCGGCGCGCACGAGCTGCACGTTGAGGCAGGTGTCGAGGACGTCCGAGGACGTCATGCCCTGGTGCACGAAGCGGGCGTCGGGCCCGACGATCTCGGCGAGATGCGTCAGGAAGGCGATGACGTCGTGCTTCGTCACCGCCTCGATGGCGTCGATGCGGGCGACGTCGAATTCGGCGTCGCGGCCCTTGGCCCAGACCGTCTCGGCGGCCTCCCGGGGCACCACGCCGATCTCCGCGAGCGCGCTGGTGGCGTGGGCCTCGATCTCGAACCAGATCCGGAAGCGCGTCTCGGGCGTCCAGATCGCGCTCATCGCGGGGCGGCTGTAGCGGGGAATCATGGGGCGCCTTCGGATCTTAGCGGTCGGGAGGTGGTCGCGGTCGGGGCCGCGCCCGGACCGCGCGGCGAGATGGAGCGGCGCCTAGCACGCGGGCGGGTGCGGCTCAACGCGGCCGGGCCGGGAAACGACGGCGCGCCCATGTTGCAGCTCAGCAACACAGCGGAAACGATCGTGGGACGCAGAGGGCCGCACGCCACCCTGGAAGGATTGTGATCCACCCGCAAACGTGGCGCGACCGAACGGCTTAGCCGGTTTCTTCTTCTTGTTCTTAGAAATGTTATAAAACAAGATCCTGAACAGTCGATCCCCCCAACCTTGCGCGCTCATCCGCAACCGATACAGCCCAACTGCAGAGCTGGCGCGGCGATCGTCGATCGAATGCGCCGCGAATGCCTAGGGCTTCGAGGGGGACTTCACATGAGCATTCGTTTCACGGGCGCGCTGGCCGGTGCCATGCTGGCCGGAACCGCGCTCGGATCCCCGGCCCTTGCCCAGGCCCTTGACGCGGCGGTCGCTGGCGATCAGGCGGTGACGCTGGACCAGCTCAGCGTCGAGGGCGAGGGCGGCGTCAGCGTCGGCTACCTGACGAAGCGCACCCGGAGCGCGACCAAGACCGACACCCCGCTGATCGATACGCCGCAATCCGTGACGGTGATCAACCGCGAGCAGATCCTCGACCAGAACTTCCAGAACCTGACCGAGCAGCTCCGCTACGTGCCGGGCGTGATCCCGGCGCAGGGCGAGAGCAACCGCGATCAGCTCATCATCCGCGGCCAGAACACCAGCGCGGACTTCTTCGTCAACGGCGTGCGCGACGACGTCCAGTACTACCGCGACCTCTACAACATCCAGCGCGTCGAGGTGCTGAAGGGGCCCGATTCCTTGATCTTCGGCCGCGGCGGCGGCGGCGGCGTGATCAACCGCGTGCTCAAGGAGGCCGACGGATTCCGGGTGCGCGAGATCGTGGCCGGCGGCGGCCAGTTCGGCGACAAGCGCGTCGCCGTCGACGTGGGCGACCGGATCAGCGACAGCGTGTTCTTCCGCCTCAACGGCGTCGCCGAGGATTCGGGCACCTACCGGCAGTTCGGCGACATCCGCCGCTACGGCTTCAACCCGACGATGACCTTCCTGATCGATCCGCAGACCACCCTGAAGCTCTCCTACGAGTACTTCCACGACGATCGCTTCCCCGACCGGGGCATCCCGTCCCAGTTCGGCCGGGCCTACCGCTACCGGCAGAACGTCTCCACGTTCTTCGGCAACCCGGACGTGAACTTCACGAAGGTCGACGCCAACATCGCCACCGCGATCCTCGACCACCGCTTCGACTCGGGCGTCGAGCTGCACAGCCAGCTGCGCTTTGCCGATTACGATCGTTTCTATCGCAACACGCTGCCGGGAAGCGCGGTGAACGCGGCCGGAAACGCCGTGACGATCACCGGCTACCGCAACGAGACGAACCGGACGAACTACTTCAGCCAGAACGACTTCACCTACAAGTTCCTGACGGGCGACCTGAAGCACACCCTGCTCGGCGGGTTCGAGCTCGGCTATCAGGAAGGCATCGTCTTCCGCCAGTCGGCGTTCTTCAACAATCTCGTCACCAGCGTGACGGTGAACCCGCTCTTCCCGATCACCCGCACGCCGGTGACCTTCCGCAACAACGGGACCACCGACGCCAACGCGCGCTACAGCCTCGGCCTCGCCGCGGTCTACGGCCAGGACCAGATCGAGATCACCGACTGGCTGCAGGTCGTCGGCGGCCTGCGCTTCGACCATTTCGACTTCGCCGCGCGCAACCAGATCACCAACGTCACCTATCCGCGCGTCGACGACCTCGTCTCGCCCCGCGCCGGCATTGTGCTGAAGCCGCTGCCGAACCTCGCCTTCTACGGCAGCTACAGCGTCTCCTACCTGCCCTCCTCCGGCGACCAGATCGGCAATTTCACCCCCGGCCTCGTCATCGCGCAGCCGGAGAAATTCGAGAACCTGGAGGTCGGCGCGAAGTACGACGTCTCCCCGACCTTCCAGCTCACGGCCGCCGCCTACAATCTCGACCGCACCAACCAGAGGCTCGCCGACCCGAACAATCCAGGCTTCTTCATCCTGTCCGGCAAGACGAACACCCAGGGCTTCGAGATCGGCGCCAACGGCTACGTCACCGATCACTGGCAGATCGCGGGCGGCTACGCCTTCACGGATGCGCGGATCGAGAGCGCGACCTCGGCGACGATTGTGAAGGGCAACACGGTCGGCCTCGTGCCCTTCAACGCCTTCACGCTCTGGAACAAGTTCGACCTGACGCCGCAATTCGCCGTCGGCGTCGGCGTGATCCAGCAGACGCACACCTTCGCCTCGTCCGACAACACGGTCCGGCTGCCGGGCTTCACCCGGATCGATCTGGGACTGTTCTACACGATCAACGAGTTCGTGCGGGCGCAGATCAACGTCGAGAACCTGTTCGACCGCGGCTACATCGCCACCGCCGACAACAACAACAACATCACGGTCGGCGCTCCCCGGACGGTGCGGGCCCAGGTCGTGGTGCGGTTCTGACGGCGGGCCGAAACGACAAAGCCCCGCCTGTCGGACAGGGCGGGGCTTGGCGGCAACGGAGCGAGGGCGCCCGCAGGCGACCGGATCAGAGGCCGATGTAGAGAGCCGAGACCGCGCGGTCGATCGACAGGTAGAACAGTCCGAAGGCGACCACCGCCGCGGCGGCGAATTCGAGGGCGACGCTGCTCAGCGTCTGGCTGCGGCGCAGGATCTCGCGGCCGAAGAACAGGCACGCCCAGGCCACCGTCAAAACTGCCGGCATCACGAACAGGAAGGAGAGCGTGCTCTCGACACGGTCGAGCCCGCCCGCCGGGTCGATCAGCGCCCGGATGTTGCGCACCCACGGCGCGTAGAGCGCGGCGTACAGGGTCGTCATCCACGAGAGGCCGACCGCGACACCGAGATGGAAGGTGAAGATGCGGTGCAGGCGCGAGAAGTCGTCGCTGGCGTCGTCGATGGTCATCCGGGCCCCGGGGTTCGCTCGCTCGCGTTGCCGAACACCGTCGCGCGGCGTCGTTAACGAAGGGTGAACCCGGGCTACCGGAGGAATCGGGGCATTCTATGACGGGCCCGGGGGCCCGCCGCCTTAATTGGCGCCGATCTCCGGCTCGGGCTTGCCGGCCCGCATCAGCGTGACGAAGCGCTCGAACAGGTAGTGGCTGTCGCGGGGCCCGGGCGACGCCTCCGGGTGGTGCTGGACCGAGAAGGCCGGCCGGTCGGTGAGCGTGAGGCCGCAATTCGATCCGTCGAAGAGCGAGACGTGGGTCTCGACCGCCGTGTCGGGCAGGCTCGCCGGATCGACCGCGAAGCCGTGGTTCATCGAGACGATCTCGACCTTGCCGGTGGTCTTGTCCTTCACCGGGTGATTCGCGCCGTGATGGCCCTGGGCCATCTTCACGGTGCGGCCGCCGAGGGCGAGGCCCATCAGCTGGTGGCCGAGGCAGATGCCGAAGGTCGGCACCCGCTCCTCCAGGAGCTTGCGGATCACCGGGACGGCGTAGGCGCCGGTCGCCGCCGGGTCGCCCGGGCCGTTCGACAGGAACACGCCGTCGGGCTTCAGCGCCAGGATCTCCTCGGCGCTGGTGGTGGCCGGCACGACGGTGACGTCGCAGCCCGCCTGGGCGAGCAGCCGCAGGATGTTGCGCTTCACCCCGTAATCGATGGCTACGACCTTGTAGCCGGCGCCGATGGCGCGCCGGCCGTAGCCGCCCGCGACGTCCCACACCGTCTCGCTCCAGTCCGAGCGCTCGCGGCTGGTGACCGGCGGCACGAGGTCGAGCCCCTCCATCGGGGCGAGCGCGGCGGCGCGCGCCTTCAGGGCCTCGCGGTCGAAGCGGCCGTGTGGATCGTTGGCGATCACCGCGTTCGGCATGCCGCGGTCGCGGATGCGGGCGGTGAGCGCGCGGGTGTCGATCCCCGTGATGCCGACGATGCCGCGCGCGCCGAGCCACGCGTCGAGATGGCTCGACGAGCGCCAGTTCGACGGCTGCGTCACCGCCGAGGCGATCACCGCGCCGCGCACGCCCGAGGCCGGGGCGGCCTCGAGGCTCTCGAGATCCTCGTCGTTGGTGCCGACATTGCCGATATGCGGGAAGGTGAAGGTGACGATCTGGCCCGCGTAGGACGGGTCCGTCAGGATCTCCTGATAGCCCGTCATCGCGGTGTTGAAGCAGACCTCGCCGTCGGCGATCCCGGTCTGGCCGATGCCGAAGCCTTCGAGCACCGTGCCGTCGGCCAGCACCAGGAGCGCGGTCGGGACCGGCTCGCTCCAGGGTTCCGGCGCGGGTCGGGGTTGCGCGGAAGCGCCCTCGTCTTGCAGCATCGGCGTGATCTCGCTTATGTCCGGCCGGATCCGGCGCCACAGAATGGCGCGGCGGGCGGCTATGCTCGTGCGGCGCTCATACCGAGCCGCCCGCTCGGCGGTCAATGTGGCGTGCCCGCGTCCGCGTCTCAAGCGGCCCGCCGCGCGGGTCCGGCCCCCATTTTTGCCGGGACGCGCCCGCCGGGACGGCGGGAGGCGGCCGGGATTGTTCTGAACAGGAGAGAGTTCGATGCTGCGCGCGCGCTTCACCGCCGAGATGAAGGAGGCCATGAAGGCCGGCGAGAAGGCGAAGCTCGCCACCGTCCGGATGATCCAGGCCGCCCTGAAGGACAAGGACATCGAGGCCCGCGGCCTCGGCAAGGAGCCCGCCTCCGACGAGGAGATCCTCGCCCTGCTCCAGAAGATGATCAAGCAGCGCGCCGAATCGGCCAGCGTCTATGAGCAGGGCGGCCGGCCGGAGCTCGCGCAGAACGAGCGCTCGGAGATCGCGATCATCCAGGCCTTCCTGCCCCAGCAGATGGACGAGGCCGAGACCAAGGCCGCGATCGAGGCCGCTATCGCCGAGACGGGCGCGGCCGGCCCGAAGGACATGGGCAAGGTGATCGGCGCCCTGAAGGGCAAGTTCGCGGGCCGGATGGATTTCGGCAAGGCGAGCGGCCTCGTGAAGGAGGCGCTGAACGCCAAGGCCTGACGCGGGGAGAGCCGACACAGGCCGAGCCGAGGCGCGAAGGCCCGATCCGCGCGGGGCGGGGCGGGTTCTGCCCGCAATCCCCCGCCCGCGCGGGGCGGCGGCCGGGACTCGGGACGGGTTCGTGCGCTATAGAAGCGGGTTCCCACCAAGGACCTGCCGCACCGCCCGCCGGAAATACCACGCCCCGTGCGCTATCCCCCTCACATCCTCGAAGAGATCCGCAGCCGGGTGCCGACCTCCGACGTGGTCGGGCGGCGCGTGCGGCTGAAGAAGGCGGGCCGCGAGTGGCGCGGCCTGTCGCCCTTCAACGCCGAGAAGACGCCCTCCTTCTACGTGAACGACCAGAAGCAGTTCTATCACTGCTTCTCCTCCGGCAAGCACGGCGACGTCTTCACCTTCCTGATGGAGACCGAGGGGCTGAGCTTCCCCGAGGCCGTCGAGCGGCTCGCCGGCGAGGCCGGCGTCAGCCTGCCGGCGCCCTCCGCCGACACGCAGGCGATGGAGACGCGCCGCCGCGGCGCGATCGAGGTGATGGAGCTCGCGGCGCGCTGGTTCGAGGATCAGCTCGTGGGCGGCGCGGGCGCGAAGGCCCGGGCCTATCTCGACCGACGCGGCCTCGGCGGCGAGATCCAGGCCCGCTTCCGCCTCGGCTACGCGCCGGGGGACCGCTACGGCCTGCGCGACTATCTCGCCGGCAAGGACGTCGAGAAGGAGCTGATGGCCGAGCTCGGCCTGCTGGTCTCGGGCGAGGGCATCGCGGTGCCCTACGACCGCTTCCGCGACCGGGTGATGTTCCCGATCTGCGACGTGCGCGGCCGGGTCATCGCCTTCGGCGGCCGGGCCATGCAGGCCGATGCCAAGGCCAAGTACCTGAACTCGCCGGAGACGCCGCTCTTCCACAAGGGCCAGGGCCTCTACAACCTGCATCAGGCCCGCAAGCCCGCCCACGACCGCGGCACGATCGTCACCGTCGAGGGCTACGTCGACGCCATCGCGATGACGCTGGCGGGCCACCCGAACACGGTGGCGCAGCTCGGCACGGCGCTCACCGAGGAGCAGATCGCGCTGCTCTGGCGCCACGCCGACGAGCCGATCCTGTGCTTCGACGGCGACGGCGCCGGCCAGCGCGCCGCCCACCGCACCCTCGAGGTGGCGCTGCCGATGCTCGCGCCCGGCAAGTCGCTGCGCTTCGCGGTGCTGCCCGAGGGCCAGGATCCGGACGACCTGCTGCGCGCCGAGGGGCCGGCGGCGATCGACCGGGTGCTCGCGGCGGCCAAGCCGCTGGTGGAGGTGCTGTGGGCGCGGGCGCTGGAGACGGGCAGCACCGACACGCCCGAGCGCCGGGCCCTTCTCGCCGCGACCCTAAGGGAGCTGGTGGGGGGCATCCGCGACGAGACGGTGCGGCGCTACTACCGCGACGAGATCGAGGAGCGGCTGCGCGGCCTCTCGCCCCGCGCCGTCCGCCAAGCCCAGCCCGGCCAGCCGCGCGGGGGGAGCTACCCGAACGGGCCGTCCGGGTTCCAGCGCCGCCAGCGCGGCGGCCCGGAGGCCCTCCCCTCCCCGCGGATGCGCGCGACGCCGAGCGCGTCCGTCACCGCCTCGGCGGGATTCGCCGGCGCGGCGCCGGTGCGGGAGGCGGTGATCGTCGGGCTGCTCCTGACGCACCCCGAGATGATCGGCCCGCTCGCCGACGAGCTGATCGAGCTGGAGATGACGCACCCGGATGCGCGCGCGCTCCTCGATCTCTGCCTCGCCTGCGCGGGCGAGACGGGCGACCCGGACCGGACGGTTCTGGAGGCCAGGATCCAGCGCGCGAATCTCGGCGAAGCGGCCGCGCGGCTCGCCGCGATGGCCCGGTCGCGCGACCGCAAGACCCTCGAGCCGCATGCGGACCCTGCGCTGCGCGAGGATGCGCTCCGACAGGCGATGACCTTGCACCGCAAGGCAGGAGCGCTACATAGCGAACTCCGTCAGGCCGAGCGCGCCTTCGCTGAAGAGCCGACCGAGGCGAACTGGGCCTGGCTCTGTCAGGCCAAGGAGGGGCTGGCGATCGTGATTGCAGCGGAGGCGGAGGCGGATCTGCCCGAGACGAGCGACTCGACTGTGTCCTGATCCTCGTGCAATGGCACGGACACGCCGCTTTCGTGCGGCATGGTTAACAGTCGGTCAAGCGTCGCGCTTGCATACGGGACTTCGAAGATCGCGATCGGGCCGGTTCGGTCGCGAAGCATACGCATGGCGGCGTCGATGGCGCGGAGCGGCCGACGGGCCCCCGCATCGCGCCGCCCCGAAACAATAGGCTGATCATGGCGACGAAGGCAACGGAACGGGACGAGACGGAGACCGCTCCGGAGCAGCAGACGGACGGGCCGCTCCTCGACCTGACGGACGCGTCCGTCAAGCGGATGGTGAAGCTCGCCAAGAAGCGCGGCTATATCACCTACGAGGAGGTCAACGAGGTCCTGCCCGACGGGCAGTCCGACCCGGACCAGATCGAGGACGTTCTGTCCCAGCTCTCCGAGATGGGCATCAACGTCGTCGAGGCCGAGGAGACCGACGAGGCGGCCGGCGAGAAGCCCGCCAACGGCGAGGCGAGCGAGGACGAGGAGCCCACCGAGGGCACCGAGGTGGCCGAGATCGCGCCAGCCCGCGCCGTCGCGGTCACCACGACCACCCGCGAGCCGACCGACCGCACCGACGATCCGGTGCGGATGTACCTGCGCGAGATGGGCTCTGTTGAGCTCCTGTCCCGCGAGGGCGAGATCGCGATTGCCAAGCGCATCGAGGCCGGCCGCGAGGCGATGATCGCGGGCCTCTGCGAGAGCCCGCTCACCTTCCAGGCCATCATCATCTGGCGCGACGAGCTCGTCGACGGCAAGGTGCTGCTGCGCGACATCATCGACCTCGAGGCGACCTACGCCGGTCCGGACGGCAAGAACGCGCCCCAGATCGCCGAGGGCGAGGAGGCGGAAGATGCCGACGCCGAGCCGCCGGCCCCGCCCGAGGGCGGCGACGACGAGGACGATCTCGAGAACAACGTCTCGCTCGCGGCGATGGAAGCCGAGATCAAGCCGCGCGTGCTCGAGATCTTCGACGCGATCGCCAACAACTACCGCAAGCTGCGCAAGCTCCAGAACGAGCAGACCGAGCGGCGCGCGACTGGCGAGGCGAGCACCGAGGCGCAGGGGCGCAAGCAGTCCGACCTCAAGGACACCGTCGTCGCCGACGTGAAGTCGCTCTCGCTCAACAACAACCGCATCGAGGCGCTGGTCGAGCAGCTCTACGACATCAACAAGCGCCTGATCAGCCACGAGGGCCGGCTGATGCGCTTCGCCGAGAGCCACGGCGTCGCGCGCGACGAGTTCCTGCGCCATTACCAGGGCTACGAACTCGATCCGAACTGGATGGACCGCGTCGGCAAGCTCGGCGGCAAGGGCTGGAAGAACCTCGTCGAGAAGGGCGGGCGCCAGGTCGGCGACCTGCGCGAGCAGATCCTCACGCTCGCCTCCGAGACCGGCCTCGAGATCGGCGAGTATCGCCGCATCGTCAACATGGTGAAGAAGGGCGAGTCCGAGGCCCGTCAGGCCAAGAAGGAGATGATCGAGGCGAACCTCCGGCTCGTGATCTCGATCGCCAAGAAGTACACCAACCGCGGCCTGCAGTTCCTGGACCTGATCCAGGAGGGCAACATCGGTCTGATGAAGGCGGTGGACAAGTTCGAGTACCGCCGCGGCTACAAGTTCTCGACCTATGCCACGTGGTGGATCCGGCAGGCGATCACCCGTTCGATCGCCGACCAAGCCCGCACCATCCGGATCCCGGTGCACATGATCGAGACGATCAACAAGATCGTCCGCACCTCGCGCCAGATGCTGCACGAGATCGGCCGCGAGCCGACCCCGGAGGAGCTGGCCGAGAAGCTCGCCATGCCGCTGGAGAAGGTCCGCAAGGTCCTCAAGATCGCCAAGGAGCCGATCTCCCTCGAGACGCCCATCGGCGACGAGGAGGACAGCCACCTTGGCGACTTCATCGAGGACAAGAACGTCGTCCTGCCGATCGACGCGGCGATCCAGTCGAACCTGCGCGAGACCACGACGCGCGTGCTCGCCTCGCTGACGCCCCGCGAGGAGCGCGTGCTGCGCATGCGCTTCGGCATCGGCATGAACACCGACCACACCCTCGAGGAGGTCGGCCAGCAATTCTCGGTGACGCGCGAGCGCATCCGCCAGATCGAGGCGAAGGCCTTGCGCAAGCTGAAGCATCCGAGCCGCTCGCGGAAGCTCCGGAGCTTCCTCGACAACTGATCGTCCGCGCCGTGGACCGATCAGGTCCACGGCGCGTCGCAAACGACCGCGCGTCACGGCGGCGCCACGAATCCGGCATCGCGCCTTGCTTTGCCGGGACCACCCACCACCTTGGCTATATGCTCGAGCGCAACCCGCCCCAGCCCGTAGCCCCGACGGCCCTGGCCGACGGGTCGGAAGCGGACGATGTCCCCTTCGGTGCGCTGCAGACCTGCGTCGCGATCCGCGACTGGCTGCTCAGCGAGGGCGCGCGCCTGCCGCAAGCCGACGACCTGCTCTCGGGGCTCGCGGAGCGCCTGAACCGGATCGGCGTGCCCGTCGACCGGGCCTCGACGGCGATCGACACCCTGCACTCGGAATATTCCGGCATCGGCCGGGTCTGGACGCCCGAGACCGGCTCGACGGTGCGGCTGTTCCCGCACGGCGAGGCCTCCGAGCGGGCCTATCGGGAGAGCCCGTTCTACACCGTGCACGAGAGCGCCGAGTGGCTGGTCCTCGATCTCGCCGAGACGCCGGACGACGCCTATTCGGTGATCCCCGAGCTGAAGGCCGGGGGCTACACCCACTACATCGTGGCGCCGCTGTTCTTCACCAACGGCACCCGCAACGGCATCACCTTCGCGACGCGCGCGCCCGCGGGCTTCCGCGACGAGGACATCGCGATCCTGCGCTTCGTCATGCCGGCGCTGGCCGCCGTGATGGAGATGCGCCTCGTCAACAAGCAGCTCGACCACGTGCTGCGGATCTATGTCGGCGACGAGCCGCACCGCGCGATCCTGGCCGGCGACATCCGCCGCGGTCAGGTCCGGCGCATCCGCTCGGCCATCCTGTTCGCGGACATGCGCGACTACACCCGCATCTCCGCCGACATGACGCCGGAGGAGGCCGTCGATCTCCTCAATGTGTTCTTCGACTGCCTCGTGCCGCCGATCGAGCGCGAGGGCGGCGAGGTGCTGAAATATCTTGGCGACGGGCTGCTCGCCATCTTCCGCGAGCCGGGCGACGATCTCGGCGGCGCGGCCAAGGGTGCGCTGACGGCCGCGCAGGCGGCGCTCGCGGCCCTCGACGAGGCGAACGCTCTGCATCAGTTCGCGGTGCCGGTCACCGCCGGCATCGCGCTCCATCACGGCGAGGCCGCCTACGGCAATGTCGGCTCCGGGGCGCGGCTCGACTTCACCGTGATCGGCCGGGACGTGAACCTCGCGAGCCGGCTGTCGCGGCTCAACCGGGCGCTCGGCGAGCCGCTGCTGATGTCCAAGCCCTTCGTGGATTTCCTCTGGGACGAGCCCGATCCCGTCGGCGAGCACACCCTCGACGGCTTCACGGAGCCGATGGCGGTGTTCCGCCCGCGGCGGACCCAGGCGCTGCGCCGCCTCGCCTGACCGGGTGGCCGGATCAGCCGCGGGGGGCTGAGCGGGCCTTCGCGCTCTTGTCGGCGGCCTCGATCGCCTTCCAGCGGTTCGGCTGGGCGACGAGCGCGCGCAGGGAGGCGATGGTCGCCTCCACCTCGGCGGGGGGCATGTCCTTGCGCAGGATCGCCTCGGCCTCGGGGAAACGGCCCTTCAGACCGAGCACCAGGGCGAGGTTCGCCCGCACCCGCGCATCGGCGCCGGGCTGTTCGGCGGCGCGCCGCAGGGTCGCTTCCGCCGGATCGAGCTGGCGCGCGAGCGCGTAGGACAGGCCGAGATTCGAGAGGATCGCCGGCTCGTTCGGCCGGATCTTCAGGGCAGCCTCGTAGAACCCCTGCGCGCGGGCGTGGTCGCCCATCTGGTCGGCGGCCGAGCCCTGAGCCGAGAGCACCCGCCAGTCGGGCTGGGACGGGGTGTGCGCGTTCTGGAGCACCTCCTGCGCCTCCTGGAAGCGCCCGGCCTCGACGAGGGACTTGCCGTAGGCGCTGAGCACCGCCTGATTGCGCGGGTTGCGCAGCGCCGCCTGCTGCAGAACCGCGGTGGCCTGGGCCCGCTGCTCGGTGGCGCGCAGCACCTGGGCGTAGCGCATGGCGGTTCCGAGGTCGGCTGGATTCTCGCCGTAGCGGGCCGAGAGCGCCTCGATCTCGCGGCGGTCGATCTGGGCGCCCGAGACGGCGCCGATCGAGCCGGTCGTCTCGGGCGAGCGGGACTGGCAGCCGGCCAGCGCCGCGCCGGCGAGCACGGCGACGAGCGCGAGCCGGGCCGAGAGGAAGGCTGACCGTGAGTCCGAGAACATGGAAGGCTCCGGCGACGCACCGAGGAGGACGGCGAGGCGCGCGCTTCACGGCCTCAAGATCCCGGTGCTAAAGCGTTAACCCTAACTGCCGGTTAAGCCCGCCGCGCCGAGGCCGGGACGAGGGAGCGCATGTCCGAGACCGAGATCCTTCTGCCGCCTGGCACGCCCGGAACCCGGATCGACCTCGTGGCGGAAGCCACCTGGGAAGCGGTCGCGGCGAGCCTCGAACCGGCGCAGCGGGTCTTCGCGCGGGCGAGCGGGTTCGTCCCGAAGGCCGGGCGCCTCGCGCTACTGCCCGATCGCGAGGGCGCGCTCGACCGCGTGCTGTTCGGGCTCGGCGACACCGCGGCGCCGGGCCACGACCGGCTGCTGGCCGGCAAGCTGCCGGGCCTGCTGCCGCCCGGCACCTACCGGCTCAAGACTGCGCCCGACCCGGCGCAGGCGGCTCTGGCCTGGGCGCTGGGCGCCTACGGATTCCGGCGCTACCGCAAGGCGGCCGGCGAGACGCCGCGCCTCGTCGCGCCCGATACGGTCGATGCCGCCGAGATCGCGCGCGTCGCTGCCGCGGTCGGGCTCGGCCGCGACCTGATCAACACCCCGGCCAACGATCTCGGCCCGGCCGAGATCGAGGCGGCGGTCCGGGCGCTGGCCGCGCGGCACGGCGCGCGCGTCGCCGTGACGGAGGGCGCGGCTCTGGCCGAGCAGTTCCCGCTCGTCCACGCGGTCGGCGCCGCCTCGACGCGCCCGCCCCGGCTGATCGACCTGACTTGGGGGGCCGCGGACGCACCGCGGGTGACGCTGGTGGGCAAGGGCGTCGCCTTCGACACCGGCGGCCTCGACATCAAGCCCTCGGCCGGCATGCTGCTGATGAAGAAGGACATGGGCGGCGCGGCCGCCGCCATCGCCGCCGCCGACATGGCGATGGGCGCCCATCTTCCTGTGCGCCTGCGCCTGCTGATCCCGGCCGTCGAGAACGCGGTCGCGGGCAACGCCTTCCGCCCCGGGGACGTGCTGCGCAGCCGCGCCGGCCTCACGGTCGAGATCGGCAACACCGACGCGGAAGGGCGCCTGATCCTCGCCGACGCCCTCGCCCTGGCCGATGCCGAGGCGCCCGACCTGATCCTCGACTTCGCGACCCTGACCGGGGCGGCCCGCGTGGCGCTCGGCCCGGATCTGCCCGCGCTCTTCACCGAGGACGACAGGCTCGCCGCCGAGATCGCGGCGGCGGGCGTCGCGGCGATCGACCCGGTCTGGCGCATGCCGCTGCACCCGCCCTACGCGGCGCTGCTCGAATCCAAGGTCGCCGACCTCAACAACGTCTCGGGCGGTCCCTTCGCGGGCGCCATCACCGCGGCCCTGTTCCTGCGCCGCTTCGCCCCGCAGACGCGGGCGCACGCGCATTTCGATCTCTACGGCTGGAACCCGTCGACGAAGCCCGGCCGGCCCGAGGGCGGCGAGGTGCAGACGGCGCGCCTGGCCTACGCCCTGCTGAAGGCGCGCTACGGCGTGCCGGGCTGAAGCGGTAGGCCGGCCTCCACGACCCGCGCCCAGAGCGAGGCGCCGAGCGGCGCCGCCGCGTCGTTGAAATCGTAGTGCGGGTGATGGAGCGCGGCGCTGTCGCCGTTGCCGATGAACAGGTAGGCCCCGGGCCGGCGCCCGAGCATGTAGGAGAAATCCTCCGCCGCCATCATGGGCGCCACGTTCCGCTCCACCCGCGCCTCGCCGACGAGGCCGGCCGCCACATCCGCCAGGAAGGTCGCCGCGGCCGGGTCGTTCTCGGTGACCGGGTAGCTCGAGCCGAAATCGACGCCGCCCGCGGCACCGAAGCCCCGCGCCACGCTCTCGACGATCGCCGCGATGCGGGCCTTCATCAGGTCGCGCACGGGCTGCGACAGCGCCCGCACGGTGCCCCGCATCGTCACGGTCTGGGGCAGCACGTTGAAGGCCTCGCCGGCGTCAAGGGCGCAGACCGAGACCACCGCGGCCTGGAGCGGATCGACGTTGCGGGCGACGACGGATTGCAGCGCGACGACCACGTGGCTCGCCACCACCACGCTGTCCACCGCGTCGTGCGGCAGCGCCGCGTGGCCGCCGCGGCCCTCGATCGTGATGGTGAAGCGGTCGGTCGAGGCCATGATCGGGCCGGGCCGGATCGCGAAGGCGCCGAGCGGAAGCCCCGGAATGTTGTGCATGCCGTAGACCGCCTCGATCCCGAAGCGCTCCATCAGGCCGTCCTCGACCATCGCCTCGCCCCCGCCCCCACCCTCCTCGGCGGGCTGGAAGATCAGCACGGCGGCGCCGTCGAAATCGCGGGTTTCGGCGAGGTAGCGGGCGGCGCCGAGCAGCATGGCGGTGTGGCCGTCATGCCCGCAGGCGTGCATCTTGCCCGGGACCGTCGAGCGGTAGGGCAGGTCGCGCACCTCCTGGATCGGCAGGGCATCCATGTCCGCGCGCAGGCCGATCGCCCGGTTCGAGCGCCCGCCGCGACCGCGGATCACCCCGACGACCCCGGTGCGCCCGATGCCGGTGACGACCGCGTCGCAGCCGAAGCCCGCGAGCTTGTCCGCCACGAATCCGGCGGTGCGCTCGACGTCGTAGAGCAGTTCGGGATGGGCGTGGAGATCGTGCCGCCAGGCGGCGATGTCCGCGGCGAAATCCTGGATCCGATCGATGACGGGCATGGGGGGCGTGGCTTCCGGGGCGGGCGGGAACGGGCCGCCTGGCGAGGGCCGAGAGCAAACAGGGGGCCAACCGCCCCGTCAACCGAGGCCGGTCACGGCCGCGGCACGCCGCGCCCCAGCGTGCGGCGGCGGCGCTGCATCGGTGGCGGCGGCGCGTCGGCCGCGAGGTCGTCGAGGATCGGGCAATCGGGGCGGGCATCGCCGCAGCAATCGGCGGCGAGGCGCTCGAGCGTCCGCGCCATGCCCTCCAGCTCGGCGATGCGACGCTTCAGCTGCGCGATCTGCGCCAGCGCGATCGATTTCACCCCGGCGCTCGGCCGCGAATGGTCGCGCCAGAGCGCCAGCAGCTCGGCGATGGCCTCGACGCTGAAGCCGAGGTCGCGGGCGCGGCGCACGAAGCGCAGGGTGTGGAGATCGGCCGCACCGTAATACCGGTATCCGGCCTCCGAGCGGGTGGCCGGCGGCAGCAGCCCGGTCTCCTCGTACCAGCGGATCATCTTGGCCGAGACGCCGGTGAGCCGCGCCGCCTCGCCGATGGTGACGGGATCGCTCATGCCACCCGCTCCGTCAGCGCGCCCGTACCCCGCACCAACCCAGGCCGGTGCGCTCCGGCCCGGCGCAGGCGCAGGGCGTTGCCGAGGACGAAGACGCTGGACAGGGCCATCGCACCGGCCGCGAGCACCGGCGAGAGGGTCGGGCCGCCGAAGAGCGTGAGCAGCCCCGCCGCCACCGGGATCAGCGCCACGTTGTAGGCGAAGGCCCAGAACAGGTTCTGGCGGATGTTGCGCATCACCGCCTCGGACAGCGCCACGGCCTCGACCAGCGCGTCGAGGGAGCCCGACATCAGCACCACGTCGGCGCTCTCGACGGCGATGTCGGTGCCGGTGCCGATGGCGAGCCCGACATCGGCCTCGGCGAGCGCCGGCGCGTCGTTGATGCCGTCGCCCACGAAGGCGATCGGGCCGTGCCCCGCGCGGAGGGAGCGGACCGCCCTGACCTTGCCGGCGGGCAGGATCTCGGCCTCGACGATGGCGATGCCGAGCCCGCGCGCCACGTTCTCGGCGGTGCGCCGGGCGTCGCCGGTGATCATCGCCACCGCGAGGCCGCGTGCCGCGAGCGCCGCCACCGCCTCGCGCGCGCCGGCCTTGACCGGGTCGGCGACGGCGAGCACCGCGACGTGGCGGCCGTCGACCGCGACGTGGATCGGGCTGCGGCCCGCGGCGCCGAGGCGGTCGGCCTCCGCGACGAGAGCCGGCTCGCCCGCGATGCCGAGGCGGTCGAGGAGGCGCCGGGCGCCGACCGCCACCGCACGGCCCTCGACGCGGCCGGTGACGCCGTGGCCGGCCACCGCCTCGAAGGCCTCGGGCTCGGACAGGACCAGCCCGCGCTCCCGCGCCGCGCCGAGGATCGCGGAGGCGAGCGGGTGCTCCGAGCGGGCTTCGAGCGCGGCGGCGAGGCGGAGCGCCAGGGCCGCATCGAGGCCTTCGGCCGTCAGGTCGGTCAGGCGGGGACGGCCCTCGGTCAGGGTGCCGGTCTTGTCGAGAGCCACGATCCGGACCTCGCGCAGCCGCTGCAGGGCGGTCCCGTCGCGGAACAGCACGCCCTTCTGCGCCGCCCGGCCGGTGCCCACCATGATCGAGGTCGGCGTCGCGAGCCCCATCGCGCAGGGGCAGGCGATGATCAGCACCGCGATGGCGTTGACGAGGGCGTGGCCGAGAGCCGGGGCGGGTGCCAGGACGAGCCAGGCCAGGAAGGTCGCGAGCGCCACGGCGATGACGGCCGGCACGAAGCGGCCGGTGACGCGGTCGACCAGAGCCTGGATCGGGAGCTTGGCACCCTGGGCGGATTCCACCATGCGGGCGATCTGGGCCAGCACCGTGTCGGCGCCGACCGAGCCGACGCGCAGGTCGATGCTGCCCCGCCCGTTCAGCGTCCCGCCGACGGTGGCGGCACCGGGCTGCTTGCGCACCGGGGCCGGCTCCCCCGTCACCATGCTCTCGTCGACGTCACTGGCACCGGCGACCACGACGCCGTCGGCCGCGACGCGCTCGCCGGGTCGCACCCGCACCACGTCGCCGACCTTGAGGGCGTCGAGGGGCACCAGCGCTTCGGTCCCGTCGCGCAGGACCCGGGCGCTCTTGGGGGCCAGGTCCATCAGCCGGGCGATGGCCTCGCCGGTGCGGCCCTTCGCGCCGGCCTCCAGGGTCCGCCCGAGCAGGATCAGGGTGACGATGAGGGCGCTGGCCTCGAAGTACAGATGCGCGGTGCCGGCCGGCAGCCAGGTCGGCGCGAAGGTCGAGACCAGAGAGTATAGGTAGGCCGCGCCGGATCCGAGGGCCACGAGGGCGTTCATGTCGGGATGCCCGCGCAGCAGCCCCGGCAGCCCGCGCATGAAGAAGCGGCGTCCCGGCCCGGCGAGCACGAGGGTCACGAGCGCGGCCTGGATGAAGGCGCTTCCCGATGCGCCGAGGAGGCCGGCCACGCCATGGTGGAAGCCCGGCCCGAGGTGGCCGCCCATGTCGAGCACCGCCACCGGCAGGGAGAGGCTCGCCGCCGCGATCAGGTCGCGCCGCAAAGCCGCCGCCTCGGCGAGGCGGCGCGCGTCCCGGTCTCGGGGCGGGCCAGCCTCCGCCGGCGCCGCTTCGTAGCCGGCGGCCTCGACCGCGCGAATCAGGTCGGGGACGGCGACTACGCCGTCGAGATGGCGCACGCCGGCCCGGCCGGTCGCGAGGTTGACGCTCGCCGCGCGCACGCCCGGCACGTCGGCCAGGGCCCGCTCGACGCGGCCGACGCAGGAGGCGCAGGACAGGCCCTCGACCGCGAGCACCGTCTCGGCCTCGGGCACGCCGTAGCCTGCGGCCTCGACCGCGCGGGCGGCCTCGCTCGGATCGGTGCCGGCCGCGAGGCTCAGGCTCGCACGCCCGCTCGCGAGGTTGACGCTGACGTCGCGTGCGCCGGGAAGCGCCCGGAGCGCGCGCTCGACGCGGCCCACGCACGAGGCGCAGGACAGGCCCTCGACGGGAAAGCTGACGGAGGACGGTGCCGGATCTGTCGTCATGCCGGCTGATGTGGGGCTTCCCATCATGGGAAGGTCAAGAGGCCGCCCCGGCGAGAGTTCCTTCAGGCCGCTCCGGCCACGCGCACCGCCTCGGGCAGGCTGACCCGCATGGTGGTGCCCTGATCGAGGGCGCTCTCGATGGCGAGACGGCCCTGGTGCCGGTTGAGGATGTGCTTAACGATGGCGAGGCCCAGGCCGGTGCCGCCCTTCTGCCGGCTCGAGGCCACGTCGACGCGGTAGAACCGCTCGGTCAGGCGCGGGATGTGCTCCGGGGCGATGCCGGGCCCGTCATCAGCCACCGCCAGGACGATCTCGGACCCGTGCCGTCCGGCCGCGCGCCCGAGCTCCACCGTGATGTTGCGCCCGCCGTACTTCACGGCGTTCTCGATGAGGTTCTCGACGACCCTGAGCAGCTCGTCGGCCTCGCCGAGGACCGGATAGGCCCCCTCCCCCGCGCAGGTGATCGCGACGCCGCGCTCGGCGGCGAGCGGCGTCTGCGCGTCGACCATCTGCCGGACCAGGGTGCCGAGATCGACGGGCTTGGTCGGGCGCAGGTGCTCGCGCAGCTCGATCCGGGAGAGGGAGAGCAGGTCGTCGATGAGCCGCGTCATGCGCTGCGCCTGCGTCCGCATGATCGCCAGGAAGCGCTCCCGCGCCGCTGGATCGTTGCGGGCTGGCCCCTGCAGCGTCTCGATGAAGCCGAGCAGGGAGGCCAGGGGCGTGCGCAGCTCGTGGCTCGCATTGGCCACGAAATCGACCCGCATCGCCTCAAGCCGGCGGGCCGAGGTGAGATCGCGCAGGAACAGCACGACGTTCGTGCCCGACCCGTCCGGCATGGCGAGCGACCCGATCTGGACCTCGAAGGCCCGCTCGGTCGGGATCCGGGTGGCGTAGCTGACCTTGAGGGGCGTGCCGCTGCGCAGAACCTCCTCGATGCCGTCGAGCACGTCCGGTGCCCTCAGCGCGAAGGAGAGCGGGTGGCGCAGCCGCATGGTGGGCAGCAGCGCGCGGGCGGCCGGGTTGGCCTCGATCACCACGGCGCGGCGATCGACGAGGATCACCGGATCCGGGATGTTGGCGAGCAGCGCCTCGGCCACGGCGTAGCGGTCGCCGACGGTGCGGATGGGCTCGGGCGCGCTCGCCGGCAGGCGCAGGCCCCCGACCCAGGCGCCGATCCAGGCGGCGGCGCCGGCGGCGAGGATGAGGGCCCCATCGAGCCCGCCGGTGAGGCCGGCGGCGAGGGCCGTCAGGCCCGCGGCGACGCCCGCCCCGGTCCAGGCCGCCTTGGTGGTGCCGCGGCGGACCATCTCACCCGGTCACGGCTGACTTTGGCCCGCGCCGCCGGCCCGCTTCACCAGTTCGTAGCCGCCGAGCATGAGCAGGGCGGTGGCGAAGGGCACGAGGTAGTAGCAGACCCGGAACAGCAGCAGGGAGCCGAGCACCTGCTCGCGCGGGAGGTAGGACAGGGCGATCAGGATGGTCGATTCGAACACCCCGGCGCCGCCCGGCACGTTCGAGGCGATGCCCAGCATCGCGGCGAGCACGTAGATCGCCAGGAAGGTGGTGAAGGCGAGGTTCATGCCCTGCGGCATCAGCACGTAGAGCACCGCCGCGGCCGCGCAGACGTCGCCGATGCCGACGATCATCTGGCCGATGGAGACGGAGGCGCCGGGCAGTTCGAGGCGCCAGTGCTTCACGGTCACGCTGCGGCGCTTGGCCGAGACCCAGGCGAGATAGCCGAGCACGGCCGCGAGCGCGGCGAGGCCGACGCCCTGATTGATCCGGATCGAGGTGAAGGCGAGGCCGGCGAGCTGCCCCGCCTCGATGATCAGGCTGAGACCCAGCACCACGCCCATGCCGAGCCAGAAGGTGAACCCCGCGATCACCGTCAGCGCCGCGATCTTGGCCGGCGTCAGGCCGTGGCGCGAGTAGATCCAGTAGCGGATCGTGCCCGCGGTGAAGAGCGGGAATCCGAGCGTGAAGCTGATCGCGTAGCTCGTGAACGAGGCGAGCGCGGTGATGCTGTAGGGCACCCGGATCCGCAGCTGCCGCAGGGCGAGCGCGTCGTAGCCGGTGAGAAAGAGGTAGCTGACAAGGACGAAGCCGAAGGCGATCCCGAACTGCGCGGAGGCGGTCGAGGCCATCGCCGCGTGCAGGTCCGCCCAGGTGATGTCCTGCGACAGGCGCCACAGCACCACCGCCGAGACCACGAACAGGATCGCGCTCGCGGCCGTGCCGATCCAGGCGTAGCGGCTGCGCCCGCGGCGGCGCGCGGCCTCCGGCACGCCGGCTTGGCGCGCCTCTGCGTCGGCGTCGAGCGCTTCCGCGTCCTCGATCGCCTTGCGATGCTGGCCCTGAACATTCATGCCGATCGCTGTCCGCCTTCCTCCGTAACCCCGTGCCGCCGGAACGGGGCTGCGGGGCGGGGCCGGCCCGCCGGACATCCTGCCCGGAAACCTGCCAGATTCTGTCGAAGCCGTCGGCACGCACGCTGCGCTCATCCACACGCAGCGTCGCGCCACGTGCCGGAGATGCCCGGATTGCGGCTTGTCGCCCCGCATGTAGGACCTGACGCAACGGAAGGCCAGCGACCGACCGGAGCTTCCGCGGCCCGAGCCGCATCCGGCGGTTCACATCTCGTCCGAAACCCCGATCGCCGCGCGCCGCGGCGGGCCTTCCCGCTCACCTGCCCGGCGGAGATGTCCGCAGGATGACGGCGGCCTCGGCGAGGCCCGCGCGGATGCGGGCCGGCACGGCGGGCGCGGTGCAGACGTAGGTCGGGCTCGGATGCGGCACAGCGATGACGGGCAGGTCCGGACGCAAGGCCGCGAGCGCCGGCCGCAGCGCGCCCGCGAAGCGCCCGGCGAGCACCGCCACGGCGAGACGGGGCAGCAGATCGAGAAGGGGTGCGAGATAGGGCTCGGCCGCCCGCGCCTCGCTCCGGCGCGGCGCGCGGTTGAGGGCGCCGTCCGCGTGGATGACCCAGGGCACCGCGTTCCAGATCAGCATGTCCGTGCGGGCGATGCCCGCCTCGGCGCGGAAGCGGTACAGGTTCGCGGCGGTCCCCGTCGCACTGTCCTGCGAGACGAATCCGGTCCGCACGACCGCCGGTCCCGGCGTCTCGAGAAGCAGGAGGAGGCGCGCGTCCACCCCGCCGTCGAGGGGATCGGGGTCGGGCACGGGGGCGGCACGCTCGGCGGCGATGCGCCGCGCCAGCGTCCGCAGCGGGGCGATGTGAGGGGCGTCCGCCAGCGCGCGGCGCGCGGCCAAGATCGCGGGATCGCGCAGGCTTTTCGGGGCGTCCGGATCAGGCAACGCCACGGGGGACGAGATCCGGGACGTCGAAATCCGCCGGAAGGCGGCCCGACAGGCGGAAGCGCTCGATGCCGTTCTCGGCCGCGAGGCGCTCGGACAAGCCCGCCCGTCCTCCGAACTGGAAGCCGATCTGCGTCGCGTAGGCGGCGCAGGCGGCTTCCTTGCGGGCGCGGGCCTCGGGGCCGAGCGGCACGGTCCGCTCGGGCAGGTCGGCGAACAGGTGGGCCAGCGGCTGCTTCGGGGCGTCGGTCCGCACGGTGTAGGGGAAATCCCGCCACCACAGCACGGGCGCGCCACCGGGTCCGGCACGGAAGGCCGCGATCATCTGGACGTGATCGACATGGCCGCCGATCGCCTGGGGCGCCAGGATCAGGTCGGGCGCCGTCTCGGCGACGAGGTCCGCGAGCGCGGGTGCGAGATCGGCCGTCACGGCGTCGTCCAAGCGCGGCCCGGAGAACAGCTCCGGCGCCGAGGCATAGCCCCGATGCGGGGCTTCGCGGAACGGCAGGTGGCAGGGCTCCGCGATGCCGAGGCAGCGGGCGGCCTCGGCATCCTCGGCCCGGCGCAGGGCCATGTAGTCGATCTCGGGGCCGAGGCCCTTGTCGAGCTGGCAGGCGAGCGCGAAGCCCTGCGGATCGGGCACGCTCGCCGTGAAGATTGTGGCCATCACCACCCGCCAGCCGCGGGCGGCGAGCAGCGCCAGGGTGCCGCCGCAGGAGAAGGCGGCGTCGTCGAGATGGGGCGAGAGGGCGAGCGCTGTCGGCAATCGATGGCTCAGAGCAGGTGGGGCTCGGCGCGGAAGCGGCAGGCCGGATCGTGCGGCAGCGCGTCGGCGAAGTCGGTGAGCGGCCTCTCGCGCACGACCGCCGCATAGACCTCCATGATCTGGCGCCCGACCGCGCTCCACGAATAGACCCGGCGGCACTCCTCCAGGCCGTCGCTGGCGAGCCGCGAGCGCAGGCCCGCATCCTCGACGATCCGTGTCAGCGCGCGTGCGAGCGCGGGCACGTCGCCGGGATCGACCAGCAGGCCGTTCTCGCCGTCGCGCAGACAATCCGAGACGCCGACTGAGTGGGTCGAGACCACGGCGAGCCCCGCCGCCATCGCCTCCAGGATGGTGTTGGAGAAGCCTTCCGCGTAGGTCGGCGAGACGAAGACGTCGGCCTGCCGGTAGAGCTCCGGCACCGTCTCGTAGGCGGCATAGCCCGTGAAGGCGATCTCGGATTCGGCGAAGCCGTGGCGCGCGGCGAGGTCTCGGGCCGGATCGACGTCGGGGCCGATCCCCGAGATCACGGCCGCGAAGGGCGTCCCCTGCGCCCGCAGGGCGACGAGGGCCTCGATGAAGTCGAGCACGCCTTTCCGGCGGTCGACGCGGCCGTGGTAGAACAGGCGGACCGGCCCGTCATGGCGGGCGGGCAGGCCGTCGGCGGTGGCCTGCGCGAAGCGCGCGGTGTCGACGGCCCCCGGCACGATGGTGAAGCGGGCGGGATCCGAGCCGAGCCGGTCGCAAACCTCCTGCACGAAGGAGGCGCCGCCGATCAGCAGGGCGTTGGCCTTGGCGAGCACCGTGCACATCGCGACGCGATGCGTCTCGCAGCAGGAGCCGACCCAGTGGCCGTCGCCGCCCTGGATCGAGACGACGTTGGGCAGGCCGAGGCGCTTGGCGGCACGCAGCACCGCCCAGCCGGTGGGGTAGCCGTACTGGGCGTGCAGGAGGTCGAAGGGCCGGCGGCCATGCTCGGCCACGATGGTCTCGACCATCGTGTCGATGTCGCGCTCGAAATCGCCCTCGGTCTGCTCGCCGAGCTGTTCGAGGCCGATCACCCGCACGCCCGGCACCGGCGGGGGCGGGCCGCCGCCGTAGACACGGGTGCCGAAAGCGTCGCCGCGATACTGCGAGATCATCGTCACGTCGTGGCCGGCACCCACCAGCTCGCGCAGCAGGTTCTGAGCATAGACGCTCATGCCGGATATCGCCGGGAAGTAGCGGCGGCTGACGAAGCAGATCCTCATTGGCGGGTCTCCCGACCCGAGCGGGTCTCCTGACCCGGGCGGGTCTCCTGGTCCGGCTGCTCCGGCCCCGGCCTGCGGCAGGCGCGGAGGTAATTGAGCGCCCGCGGAATCATCACGTCGGCCCGGTGGCTCTCGCGGGAGAGCTCCACGCAGACGAGGCGGTCGTAGCCCACGCCCTCCAGCGCATCGAGCACGCCCGGCACGTCCATGTCGCCCTCGCCGAAGGGCAGGTGCACGTGGACGCCGCGGGCCATGTCCTCGATCGCCACGGTGCCGATCCGGTCGGCGAATTCCCGCACGGCGGCGGCCGGGTCGCGCTCGCCCGTGACGAGGCAGTGGCCGGTATCGAGGGCGAGGCGCAGGCCGTCGACCTTGAGCGCGGCGAAATCGTCGAGCGTCTCGATCAGCATGCCGGGCTCGGGCTCCAGGCAGGCGACGACGCCCTGCCGCTCGGCATAGGCCGCGACCTCGCAGAGCCCGTCGATCAGCCAGCCGCGCGCCTCAGTGGGAGCGATGCCGGGCTTCGGCACCCCGGCCCAGAACGACACGGCCTCGGCGTTCAGCATCGCCCCGATGTCGATCGCGCGCTTGAGGAAGCCGATGCGCCGGGCGCGGCCGGAGGCGTCGGCCGTCACCAGCGTGGGCTCGTGCTTGGCGCTGGGGTCGAGCAGGAAACGGGCTCCGGTCTCGATCACCGCGCCGAGCTCGAGCTTCTGCAGCAGGCTCGAGACGCGGCCGGCTTCCGCGGCCCATCCCTCCGCGAAGGGGTCGAGATGGTGGATGTCGAGGGTGAGCGCGACGCCGTCGTAGCCCGCGGCCTGGATCAGGTGCAGGGCATCGTCGAGGCGGTGATTGGCGGCGCCGTTGGTGTTGTAGGCGAAACGAAGCGTCATCGCGCGGCCCTCCGATGAACGCTCACGCGGCCCGGCCCTGCTGCTCCAGCCGGAACGGCGCGTGATGCGATTCCGGCTCACGGTAGAGCGGATAATGGCTGCCGACGATGCGCTCGGCGAGCGCGGTGTCGAAGAGCGGCTGGCCGCCGAAGCGCTCGATCGCCTCCGGCGTCAGGCGAACCGGGCGCAGGGTCTCGCTGGGCGTGCCGAAGCGGATCAGCGGGTGGTCGCGCGCGATCAGCTTGGCGGTGTTGCGCTCGCCGATGCGGTAGTAGCTCATGGTCTCGACCTCGAGCCCCGGCACGATCGCCTTGACCACGCCGACCCCGCCGCCCGGCGGCGAGCAATCGACGTAGAGCACGTCGAACCCGGCCTCCTCCAGGCGATTGCAGGCGATCTTGCCGCGGGCGTGCCCGTCCGGCGCCGCCGTGGTCGGCAGCTCGGAGAAGCGCTTGGTCGTGCGCTCGGAATAGACGGTGTCGGCCAGCACGCCACGCAGGGCCTCGGGCGGCATCACGATCCATTCCAGCATCGCCTTGAGGGCGCGGCTCTCCTCCAAGTCGAGGCTCGGCAGGGCCTTCTGGATGAAGGCGGCGATGTAGCCCGGCGGCGTCACCCGCTCGGCGAAGGCCAGCGGCCCGTGCCCGAAGCTCTTGCGCACCCGCGCGGCCTGGAACTCGAGAAGCGCCTTGCGGAGCGCCCGCTCGCGGTCCGGGTCGCAGGCCTCGCCGCAGGCCGAGAGCGCGATCGGGGCGGGCGCGTCGTTCGGGTTCCGGTCGTAGCCGACCACGTAGATGTTGGTGAGGCCGAACTGGTCGGTGGCGAATTTCGGCAGCGCCCGGATGCCGAGGGCGTCGAGCCGGTCGAGCATCGCCCGGGTCTCCGGCCCGAGCCCCTCGGAGAGATCCAGCATCACGCCCTGGTCGAGGGCGCGGAACAGCAGGCCGTTGCCGTCGCGCTGCAGGAGTTCGAGCACCCCGTGACCGAGGGCGAAATCCACGTCCGGCCCGGCGCCGAGGCCGTTGGTGATCAGGTTGGTGAAGGGCTTGTAGCCCTCCGACAGCTCGAAATAGTCGGTCGCCGCGATGTCGAGGGGCATCAGCACAGTCTCGCCGGTGCCTCGGCGCGTGGCCGGCGTCCATTCGAGCACGGTGTCGCGCCCGACGGGCGATCCGGCGGGCAGGCACAACGTCAGCGGGTCGGCGACGGCGCGGGCGCCGAAGACCCGGACGAGATCCGCGTAGGAGCCGCGCTCCTTCTTGCGCGGCATCACCGCGAGAGAGGGCATCAGGTTCTCGGCGATCTCGGCCACCGCGCCGATCAGCGCCTCGTCGTCGGTGGCGCCGTAGCCGATGCCCGAAGGCATGGCGCCGACGAAGAACGGGTCGTCGAGAAAGAGGGAGACGAACCAGACCGGCACGCCGGTGCGGTCGAGGGGCGCGAGGTTGAAGCCGACGACGCGGCCCGGCGGCAGGATGTCGAGATAGGCCCGCACGGCATCGGGCAGACGCTCGGGCAGCCCCTCGAGGGTGCGGGAGCCGCCATAGGCATAGGGGCGCGGCGCCTTGATGCGGTCGTGGCGGGCCCTGGCGTCCTGCTCGTTCTCGGTCACGTCCACTGTCCTCAGCTCTGGCTCGGCGCGCGCCCAGCGTAGGCGCGGGCGATGAGCCGCATCGTGTGCAGGTCGCGCTCGGCCGAGTAGGCCTCGCGCTCGGCCGGGTTCCGGAGCGCCCGGCCGAAGGCGCGCACCTGCTCGGTGAAGGGCGAGGCCTCGCGGTCGAAGGCGATATCCTCGGCGCGGCCGGTCGTCCCGTCGGTGAAGGTCAGATCGCCGCCGGCCACCTGTCCCATCGTGTCGACGGCGACGATCTGGCCCGCTGTCCCGACCACCTCGAGGCGCCGACGCGGCAGCGCGTCGGGGCAGTTGTAGGCGACGTTGAGGCTCGCGAGCACGCCGCTTCCGGTGCGCCCGATCAGGAGCGCGCCGTCATCGACCGCGTAATCCTGCGCCCGCGCCTGCGTCAGGGCGGCGATGTCGAGGATCGACTCGTCGAGGAGGAAGTCCACGAGGTCGAGGCCGTGCGGGGCGAGGTCGATCAGCGCGCCGCCGCCCGCTTGCGCGGGATCGATCCGCCAGTTCTCCTGGCCCTCGCAGGCCGACCAGTCGCGCCCGAGCCAGCAGGCGTAGACGATCCGCACCGCTGTGACGGTGCCGAGGCGACCGGCGCGGATCGCGTCGCGCAGCGCCCGGTGTCCCGGATGGTGGCGCTGATCGAAGGCCGTGCCGTAGAAGGTGCCGCGCCGCCGGATGGCGGCCGCCATCGCCTCGGCATCGGCGAGCCCGGCCGCCATCGGCTTCTCGCAGAGCACGGCCTTCCCGGCTTCGGCGAGCCGCTCGACGGCGTGGCGGTGCAGGTGGTTCGGCGTCGCCACGTAGACGGCCTCGACGGTGGGGTCGGCGAGGAGCGCGTCGAGCTCCGCATAGGCGCGTGCGCCCTCCCGCTCGGCGGCGGCGCGGGCCGACGCGCCGGGATCGCAGACGGCGACGAGGCGATGGCCGGCCGCACGGATGCCCGGCGCCATGTAGTCGCGGGCGACCCAGCCGTAGCCGACGATGCCCCAGCGGACCGGTTCGGCCATCACCAGCGCTCCGGCAGGTCGACGAATTCGCGCCGGCGTACCCGCGCCGCCTCCGGCGCATCGGGGCCGCCCGGGAAGATCAGCGTCTCGGGCCCGTCCGAATGGAGCGGGTAGGTCACGAGGGGGGCGTACTCAGCCTCGTAGCGCTCGGAGGGCCAGGCGATCGCGAAGCCGCCCGCCGGGTCCGGCCGGTAGAGCGGGTTGAGCCGAACCGTGGTCCCGGCAGGCGGCAGGGTGAGGCCGTCGACGACCGACCGCGGCGCCGGGCGCATGCCGGGCCCGGCCACCACCGAGAAGGCCTCGCAGGTGCGCAGGTCGTGCGGCTCGCGCGGGCCCGGCGCCCGCGCCTCGATCAGCGCCGTCGTCAGTTCGGCGTCGTCGTACACGAGGGCGTCGGGAAACAGCTCGGCGATCTCGTCGGCAGTCACCGCGCGGCCCGCCGAGTAGCCCGGCCGCTCGCTGTTGTGGATGTGGCTGAGCGCGAGCCAGCCGTCGTCGCCCGCGTTCTGGCGCAGGCTTTCGAGCAGCGTCGCCTTGTCGTCGAGGAAGTAGAAGGC
Organism: Methylobacterium sp. HJ2; assembly: GCF_056431005.1. Lineage (NCBI taxonomy): Bacteria > Pseudomonadati > Pseudomonadota > Alphaproteobacteria > Hyphomicrobiales > Methylobacteriaceae > Methylobacterium > Methylobacterium sp. HJ2. Next base: position 869,713 of record NZ_JBWJYM010000001.1, on the reverse strand, counting down.
GTCGTTGCAGACGACGAGGTCGACGGGCGCCCCAGCGATCGGCCAGTGCGGCGAGGCGGCATCGAAGCAGACGAGCTGCGCCTTGTCGCCGACCACCCAGTGGCGGGCCACCCAGAGCTTGGCGAAGACCACGTCCGCCCCCGAGACCTTGCAGCCCCGGCGCTTCAGCTCGCGCAGGTAGTGGCCGATGCCGCAGGCGAATTCGAAGACGCAGGCCGGCTCGTTCCAATGCGCCTCCAGCAGCGCGAGACCGGCGAGGAAGGTCGGGTCGCTCCAGCGATGCAGGAAATAGTCGCCGACCCGGCCCCAGCCGAGCATCCGCACCGCGTCGCGCAGGGTGGCGCTGGCGCGCGCGGTGACGAGCTGGCGGATCTCGCCGGCATCCGGGGGCGGCCCCGTCCACCAATCGTCCTGGTCGGCGAGGAGCGCGGCCAGCGCCTCGTCGGGCTCGCCCGCGTCAAGATGCGCGAGGATCCGCTCGATTAGGGCGGCACGGTTGATGCGCAGGTACGGGATCCCGTCGATCACCGGCCAGCGCGCACCCGTCTGCGCGTCCGCCAGAGAATGCGGACGGTCGGCGCGGAGCACGTTGCCGGTCTCGGGAGACCTCAGCTCAAAAGGTATCATGACGCCGGTATCCCTGCCGCCGATGCGGTCACGGGATTCGCATATCGGTCAGCACCCGGTCGTGGAAACCCTTCACCGGACCGGCATGGACCAACGCCATCTCGTCCAGCACCGTTTCCATGGTGAGCGAGGCGGCGCGGAGATGCTGGGCGATCTGGAGCACGCGGTCGATGCAATCGGCCGCGTGGAAGGCGCGGCCCTCCGCCGTCGCGTCGTCCGGCAGCACGGCGCGGGCGCGCACTACCTGCTCGCGCAGACCGGGATCGAGGGCATCGAGAGCCCAGTCGGTCGTCCGCGCCATGATCGGGCCGAGATGGTCGCCGAGCAGCATCTCGCCGGTGAAGCCGGCATCCGGCATCGCGGCGTTGTGGAAATGGTGGGCCATGGCGGCGAGGAAGACCGTCGCCGGATCGGCCCGGTAGAACGGGCTCAGCACCACGCCGTAGACCGCTACCATCAGGCAATGCTCGGCATGGTTCTCCGGCGGCTCCAGCAGGATGCGGGGCTTGCCCGGGCAGGTGACGCCCGCGCGCGGCTGCTCGGCCAGCGCCGCGACGAATCCCGGCAGCGGTCCGGGCATCACGGCGCGGCGATTGACGAGGCGCGCGCGCAGCCGGTCGCGCAGGTCCGCCTCGACCTCCCCCGTCACCGCGTCGAAGCCGGCGCTCAGCACCTCGGCCACGGCCTTGTCGGACAGGCCCGCCGCCGACAGGAAGGCGGCGTCGAGGTCGCAGAGCCGCGTCGCGGCGAGCGCGGTCGCAGTGACGTCGAGAGCGACGTCATCGGGACTCGCCCCGCCGGTGAGCGCGCCCCACGCCTGGGCGAACAGGCGCTCGGCGATCGAGCCGGCGCGCCCGGCGGAGCGGACGCGCTTGAGGTCGTTCAGCTCGACGAGAAGGTCGCGCAGCGCGACCGGTGCGGCGGGCCCGGAGGCCGCGCCGCCCTGTTCATGACCGGCCATGCCGCGCCTGCCCTCAGTTCGCGCCGAGCCAGTCGAGCAGCATCTTCTCCTGCTTGCCGAAGGCGTGCTCCGGGCCGTGCCCGTTCTTGACCATCGGGGCCTTGAAGAAGGTCGAGAGCTGCTCCTGCACGCCGCCGTCGCCGCGCTTCTTGGCCAGATCCAGCACACGGGCGATCTCGATCACCAGCGGTGCGGCCAGGATCGAGTCCTTGCAGAGGAAGTTGACCTTGATCTGCATGCGCTGGCCCATGAAGCCGGTGACGTCGATGTTGTCCCAGGCCTCCTTGTCGTCGCCGCGCGGGCGGTAATAGTGGATGTGCACGAGATGGTCCTCGACCGGGTAGCCGAGGATCGAGTCGAGCACCGTGCCCTTGGTGTTGAGCTTCGACTGCAGCGAGTTCGGATCGTTGAGGGCGAGCCCGTCGCGATTGCCGAGGATGTTGGTCGAGAACCAGCCGTCGACGTGAAGCGCGCGGGCCTTGAGGGCCGGCGCCAGCACGGTCTTCATCATGGTCTGGCCGGTCTTGCCGTCCTTGCCGGCGACCGGCACGTTCATCTCCCGCGCCAGATCGAACAGGGCCGGCACGTCGGCGGCGACGGAGGGGGTGAAGTTCGCGTAGGGGATCCCGCTCTTGATCGCCGCGTAGGCGTAGAGCATCGCGGGCGAGATCGCCTCGTCGCTCGAATCCAGCCCCTTCTCGAAGGCGGCGGTGGAGTTCAGCGTCGGGTCGTTGAGGTCGGGCCAGCGCTCGGTCGAGGCGAGGTTCACCACCACCACCTCGTCGAGGTTGCTCTCCTTCTGGAAGCGGCGCAGATCGTTGGCGATGACCGAGACCGCCTCGCGATGGTCCTTGGCGATGATGCGGTTCTGGCCGTCGATGTTCTTGCAGAACTTGGCGCTGCCGACGGCGGGCCAGGGCACGATGCCCTTGAGCACCTGGGCGCCGTTCTCGATGTCCTGCTTCGTCAGCACGCCGTGCCCGGTGGCGGCGGCGGCGAGGTCGTCGCCGTTCAGGTCCCAGCCTCCGAAGACGAGATCCTTGTAGTCGGCCATGCCGGACACGGGAACGCCAGCGAGCGGCAGTCCCTCCAGACGGTTCGACCCGGACTTGATCATCTCGATGCCGGCGATGGCGGTGGTGGCGACGGCCCCACCCATGCCAACGAACGCAACGCCGACGCGGCGACCGGTCTGCATGCTCATCGGAAGGGGATTTCCTCAACTGTGGTTGCGCGGGGTTCTCTCGAACGACTGCAGGTAGCCCCGCGCGGACCATCCTAACTGGAGCATCGGATCGGCCTTCCAACCCCGGCTCGCGACACACATGTGGCGCCCGGCGCCTGAACCGAGCCCGAACAGCGGGTAAATCCCCCTGCGCGGACTGGACTTAACGCCGCATCCGGCGCGCCACGTCACGATCACGGCAGCGTCCCATTCTGGTCACGCGGGCTGGCGATAGAGCCGCCGCTGAACAAAAGCCCGGCCGAAGAACGCCGCGGCACCAGAAGGACCGGATATGGGGGTTTTCCCGGAGCCGGCGCGTTGCGCCGACGACGTGAGCCGTCTCGTGCCCAGCGAGACCTTTGTCGAGGACCAGACCGTGGCATGGCTGCCGCGGACCGCGCCGAGGATCCGGCGCCGGAGATCAGCCCACACCCGCCGCACCGCCACGCTCGTCGCCGCTCTGTTGGCCGGACTGAGCCTGCCGCAGACGGCCTTCGCCCCCGCGGCCTCGGCCCACGATCGGGTCGACACAAGCCCGCGCGCCGCCCAGGCGCTGGCCGCCACCGAGATGCGGGCCGATCCGGCCTCCGAGAGCTGGAGCGCCGTGCCACTGGTCGAGCAGGAGCCGGCGACGACGGCCCTGATCCAGACCGACCTTGCCGCGCTGCCCCAGCCGGTGACGGATTCCGAGGAGGAGAAGATCCGCTTCGGCTCGCAGCGCGTGCCGCGGAAGGTGGTCGCCACCATCCTGAAGGCCTCGGAGGAGACCGGCGTCGATCCCGTGTACATGATGGCGTTGGCCGACAAGGAATCGAGCTTCGATACCGACGTGAAGGCCGCGACCTCCTCGGCGCAGGGCCTGTTCCAGTTCGTCGCCAAGACCTGGCTGGAGATGATCCGCGACTACGGCGCCCGCTACGGGCTCGCCGAGGAGGCCGCGGCCGTGAAGGGCCGGGGCACGGGGATCACCGTCGCGGGCGAGGGCATGCGCCAGCGCGTGCTGGCGCTGCGCAACGACCCCTACGTGGCGAGCGTGATGGCGGCGGAGCTGGTGAAGCGCGACCGCGGTCGGATCGAGGCCCGGGTCGGGCGCGCGCTCACCACCACGGAGCTCTACTTCGCGCATTTCCTCGGCACCGCGAGCGCCGGCCGCTTCCTGGCGCTGTCGAGCGACAAGCCGGATCAGGCGGCGGGCGTCGCCTTCCGGAACGCGGCGCGGGCGAACCGCAGCCTGTTCACGGCCCGGACCGGCAAGGGCCGGCGCGGCCTCACCGTGGCCGAGGTCTACGAGCGGGTCGACGGGATGATCGACAAGCGCCTGAGCCGCTACGAGGGCGTCGCCGCCCTGGCGCGGCAGCCGGCGCCCGAGACGCCCGTCCGCGACGAGGAGCCGGCGCGGATCCAGGTCACCGAGGCGCTGCCCGACGGGCTGTAGAGCCCCGTCGCTCAATGGGCGGCGGGGGCGCCGCCGCCGAGCTTGACGGTCCGCAGGATCAGGGCGAGCGGGATGATGCAGGCCGCGATCACGCCCAGAACCCAGAACACGTCGATATAGGCCCAGTAGGCGGCCTGGGTCTGGACCTGATCGCCGATCCAGGCGAGCGCCTGCCCCCGCGCGTCGGGGCCGGCCTGTCCGTATTGCTGGAAGTAGCGCGTCGCCTCGCTCAGGGTCTCCTGGTAGGCGGGGCTGGCCGGGTTGACCGATTCGACGAGGCGGCTCTGGTGGAATTGCTGGCGGTAGGCGAGCACGTTCTGCGAGAGCGAGATGCCCACCGAGCCGCCGAGATTGCGCGCGACGTTGATCAGCGCCGAGGCTTGGTCGGTCTGGGATTCGCGGAGCCCCTCGTAGGAGGCCGCGGTGATCGACAGGAACAGGAACGGCAGGCCGACGCCGACGAAGACGCGCGACCATGCGAAGAACGCGAAGGTGGTGTCGCCGTAGATGCGGGTGAGGTCGTACATCCCCATCGTCACCACGCAGGCCCCGGCCATGATCATCCATTTCGGCTGGACGAAGGCCGAGATGCGGCCCGCGGCCAGCATGGCGAACACCGTGACGACGCCTCCGGGCAGCAGCACCAGCCCCGACAGGGTGGCGGTGTAGCCGTAATAGGTCTGGGTGATCTGCGGCAGGAACTGCGTGGTCGCGTTCAGGATCGCGCCGACGCCGAGCATGACGAGGAAGCAGGATCCGAACTGGCGCTTGCCGAGCAGGCTCAGATCGACGGCCGGATTCGTCCGCGTCAGCAGCCAGGGAAACATCGCCACGAAGCTGACGACGCCGAGGATCGCGAAGCCGATGATCAGGTTCGAGCCGAACCAGTCCTTGCGCTGGCCCTCGTCGAGGACGACCTCGAGCGCCCCGAGGAAGCTCGCCACCAACAAAAAGCCCACCACGTCGAAGCGCACGCCCTTGCGGCGCAAAGCCCTGCGCTCGGCCACCGCCGCATCGGAATCCTGCAGCAGCCAGTACATCAGGGCGAGGGCGATCACCCCGATCGGACCGTTGATCAGGAAGCACCAGTGCCAGGACAGGTGGTCCGACAGGTAGCCGCCGAGCGTCGGGCCGATCACAGGGGCTACCACCACCGCGACGCCGTAGAGGGCGAAGGCCTGGCCCCGTTTCTCGGGCGGGAAGCTGTCGGCGAGGATCGATTGGGCGAGCGGCGCCATGCCGCCGCCGCCGAGTCCCTGGAGCACGCGGAAGAACAGGAGCGATTCGAGGCTCCAGGCGAAGCCGCACAGCACCGACGAGACGGTGAACAGCCCGACGCTCCACATGAAGAACATCTTGCGGCCGTAGCGCTTGGCCAGGAAGCTCGACGCCGTGAGCGTGATGGCGTTGGCGACGAGGTAGGTCGTCACCACCCAGGCGGATTCGTCGGGGCCGACCGCGAGGCCCCCCGAGATGTAGCGCAGCGCCACGTTCGCGATGGTGGTGTCGAGCACCTCCATGAAGGTCGCCAGCGCGACCACGACCGCGACCGCCCAGGGATTGTGCCCGCCCGGCGCGCTCGACGCGAAATCCTCGGCGCTCATCGATGCGGTCCCGTCAGCGGACGTGGGCCGTCGGCACCACCGACATGCCGGGACCGATCGCGACGTCGTCGGGCCAGCGATCCACCACGATCTTCACCGGGATGCGCTGCGTCACCTTCACGTAGTTGCCGGTGGCGTTCTGCGCCGGCAGCAGGCTGAAGGCGGTGCCCGAGCCCGGCTGGACCGAGGCGACGCGGCCCGTGATCTTGCGGTCCGGATAGGCGTCGATCGCGATGTCGACGTGCTGACCGGGGCGCATGTCGGTGACCTGCGTCTCCTTGTAGTTCGCCGTGACCCAGATGTCGTCCGGCACGAACATCGACAGGCTCTGGCCGGCCTGGGCGTACTCGCCGACGCCGCCGGTGAGGCGCACGACGCGACCGGCCTGGGCCGCCGTCACCGTCGTGTAGCCGAGGTTGAGCGCGGCCTGATCCCGCTGCGACCGGGTCTGGGCGAGCTGCGCCTCGGCGCTGGCGCGCTGGGCCTGGAGGGACCCGATCTGCTTCTGGGCGGCGACCACGCTGGCATTCGCGCTCTCGAGCGCGGCCTGACGCTGCTGCAGCGTCGAGGTCGAGGATTGCGATTGCTGGATCGTGCCCGCCCCGCGCTCGGCGAGCTGGCGGTAGCGGTCGGCATCCTCCTGGGCGAATTTCAGCGCCGCCTGGGCGGTGTCGACCTGCGCCTTCGAGACGTCGATCTGCGCCTTCTGCGCCTCGACCTGGGCGTCGATGTTCCGGATCGAGGCCTGGGCGGCCTGAACCTGCGCCTCGGCCTGCTCCAGGGCGACGCGGTAATCGCGCTGGTCGATCTGGACCAGCTTGGTGCCGGCCTCGACGTGCTGGTTGTCGGTGACCGCGACCTCGGTGACGTAGCCGCCGACCTTCGGGGCGATGGAGAAGCTGCGGGCGTCGACGAAGGCGTCGTCCGTCGTCTCGTAGGGATGCAGGTAGACCAGCCAGTAGAAATAGCCCGCCACGCCGAGGGCCAGAAGCGCCAGCCCACCGAGCACGAACCACCCGGGATGGCGCCGGATCAGGCCGGGGCTTTTCGCGGAGTTGTCCGTGGAATCATCGGACTCGCTCGCCGCTTCGTCGTCGGGCTTGCCCGCTCCGTCCTCATCCTGCGTGCCCAAATCGTCGGGGCGCGCGCGGCGTGCCGCCGGCTGAAGGTCGAGGATGTCGCGCGCTTCCCCGGCCTCACCGGCCTCGTGGGCCGCGCTGTCGCGCGCGCGCGTCGGCGCATCGGCGGATGCCCCCTGCCGCTGATCGTCAAGCATCTGGATGATTTGCCCAGCCGGGGCCGTCCGCGCTCGCGCACAGCCGCCGTGAACCCGCCTCGTCCGTCCAAAGATCTTCGTGGCGCGAAAGTTCCCCACCCCCAAAGGCACAGTCTGCAGCGCGGAACGGCGGCGGCGGGCGGGCGTTCGGGCGAGATGCGACCGATGTGCACGGGCGGCCCGTGCGGCGGCGCGGTGGAGCGTATCGACATGGCTGCAGATCTCCCGAACCCGAGCGCCGTCAGCGCATCCGGCATCCCCGTCGCGGGCACGGCGCGGCTCGACGCGATGAGCACCGTGCTCGCGCGCAACTGGTGGCTGGTCGCGCTCCGCGGCGTGGTTGCGATCCTGTTCGGCGCGATCGCCTTCGTGGCGCCCGCGGCCTTCGTGCTCTCCCTGGTGCTGTTCTTCTCGGCCTACATGCTGGTCGACGGGATCGTGACGATCGCGGCCTCCGTGCGGGCGGCCCGGCACCACGAGCGCTGGGGCTTCCTGCTGCTGGAGGGCCTGCTCGACGTCGTCGTCGGCGTGGCCGCCTTCCTGGTGCCCGGCGCGGCCGTCTGGGCCTTCGTGCTGCTGACGGCGACCTGGGCGCTCGTCACCGGCGGCCTGATGATCGCGGCGGCCTTCCGCCTGCACCGACATTACGGCCGCTGGTGGCTCGTGCTCGCCGGCATCGTCTCTGTCCTGTTCGGCCTCGCGCTGCTGATCAATCCGGGCATGTCGGCACTGGTGCTGACGTGGTGGCTCGGAGGCTACGCCGTCGCCTTCGGCGTCATGCTGGTGATCCTCGCCTTCCAGCTGCGCGGACGGCACGAGGCCGCGGGCCGGCCGATGCCGCTCTCCGGCGGGCTCTGACCGGGCGGCACCACGGCGTAGCTTTGTTCGGAGGGTTCGGTCTAGAACGGCGTCTTGATCCCGACCGGGCGCCTCCCGCGGCCCGGTCCTGGCGGCGGACAGGATGAACCCTCCCGATCCTGAGCGTCCGGACGGCCCCGGCGCGGGCCCCGAGCCCGACACCCGCGCCGCCGCGCGCGAGGCGGCCTCGGCGGCGCGGACCCTCGCGCGCCAGCTCGGCATCCTGGCCGCGGGCTCCGCACGGGCGGCCCTCCGCGGCGGCCGGGGCCTCGCCGACCGGGGCGCCTCGAACCTGTCCGGGATCGCCGGACGGGTCCGGTCGGCGCGGGAGGGTGCTCCCCGCCCCGCCGGGCGGGCCCCCACCCGCCCGCAGGCCGTGCCGGCGAAGGCACCGGCGCCGTTCGGCCGCGGGCGCCGCCGCGCCCTCGTCCTCGGCGCCGGGCTCCTCGTCGGGCTGCCGGCCCTGGCGCTGCTCGGCTACGTCCTCCTCGCCTTCCTGACCCTGCCGCCGCTCGGGGGCGTGACCACGGATCCCGGCCAGAGGGCCATGACGGTCGAGGCCGATGACGGACGGGTCTTCGCCACCCGCGGCGCCTATCGGGGCCAGCCGCTGACGCAGACCGACCTGCCCCCCCACCTCGCCCAGGCCATCGTGGCGATCGAGGACCGCCGCTTCTACAGCCATTGGGGCGTCGATCTGCGCGGCCTCGCGCGGGCGACCTGGCGCAACCTCACCGGCGGCGGTGTCCGCGAGGGCGGCTCGACGATCACGCAGCAATATGTCCGCCTCACCTCGCTCAGCCAAGAGAAGACCCTGCGCCGCAAGATCCAGGAGGCGTTCCTGGCGCTCCGGGTCGAGAGCGAGATGAGCAAGAACGACATCCTGCTCGGCTATCTCAACACCGCCTATTTCGGGGCCGGCGCCTACGGCATCGACGCCGCAGCGCGGCGCTACTTCGGCAAGCCCGCCAAGGCGCTGAGCCTGCCCGAGGCCGCCATGCTGGCGGGCCTCGTGCGCGCGCCCTCGCAGCTCGCGCCCACCCGCAATTTCGGCGGCGCCAAGGAGCGGGCCGACGTGGTGCTCCAGGCCATGGTCGAGACCGGCGCGATCAAGGCCGCGGAGGCGGACGCCGCCCGCAAGCAGACGGTGACGTTGCGCACGCCGCCCGAGACGCCGCCCGGGACCAACTACTTCCTCGACATGGTGGCGGGGGATGCGCGCAAGCTCGTCGAGACCGCGGGCGATGTGACCGTCCGCTCGACGCTCAACCTCGATCTCCAGAGCCTCGCCGAGGGCGTGATCGCCCGCCGCCTCGACGCGGAGGGCGCGAAGAAGAAGGCGAGCCAGGCGGCGCTCATCGCCCTGTCGCCGCAAGGCGCGATCCTGGCCATGGTGGGCGGGCGGGACTACGAGGACAGTCAGTTCAACCGCGCGGTCCAGGCCAAGCGGCAGGCCGGCTCCGCCTTCAAGCTCTTCGTCTACGAGACCGCCTACGAGCAGGGCTTCAACCCCGAATCGGTGCTCGTCGATCGCCCGGTCCAGATCGGCGACTGGGAGCCGCAGAACGCGAACAACCGCTTTCGCGGGGCGATGCCGCTGCGGACCGCCTTCGCGCTCTCGGTCAACACCATCGCGGCGCAGCTCGGCGAGGAGGTCGGCATCCCGGCGGTGATCGCCACCGCGCGCAAGCTCGGGATCCAGTCCGAATTGCCCAACGTCCCGAGCCTCGTGCTCGGCTCGGCGGAGGTGACGCTCCTCGAGATGACGCGGGCCTACGCCTCGGTGCTCGCCAACCGCACGCCGGTGGAGACCTTCGGCATCCACGCGATCCGCGGCTCCGCGCCGCAGCCGCTCTACCTGCACCCCGAGGCGGCGCCGGCCACGGGACTGCCGGGCGACAGCCGCACAATGATGCTCGACTCGCTGCAGGCCGTGGTCGATAGCGGCACCGGCAAGGCCGCGCGGGTGCCGGGCCTTGCAGTCGGCGGCAAGACCGGCACGACCCAGGATTACCGCGACGCGTGGTTCATCGGCGTGACGCCCGACCTCGTCGTTGGCATCTGGGTCGGCAACGACGACAACAGCTCCATGAACCGGGTCGGCGGCGGCGACCTTCCGGCCGCGATGTTCCACGATTTCGTGCAGCGCGCCGCGGCCCAGCTCGCCAAGGGGCGCCGCCGCCCCTCCGCCGCCCGCGCCGAGCCGCAACCGGCCGCCCCGCAGGTCGCCCAGCCCGCCCAGCCGCCGCAGGGCCAGGCCCCGCCCGGGCAGGTCCCGGCTGGGCAGCCCCCGTCAGGCATCGAGGCGCGCGGCGTCCCTGAGGTGATCGATACCGGCACGCTGTCGTTCCGGGGCCGCGTCGTCCGGCTCACCGGCGTCGAGGGCGAGGGCGGCGCGCTCGCCCGCCAGCTCGCGCGCTACCTGCGCCGCCGCGAGGTGGTCTGCGCCCCGGCCAGCGACGGGACGCGCTGCCGGATCGAGGGCGACGACCTCGCCGCCCTGATCCTGACCGCGGGCGGCGCGCGGGCGAGCGAGAACGCCCCGCCCGACCTGCTCGCCGCCGAGGAGCAGGCGCGCTCCGAGCGCGTCGGGCTCTGGGGCCGGGAGCGCTGAGCCGGCCCGGCCGGGCGATCCGTCAGCGGAACGGCGGCTCGTCGAAGCTGCGGAGCTTGCGCGAATGCAGGCCGTGCCGGTCGGCGCGCAGCGCGTCGAGGGCGGCCAGACCGATCCGCAGGTGCTCGCCCACCGCACGCTCGTAGAAGGCGTTGGCAGCGCCCGGTAGCTTGATCTCTCCGTGCAGCGGCTTGTCGGAGACGCAGAGCAGGGTGCCGTAGGGAACGCGTAGGCGGTAGCCCTGGGCGGCGACGGTTCCGCTCTCCATGTCGACCCCGATGGCGCGGCTGAGGTTGATCCGGCGGCGCTCCTGGCTGAAGCGCAGCTCCCAGTTGCGGTCGTCGTAGGTCACCACCGTCCCGGTGCGCAGGCGCCGCTTCAGGGCATCGGCGCGCTCGCCCGTAACCTGCGCGGCGGCGGCCTGCAGGGCGAGCTGGACCTCGGCCAGCGCCGGCACCGGCACGTCCGGCGGCACCTGCTCGTCGAGGATGCGGTCGCGGCGCAGATAGCCGTGGGCCAGCACGTAATCGCCCATGCGCTGCGACTGGCGCAGGCCGCCGCAATGGCCGACCATCAGCCAGCAATGCGGGCGCAGCACCGCGAGGTGGTCGGTGATCGTCTTCGCGTTCGAGGGGCCGACGCCGATGTTGACGAGCGTCGTGCCCTGCATCGTGCCGTCCGTCCCGCGGGCGACGAGGTGGTAGGCCGGCATCTGGAAGCGGTGCCAGGGCGAGGCGGCGACGAGCGCGGCGGGGTCGACGGTGGCGGCCTCCTCGCGGCTCACCCGGATGCCGCCCGGCAGGATCAGAGCCTCGAACCCTTCGCTGCCGGCCGCGAGCCGCTCGAGCCCGTGCCGGATGAATTGGTCGACGTAGCGGTGATAGTTCGTCAGCAGGATCCAGGGCTGGACGTGGCTCCAGTCGCAGCCGGTGTAGTGCACGAGGCGGCGCAGCGAGTAGTCGATGCGGACCGCGTCGAACAGGGCGAGCGGCCTCGGCGCGTCGCCGCGCTGCTCCCACAATCCGTCCGCCACCTCGTCGCCGACGACGGAGAGCAGCGGCACCGGGAAAAAGGCGGCGAGTTCGCCCCCGTCGGCTGCGCGCCGGCTCGGTCCGATCCCGGCCTCGAGCACGTACGGATAGGGGATCTCCTGCGCGCTCAGGCCCACCTCGATGGAGACGCCGTAATCGGCGACGAGCTGATCGAGCTGGGTCGTGAGGTAGTCGCGGAACTGCTCGGGCTGGGTGATCGTGGTGGCGTAGGTGCCGGGCGCCTGGAGCTTTCCGGTGGCGCGGCTGATCCGCGGCATCGGGCCTGAGGGCTGGTAGGTGACGCGCAGTTCGGGATAGCGGAATTGCAGGCGCTCGGCCGCGTCCGGCGGCGGCCCGCCGTCGAGGTAGCGCGCCAGCGCGGTGCGCAGGGCCTGGGTCGCCTCCGCGTGCAGGGCGACGAGCCGGTCGACCGCGACCGACACCGTTCCGATGGCCTCCATCGGCCGCAATTCCTCGATCAAGCCGGTCTCCTCCGCATGCCGATCCCTTATACCCCGGCAGGGGTCAGCGGCGCATACCGTCTGGGGTATCCCCGCACCGAAGCCGCCCACGGATTCCGCACGCCGCTTTGGAGACCCGGATCCGGATCTTCGGGCTTGCGGCCGGGCCGAACTTGGCGGACATGCGCAGGGGTGAGCCCTGCCGGGCGCCGGAATGCGATCTGTGAGCCAGGACGGGGATTTCGGGCTGCGGCCCGGCGAGACGGGTCTGACCCTGCCCGAGCATCCCGATGCCGGTCTGCACTTCATCGGCCGGCTGCGCACGCCCTGGACGGAGCGGCGGGACTGCCCGAAGAACGGGCGGGAGAGCGACGCGATCTGCACCGTGCAGGTCGATCCGGCCTACGGGCCGGGCCTGCTCTCGGTCGAGGGCGCGAGCCACCTGATCCTGCTCTACTGGATGGACCGGGCGCCGCGTGGCCTGCTGCAGCAGCAGCCGCGCCATGCCGCCGGCCTGCGCGGGACCTTCTCGCTGCGTTCGCCCGCGCGTCCGAACCCGATCGCGCTCTCGGTGGTGGAGCTTCTCGGCCGGGAGGGCGATACCCTGCGGGTGCGCGGGCTCGATTGCCTCGACGGCACGCCGCTTCTCGACATCAAGCCCTACTACGCCTCGACCGACAGCCGCCCGAACGCCACGGTGGACCGCGCCGGCGCGGCATCCCGGTGAGGCGCCTCCTGATCGCGACGGCGGCGGGCGGCCTGCTCGCCGGCCTCGGCTTCGCCCTGGGCTGGCACCTGCACAAGCCGGCGCTGAACGCCCGGCTCTACGCGCAGAGCCGGCTGATCGCCGTGCAGGTCCATCTCGACGAGGCACCGCCCGACTACGTGTTCCTGGCCGGCGACAGCCAGGCCGAGCTGGGATCCCCGGCGCAACGGCCCTGCGGCCTGGAGCTTGTGAACGGCGGCGTCAGCGGATCGAGCGCCGGGGTCTACGCCGATCTCGTGGCGGCGCTGACCTTCCCGGCGCGGCCGCGCGCGGCGATCCTGACCATCGGCACCAACGACCTGATGCTGAAGAACCGGCCCCGCGCGCCGGAGAACGCGGCCCGGTTCGAGGCTGAGGCCACGCGCATCATCCGCACCCTGTCGCGGGTGAGCGACCGGGTCGTCGTCACGGCGGTCCCGCCGATCGGGCGAATCCTCGAAGGGCGCCTCGATCCGGAGGCCGTGGCCGACTATTCCCGGCGCCTCGAAGCCCTGTGCGGACACCTCGGCTGCCGCTTCGCCGACCCCTTCGCCCCGCTGCGCGACGGCGAGACGGGCTTTGCCAAGGCGGGCGCCATGCGCGACGGGCTGCATCTCGCCGCCTACCGGCCGGTGCTGCGGGCGCTCGCCCCGGACGTCTGCGCGGCGGGCGCCCAGTAGCTCGGCGCCCGTCCCTCAGGGTCGGCGGCTCCGGACAAGCCGTTTCAGCGTCCGCGCGCCGGCGCCTTGATCCGGTAGCAGCCGACGTAGAGAGCCGGGAGGAACAGCAGCGTCAGCATCGTCGCCGCCAGGATGCCGCCGATCATCGCGTAGGCCATCGGGCCCCAGAACACCTCGCGGGCGATCGGGATGAGGCCGAGGCTGGCGGCGGCCGCGGTGAGCAGGATCGGGCGCATGCGGTGGCGCGTCGCCTCGACCACCGCGTCCCAGGGCGACAGCCCCTCGGCCTCGCACTCGTCGATCTGGGTGACGAGGATCACGCCGTTGCGCACGATGATGCCGATCAGCGCCAGGATGCCGAGGATCGCCACGAAGCCCATCGGCTTGTCGAAGAGCAGAAGCGCCGGGACCACGCCGATCAGCCCGAGGGGCGCCACCGAGAAGACGAGCAGCATCTTGCCCACGCTCTGGAGCTGAATCATCAGGAACACCGCCATCGTCAGCAGCATCACCGGCACCACGGCGGCGATCGGCCCCTGGCCCTTGGCGGCTTCCTCGACGGCGCCGCCGGTCTCCAGCGTGTAGCCCTCGGGCAGCGCCTTGGCGAAGGCGTCGATGTCGGACTTGAGCGCGGCCACGATGGTCGGGGGCTGCGTCGTGTCGGTGATCGCCGCCCGGACGGTGATCGCCGCGACACGGTTGCGGCGCCAGACGATCGGCTGCTCCAGGTCGTAGTCGATCCGTGCGAAGGCCAGCAGCGGCACGACCGTGCCGTTGGCGAGCCCGACCTGGAGGCTCTGGAGTGTGTCGAGGGAGGTGCGCTCGGCGGCGCGCGCCCGGCCGACGACGCCGACGAGATAGATCGAGTCGCGCACCTGGGTGATCGCGGTGCCGCCGACGACGCCGTTGAGGATGCCGGCGATGTCCTGGCTGGTCACGCCGAGCTGGCGGGCCTTGTCCTGCAGGATCTCGACGCGCAGCACCTTGCCGGGCTCGTTCCAGTCGAAGGTCGGCACCGCCACGTGGGGATTCTTGGCCACGACGTTGGCGAGCCCCAGCGCCTGCTCGCGCACGATCTGGAGGTCGGGCCCGCTCAGGCGGTACTGGATCGGGCGCCCGACGGGCGGCCCGAGGGAGAGCGGGCTGACGAACACGTCGGTGCCGACGAACTCGCGCTTGCCGATCTCCCCGAGCTTCCGGAACAGCCGGTCGCGCGCCTCGATCGACTTCGTGACGATCACGATCTGGCCGAAGAAGGCGTTGTTCAATTGCTGGTCGAGGGGCAGGTAGAAGCGCACCGCGCCCTGCCCGACATAGGACGACCAGCGCTCGATGTCGGGCTCGGCCGCGAGCTTGGCCTCGAACCGGTCCATCTGCGCCCGGGTCTCGGTGATGGTCGCGTTCTGCGGCAGGGTCAGGTCGACCAGGATCTCGGTGCGGTCCGAGGCCGGGAAGAATTGCTGCTGCACGCGGCCCATGCCGACGACCGCGAGCGCCATCAGGGCGACGCAGATCGTCACCGTGACCCAGCGGAAGCGCATCGCGACCTGCAGCAGCGCCAGGAAGGCACGCCCCATCCGGCCGGGCTCGTGGCTGTGCTTCTTCATGGATCGCGGCAGCAGCGTCACCCCGATGAGCGGGGCGAACAGCACGGCGACGATCCACGAGATCAGCAGGGCGGCGGCGATCACCACGAAGAGCGAGTAGGTGTACTCACCCGCCGACGACCCGTTGAACCCGATCGGCAGGAAGCCCGCCACGGTGACGAGCGTCCCGGTCAGCATCGGGAAGGCGGTCGAGGTGTAGGCAAAGGTCGCAGCCTTCTTCAGGCTGTCGCCGAGCTCGAGCCGCGCGACCATCATCTCGACGGTGATCATCGCGTCGTCGACGAGAAGGCCGAGCGCGATGATGAGCGCGCCGAGCGAGATGCGCTGCAGCGTCACGTCCATCACCTGCATCACGACGAACACGATGGCGAGGACGAGCGGGATCGACAGGCTGACGACGAAGCCCGCCCGCATGCCGAGGCTGATGAAGCTCACGGCGAGCACGATCACCACGGCCTCGACCAGTGCCTGGGTGAAGCCGCCGACCGCCTCCTCGACGATCTTCGGCTGGTCCGAGACGAGGTGGACGCCGACGCCGATCGGGAGCTTGGCCTCGATCAGCCGCATGCGCGCCTTCAGGTCCTCCCCGAAATGCAGGAGGTTGGCCGACGGCCGCATCGCGATGGCGAGGCCGATCGCCGGTTTGCCGTCGACACGGAACATCGCCGAGGGCGGATCCTCGTAACCGCGGCTGATCTCGGCCACGTCCGAGAGGCGGAAGAAGCGGTCGTTGACGCGCAGGTTGATGTCGAGGAGCGAGGCCTCGGAGGCGAATTGCCCGCTCACCCGCACGGAGACGCGCTCCGGCCCGGCCTGGACCACGCCCGAGGCGGAGACCGCGTTCTGGGTCTGCAGCGTCTTGATCAGGGATTGGAAGTCGATGCCGTAGCCGGCGAGCTTGCGGGTCGCGAAGTCGAGGTAGATCGTCTCCTTCTGGGTGCCGAGCAGCAGGGTCTTGCCGATGTTGGGCACCTTGAGGATCTCGGTGCGCACGCCCTCGACGTAATCGCGCAGCTGCCGATGGGTCAGGCCGTCCGCCGTGAAGGCGTAGACGTTGCCGTAGACGTCGCCGAACTCGTCGTTGAAGAACGGGCCCTGCACCCCGGCCGGGAAATTGCCCTGGATGTCGCCCAGCCGCTTGCGCACCTGGTAGAAGGCCGGCTGGATCTCGTTCTTCTTCGTGGTGTCGCGGAACTGGACGAACACCGTCGCCTGCCCGGGGGTGGTGTAGCTGCGCACGTAGTCGAGCGCGTTGATCTGCTGCACCTCCTTCTCGATCCGGTCGGTGACCTGCTCCAGCGTGTCGCGGATGGTCGCGCCCGGCCAGCTCGCCTGGACGACCATGGTCTTGATCGCGAAGGGCGGATCCTCCTCGCGGCCGAGCCCCCGATAGGCGAGCAGGCCCGCGAGCAGGCACACCGCCATCAGGAACCACACGAAGGAGCGGTGCGAGAGCGCCCATTCGGAGGCGTTGAAGCCGTCGCTGCGGGTCTCGTCGGCGCCGGGGACGTCGCGGGGGGCGTGCATCTCAGAAGGCCTCGTCGGAGAGTCGCACGGTCTGGCCCTCGCGCAGGGAATGGACGCCCGCGACGACGACACGCTCGCCGGCCTGCACGCCGGCGGTGAGGACCGCGCGCTCGGCGCGGCGCTCGCCGAGCGTCACCGCCCGTCGCACGACCGTGGTGCCGGCGGCATCGATGACCCAGACCGAGTCCTTGCCATCCTCGGTGAGGATCGCGCTCTCGGGCAGGACCACGTGCGGGGCGATCTTGCGCGTGAGGGCGACCGTGATCGTGGCACCGAGCCGGAAGGCGATGGGCGGATCCTTGAGCGTCATGCGGACCCGGCGGGTGCGGGTGCTGGCATCGGCGAAGGGGGCGACCTCGCGCACCGTTCCGGCCGCGGTCACGTTCGGCGCGCTCTGCAGGGCGACCGTGAAGCGATCGTCCATCGGCATGCCGCCGACGAGATCCTCCGGGATGTCGACCACCGCCTCGCGCACCTCCGGCCGCGCCACCGTGACGACGGTCTGGCCGGCGGTGAGGTCCTGGCCGACCTCCGCCCGGCGCTCGGTGACGACCCCGTCGAAATCGGCCTTCAGCTCGGTGTAGCCGATCTGGTCGCGGGCCTTCTGCAGGCTGGCCTGGGCCTGGGCGAGGCGGGCCTGGGCGGTGTCGCGGTTGGCGGTCGCGGAATCGAGCTGGGCCTGGGTGACGTTGCCGCCGTCCATCAGGCGTCGGGTGCGTGCCTCGGTGGCGGCGGCGTTCTCGGCCTGGGCGCGTGCATCGGCGACGTCCGCCTCGGCCCGGGTCAGGGCGTAGCGGGTGACGATCGGGTCGAGGGCGGCGAGGCGCTGGCCCTTCTTCACCGAGTCGCCGACGGTGACGTCGCGCGCCACCACCCGGCCGGCGATCTGGAAGCCGAGCTGCGACTGGTAGCGCGGCTCGACCGTTCCGGCGAAGGGTCCGAAACGGACCGTATCGATGGATTTCGCCAGCGTGTAGAGCACCGGGCGCACCGGAGGCGCCTCGGTCTTCTCCTCTTGCTTGCAGGCCCCGAGGGCTGTGGCCGTCGAGAGGACGATCGCCAGGAGGAGAGGTCTCATCGCAGGAGCTCCGCGACCGTCACCGTCTGGCCGGGCCGCAGGAACTGGATCCCGGCGATCACGACCTCCTCGCCCGGCCACACGCCGGAACTCAGGGCGATCGAATCTGGGCCGTAGCGGTCGATCGCGACGGGGCGCGGCGCCACGGTGCCGGTGCCGGGATCGCGCACCCACACGGCCGGGCGGTTCTGCCAGCGGTAGAGGGCCGACCAGGGCAGGACCACGGCCTTGCGCGGGGCGAAGCGGCCGCGGCCGATGACCACCGCGCCGAGCGACATCGCGGCGGGCGTCGTCGCGAGCCCGACCTTGACCCGCACCGTACCCGAGGCCGGATCGACGCTCGGCGCGATCTCGCGCACGCTGCCGACGGCCTGGACGGTGGGATCGGCCTGCAGCACCACCTCGATCGTCCTGCCGTGGGGGGGCGCGGCGAGAAGCGCCTCGTAGACGTTGAAGACCGCGTCGCGCGGGCCGTCCTGCGCCACCGTGAGCAGGGATTGGCCGGCCTGCACCACCTGCCCGGTCTCGAGCGAGCGGCTGAGGACGATCCCTTCGACGCCGGCCTTGAGCTCCGTGTAGGAGAATTGCTCGCGCGCGGTGCCGAGCGCCGCCTTGGCGGATTCCACCGCGGCCTGCGTGGTGCGCAGCTGCTGCTCGGCGTTGTCGTAGCTCGGGCGCGTGGTGAAGCCGCTGGTGAGGAGACTCTTCTGCCGCTCGAAGGTGAGCTTGGCCTGCGTCGCCAGCGCCTCCGCAGAGGTGAGCGCTGCCTCCGCGTTGACGAGGTTTGCGCGCTGCTCGTAGGGATCGAGACGGGCGAGAACCTGCCCGGCCGTGACGTGGTCGCCGACCTCGACCAGGCGTTCCTGCACCTTGCCGTTGGTGCGGAACGAGACGGCGGTCTGCGCCTGCGCCTGGATATCGCCGGTGAACACCGCTTCGGCGGATACCGCGGTCTCGGCGGCGACCTGGGTGCGGACCAGGGTCCGGGCGAGAAGGGGCACCTCGTCGGCGCCGGCTCGGCCGGGCACAGTGGCCATCAGCGCGACAAACGCGCAAAGTCTCAGGAACGGTGCGGACACGGCAACCTCAATCCCCGTCGCGGCGATTCGGCCTATCGCCGCGCAGCCTTATCCACTATCCTACCGACCGTCCAGACGGTTTCTAATCGCAGGGAAGACGATGGCTCACAGCCGGCGAGCAGATCGGGCGGACGTGATCCTCGACGCGGCCGAGGCGCTCCTGCGCCGCTCCGGGGACCGCACGCTGACGATCGAGGCGGTCGCGGCGGAGGCCGGCCTGAGCAAGGGCGGCGTGCTGCACCATTACGGCTCGAAGGACGCGCTGGTGGGTGCGCTGGCCGCCCGCAAGGTGATGCGGATGCGCGCCGGCATCGCCGAGCGGCTCGCCGAGCAGCCGGCCGGCCCGTCGGCGCTGCCGCGCGCGACGATCGCGCAGGCCCGCCAGCTCTATGCCGACGAGTGCGGCTTCCCGGACGCGCTGCTCCTCGCCTCGGCGGAGAACCCGGACGCGATCGCGGGTTTCCGGGCTTTCCTGGCCGAGCGGCTGGCGGAGATGCAGGCTCTGGAGAGCAATCCGGGCACCGGCGCGGCCCTGATCTTCTCGATCCTCGGGCTGATGCTCAGCCGCTCGCTCGGCTTCCACAAGCTGGAGGGCGCCCAGCTTGAGCAATTGTTCGGCGCCCTCGACGCGCAGGCCCGGGCGCTGGCCGGTGAGACCGAGCGGACGGATTGACGGCGCTCAGCCGCCTGCCGCGTCCGGGTTGGCGTCGAGCCAGCTCACGGCGCCGGTGAGATCGAACCCGCGCGCCGCACCGAATTCCAGGATGTCCGCGCGCCGCATCCGTCCGGCCAGCACCTCGCCCAGGACCCATAGGGTGAGCGAGCGGGTGCCGCCCCGGCAATGGGCGAGCACGGGTCCGTCCGCCTCCTCGACGGTGCGATGGAAGCGCTCGATCGCCTCCCGGGTGATGGTGGCGCCCGTCACGGGCAGATCCACGTAGGCGAGGCCCGCCGCCTCCGCCGCCCGGCGCTCGCCCTCCGAGCCGATCTGACCCGGCTCCTCACCGTCCGGCCGGTTGTTGATCAGCAGGCCGAAGCCCTGGCCGGCCAGAGCCGTGATCTCGGCGGCGCTCGGCTGGGGCGCCACGGAGAGTTTCGCGTCGACCGGCACGATCTTCATGGGACATCCTCTGGTGAACCGCCGACGCCGGACGCGGCGCCGGGCCGGGACTTGATCCCGCCGGTCCGATGCCGCAAGTCCGCCGGTCAGGAAACCGGGGATATCCGTGCCGAACCCGACCGGCTGCAGGCAGAGGGCATGACGGGCGCGGGCGACGATTGCGTCGCGGCCGTCGGTCAGCTGCTCCGGCTCGACGACGCGACCGCGCGCATCGCCGGGACCGCCGGCCCGGTCGTCGGCAGCGAGACCGTCGCGCTGGCGGAGGCGGACGGCCGCGTGCTCGCCTCGGACCTCGTCGCCACGCGCGCCCTGCCGCCCTTCGACAACGCCGCGGTCGACGGATACGCCCTGCGCGCCGCCGACCTCGCACCCGGCGGCCCGACCCGGCTGCCGGTGCGCGGTCGCGTGCTCGCCGGAGCCGCCTCGCACGATCCCGCGCTCGGCGCCGCAGTGCGGATCTTCACCGGTGCCCCAATCCCGGAAGGCGCCGACACCGTCGCGATGCAGGAGGATGTCCGCCTCGAGGAGGGCGTGGCGATCGTCCCGGCGGATCTGCGGCCCGGGGCCAACCGCCGCCGCGCGGGCGAGGACGTCGCCCGCGGCGCCCTCGCATTGCCGGGCGGGCGCCGGCTGTCGCCCCGAGACCTCGCGCTCGCGGCCGCCCTCGGCCTCGACAGCCTGATCGTGCGGCGGCGCCCGCGTGTGGCGCTGTTCTCCACCGGCGACGAGCTGACGGAGCCCGGAACGCCGCTCGGCGCGGCCGCGATCTACGACGCCAATCGGACGATGCTCGCCGCACTGATCCGTCGGAGCGGCTGCGAGCCGGTCGATCTCGGCATCCTGCGCGACGATGCGCGGGCGCTCGGCACACGCCTCGCCGACGCCGCCGGATGCCACGATCTCGTCCTGACCTCGGGCGGCGTCTCGGTCGGCGAAGCCAACCACGTGAAGGCGGCGGTGGCGGAGATCGGCGCGATCGGCCTCTGGCGGCTGGCGATCAAGCCGGGAAAGCCCGTGGCGGTCGGCTCGATCGCGGGCACGCCCTTCGTCGGCCTGCCGGGCAATCCGGTCGCGGCCTACGTCACCTTCGCGTTCGTGGTCATCCCGCTGCTGGCCCATCTCTGCGGTACGGAAGGGCCTGCGCTCCACGGGTTCACCGTGCGATCGGCCTTCGCGCACGCCAAGAAGGCGGGCCGGCGCGAGTTCCTCAGGGTGACGCTGCGCGCGGGCTCGGACGGGTCGATGGAGGCGGCTCCGGCCGGCAGCGGCGCGCTGAGCGGCCTCGCCGCCAGCGATGCGCTCGCCGACCTCCCCGAGGCCTGCACGGCCGTCGGGGTCGGCGATGCGATCCGGGTGCATCCCTATCCGATGCTCGGATAGGTTCTGTCGTCATGCCCCCGACCAAGCTTGGATCGGGCTTCTCAGGCGACTCAGTTGTCGGCTGTCCGGAAGGTGTCGCAGGACTTGGTCTGGCCGCTCTTGTAGCCGGTGGAGAACCAGCGCATGCGCTGCTCCGAGGAGCCGTGGGTGAAGGAATCCGGCACCGCGTAGCCCTGGGACTGTTTCTGGAGCTTGTCGTCGCCGATCGCGCTCGCCGCGTTCAGGGCTTCTTCGATGTCGCCCGGCTCCAGGGAATTGTACTTGTCGTTCGAGTTCTTGGCCCAGACCCCCGCGAGGCAGTCGGCCATCAGCTCGATCCGCACCGAGAGGGCGTTCGACTCGCGCTTGTTCGACGCCTGCTGCTGCCGTGCCTGGACCTTGCCGAGGATGCCGAGCACGTCCTGCACGTGATGGCCGACCTCGTGGGCGATGACGTAGGCGTAGGCGAAGTCGCCCTTCACGCCGAACTTCTGCTGCATCTCCTTGAAGAAGTCCGTGTCGAGATAGACCTTCTTGTCGAGCGGGCAGTAGAACGGCCCCATCGCGGCCTGGGCCGAGCCGCAGCCGCTGCGGGTTCCGCCGGTGTAGAGCACCATCGTGGTCGGCGTGTAGGACTTGCCGGTCTGGTTCGGCAGTACCGTGCTCCAGACGTCCTCGGTGTTGCCGAGAATCTTCGTGGCGAAGCGTCCGGATTCGTCGGTCGGTTGCTGGCGACGGCGCTGCTGCGTCTGGGGATCGACGCGCTCGGTCTGGCTCTGGCCGCCGCCGCGGGTCATCTGCTCGGCGCCGCCGATCAGGATCGCCGGGTTGATGCCCGTCACCCAGCCGATGATCAGCAGGACCACGATCGTGCCGATGCCGAGACCGCCGGCTCCGCCGCCGGGAAAGCCGAAGCCGCCCCCGCCACCGCCCTCGCCGCGCCGATCCTCGACGTTGTCGGAACTCCGGAAATCGTCCCAGCGCATGTGCCCGCCGCATCTGCCGCGTCGCCGACCGTCGGCGAACGGTTAGTAATGGCCGGGCAAAAGCGCGGGTTCCGCGCGGACGGTCAAGCTTTTCCGTCGAGCGCCGCGCGCACCAGCCGGAAATCCCGCCACGCCAGCCGCTTCTGCACCGGCTGACGCAGCAGGTAGGCCGGGTGAAGGGTCGCCAGCGCCCGCACCTCGCGGTCGGCGAGACGGTACGGGTAGAAGCGTCCGCGCGCCTTGAGGATCCCGTCCTTGGTGCCCGTCAGGGTCTGGGTCGCGGGACTGCCGAGGCAGACGATCAGGTCCGGATCGACCAGCTCGATCTGCCGCTCGATGAAGGGCTTGCAGACCGCGACCTCCTGGGGCGTGGGGTTTCGGTTTCCGGGCGGCCGCCAGGGCACGATGTTGGCGACGTAGGACGTGGTCCGGTCGAGGCCGATCGCCGCCATCATGCGGTCGAGAAGCTGGCCCGAACGGCCCATGAAGGGCTTGCCGATCCGGTCCTCGTCGGCGCCCGGCGCCTCGCCGACGAACATCACCTTGGCGGCCGGGTTGCCGTCGGCGAAGACGAGGTTCTTGGCGGTGAAGCGCAAGGGGCAGCTGTCGAACTCGGCGAGGAGCGCCTCGAGTTGCTCCAGGCTGTCGGCCGTGCGCGCCCGGGCCCGCGCATCCGTCGCGGCCTCGTCGGGCTTGGCCGAGGCGGATTGGCCGAAGGTCCGCGCGGGGGCCGATCGTGCCGCGGTCGCTTCGCGTGCCGGCACAGCTGCCCGGGGCGGGGCTTCCCGGGCCTGCGGCACCTCTCGCGCCTGCGGCGCGCGGGCGGCCGGCGCGGTGCGGCGCGGTTCGGGCGCGTCCGCCTCGCCGAAGCGGTCATGCGGGCGCTCGTCGAGGGCCGCGTCGACGCCGGCCTCGGCGTGGAAATCCAGATAGGCGATCAGGTCGCGCTGCGCGTCGGCGTCTGCGGTCATCGTCGGGAATGTGGGGCGCCTCGCGCCTGTGGACAACGTCGGGCCCGGCATCGGCCGCAGCGGCGCGTTAGCGCGCCTCCCCTGCCAAGCAGCGCTTGCCAACCTAGCTTGGAATCGGTTCAGAGCGAGCACGACAGGTTCGAGACGGGCGAGGCGGGTATATCCGCGCCTCGGGCCCGGGGCACAGGCAGGAGACCAGGATGGCGCTTCCCGAACGCGAGGGCATGGATTTCGACGTGGTGATCGTCGGCGCGGGGCCGGCGGGGCTCGCCGCCGCGATCCGCCTCAAGCAGCGTGCCGCCGAGACCGGCGAGGAGGTCAGCGTCGTTGTGGTCGAGAAGGGCTCCGAAGTCGGCGCCCATATCCTCTCGGGCGCGGTGATCGACCCGTCCGGCCTCGACCTGCTCGTGCCCGACTGGCGCGACGACCCGGAGCGCCCGCTCAAGACCGCGGTGGAGCGGGACGAGTTCATGTTCCTCACCAAGAACAGCGGCCTCACCCTGCCGAACGTGTTCTTTCCCAAGCTGATGTCCAACCACGGCAATTTCGTCGGCTCGCTCTCGAACGTGACGAAGTATCTCGGCGTCAAGGCCGAGGCGCTGGGCGTCGAGATCTATCCCGGCTTTCCGGCGGCGGAGGTGCTCTACGACGATGCCGGGCGGGTCGTGGGGGTCGCCACGGGCGATCTCGGGATCGGCAAATCCGGCGAGGCGCGCGACGACTTCACCCGCGGTATGGAGCTGCGCGGCAAGTACACGGTGTTCGGCGAGGGCGCGCGCGGCTCGCTCACCAAGACGGTGATCGACCGCTTCAAGCTCAACGCCCACAGCGACCACCAGAAATACGGACTCGGCGTCAAGGAACTCTGGCAGCTGGCGCCGGGCAAGTTCGAGCCCGGCCTCGTCCAGCACACCATGGGCTGGCCGCTGCCCAACAAGGCCGGCGGCGGCTCCTGGCTCTACCATTTCGACGACCACCTGCTCTCGGTCGGCTTCGTCACGCACCTGAACTACGAGAACCCGACCCTGTCGCCGTTCGAGGAGTTCCAGCGCTTCAAGACCCATCCGATGATCGCCGAGACCTTCGAGGGCGCCAAGCGCATCGGCTACGGCGCCCGCGCCATCATGGAGGGCGGCTGGCAATCCGTCCCGAAGCTCGTCTTCCCGGGCGGCTGCCTGGTGGGCGATTCCGCCGGCTTCGTGAACGTGCCGCGCATCAAGGGCTCGCACAACGCGGTGCTGTCCGGCATCCAGGCGGCGGACGCCCTCGCCGACGCGCTGAGGGCCGGCCGCGCCGGCGACGAGCTGACCGCCTACGAGGCGGGCTGGCGCGACAGCCCGATCGGCGAGGACCTGAAGCGGGTGCGCAACGTCAAGCCGCTGTGGTCGCGCTACGGCACGCTGGTCGGGGTGGGGCTCGGCGGCCTCGACATGTGGGCCAACACGATCCTCGATGCCTCGCCCTTCGGCACGCTCGCCCACGGCAAGCCCGACCATGCCTGCCTCAAGCCGATCTCCGAGGTGACGCCGATCGTCTACCCGAAGCCCGACGGCAAGCTGACCTTCGACCGTCTCTCCTCCGTCTACCTGTCGAACACCAATCACGAGGAGGATCAGCCGGCCCATCTCCAGGTCCGCGACATGGGCCTGCAGAAGAATTCCGAGCACGACGTCTACGGCGGCCCCTCGGCACGCTACTGCCCGGCGGGCGTCTACGAATGGGTGGAGGACGCGGCGGCCCAGGGCGGCGTGCGCTACCAGATCAACGCGCAGAACTGCGTCCACTGCAAGACGTGCGACATCAAGGATCCGAACCAGAACATCAACTGGGTCACCCCCGAAGGACCCGGAGGGCCGAACTACCCGAACATGTGATCGGACCGGAATCGGCGAGCCCGCAGGGCGCCCCGGAGCCGTCCGGGGTGCCATCCTTTCGCCTTGCGGGCATGGCGGGAAGGGTCCACTGTCCCGCCCGATCTTGCGACCGCCCCCGGGGGACCGGGCCAGCGGCGCGCCAGGAGCCGCGAACCGTGTTCATGTTCGACAGACGCGCCCGCCGCACCGTCTCGGTGTTCGCACTCGCCCTCGCGGCCGGATTCGGACCCGCGCACGCGGCGCAGCCCCGCGACGCCTCGCCGATCGCCGATTACGAGCCGGCCGACTCCCTCGAGGGCAACTTCCTGGCCGCCTACATCGCGGGTGCCGCGCGCGACACGGGCGCCGCGGCGACCTTCTATCGCGAGGCGATGAAGGCCGATCCGCGCAACGCCGAATTGCTGGAGCGCGCCTTCATCTCGATGCTGGCCGACGGCGCCCTGCCGGACGCCTTCCGGGCCGCCGAGCGCCTGACCAACCGCGACGGGGCGAACGGGCTCGCCAACCTCGCGCTCGGGGTGCGCCAGATCAAGGCGGGCCAATGGGCCGGCGCGCGCCAGAACTTCGGGCGCAGCGGGCGCGGCGCCGCCGCCGACCTCACCGCGACGCTGCTGACGGCGTGGTCCTTCGCGGGGGCCGGCGACGGCAAGCGGGCGCTGGAGACGGTGAGCAAGCTGCGCGGCGAGCGCTACTACAACACCTTCCGGGACTATCACGCGGGCCTCATCGCGTCCGTGGTGGGCGATCAGGCGGAGGCCGAGCGCCGCCTCAAGGCCGCCTACGACGCGGACCGCAACACGCTGCGGGTGGTCGATGCCTATGCGCGCTTCGAGGCCGCCGCCGGGCGCACCGACCTCGCGATCCAGGCCTATACCGAGCTCGACAACGTCGCCCCCCGCCACCCGATCGTGCGCGACGCCCTCGACAAGCTGAAGAGCGGCAAGCCGCTCGGGCGGCTGATCAACACCGCCCAGGAGGGCGCCGCCGAGGTGCTCTACGGGCTGGGCTCCGCCGGCTCGACCCAGGGCGACGAGCTGCCCGCGATCATCTACCTGCGGCTCGCGCTCTACCTCTCGCCCGACCACGCGCTGGCCCGGCTGACGCTCGCCGACATCCTCGACCGGATGAAGCAGCCCGAGCGCGCGAACGAGGCCTACGCGCAGATCCCCGCGACCTCGCCGCTGAAGCTCAACGCCGACATCCAGATCGGGCTCAACCTGGAGCAAGTCGGCAAGGGCGACGAGGCGCTGGCGCATCTCGACGCGGCCATGAAGGCCCATCCCGACGACATCGACGTGATCACGGCGCTCGGCAACGTGCAGCGCTCGCGTAAGAAGTACGCCGAGGCCGCCGAAACCTACACCCGGGCCATCGCGCTGATCGGCGACCGGCCGCAGCAGAACTACTGGACCACCTACTATTTCCGCGGCACCGCCTACGAGCGGGCCAAGCAATGGCCCAAAGCCGAGGCCGACCTGAAGAAGGCGCTCGAGCTGGTCCCGGCCTCGCAGCCGGCAGCGCGCGCGCAGGTGCTGAACTACCTCGGGTATTCCTGGGTCGACCAGAAGATCAACATCGACGAGGCCTTCACGCTGCTGAAGCAGGCTGCCGATGCGAGCCCGCGCGACGGCATGATCATCGACAGCCTGGGCTGGGCCTATTACCGCCTCGGCCGCTGGGACGAGGCGATGCGGGAGCTGGAGAAGGCCGTCGAGCTGAAGCCCGGCGACCCGACCATCAACGACCACCTCGGCGATGCCTATTGGCGCTCGGGCCGCCGTCTCGAGGCCAAGTTCCAGTGGCAGCACGCCAAGGACCTCAACCCCGAGCCGGACGACCTCGAGCAGATCAACGAGAAGCTCAAGACCGGGCTTCCGGAGATCGAGAAGCCGACGGCGACGGCCGAGAACCCGCCGGCTCCGGTGGCCGCCCCGCACAACCCGGAAAACCCGGAATTGCCGAAGGGCGCTCCGCAGCCCGGCGACGCGCCCGGATCGGCCGACAAGAAGACCGGCGGCTGACGCGCCCGGGCGATCGGTGCTGAGGGCCGGTCGCCGAAGGGCCGAAAGGCCGGTCGCCGGAGACCCCTCCCGGCTTGCCCCCGCGTCGGCGGGCTCTTAAGGGCTGGCGGTCCCCGCCATCCCTGCCGCCGGAGCGCCCGTGCCGCCCCTCACCACCCGCGCGCCCGCCAAGATCAACCTGACCCTGCACGTGCTCGGGCGCCGCCCCGAGGACGGCTACCACGTGCTGGAGAGCCTCGTCGCCTTCGCGGGCGCCGCCGACACCCTGACGCTGATCCCCGGCCCGCGCCTCGACCTCGCGGTGAGCGGCCCGACGGCGGGGCCGGCCGGCCCGACCGACGACAATCTCGTGCTACGGGCGGCCCGGCATCTCGCCGCCGGCCGGCCCGGATTGCGCCTCGGGGCGTTCCGCCTCGTCAAGCGGCTCCCGGTGGCGGCCGGGATCGGCGGCGGCTCGTCCGACGCTGCCGCCGCCCTGCGGCTGCTGGCGCGCCTCAACGACATCGCCCTCGACCATCCCGCGTTGGTGTCGGCCGCGCGGGCGACGGGGGCCGATGTGCCGGTCTGCCTCGCGCCGCGGGCGCGGATGATGCGGGGCGCGGGCGAGGCCGTCGGCCCGGCTTTGAGTCTCGCGCCGCTGCCCGCCGTTCTGATCAATCCCGGTGTGCCGGTGCCGACCGCACCGGTGTTCCGGGCGCTCGGCCTCCGGGTCGGCGAGACGCTGCCCGGCGAGGCGCATCCGGAGATCCGGGACGGGCTCGGGGCGGACGTGCTGATCCGGACGATCGCCCCGGCGCGCAACGATCTCGAGGCGCCCGCGCTCACCGTCGCGCCGGTGGTGGGCGAGGCCCTCGCCGCGCTCCGCGCCCAGCCCGGATGCCGGCTCGCGCGGATGTCGGGCTCGGGCGCCACGGTGTTCGCCCTGTTCGCGGACCGGCACGCCGCATCGCGCGCCGCGCGCCGGATCCGCCTCGACGAGCCGGGCTGGTGGGTGGCGGCGACCCTCCTGCGCTGACCCGGCGCGCGCTCTGCGTCGGGGTCAGGCGCGGGAGGCCGCGGCCGCGGCGGGCGCCGTCCGCGCGCGGTCGGTGAGGGCGTTCCCCCGCACCGCATCCCGGATCCGGTCGACATAGGGGTCGATCAGCGCCTGGAGCAGGCAGGAGAGCGCGACGCTGGCGATCAGGCCGAAGACGAAGCTCTCGTAGGAATACCCCGTCGAGAAGGACAGGATGAAGACCTCGACCACCGGGTGGAAGACGTAGAGCGGGTAGGTGACACGCCCGAGCGCCTCATCCAGCGCGCGCGCCCGTCCCCGGATGCGCAGCTGCGCCAAGCCGGCGATCGCGGCGATCAGCGCGAGCAGCATGACGTACTCGACGAGCGCGCCCTGCTCGGTGCCGGGCGCCCGGTCATGGACCGAGTAGGTCACGAACTGCGCGGTGAGGCCCGCGAAGGCGACGAGGCCTGTGAGGTAGCTCACGGGGGTGCGCCGGGTGAGCACGAAATAGAGCGCCGAGCCGAAGACGAAGTAGGGCGCGAGCGAGACCATCGCGGGCAGGTGGCCGGTCATCGACAGCAGCCACGGCAGCAGCAGCAGCAGCGCCAGCCCGCACAGGATGCGGCCGAGCATCCGGTGCCCGCGCCGCGCGATGCCGCCGACGCGCTCCAGGCCGAGGGCCAGCGCGATGAACAGGTAGAACATCATCTCGACCCGCACGGCCCAGCCGATGCCGATGAACTCGAACTCCATCGCCTTGTTCGAGAGCGGCACGAAGCCGAGCATGTTCGCGAGGATATTCTTGAGCGTGAAGGCCTGATCGCCGGTGAACTCGGCAGTGCGGGCGATGCGGATCGAACCGGTCCCGTAGAACACGAGGCAGACCACGATCATCAGGACGAGCGCCAGGACGTAGTGCGGCACGATCCGCAGCAGGCGGTTCTCGATGAAGCGGACCGGGCGGGCGCGGTAGAACCGGGTCACCGCCTCGGTGATCACGAAGCCCGAGAGGATGAAGAAGGCCAGCACGGCGACGTAGCCGAACAGGTAGGGTTTCGTCAGGGCCGCCACCGCATCGGGCGCGACGTCGGCGCAGAAATGCTTGAACAGGACGAGGAAGGCCAGGAAGAAGCGGAACGCTCCGAACGGCCTGTAGTCCGGACGATCTGTCATCGCGGGAGCCTTGCGGGCCGCCCCGAACCGACCGCCGGTGGCGGAGGGCGCTTGCAGGCAGCGTTCGAGGTCGAGTCGAACACCCTGAGCAAGAGCGGGACCGGGATGCCCCGTACCGGAACGGACGCGACCGGTGCCGGAGCGGGACGGACGAGCCGTCCGTTTCCCGTCCTGGAACGTGTGTTCGCGCCTCAGTGCGCGCGGGAGATGCAGAAATCCACGGCCTGGAGCAGCGCAGCCTTCATGGCGCCGTTCGGGAACAGCGCGAGGGCGTCGCGCGCCATCGCGCCGTAGTGGCGGGCGCGCTCCACCGTGTCGTCCAGCGCGCGGTGACGGCGCAGGATGGTGCGGGCCGTCTCGAGATCGCCCTCCTGCAGATCGCCCTCCTGCAGGGTGCGGCGCCAGAAGGTGCGCTCGTCCTCTGAGCCGCGCCGGAAGGCCAGGACGATCGGCAGGGTGATCTTGCCCTCGCGGAAATCGTCGCCGACGTTCTTTCCGAGCGCCGCGCTGGTGCCGCCGTAATCGAGGGCGTCGTCGATGAGCTGGAAGGCGATGCCGAGGTTCATGCCGTAGGAGCGGCAGGCGGCCTGCTCGGGCCGCGGGCGCTCGGCGATGACCGGACCAACCTCGCAGGCGGCGGCGAAGAGCTCCGCCGTCTTGCCGCGGATGACCGCGAGGTACTCGTCCTCGGTGGTCTCGGTGTTCTTGGCGGCGGTGAGCTGCATCACCTCGCCCTCGGCGATCACGGTCGCGGCCGCGGACAGGATGTCGAGAGCGCGCAGCGAGCCGACCTCGACCATCATGCGGAAGGCTTGGCCGAGCAGGAAGTCGCCGACGAGCACGCTCGCCTCGTTGCCCCACTTGATCCGGGCGGCGACCCGGCCGCGGCGCATATCGCTCTCGTCGACCACGTCGTCGTGCAGGAGTGTGGCCGTGTGCATGAACTCGACGCTGGCCGCGAGCTTCACCGCCCCCTCCCCGCCCGCGTAGCCGCAGAGATCGGCGCAGGCGAGGGTGAGGATCGGCCGCAGCCGCTTGCCGCCCGACGAGATCAGGTGGCTCGCCACCTCGGGTATCATGGCGACCTCGGATCCCGTCCGTGACAGGATCGTGGTGTTGACGCGGGCCATCCCGTCGGCGACGAGCGCGACCAGATCGCTCAGGCTCGCCTCCGCTTCGGAGCGGCCTTTGTCCATGGGAACAACGACACCCAAGGTCCGATGCCTCCACACCGTTCGACCGCGACGCGCGCCGGGGCAGACCCGGGCCGGACACCCCTTCGCACGCGGCTCGCGGCACCGCAACACGCCCCGATGCCGGTGATATGGACCCAGGAGGCCGGAACCCGACCGCGACGAATGCGCCGGGCCGGGGCCGAGCCGTGAGCGCGGCCCTGCCGGCGGACGGGCCGGACGCGCTGTTCGGCGGTCGCCTCCTCTTGTTTCAGCGCGCCCGTGGCGCGCACCGGGCCGGAACGGACGCCGTGCTGCTGGCCCGTCTGTTCGAGCCGGAGACCGGCCTGCATCTCTGCGATGTCGGCGCGGGCGCCGGAACCGTGGGCCTCGCCTACGCGCAGCGGACGGGCTGCCGCATCACCCTGGTCGAGCGCGATCCCGATCTGACGGAGTTGTGCCGCCGGAACGCCGCACTCAACGCCCTGCCGGCCGTGACGGTGATCGCGGCCGACGTGCTGGCCCCGGCCGCGGCGCGCCGCGAGGCCGGCCTCGTGCCGGAGAGTTGCGACGTCGTGGTGACGAACCCGCCCTTCTTCGATCCCGGCGCGCACCGGCCCTCGCCGAACCCGGACCGAGCCGAGGCGCACAGCTTCGCGGCGGCGGGGCTCGAGGCCTGGATCCGAACCTGCACCGGGCTGCTGCGGCCGGGCGGCCGGATCGGGCTGATCCACCGGGCCGACGCGCTCCCCGCCTGCCTCGACGCGCTGGCCCGCCGGTTCGGCGCCCTCGCGATCCGGCCGGTTCACGCCCGCGCGGACCGGCCGGCGATCCGCGTGCTGATCGCCGGCGTGAAGGGCAGCCGCGGTCCCCTCTCCCTGCTGCCACCGCTGGTCCTCCAGGATCCGGACGGTCGCCCGATGCCGGAGGCGGATGCCCTGCATCGGGGCGAGGGCTGGCCGCCCGCTCCATTGCCTTCGCCGGACGCGGATGGCAGCGGGGCGGTCTGACGGATCGCCGGGGTGAGGGAACGGCGTCGCCTCAATCATCGGCCCCTTGCGGCCGCGCCCGGAGGGCCCACCTCATCCCGCGGGCCGCCGTCGCCCCCGCCCGCTCACCCGAAGAGCCTCCATGCCCCTCGCGCTTCCCGCGCCGCTCCGCGCGCTGCTGCCCCGTCGCTTCCGGGAAACCCGCCCACGCGTGGCGGTCGTTCGGCTAAGCGGGGTGATCGGGGCCGTCTCCCCGATCCGTCCGGGGCTCTCGATCGGCTCGGTGGCCGACAGCCTGGAGCGCGCCTTCGCCCTGAAGGATCTCGCGGCGGTGGCGATCGTGGTGAACTCGCCCGGCGGGTCGCCGGCGCAGTCGCACCTGATCCACCGGCGCATCCGGGCGCTCGCGGAGGAGAAGCGAGTGCCAGTCCTCGCCTTCGTCGAGGACGCGGCGGCCTCGGGCGGCTACATGATCGCCTGTGCCGCCGACGAGATCGTGGCCGACCCGACCTCGGTGGTCGGCTCGATCGGTGTGGTCTCGGCCGGGTTCGGCTTCGACAAGCTGATCGACCGCATCGGCATCGAACGGCGCGTCCACACCCAGGGCGAGGCCAAGGCGATGCTGGACCCGTTCCGTCCGGAGGACCCGGCCGACATCGCCCGCCTCAAGAATCTTCAGGCCGAGATCCAGGCGGTGTTCACCGATCTCGTCAGCCGGCGTCGCCCGAACCTGAAGACCGGCGAGAATCTCTTCACCGGTGCGATCTGGACGGGTCGCCAAGCGCTCGAACTCGGGCTCGTCGACGCGATCGGCGATCTCCGCGCCACGCTGCGGGCCCGCTACGGCGACAAGGTCGATCTTCGGCTGATCGCCGAGGCGAAGGGGTCGTTCGTGGCGCGCCTTCTGCGGCGCGCCGCCCCCGGCGGTGTCTCGGCCGGCTTCGGAGCCGACCTGGCCGAGGGAACGCTGGCGGCGGCCGAGGCCCGCGCCGCCTGGGCGCGGCTGGGGCTCTGACGGTCACGTCGGCTCCGACGGTAATTACCGCGCGGCGCAGGCCGGGGTGGCATAGCCGCTGTAGACGACGCGCACCTTGCGGGCGCAGGTCTCGGGCTGCGGCGCGGCGACGGGGGCGACCTCGACCGGGACCACGGCCACCGGCAGGGTGACGGCGACGGCCTCGTCCGAGGTAGCGAGCGCCTTGGTGCCGCTCATCACCAGCGGCGTGGCGACGAGGGAGGCCGCGAAGAGGGCGGCGAAGACGGTGATACCCTTGCGCATGACTGGTCTTCCAAGCGTTCGGCCATCTCTGCGGCCGGCCATTCCCGAATTGCCAAGTAAACTTGGCCGTCGGCTTCACCGTTCCGTCCTACGCCACATTTTCGTCCGATTCGGGTGCGGCCGCGCACGGCGCGCCGGGGTGTCGAGCCGCGCTTGACAGGCCGACCAGCGCTCCTAAACGCTGCCCCCTCCTCCCCTCCGCACGCGAACCCCATGTCAGACCCCGCCGAACTCGCGCCGCAGGCCTCATTCCAGGGCCTGATCCTGACGCTCCAGCGCTTCTGGGCGGCCAAGGGCTGCGTCATCCTCCAGCCCTACGACATGGAGGTCGGCGCCGGGACCTTCCATCCGGCGACGACGCTGCGGGCGCTCGGGCCGAAGCCCTGGAAGGCCGCCTACGTGCAGCCCTCGCGCCGGCCGAAGGACGGGCGCTACGGCGAGAACCCGAACCGGTTGCAGCACTATTACCAGTTCCAGGTCATCCTGAAGCCGAACCCGCCGAACCTGCAGGAGCTCTACCTCGAGTCGCTTGCCGCCATCGGCGTCGACCTCAAGCTCCACGACATCCGCTTCGTCGAGGACGATTGGGAGAGCCCGACGCTCGGCGCCTGGGGGCTCGGCTGGGAGTGCTGGTGCGACGGGATGGAGGTGAGCCAGTTCACCTACTTCCAGCAGGTGGCGGGCTTCGAATGCGCCCCGGTGGCGGGCGAGCTGACCTACGGGCTGGAGCGGCTGGCCATGTACGTGCAGGGCGTCGAGAACGTCTACGACCTCAACTTCAACGGCGGCACGGGCGACGACAAGGTCACCTACGGCGACGTCTTTCTCCAGGCCGAACAGGAATATTCGCGCCACAATTTCGAGGCCGCCGACACCGCGATGCTGTTCCGCCACTTCGCGGATGCCGAGCAGGCCTGCCGCAGCTACCTCGCGGCGGGCGCGGCACCGGACGGCGAACGCCACCGCATGGCGCAGCCGGCCTACGACCAGTGCATCAAGGCGAGCCACGTCTTCAACCTGCTCGACGCGCGCGGCGTGATCTCGGTCACCGAGCGTCAGAGCTACATCCTGCGGGTGCGCGAATTAGCCAAGGCCTGCGGCGCGGCCTGGCTCAGGACAGAGGGCGGCGGGGCGTCGCTCGCGGCCTGACGATGAGGTCTTCCCTGCGCCGCGCCGCGCTGGCCTGCCTCCTCGCCCTACTGGCAGGGCCGGCCTACGCGCAATCGACCACCGATCCGGTCGAGACCGTGCGGGCCTTCTACGCCGCCGACGACATGGGGGCGGTCCGCTTCTACGCCCGCCGCCTGCGCGCGCTCTACGAGAGCGACGTGCGTGAGGCGAAGGGCGAGGTCGGCCGCCTCGACTTCTCGTTCTACGTCAACGGACAGGACACCGAAGACGGCTGGCGCGAGAGCCTGCGCCTCGACGCCGTGAGCCAGGATGGCGAGCGGGCGGAGGTGCGGGCGCGATTCCGCAACTTCACCCAGCAGGACCTGCGCTACGATCTCGTCAAGGAAGACGGGCTCTGGCGGATCGCCGACGTTCGCGCCCTGACGCAGGAGGGCTGGGACCTCGTGCGGATCCTGTCGGCCGAGAGCCCCTGACCGCCCCACCGGCCTGCCGCCTCGACACCCGGGGCACGCCTCTCTAAACCGGCCCCGGCCGCTCCGCCGCCCGCGTCGCCAGACCCCGAGCCATGCCCGACCTCCTGCTCGAACTCCGCTCCGAAGAGATTCCCGCCCGCATGCAGCGGCGCGCGGCAGAGGACCTGCGCAAGCTCGTCACCGACGCGCTGGTGGAGCGCGGTTTCCTCTACGAGGGCGCCAAGGCCTTCGCCACACCGCGCCGCCTCGCGCTGCACGTCGCCGGCCTGCCGCCGCGGGGCGAGGCCGTGCGCGAGGAGCGGCGCGGCCCGCGCGTCGGTGCGCCCGACGCCGCGGTGCAGGGCTTCCTCAAGAGTGCCGGTCTCGCCAGCCTCGACCAAGCCACCACCGTAACCGACCCGAAGAAGGGCGAGTTCTATCTCGCGGTGATCGAACGGCCCGGCCGCGAGACGCTGGACGTGCTGGCCGAGATCCTGCCCCAGATCATCCGCAGCTTTCCCTGGCCGAAATCCATGCGCTGGGGCGCGGCCTCGGCCCGGCCCGGCGCCCTGCGCTGGGTGCGCCCGCTGCAATCGATCGTCGCCACCTTCGGGCCGGAGACCGAGACGCCGGACGTCGTCCCCTTCGCGGTCGACGGGATCGCGGCCGGCACCACCACCTTCGGGCACCGCTTCCTCGCCCCCGAGGCGATCGAGGTCCGGCGCTTCGCCGATTACGTGCAGGCTTTGGAGCGAGCCAAGGTCGTGCTCGACGCCGATCGGCGCAAGGACATCATCCTGCACGATGCCCGCGACCTCGCCTTCGCCCGCGGCCTCGAACTCGTTGAGGACGAGGGCCTGCTGGAGGAGGTGGCGGGCCTCGTCGAGTGGCCGGTGACGCTGATGGGCTCCTTCGAGGAACGCTTCCTCGAAATCCCCGGCGAGGCGATCCGCGCCACCATCCGGGCGAACCAGAAGTGCTTCGTGCTGCGCAAACCCGGCACCGAGGATCTGGCCCCGGCCTTCGTGCTGGTCTCGAACCTCGTGGCCAGCGACGGCGGCCAAGCGATCACCGCCGGCAACGAGCGCGTGGTGCGGGCGCGGCTCTCCGACGCGCGCTTCTTCTGGGAAACCGACAAGGCCGTGCGCCTGGAGGACAGGCTGCCGAAGCTCGACAGCATCGTCTTCCACGAGAAGCTCGGGACGCAAGGCGAGCGCGTCGGGCGCATCGCGGCGCTCGCGCGCGATCTGGCACCGATGGTCGGCGCCGACCCCGATCTGGCGGAGCGTGCCGCGCGCCTCGCCAAGGCCGATCTCGTCACCGAGATGGTCGGCGAATTCCCGGAGCTCCAGGGCCTGATGGGCCGCACGTACGCGGCGCTCCAGGGTGAGCACCCGAGCGTCGCCGCGGCGATCGAGGAGCATTACAAGCCCGTCGGCCCCTCCGACCGGGTACCGGCCGATCCCGTCTCCGTGGCGGTGGCGCTCGCCGACAAGCTCGACACGCTGGTGGGCTTCTGGGCGATCGACGAGAAGCCCACGGGCAGCAAGGATCCGTACGCGCTGCGGCGGGCTGCGCTCGGGGTGATCCGGCTGATCATCGAGCGCGAGCTCCGCTTCGCGCTGTCCGACCGCTTCTCGGCTGCCGATAAGGCGCATGCTCCGCGCGGCGCGGCTGCGGGTTCGCCCTACCTTGCGGATCTTCTCGCCTTCTTCGCCGACCGCCTGAAAGTCTA
The DNA here is from genome assembly GCF_056431005.1 of Methylobacterium sp. HJ2. Taxonomy (NCBI): domain Bacteria; kingdom Pseudomonadati; phylum Pseudomonadota; class Alphaproteobacteria; order Hyphomicrobiales; family Methylobacteriaceae; genus Methylobacterium; species Methylobacterium sp. HJ2. The sequence goes on along the minus strand of NZ_JBWJYM010000001.1, from coordinate 833,646 downwards.
CCTCCGCGACCGGGGCGCCCGCCACGACCTGATCGACGCCGTCTTCACCCTGCCGGGCCAGGACGACCTGCTGATGGTCGTGCGCCGCGTCGAGGCGCTGGGCCGCTTCCTCGAGACCGACGACGGCAGGAACCTGCTCGCGGGCGCCAAGCGCGCGGCCAACATCCTGCGCATCGAGGAGAAGAAGGACGGGCGCGCGCATGACGGGGAGCCGGACGGCGCGCTGATCGCGGCATCCGGCGAGCACGAGGAGCGCGCGCTCTACGACGCCCTCGGGATCGCACGCGCCGAGGCCTCCTCGGCGGTGGGCGCCGAGGATTTCGAGGGCGCGATGCGGGCGCTCTCGCGCCTGCGCGCGCCGGTCGACGCCTTTTTCGACAAGGTCACGGTGAACGCCGACGACCCGGGCTTACGCGCCAACCGCCTCGCGCTCCTCAACGCGCTCCGCGCCGCGACCCGCGAGGTCGCCGACTTCTCCCAGATCGCCGGCTGATCGGGCGCCCGGTTAACCCGCGGTTTACCCTAAGTGGATGTCGGCCCGGGCTTTTCCGGGTCGACGTGCGGCAGCGCAACTCCGTCGCATCCGATCGATCCTAGACAGCAACGCTTAAGGCTGTCGGGTTCGAGTTCGATGCGGTTCAAGGTTGTGTTGGCGCTGACGCTGTTCGTCCTGGTGACGACGGGCAAGACGCCGGGGTTTCGCGAATTGCGCAACCCGGATGCCGAGCATGGCGGAGCGCGCCTGTCCCACGCGCTCAAGCGGGACTGGATCTGAGCCGCGCCCGCAGCCGCTCGGCCACCAGCGCCTGCAGCGACCACAGGTGCCGGTCCCGGATGCCGAGTTCGGCGCAGGCTCGGACCGTGCGGTAGAGATACTCGGCGCTGGGCCCGAGATGCCCGCAGGCGGCGGCGATCTTGTCGGCGATCTCGGTATCGCTCAGGCGGCCGGTGTAGCGCTCGCTCGCGCGGTTGACGAGGAACGTCAACGCCGAGACCGTGCCCTCCGCCGTCGCCACGGGCAGCCAGCGCGCGACGTAGCCCATGCCTCGCATCTCGCGGCGCCAGACCGGCATCAGGGTCTCGTGCAGATCGGTGCCGGTGAGCCGGAAGGCCATGCCGCGGCAAAGGCCGCCGCGGTCGAGCGCCAGCACGAAGCCCGGCCGCTCCGGCGTACCGCGGAAGCGCCGCTGCAAGAGGCAGAAGCGGCGGTGGAAGCCCCGCACCGTGCCGAGCCGGCTCTCCGCGAAGGTGAATTCCGGCCGCCACATCAGCGAGCCGTAGGCGAAGACCCAGATCTCGTCGGAGCCGTCCCGCGCGGCAATGATCCGCTCCAGGCCGGGCCGCAACTCCTCGTCGGTGAGAAGCTTCAGTGCGGCCTCGTCGTCCGGCACCGGGACGGCGTGGGCGCGCGCGATGAGGTCCGGGCTGAGGGCGAGATCGTCGGGGGAGAACGCAGGGGACATGGCTCCAGCCCAGCATTCCGCGTGCCGGCTTGCAAGGGTGGGGTCAGGTCCCCTGGGCCGCGGGCGTGTCGAGTTCGGTGAACGGCTCGGTGCGATGCCCCGTGCAGACGTCCTCGTCGTCGATGACCGTCAGAGCGCCCTTGTCCTCGCGGATCACGAGCTTCGGGCGCTCGGGCTTGCCGAAGGTGCGGCCCTTCATCTGGGTCGACACGCAGTAGAGCGTCCGGCCGCCATCCTCGAACGGGCCGCTGATCCGGCTGTGCTCGAGGCGCACCGGGATCAGGGAGACGGCACCGAACTCGGCCCGACCGAGCGCCACGGCGGCGACGCGCTGCCGGGTGGTCTGGCCGGCAATCCCCGGTACCGGCCTCTCGGAGCGGCAGCCACCCGCGCAGACGAGGAGCAAGGCGAGCGCGGCACGGACAAGGCGCGTCGGCATCCGAATCTCCTCCGGCACTGGGAGAATAGTCCGCGATCCAGGTCCGCGCCGTCAAGCCGTGGCATCCGCGCCAGGAGGCTGCCGCACAGGGCACGGAGCGACTATTTATACGGCATGCAATGGACCGACGACGGCATCGTCCTGGGGGTGCGCCGGCACGGGGAGACGGGCGTCGTGCTCGAGGCGATGACGCGCGAACACGGCCGCCATCTCGGGCTGGTGCATGGCGGGCGCTCGCGCCGGATGCAGCCGGTGCTCCAGCCCGGGAACCGGGTGCGGCTGACATGGCGCGCCCGTCTCGACGACGGGCTCGGTTCCTACGCGGCGGAGCCGGTCGAATCGATCCTGTCGCGCCTGCTCGGCTCGGCGCTCGCCCTCTACGGCGTCACGCACCTCGCCGGCCTGCTGCGGCTGCTGCCGGAACGCGACCCGCACCCGAAGCTCTACGAAGCCGCCCGCATCCTGATCGAGCACCTCGACGACCCCAGGATCGCTCCGCCCCTGATGGTGCGCTTCGAGCTGGCGATCCTGGCCGAACTCGGCTTCGGCCTCGATCTCGGCGCCTGCGCGGCGACGGGGACGAACGACGCGCTGATCTACGTCTCGCCGCGCACCGGCCGCGCCGTCAGCGCCTCGGCGGGCGAGCCCTACCGCGACCGCCTGCTGCCGCTGCCGGGCTTCCTCGTCGGCGCCGGCCTCGGGCCCGACGACGTTACCAAGGGGTTTACCTTGACGGGCTATTTCCTCACTCAGCACATCTGGGGCCCGCGGGACCTGGCCGTCCCGGAGGAGCGTGCACGATTCGTCGCAGCCAGCCAGCGTGATGGCTGACGGCGTTCATGCTATGTTCTGCCCCGAATTTCTGAACGTGGAGCCGTCATGGGCCAGCCCTTCGAGCCGCCGTCGGGAGACGGCATCGAGAGCGTCGAGCTGAAATCGGCGCTGGAAGAGCGCTATCTCGCCTATGCCCTCTCGACGATCATGCACCGGGCGCTGCCGGATGCCCGCGACGGGTTGAAGCCCGTGCACCGACGCATCCTCTACGGCATGCGTCTGCTGCGCCTCGACCCGACCACCGCGCACAAGAAATGCGCGAAGATCGTCGGCGACGTGATGGGCGACTTCCATCCCCACGGCGACCAAGCCATCTACGACGCGCTGGTGCGGCTCAGCCAGGATTTCGCCCAGCGCTACCCGCTGGTCGACGGCCAGGGCAATTTCGGCAACATCGACGGCGACGGCCCGGCGGCCTATCGCTACACCGAGGCGCGGCTGACCGAGGTCGCCCGCCTGCTCCTCGACGGGATCGACGAGGACACGGTCGATTTCCGGCCCTCCTACAACGGCGAGAAGGAGGAGCCGGTCGTGTTGCCGGCCGCCTTCCCGAACCTGCTCGCCAACGGCAGCCAGGGCATCGCGGTCGGCATGGCGACCTCGATCCCGCCCCACAACGCGGCCGAGCTGTGCAGCGCCGCGCTCTACCTGATCGACAATCCCGAGGCGACCTCGGCCCAGCTCGGCAAGTTCGTGCAGGGACCGGACTTCCCGACCGGCGGCATCCTGATCGACGGGCCCGAGTCGATCGCCGAGGCCTACCGCACCGGGCGCGGCGCCTTCCGGGTCCGCGCCCGCTGGACCAAGGAGGATCTCGGCCGCGGCACCTGGAACATCGTCGTCACCGAGATCCCCTACGGCATCCCGAAGTCGCGTCTGATCGAGAAGATGGCCGAGCTTCTCCAGGAGAAGAAGCTGCCGCTGCTGGCCGACGTGCGCGACGAATCGGCCGAGGACGTGCGCGTGGTGCTCGAGCCGCGCTCGCGCAGCGTCGATCCGGTGATCCTGATGGAATCGCTGTTCCGGCTGACCGAGCTGGAGGCGCGCATCCCGCTCAACCTCAACGTTCTGGTCGACGGCGTGGTGCCCCGCGTCATCGGCCTCGCCGAGTGCCTGCGCCAGTGGGTCGATCACCGCCGCGTGGTGCTCCAGCGCCGCTCGCGCCACCGCCTCGGCCAGATCGAGCGCCGGCTGGAGATCCTCGGCGGCCTGCTCATCGTCTATCTCGACCTCGACGAGGTGATCCGCATCATCCGCGAGGAGGACGAGCCGAAGGCGGCCCTGATGGCGCATTTCGCGCTCACGGAGCTTCAGGCCAACGCCATCCTCGACACCCGCCTGCGCTCGCTCCGCAAGCTCGAGGAGATGGAGCTGAAGCGCGAGTTCGAGGCGCTGACCGCCGAGAAAGCGGGTCTCGACGCGCTGCTCGCCTCCGAGAAGGAGCAGTGGAAGACGGTGCAGGGCCAGATCCGCGCCGTGCGCAAGGCCTTCGGACCCGAGACCAAGCTCGGGCGCCGCCGCACCACCCTGGAGAACCCGCCCGACACCGCGGGCGTCGACCTCACCGCGGCCCTGGTCGAGCGCGAGCCCATCACCGTGCTCGTGTCGCACAAGGGCTGGATCCGGGCCCTCAAGGGCCACGTCGCCGATCTCTCCGGCGTCGCCTTCAAGGGCGACGACACCCTGAAGATCGCCTTCCCGAGCGAGACCACGGCCAAGATCCTGCTGCTTGCCTCGAACGGCAAGGTCTTCACCCTGGAGGCGGCCAAGCTCCCGGGCGGCCGCGGTTTCGGCGACCCGGTCCGGCTGATGGTCGATCTCGACGACGGCACCGAGATCGTGGCCGCCCTGCCCTACCGGCCGGAGAGCCGCCTGCTGATCGCGGGCACGGACGGGCGCGGCTTCGTCGCGCCCGCCGATGCGCTCGTCGCCAACACCCGCAAGGGCAAGGGCGTGCTCGGCCTCGACGGCGACGCCACGGCGGCGCTGCTTGTGCCGGCCAATGACGGCGACCACGTCGCGGTGGTCAATTCCGAGAAGCTGCTGCTGGTCTTCCCGCTCTCCGAGGTGGCCGAGCTCGCCCGCGGCAAGGGCGTGCGGCTGCAGCGCTGCCGCACCGGCCGGCTTCTCGACGCGCACGTGTTCCGCCTCGCTGACGGCCTGCCCTGGCAGGACGGCTCGGCGGAGGGCCGGCTCGCCAACACGTCGGTTCTGGAAAAGTGGCTCGGCCATCGCGCGGAGGCCGGCAGCCTGATGACCCGGAGCTTCCCGAAATTCGAGCGCTTCGGGGCGTGACCGGGATGCGGGATCGGACGCCGGGTCAGCCGGCCCGGCGGCTGCACCGTACGTAGGTCGAGCTGCCCTTGGCGCTCGTCCAGGTCAGGCGGTCGCCGTCGACCACGAGGCGCACCTGCGAGGACCAGTGCCGGCCGCGGTCGCTGCAATCGGCGGCCGTGACCCAGGCATTCCCGATGCGGCGGCCGTCGTGGAAGGTGCAGATGGTGCGCCCGGCCCGGGCGCGATCCGGGGTGATCGTGGCTTGGTAATAGCCGCGGCGGCGATGCGGCGCGCCGCAGGCCGCCGCGGTCGGCCCCCACACGCCGAGATGGTCGGGCCGCTCGGCCGGAGGCGATGCCGGGCGTGCCTCGGCGACGGGATGCGGCTCGACGAGAGGACGCGTCTCTGCCGGCGCGCGCGGCTCCACGGCTGCGGTCCGCGCGGGTTCCGCGCGGGCCGGCTCGTCCAAGCCGTAGGCGACCCGGCGGGCCGCCTGCAGCGGAGACGAGCCCGCCGCCGGGAAATCGAGCGCGGGCGCGTCGCGCTCGACGGCGCTCTGGCGCACCGGCCCGTCGTCGGTGAGGAAGACGGCGCTGTAGCCCAGGAAGGCCCCCCAGCCGGCGGCGAGCGCGAGGGCCAGGGCGAACCAGGAGTGCCGCCGGCGCGGTTCCGCCTCGCCGCTCCGCTCGACCGGCCCCGGCTCGAAGCCCGCCGCCATGATCGCCCCCCCGCTCATCCCGTCAGCGCCCGAAGATGCCCTTGAGGAACTGGGCCGTGCGGTTCCGCTTCTTCTTGCGCTCCAGTTCGGAGGCGTCCTTCAGCCACGCGACCTGGACCACCCGCCGCTCGCCCTCGAAGGGCTCGTGCCCGTGCCAGGAATTGTCGGCGCGCTGGAAGGCGAACATCGTGCCCATGGTCGGCGGAACCTCGACCGCGAAGGGCTCGTAGTTCTTGCCGTCGTAGAGGACGCGCAGGCGCCCGGCGGCCGGCGCGTCCCAGGCGTCGTTCATGTAGACCAGCAGGGTCAGCACCTTCGACGGCCCGTCGGTGTGGATCGAGCCGTACTTGAGCTGGCTGCGCTTCATGATCGTCGTCAGGCGCGGGCACGACACGAGGTCGATTCCGAACTTGTCCCCGAGGATCTGCGAGAAGGCGTCGCTCTCGAGCTCGTCGATCAGCGCCTTGAAGCGGCCCTTGAGCGCGACCTCGTCCACGGTCAGGTAGCCGGGCTTGGCAATATTCGGAAAATCGCGGCGGATCTCGTCGATCGCCTCTCCGCGCAGGACGTTGTTGCCCAGCGTGTAGGCATAGGGCTCGCGCGAGACCGGAGCGGCCTTCACGGCGTCGAGATCGAGTATCGAGAGTGCGGACATCTTGGCCGAGTCCTCGGGAGGGGTACGGGCTCTGCGACGGCGACCGAATCCCATCCGTTGATCACGGAATGTTAACCGGTTCCGATACGCTGGGAATCCCTTAACCCGCGGATTACGGCGGCCCCGCGGCGAATGCGTAGGTCTGGGGCGGTTCGGTCACACTCCAGCCCTTCCCGAGCCCAGCGGAAACTGCCATGCTTCGTCCTGCATACGAGTTCCTCGCGTAATTGGGGCGCCGACAACCTGCGATGCGACGCTTCGTCAGCGCTCTTCTGATCGGCCTGACCCTGCCGGGCGTCGCCTCGGCGCAGACCCGTTCCCCGATGCAGCGCATGCTCTGCGCCGACGCGATGGCCCTGGTGAAGCGGGAGGGCTCGGCCACGATCGACATCGGCGGCCGGCAGCCCGAGCGCTTCGTGCGCGACCGCTCGTTCTGCGACTTCTCCGAGATCGCCGAGCTGCGCTTCGTGCCCACGCGCGACAACCCGCAATGCCCGATCGGCTACCGCTGCCGGGAGCCGGGCTTCGAGGAGTGGAACTGGTAGCGGGCCGCCCGCGCGGGCCGGCTTACGAAAGTGTCACGGGACACGCGCGGCCCGTGCCACTATCTCGCCACGACGCGCCGTCACTGGCGCTGACGGGTAGGACGGCCGGACGATGTCCGCGCCGGTCCGCGAGATCGGGAGGCGTCGCGTGGCCGCAATCAGGAGCGGGCTCGGTTTTCAGGCCGTGCTCACCGCACTGGCCGCACTGGTGCTGCTGGCGGTGCCGGGCATCCCGTCCCCGCCGCTCTACGTCTCGCTCGCGGGCTTCGCGATGGCGGGCATCCTGCTGGCCTCGGCCAACCTCTCGGCCTACCTCAAGGTGTTCGTCTCGGTCTACGGGCTCGGCTACCTGCTGCTCGCCGGTTCCAAGACGCTCGCGGCGATGGGCGGCCTGCCGCCCGTGATGGCCGCGCTGCTGCCGCCGTCCTTCGCCGCCACCGGCGCCGTCGTCTTCGCCGGGATCGTGCTCGCCGTGTCCCACTGGAAGCCGATCCGCGACATCACGCTCATCGCCGATCCGTATTTCGCGAACCGCGACGCGCCGACCAAGGAGATCGGCCTGTTCCGCTGGTTCGGCCGCACGGAAGGCCAGATCGGCCAGAGGCTCGTCGCGCTGTCGATCTTCGTGAACTTCGCCGACGTGGCGCTGACGCTGCGGTTCAACTTCTTCTACCGCGACCTCTACAACTCCATTCAGGAATACGACCAGCAGGCCTTCTGGTACCAGCTCGCCTGGATCTTCGTGCCGCTCGCCGTGCTCAACATCGTCATCGGCATGATCGACCTCTTCGTCGATTCCTCGCTGCACATCCGCTGGCGCACGTGGCTGACCCACAGCCTGTACGAGCGCTGGCTCGGGTCCGGCACGCATTACCGCATCCCCTTCACGAACGAGGATGCCGACAACCCCGATCAGCGCATCCAGTCCGACGTCAACGCCTTCATCCAGCAGACGGCGAGCCTGTCGATCCGTCTCCTGTCGCAGGCGGCCCAGCTCGTCTCGTTCATCGTGATCCTCTGGACGCTGAGCCGCGACTTCGTGCTGCCCTTCACCGACATCGTGATCCCGGGCTTCCTGGTCTGGCTGGTGATCGCCTACGCGCTGGTCGGCACCTGGCTCACGCACCTGATCGGCCGCCCGCTGATCGGGCTTGACTTCCGGCAGGAGCAGGTCGAGGCGGATTTCCGCTTCTCGCTCGCCCGCAACCGCATCTACTCGGAGCAGATCGCGCTGCTGCGCGGCGAGCGGGCCGAGAGCACGCGGCTCGCGGGCCTGTTCCACGCGATCATCGACAATTACGTCGGCATCATCTTCCGGCGCATCAAGCTGATCGCCTTCACCTTCAGCTACCGGCAGGCGAGCGCGATCTTCCCGCTCGTGGTCGCCGCGCCGTCGTTCTTCGCCAAGAAGATCACGCTGGGCGCCCTGCAGCAGACCTCGAGCGCCTTCGGCAGCGTGCAGGAATCGCTGAACTTCTTCATCAACTCCTACATCACGCTGGCGGCCTACAAGGCCAATACCATCCGTCTCGGCTCGTTCAAGCGGGCGATGACCAAGGCCGAGGCGCTCTCGGCCGCGGGCTACGGCCTGGTCCAGGGCAACGACACCGCCGGAGGGGTCGTGGCGCGCGATCTCACCCTCGCCCTTCCCGATGACCGCGAGATCGTCGGAGCGGCGCGGCTGACCCTGCCGAAGGAGGGTGCCACCCTCGTCACCGGCCCGTCGGGGTCCGGCAAGTCGACGCTGTTCCGGGCGATCGCCGGGATCTGGCCCTTCGGCCGCGGCCGGATCGACGTGCCGGCGGGCCAATCGGCCCTCGTCCTGCCCCAGCGGCCCTACCTGCCGCTCGGCACGCTCAGGGGCGCCGTGGTCTACCCGAACACCACCGATCAGTTCAGCGACGCGGCGATCCGCGAGGCCCTCGTCGCGGCCCAGCTCCCCCAGCTGGCCGACCGCCTGGACGAGGTCGACAGCTGGGACCGGCGCCTCTCGGGGGGCGAGCAGCAGCGCCTCGCCATCGCCCGCGCGGTGCTGGCCAAGCCCGACTGGCTGTTCCTCGACGAGGCGACGGCGGCGCTGGACGAGCCGAGCGAGGCCGCGATCTACCGGATGCTGCGGGAGCGCCTGCCCGGCACGACGGTGGTCTCGATCGGCCACCGCTCGACGCTGCATGCCCTGCACGACCGGCGCATCGACATGCAGCCGGACGGCGGACGCTTCACCCCGCGCGACCTGCGCGAGGCGGTTCCGGCGGAGTAGGGCCGGCGCTCAGCGGCCTCGCAGCGCCGAGGCCGCCTCGGCGGCTCGCTGGATCGCGGCGACGTCCGGAGTTCCGGGCTTCACCACCCAGCTTCCCCCGACGCAGAGCACCGCGGGCTCGGCGAGCCAGTCCGGCGCGGTGGCTTCGCTGATCCCGCCGGTCGGGCAGAAGCGCACCTGCCCGAACACCGCGGCGAAGGCCTTCAGAGCCTTGAGCCCCCCCGACGCCTCGGCAGGGAAGAACTTGAAGCGGTCGAGCCCGTGGTCGAGGCCGCGCATGATATCGGCGGCGTTGGCGACGCCCGGCAGGTAGGGCACGCCGCTGGCAAGCGCGGCCTGCGTCAGAGGCGCGGTGAGCCCCGGGCTGACGACGAACCTGGCTCCCGCTTCGATCGCGGCATCGAGGTCGCGCGGGTTCAGCACCGTCCCGGCCCCGACGACCGCGCCCTCCACCCGGGACATCGCCCGGATGACGTCGAGCGCCGCGGGCGTCCGCAAGGTGACCTCCAGCGCCGTCAGCCCGCCTGCGACCAGGGCGCGGGCGATCGGCTCGGCATGGGCCGCGTCCTCGATCACAAGCACCGGGATCACGGGCACGGAGCGCATCAGCGCATCGATCGGACTCTGGTCGGTCACGGCAGGCGTCTCCCTCGTCACTGGCGTCACAGGCCGGCCAGCGCCAGCATCGCGGAGGCGCCCAGCTCGGCACCGTCGGCCCCCTGGCGCATCAGGGCGAACAGCTCGCGCCCGGTACCCATCTCCGGGACGGGCGGCTCGGCATCGGGGCGGGCCGCGAGTTCGGCGGGATCCACCAACACCTCGAGCCGGCCCTCCTCGGCGCTCAGGCGGACGATGTCGCCGTCGCGGATCCGGCCGATCAGGCCGCCGCCGAGCGCCTCCGGGGTCAGGTGGATCGCCGCCGGCACCTTGCCGGAGGCGCCCGACATCCGCCCGTCGGTGACCAGCGCGACCTTGTGACCGCGATCCTGCAGCACGCCCAGCGGCGGCGTCAGCTTGTGCAGCTCCGGCATGCCGTTGGCCTTGGGACCCTGGAAGCGCACCACGACAACCACGTCGCGCTCCAGCTCGCCGGCCTTGAACGCCTTGATGACGTCGTCCTGGTCCGAGAACACCCGCGCCGGCGCCTCGATCGTGCGCCGCTCGGGCTCGACCGCGCTGGTCTTGAAGGTGGCTCGGCCGAGATTGCCCTTGACGAGGCGCATGCCGCCATCGGCCTGGAAGGGATGATCCGGACGGCGCAGCATGTTGGGATCGAGGCTCTCGGGAACCGCGGGCTCGAAGACGAGGTCGTCGCCGTGGAGCTTGGGATCACGGGCGTGGTCGCGCAGGCTTCCACCGGCCACCGTGAGGATGTCGTCGTGCAGCAGCCCGCCGTCGAGGAGCGCGGCGATGACGAAGCTCATGCCCCCGGCTGCGTGGAAGTGGTTCACGTCGCCCGATCCATTCGGGTAGACCCGTGCGATGAGAGGCACCGCGGCCGAGAGCCGGTCGAAATCCTCCCAATCGAGCACGATGCCGGCGGCGCGCGCCATCGCCGGCAGGTGGATCGCGTGGTTGGTGGAGCCGCCGGTGGCGAGGAGCCCGACCACCGCGTTGACGATCGCCTTCTCGTCGATGCAGTGACCGAGCGGGCGGTAGTCGTTGCCCGAAGCCCCGATCTCGGTAAGGCGGTGGATCGCCGCCCGCGTCACGGCCTGGCGCAGCTTCGTGCCCGGGTTGATGAACGAGGCGCCCGGCATGTGCAGGCCCATCACGTCCATCATCATCTGGTTGGAATTGGCCGTGCCGTAGAAGGTGCAGGTGCCCGCCCCGTGATAGGAGGCGGACTCGGATTCGAGCAGTTCCTCGCGCCCGACCTTGCCCTCGGCGTAGAGCTGGCGGATCCGCTGCTTCTCCTTGTTGGCGAGACCGGAGGGCATCGGCCCGGCCGGGATCAGGATCGTCGGCAGGTGGCCGAAGCGCAGGCTCCCGATGATCAGGCCCGGGACGATCTTGTCGCAGATGCCGAGCAGCGCCGCGCCGTCGAACATGCCGTGGCTCAGCGCCACCGCGGTCGAGAGCGCGATGGTATCGCGCGAGAACAGCGACATCTCCATGCCGCGCTGGCCTTGCGTGACGCCGTCGCACATCGCCGGCGTCCCGCCGGCCACCTGGGCGGTGGCGCCCCGCTCGCGGGCGAAGACCTTGATCTGGTCGGGATAGCGTCCGTAGGGCTGATGGGCCGAGAGCATGTCGTTGTAGGCGGTGACGATGCCGATGTTCATCGTCTTGCCGGCTCGGATCGCCGCCTTGTCCTCGCCGGAAGCCGCGAAGCCATGGGCGAGGTTGCCGCAGGCGAGCGTCGGCCGGTGCACGCCCGCCTCGCGCTCGCGGGCGATCAGGTCGAGGTAGCGCCGGCGCGTCGGCCGCGAGCGCTCGACGATGCGAGCCGTGACGGCCGCGACCTCGGGATGGATCTCCGGCATGGCCCCTCCTCGGCGAGTCCCCGGCGCGACGCGCGACCCGCACCTTTTCAAGACGTTCTAGGGCGCGAGACGCGCTCTGTAAACGTTTTCAAAATTCATCGTCGGATGGAGACGGTCGCAAGGATCGGACCGGTCCGGAGATGCGCGCAGCCGGAAGCCCGAGCGGACGCCGCGCCGCGATCCCGCTCGCCCGCGTCTCAATATTCCCAGAAGATCCGCTGCAGTTCCTTAGTGTCGCTGGTCTTGGTCAGCGCCACCGCCGTGAGGATCTTGGCCTTCTGCGGATTCAGGTCGTGGGCCACCACCCAGTCGTACTTGTCGTCGGGCTGCTCGGCGTTCCGCAGCACGAAGCCGTCCCCGACGCGGGAGGAGCGCACGATCAGGGTGCCCTTTGACCGGAGGTCCTTCAGGGTGTCGACAAGATAGCCCGGCACGGAGCCGTTGCCGGTACCCGCGTTGACGATCGCCTTGGCGCCCGCAGTCACCGCCGCCGTGTAGGCCCCCGGAAACATGTTGCCCGAGCCGTAGACGATCGCCACGAGCGGCAGGCTGTCGATCGTGTCGATGTCGAATTCCGAGTTCGTGTTGTGCCGCTTGGCGAGACTGCGGAAGAAATAGGTCTTGCCCTCGACCACCATGCCGAGTGGTCCCCACTGGCTGAAGAATGCGCTCGGGACGATGTTCGTCCGCTTGGTGACATCCCGTCCCGCCTGAATCTGGTCGTTCATGGTGACGAGGACGCCCTTGCCCACCGCCTCCTTGGAGCCCGCCGTGGTCACCGCGTCGAGGAGGTTCAGGGCGCCGTCGGCCGAGATCGCGGTGGAGGGCCGCATCGAGCCCACCACCACGATCGGCTTGTCGCTCTTGACCACGAGGTCGAGGAAGAAGGCCGTCTCCTCAAGGGTGTCGGTGCCGTGGGTGATCACCACGCCGTCGACATCGTCCTGCTTCAGCAGCGCCGAGACGCGCTTGCCGAGTTGGACGAGTTGGGCGTCGGTGAAGCTCTCGGAGGCGATCTGGAAGACCTGCTCGCCGCGCACGTTCGCAACATCGGCGATGGCCGGCACCGCGGCGATCAGCTTGTCCACCGGCACCTTGGCCGCCTGGTAGGTCGCGCTGTTGGCGGCATCCGCGCCGGCGCCCGCGATGGTGCCGCCGGTCGCGAGGATGACCACGTTCGGCTTACGCGCGGCCTGCCCCGCGGCGGCGTCCGGCATCTCGCGAGCGCAGGCGGGACCGAGCGGCAGGGCCGTGACGGCGAGGGCTGCCAGCGCGGCGGCCCGCGCGAGATGCAGGCCGGAACGGGTTCGATGCATCGGATGTCCTTGGGGTCTCGAAGACTCGGAGCGGATCGTAGGCCTCGTGTCCGCGGAGGCAAGTCGGGGACCAGAAGCGCAGCGCGACGCTGTCAGGGTGGCGCAGGCGCTGGCCTGGGCGCGGGCAGAGCGAACGCGGAACGCTTGCCTTCCGGGATGCCAACTTTAGGTAGGGGACCTGCGGACCGAAACGTGTCCGCGGCTCGGGAACTGACAGGTGGGTGCAGGTACGACGGGTGATCTCGAGGCCCAGATTCTCGCCTTGCTGCCCGGAGACAGCACGCCGGTGCTCAACCGTGTGATGCGCGTGATGCTGACGCGGGAACGGCGCCGACTCGTCGGACAGGACGAATATTTCGAGGCCCGCGACCGGTTGCTCGGCCGGGGCCGGATCGGGCGCCTGCGCGGCCAGGGCGGACAGATCTTCCTCGTGCCCGAGCAGGCAGCGCCGGATGCCGTGCCGCCACCCGCCCAGAAGGAGCCCGAGCGCTGGTCGGAAGCGGCCTTGATGGAGCCGCTTCGGCGCTACCTCGAGGGCGGCTTCGCCAAGGGACTTGATGTCGGCGAGGGTTGCACGATCGTGCAGGACACCTCGCTGCGCGGACCGCGCCAAGGGCTTTGGGCGCGGCCGGATTTCATCGTCGTCTCCGCCATGCGCTTCCGGCTGCTGCCGGGCCTGCAGGTCGACGTGCATGCCTTCGAGCTCAAGACCGAAACGGGCGGCACGGTCCTGGCGGTGCACGAGGCGCTCGCGCAGACGCGCTTCACCCATTTCGGCCATCTCGTCTGGCACCTTCCGACGGGCTCCCGGGCGGAAGCGCGGCTCGCCGAGATCGAGGCGCATTGCGCAGCCCACGGGATCGGCCTGATCCGCCTGCGCGATCCGACGACACCCGAAGGTACCGAGATCCTGGTCGATCCGCGCCGCACGGTCACACGTCCGGCCGTGATCGATGGCTTCCTGGAATCTCGGCTGTCGGCTGAGAATCGCATGCGGCTCGAAGCTGTCGTCAGAGAGGTTCGCCGGTGAGCGGGAAGCTAATTGCGGTCGCCAACATGAAGGGCGGCGTCGGCAAGACCACCACCGTGGTCATGTTGGCCGAAGCGCTGGCGGCGGACGGCGGGCGGGTGCTCGTGGTCGATCTGGATCCGCAGGCCAGCGCGTCGATCTGCTTCACGGGCGATGCCATCCTCGCCGAGATGATCGAGTCTGGACAGACCCTCGATCACTATCTCGGTCTGCGCATCGTCGACCGGGCCAAAGGGGTCCTGCCGGACTTCATCCGTCCACACGTGAGCAGCACGACCCACCTCAACGAGCCGCTCGATATCGCATTGCTGGCCTCTGGGCCGGACCTGCGCATCGTCGAGCGCGAGATCATCTACGCGCTGACCAAGCGCAAGTTCTCGATGCACGCCATCGAGGGCCATCTGTGGACGTTGTTCCAGGACGATTTCCTGCCCCTGCGCGAAAGCTACGATTACGTCCTGTTCGATTGTGCCCCTGGCATCTCGCCGATGACGGAGGTCGCGATCCGCGCCAGCGATCTGGTGGTCGTGGCCTGCATCTCGGACTTCCTCTCGACCTACGGGCTGAAGGCCTTCTACCGGATGATCTGGAGCAGCCCTGGTGGCACCTCGAGCATGCTCGCGCCCAAGCGTCCGCCGCATGTGCTGATCACGCGCTGGCAAGAAACCAATCTTCAGCGCCGAACCTACGACGTCCTTCGCGTCGGGGCCGACGCCGAAAGCGCCGGATACCGGCTGTTCCATACCCGGGTCCGGCAATCGGCGGCGCTCGCGAACGCACTGACGAAAGAGTTCGTGACGTTCACCAACAAATACAGAGATCCGGCTCACGATCTCATCGGCGAGACGATCGTGCCACTGGTGGCGGAATTGAGGGAGGCTCTGAATGGCGCTTAAACTCGACGGCCTCGCGGTGCTGCGGGCCATGCTCTCGGCGCCCGCAGCCTTCCCGACCATTCAAGCCGACCTCACCAGGGCGGCCGGGACCCTCGCGGCGAAGCAGTTGAAGGCCCCGAAGCTCGACATGTCGGGACTGCGTGGCGTCCGCGACGCCTTCGGCCACGATACCTTCGCGCTGGTGATCGAGAGCCTGAAGGACACGGAGATCAAGACGATCGTCGGGCGGCTCGACAAGCATCACCCTGAGATGAAGGCTGCAAGCGCGGTGGAGCGCCGCCGCCATCTCCTCGCGCTGGCCGACGGCGCCGAGCCGGCTCCGAAAGCCGCCAAGGCCAGGAAGGCGGCGGCAGATTCACCCACGGGAAAACCCGCTACGGCACCCCGGGCCTCGCGCGCAAGGGTGCCGAAAGCGGCCGAGGCAATTTCGCCGCGGGATGGCAGCGGTGCGCTCGACTCCGCCGCGATGGCGGCGATCTCACCGCGACGCCGCAAGCGGGAGGAGACCTGAGACGCCCGTGTGGATTTCGGCGTCCGCGTCGGATCCTCGATGGCACCAACGAAAAAGGGGCCGCCCTGCGGCGACCCCTCTTCCGTACCGTGATGGGGAATGGACTTAGAAGTCCATGCCGCCCATGCCGCCGCCGCCCGGCATCGGGGGGGCGCCGCTGTCCTTCTTCGGAGCGTCGGCCACCATCGCCTCGGTGGTGACGAGGAGGCCGGCGACCGAGGCCGCATCCTGCAGGGCGGTGCGCACGACCTTGGCCGGGTCGACGATGCCGGCCTGGATCATGTCGACGTACTCTTCGGTCTGGGCGTTGAAGCCGAAGGTCTCGGAGCCGGTGTTGTCGGTGATCTTGCCGACAACGATCGAGCCCTCGACGCCCGCGTTCTGGGCGATCTGACGGATCGGGGCCTCGAGCGCCTTGAGGACGATCTTGATGCCCGCCTGCACGTCCGGAATCTCGGACTTCAGCTGGGCGACCGCCTTCTTGGCCAGCAGCAGCGCGACGCCGCCGCCCGGGACGATGCCTTCCTCGACCGCCGCGCGGGTGGCGTTGAGGGCGTCGTCGACGCGATCCTTCTTCTCCTTGACCTCGACCTCGGTCGCGCCGCCGACGCGGATCACCGCGACGCCGCCCGCGAGCTTGGCCAGACGCTCCTGCAGCTTCTCACGGTCGTAGTCCGAGGTGGTCTCCTCGATCTGCGCCTTGATCTGCGCGACGCGGGCCTCGATGTCCGCCTTCTCGCCGGTGCCGTCGATGATCGTGGTGTTCTCCTTCTCGATGCGCACGCGCTTGGCGCGGCCGAGCATGGGGAGCGACACGTTCTCGAGCTTGATGCCGAGGTCCTCGGCGATCATCTGGCCCTTGGTGAGGACGGCGATGTCCTCGAGCATCGCCTTGCGGCGATCACCGAAGCCCGGCGCCTTCACGGCCGCGACCTTGAGGCCGCCGCGGAGCTTGTTTACCACGAGGGTGGCCAGCGCCTCGCCCTCGATGTCCTCGGCGATGATCAGGAGCGGCTTGCCGGTCTGCACCACGGCCTCGAGCACGGGCAGCATGGCCTGGAGCGAGGAGAGCTTCTTCTCGTGGATGAGGATGTAGGGATCCTCGAGCTCGGCGACCATCTTCTCCGCGTTCGTGATGAAGTACGGGGAGAGGTAGCCGCGGTCGAACTGCATGCCCTCGACGACGTCGAGTTCGGTCTCGGCGGTCTTGGCCTCCTCGACCGTGATGACGCCCTCGTTGCCCACCTTCTGCATGGCGTGGGCGATCATCTCGCCGATCTCCTTGTCGCCGTTGGCGGAGATCGTTCCGACCTGGGCGACCTCGTCGGAGGAGGCGACCTTCTTGGCGCGGGCGATGATGTCCTTCACGGCCGCGGCGGTGGCGATGTCGATGCCGCGCTTGAGGTCCATCGGGTTGATGCCGGCAGCGACGAACTTGGCGCCCTCGCGCACGATGGCCTGGGCCAGCACGGTCGCGGTGGTGGTGCCGTCGCCCGCGATGTCGTTGGTCTTCGAGGCCACTTCGCGCACCATCTGGGCGCCCATGTTCTCGAACTTGTCGGCGAGCTCGATCTCCTTGGCGACCGTGACACCGTCCTTGGTGATGCGGGGCGCGCCGAAGCTCTTCTCGATCACGACGTTGCGGCCCTTCGGGCCGAGCGTCACCTTCACCGCATCCGCGAGGATGTCGACGCCGCGCAGCATCTTGTCGCGCGCGTCAGCGGAGAAACGAACGTCTTTCGCTGCCATGTGCTGGCTTCCTTATAGCTGGAGGTCTGGTTAAGTACCCCAAGGTCCGCGCCGGACATCCGGCCGGCCTCGAAGGGCGGTGCGGATCGCGGGATCGGCGCCCTTAGGCGACGACGCCCATGATGTCGGATTCCTTCATGATCAGGAGGTCCTGACCATCGATCTTCACCTCGGTGCCGGACCACTTGCCGAACAGGACGCGGTCGCCGGCCTTGACGTCGAGCGCGTTGATGCGGCCGGCCTCGTCGCGGGCGCCCGGACCGACGGCGACGATCTCGCCTTCCTGCGGCTTCTCCTTGGCGGTGTCCGGGATGATGATGCCGCCCTTCGTCTTCTCCTCGCCCTCGATACGGCGGACGACGACGCGGTCGTGCAGCGGACGGAACTTCATGAGCTGCCCTCTTGCTTCAAAACTGAAAGTGGCGTTGATGCGGCGCGCGTCGCCGCCTTCGAGCCGGTCGGTTAGCACTCGCATGCGGTGAGTGCTAACCGTCGCCGGGCAGATAGCCTTGGGTGCCCGAGGAGTCAAGTCTGTCGCACCCTTTCGCGACGGCTGTGCGTCGGGTTCCGGACCCCCCTCCCCCTTCCGATCGAGACCGTTTCCCCATGCTGACGCTGCACGGACCGGAAGGCATGCTCGCTGCAGCTGAGGCCGGATCGGGCGGAGAGCTGCCGCCGGGGGCAGTGTGGATCGATCTGAACGACCCAAGCGCCGCGGAGGCGGAGGCCGTCGAGGCGGCGACCGGGATCCGGATCCCGTCCCGCACGGCGCTGAGCGAGGTGGAATCGTCGAGCCGCCTGCGCCGGCTCAAGACCGGCCTCTCGCTCTCGACGCCGATGATCACCTTCGAGCAGGCTGATTCCCAGCTCAAGCCGCTCGGGTTCCTGCTGACCGCGGACCATCTCGTCACGATCCGCTTCCACGAGTTGCGCGCCTTCGAGGCGGCCAACAAGCGGCTCGCGGAGGGCGAGCGGGCCGCGACCAGCACCGAGACCTTCCTGCTGCTGATCGAGGAGCTCGTCGACAGCCTCGCGGATGCCCTTGAGGACATGGGCGCCGACCTCGACACCCTGTCGACCCGCATCTTCGACTTCGACGTGCGGGCCACACGCAGCCGCAACGCCGACGCGCCGCCGCGCCGCCGGGACCTCGCGCTACGGCGGATCCTGCGGGGCATCGCGCGGCGCGGCAAGGCGCTCGGCAAGATCCGCGCGAGCCTGCTCGGGCTCGAGCGCATCGTGCCGTTCGTGGCCGGAGCCTGCGAGGGTCTGCTGCAGCAGGAGGAGGATGCCCGCTTCGAGACGATCCGGCGGGACATCGAATCGCTCGACGAGTTCGAGACGCGGCTGTCGGAGAACGTTCAGTTCCTGCTCGACGCGGCTCTGGGCCTCATCAACATCGAGCAGAACAACGTCTTCCGAGTGCTGACCGTGGTCTCGGTCGTCGGCGTGCCGCCGACGCTGATCGCCTCGATGTACGGCATGAACTTCAAGCACATGCCGGAGCTCGACTGGACCTACGGCTACCCCTACGCGCTCGGCCTGATCTTCCTCAGCGCGGTGGTCCCGATCCTGTATTTCCGGATCAAGGGCTGGTTCTGAAGCCCTCGATCCGGTGCCACGATCCCGCCGTCAGTGGCCGTAGGCCGCCGTGCCGAGCGGCCCCGGGCCGGCGAGGCCGGAGAAGTCGTAGCGCAGGCCGACCCGGAACTCGTTGGCGGCGAGGTCCTTCAGGCGGGTGCCGTAGCCGTAGCTGTCGATCCCGGTGCGGAGCTTGCCCAGATCGACGTAGCGGTAGGCCGCATCGATGCTGACGCCGTTGCCGACCGCGTAGGACAGACCGGCCGTGAGCGCCCAGGCCAGGGAGGCCACGGACTTGGCTGGCCGAAGCACGGCCTCGCGCGGACCGACGCCCGGGGTGCCGTCGCAGCCGTCCTGGAAACAGGAGGTCTGCGTGTAGCTGCGGCTCGTGCCGACATTGGCTACGCCGACGCCGCCGCCGATATAGGGCGTCAGCCCCCACCAAGTGCCGAGATCGGCGTAGACGTTGACGAGCCCGGTCAGCACGTCGGCGCGGCCCGTCTCGATGTTGCCGCCGGTGGCGAAGCTCGAGCGCGAGGAGAACAGGCTGAACCGGCTCGGGCCCCGGTAATCGACGGTGGCGTCGGCGCGCAGCCAGGGCGTGAAGCGGTAGCCGACGCCGCCGCCGTAGCCGGCCGTGTCGTTGAGACGGACGCCGACGAGGGGCGGCACGCCCGGATCGTTCGGGTCGGGCCGGGTGTCGTCGCGGGGCCGGCCGTAGAAGGACTCGGTGAAATCGCCGCGCAGGTACCAGCCCGAGCCGATCTCGACCGGGGCGACCTCCGGCGGCGGGGGCGGCGGGGGCAGGCTCGGCAGCAGGTCGGCGGCGCGGGCCTGTCCGATGCCGCCCACGGCGAGGAGCACGGCGCAGGCCGGCAGGAATCTGAACGCAACCATCAAGTCGTCCCCACGCTCTGAGCGCCCCGGAGCCCTTGGCCCGATCAGGCGACCGACAGTCGGAGAATTCGCGGACGCCCCGGGGGCGACCTCAGGCGAGACTGATCCACAAAGGTTAGGAAGCACTTAACCCTAACGCCAAGGTGCCGGGGCAGCGACGCCCACAACCCTGCCGGGCACCCCCGCCCGCCGGCCCGGAAGGCGCGAAGGCCGAAGGTCCGACAAACGCGAAGGGCGGCGCGGGGATGCCCCGCTCCGCCCTTCGATCGTGCCGGATCGGATCGGATCAGTACTTGCGCACCAGCGGGCCGGGCGGCGGCGCGGGCGGGACGTACTCGGGCGCCAGCGGCGGCAGCGGCGCGGCGAAGCCGCCAAGCAGGTAGCGCAGGCCGATCTTGATGTCGTGCGCCTCGAGGTTCTTGACCTTCATCGGGGTCAGGGTCTCGCCGCAGAAGCAGTTCAGCACGCCGGTCTGCGCGTGACCGAGATTGAGGTAGCGATAGGCGAGCTCGACCTTGAAGTTCGGGGTCACGTCATAGGCGAGACCGGCATGGAGCGCCCAGGCGAGGCTCGCCTTGGACTGGTCCTTGTAGGCGCCGAGGCTCGCGCCACCGATGCTCTTGCTGGAGCCGTCGTCGTAGGTGAACGTCGTCTTGGTGATGCCGGCATCCGAGAAGCCGTTGAGGTAGTTGAAGGCGACACCGACGCCCGCACCGATGAAGGGTGTCACGCCGTAGTAATGACCAAGATCTGCATAGACGTTGGCAAGCACAACGGCGGAGTCGAAGTGGCCGTTCGTGGTGTTGTAGTTGCGGCCCTTGGCGTTGTAGCAGGCGTTGCCCGAGTTGTCGTCGCAGCCCGAGTAACCGAAGTCGCTGTAGCTGTTCAGCCGCAGGCTGGTGGAGCGGTACTCGCCGGTGACGTCGGCGCGCAGGAAGCCGTTGAACTGATAGCCGACGCCGACGCCGGCCAGCACGCCGGTGCCCTGCGAGGCGCCGAAGAAGTTCAGGCTCTTGTCGTCCGGCACGTCGTAGTGGGGGTGCTGGGTGATGCTGGCGCCGACGTCGCCGCGCAGGTACCAGCCGCCGCCGACCTCGATGGGCGGCGGCAGGGGCTCGGGCATCGGGGGCGGCAGCAGATCCGCGGCTTGTGCGAGGCACGGCGTCCCGACGCTCGCAGCGAGCGTGAGGGAGCGCGCCAAGGCAAAGAGCTTGGAGCGGGCCATTAACGTTTCCTTCACTCGGATTAGCGCCGGAAGCAGCTCACCGGCTCCTTGGATCACCTCAGGCATCGTGCCTATGAAGTCTTAAGCCGAGCTTAACGTTAAATATTAGGGTTGCGGCGGCACCGACCATGTTGAGGGCATGACCGCTCGGCGCGAAACCGGGCGATCACTCTCGGCAGATCTTGGGACGGGCCCCACGGCAGACCTGGGAGGCGCTTTCGCGGGGCCGTTCGCGTTCCACGGCCATGGGTCCGGCGCCGCCTCCTGGACTTCGACGCAATCCGGCCTCAGGCCGATCTGCGCAGGGCCCGCGGCGGCGGCACCACGCGACGGGCGGCCAAGAACTCCGGGACCGCCGCGCCCGGCATGGGCTTGGCGTAGTGGTAGCCCTGGGCGTAGTCGCAGCCGAGCGCCCGCAGGCGCTCCACCTGGCCCGCCGTCTCGACGCCCTCGGCGGTGACCTGCATGCCGAGGCTGCGCCCGAGCCCGATCACGGCGGCGACGATGGCGGCGTCGTCGCGGTCCTGCTCCATGTTGCGCACGAAGCTCTGATCGACCTTGATGTGACCCACCGGGAATTGCTTGAGGTGGGTGAGCGAGGCGTAGCCCGTCCCGAAATCGTCGAGCGTGACCAGGATCCCGCTATCGTGCAGCCGCCGCAGGGTCGTCGGCACGCCGTCGGCCCCCGTGCCGAGGAACACCGTCTCGGTCACCTCCAACTCGAGCTGCGCGGGCGGTACGTCGGCGGCGGCGAGCGTGGCGAGGATGCGCTCCGCGAGGTCCGGGTTGCGGAACTCGGCCGAGGACACGTTCACCGCGACCCGGCCGATACCGAGGCCGCGCCAGGCGCTGAGATCGGCGGCGACCTGGCGCACCAGGGTCTCGCCGATGGCATTGGCGAGATCGGGATCCTCGAACACGGCGCAGAACACGCCCGGCGTCAGCACGCCGCGCACGGGATGGATCCAGCGGGCGAGCGCCTCGAACCCGTCGATCCGCCCGGTCGCGAGGCAGACCTTGGGCTGGTAGAACGGCACGATGTGGCCGGCCTGCAGCGCCGTGCGGAACTCCGCGCCGAGGGTGACGCGCCGCTCGGTCTCGGCCCGCATCTCCGGGGTGAACACCGTCGCCCGGTTCCGGCCGCCGGTCTTGGCGCGGAACAGGGCCGCGTGCGCGTCCTTCATCAGCTCCTGCGGCCGGTCGTGGTGATCGGGATAGGCCGCGATGCCGATGCTGGCCCGGCAGGTCAGGGTGCGCCCCTGATAGGGGAAGGGCCGGCTGAAGCGCTCCCGCAGGGCGTCGGCGTGGGCGACGGCCCCGGCGAGCCCCTCCGGCGCGGCGAGCAGCAGGGCGAACTCGTCGCCGCCGAGGCGCGCCGCGAGGTCGTCCGGGCCGAGGCCTTCGGCGAGCCGGGCCGCCGCCTCGATCAGGATCGCGTCGCCGGCATCCTGGCCGAAGGCGTCGTTCACGTCCTGGAACAGGTCGAGGTCGACGAGCACCAGGGCTAGGCCGGAGCCGTCGCGGCCCGCCGCGGCGAGGCCGGCATCGAGGCGCTGCTGGAACAGGCGCCGGTTCGGCAGGCCCGTGAGGACATCGTGGTGGGCGGCCTGCCAAGCCCGCTCCTCGGCGAGCTTGCGCTCAGTGATGTCGAAGGTGATGCCGACGATGCGCTCGCGGCCGAACTTCTCGGCGCACGAGCGCAGCCACCGCATCGGCCCCTCAGGCGGCTGGTAGCGAAACTCCATATGGCCGCGCCCGTCGGAGCCGTCGAAGAAGGAGGCCATCCGATTCTGGTCGTCCGGGTGGACGCGGGCGAAGAAGCCTGTCCCGAGCGCGGTATCGGCCCCGAGGATCTCGCCCGCGTTCCCCGACTGGGTGCTGATCCCGGTGCGCAGATCGTGCTCCCAGGCGACCATCTGCCCGGCGCGCAGGAGCAGGTCCAGGCGCTCGGCCTCGGTCCGCTCCGGGCCATTCCGCTGGTGGGTGAGGGAGCAGGGCGCCGCAACCGGGGAGACGGAGCGTTCGGGAGCAGCGATGCCCTCGGCGAAGCGGAAGGTGTTCCGGCCCGCCGCCTTGGCGCCGTAGAGCGCCCGGTCGGCGCAGGCGAGCAGCCCGCGCCGGTCCAGGCCGTTCGCGGGGGCGAGCGCGATCCCGATGCTGACGCCGATGCAAGCCGGGTGGCCGTCGAGGTCGATCGGCCGAGCGATCGCGGCGATCAGGCGCTCGGCGAGGAGCGCGGCGTCCTGAGCCCGGGCGCAGCCGGTCTGCAGGATGACGAACTCGTCGCCCCCGACTCGAGCCACGGTGTCCCCGGTCCGCAGGAGGGCGCGCAGGCGCTCCGCGACGGTGCGCAGGAGAGCGTCCCCCGCAAGGTGCCCGAGCGTGTCGTTGATCGGCTTGAAGCGGTCGAGATCCAGGCAGAGCAACCCGAAGCCCTCTGCCCGGCCAGCGCGCTCGATCGCGCGGTCGAGCTCGACGTCCAGAAAGGCGCGGTTCGGCAGGCCGGTGAGCGGGTCGTGATGGGCCATATGCACCATCTGCTCCTCGTCCGCCTTGCGCTGCGCGATATCGCGCACCGCGGCGACATAACCGCTGGGCCGCCCGGTCGCGGCATCGTAGGCCAGCCCGAACGAGACCTCGGTCCAGATCCACGCGCCGTTCTTGTGGCGGTAGCGCTGCTGCGTGACCGCGCGGGTGAGGCGGCCGTCCTTCACGTGTTGCAGAAGGCGGGCGTAGGCCGGCGCGTCGTCGGGATGCACGCCGTCGATCGGCCGGGTACCGACGAGCTCCTCCGGCCGGTAGCCGAGCAGGCTCACGCTCGCGGGGGAGACGTAGCGGCGCGTCCCGTCGAGATCGCAGCGGGTGATCATGTCGGTGGTGTTCTCGGCAAGCAGCCGGAAATTCGCGCCGCTCTCGCGCGCAGCCCACTCGGCGCGCCTAGCCTTCATCTGCGCCACCACGATCCGCGCGAGGTCCTGGAGTTGGGCGCGATCCTCCGTTGAGAATCGGCGCGGCCGCGTGTCGGCAACGCAGAGGGTCCCGAGCCGCAGACCGGGCCCGGCGATGAGCGGCGCGCCGGCGTAGAAGCGGATACCCGGATCCCTGGTCACCAGGGGACTGTCGCAGAAGCGCGGGTCGCGGCTGGCGTCGGCGACGACGAAGACCGCATCCGAGCGGATCGCATGGGTGCAGAACGAGACCGCGCGGGGCGTGCCCGCGAGTTCCGTTCCGGCACGGGCGACGAAGGTCTGGGTCTCGGACTCGACGAGGGAGATCAGGGCGATCGGCATGCCGAACAGCGCGCGGGCCGTCCGCACCAGGGCGTCGAATTCGGCATTGCGCGGCGAGCCGGGCGGGGCCAGCTCGCGCAGGGCCTCGAGCCGCTCCGCGTCTTCGGTCTGCACGCACTCCATCGGGTCCGACGCGTCCTTGGGCTGATCTTGGGACGGCGCGGCGGGCCGCCAGGATCGCGCCAGGATCCGCGCGGGGTCTTAACGTCTGTTACAGCTCTGGGTCGTGCGACGGGATCGGTGCACAATCTAACGGTTAGGAATCGCGTGCTCGGCTCCCAACGGGCCCCGCGAGCTGCTCGCCCCAGGCCGTTCGCCGATCAGCAGCCCGAGCCGTTCCAGCCCGTCGGACAGCTGCCGGACCTCGGAGCTGCGGAGGATACGGATCCGCTCCTCCTCGGCGCGGCTGTTGCGGAGGATCTCGTAGATGGTGCCGAGGCGGCGGGCCGCTGCGAGCCCATCGACCGGACGGGTCGACAGGCCGGATGGGCCGATCTCGGGCGGTGCCGCCTGATCGATCACGGTCCCGATCCAGCCCCGGACCGAGCCGTCCGGGTTCTCCTGCGGCACCCCGCGGGTCAGCATCCAGCGATAGCTTCCGTCGAGATGCAGCACCCGGAACGGGATCTCCACCGGCTCGCCCGCCCGGCGCGCGACGGCCCACAGGTCGAGCGTCCGACCGCGGTCGTCCGGATGGATCGCGTCGAGCCAGCCGTCCCCGCTGAACACCTCCGGCTCCTGACCGGTGCGCTCGGTCCAGCCGAGGCTCCAGGTGACGGCGCCGTCGGGGCCTGCCCGCCACTCGACCACGGCGCTCGCGACCACGCGGGCGAGATGGCGCCGCTCGCTCTCGTGCAGGAGGTCGTCGCGGATCGCCCCGCTCCCCAGTCCGGAGGCCGGAGCCGCGAGCGGGAAGCGGCGGAAGACCGGCTCGTAGCGGCCGAGCGGCAAGTCCACGTGCACCCGGAGAGCACATCCGGGCTCCTCGTAGATCGTCCGCAGGGCCTGGCGCAGGCGGCGCGCCTCGACGCGCACGATGGCATCGGCGACCGGATCGAAATCGGTTCCGCGTCCGAGGGCCTGGGTCGCGATGGTGTAGGCCTTGAGAAGATTCCCGCGGCCCGCGAGGCTCTCCTCCACGATGTAGTCCAGGAAGGCGGACAGCTTCGGGGACTTGCTGAAGGCCGCGTGCGTCAGCAGCGTGCGAACCGCACGCCGGATCTCGGTCCCCCCGATCGATCTGCGCTCCATGACGGCCGCCTTGATTCGCCCCGGCTCATCGCCCTCTTCCGTACCACAACCACTGGTAGATTAAGAGGGCGATAAGGACCAGGAGTCGCGCCGGCGATCGCGTTTCCGCACCCGGCTTCACGGCTTGGTGAGGGGATCGCCGTATGGGGAGAGTCCGGCGCCGCTCGCGCCGCGAAACCGGGAGCCCACCGTGCTGTTGTCTCGCACGCTCCGCTATCTGCCGGCCCAGGTGATGGGACCGGTCGCCCAGTTCGCGGCGGTCGTCGTGTGGACGCACCTGCTCCCGCCGGGCGCCTTCGGCACGGTGGCGCTGATCATGGCCCTGCAGGAGCTCGTGTTCCAGCTCTGCCTGTCGTGGTGGTCGTCCTACGTCCTGCGCTTCGCCGCCACGATCGGGCTCGCGGAGCGCGGCGGCCTCGCCGCGCACGAGAACGCCACGCTGCTCGTCAGCTCCGTCCTGCAGATCGTGATGACGTGGCTGATCCTCGCCTTCGGCGAGACGCCGCCGAGCGCCGGCCTCGTCGCCGCGGCCATCGCCTACACGGTCACCCGCTGCCTGACCGCCCACATCGCGGAGCGGGCGCGGGCATCGCAGGCGATCGGCCTCTACACCCTGGCGCAGACGGCCGGTCCGGTCCTCGGGCTCGTCCTGGCGGTCGCCCTCGTCCTGCGCGAGCCCTCCGCCGCCGCCGTGCTCGCGGGTTTCGCGACGGCGCAGATCCTGGTGCTGCCCCTGCTCTGGCGGGCGGTGATCCCCTCCCTGTCGGTGTCGCCCGACTGGGCGGTGACGCGCCGCGCCTTCGCCTTCAGCCTGCCGCTGGTCGTCAGCGGGGCCATCGGCTGGGCCACCGTCAACGGCATCCGGGTGATCGTGGAGCACATGCAGGGGGCCGCCGCGGTGGGCCTGCTGTCGGTCGGCTGGGGCCTCGGGCAGCGCCTGCTGTCGGTCGCGGCCATGCTGGTGACCGCGGCGGCCTTCCCGATCGCGGTCGAGCGCATGGTGCAGGCGGGCCCGGCCGCGGCCTATTCGCAGGTCGCGCGCAACGGGATTCTCGTCCTGGCCGTGACGGTCCCGGCAACGGCCGGCATCGTCTGGCTGACTCCGCCCCTCGTCGAGCTGTTCATCGGCGCGGAGTTCCGCGCCGTCACGGCGATCGTGCTGCCGATCGCGGCGATCGCGGCGGCGATCCGCAACATCCGGGTGCACTGCGCCGATCAGGTCTTCCTGCTCGCCGAGAAGACGGGGTTCCTGCTCATGGTCAACGCGGTGGAGGCGGTCGCGACGCTCGCCGCCTGCGGCATCGGCTTGATGATCGGCGGCCTGGCCGGCGCCTGCGTCGGCTGCCTGTTCGGCAGCGTCGTCGGCTTCCTGCTCTGCTTCGGCGCCGCGATGCGCGAGGGCTTCCGCTTCCCGGTCGGCGGCTTCCTGCGGATCGCGGGCGCGACGGGTCTGATGATCTGCGCGCTGGCGCTCGCCCCGATGCACCTGGCCCGGATCGAGTTGGTGCTCACCGTGGCGGGGGCGGGCAGCGTCTATCTCGCGGTGATGGCGCTGCTGTTCCACGAGCACTGGCGCGGGAGCTGGCCGCTGCGGCGCCGGGCCGCCTGACAAACCCCGCGCCGGACCGCATGGATCATCGACCCATGCGGTCCGGTGGCGAGACCGGCCTCAGGCCGGCGGCATGTCCACGGGCGCCGTACCCTTGAGCCGCGTCCGCAGGCGCACGAGAGCGGGGTGCCGCTTGGCCGCGCGGCGGGCTGCGTCGACGGCGCACGGGACCCACCCCCGCGGGGAGAGCGGCGCCATAACGGTCTTCAGCGGGACCGCCGCGACGTTGAAGCGCCGCTTGTAGGCGTATTCGCCGATGGTGAAGTCGAAGGTCCGATCACCCGCGGCGTGCAGGTGCTCCATGGTCCGGGCGATCAGGAGGCGGCCGGGCGAGGTGTTGCGCCAGGCCGGATCCCCCGTGACGGCGAGCCGGACCATCGCGTAATGGCCGGCCCGGCGCAGGCCGAACAAGGCGGCGACGACCTCGTCACCAACCGTCAGCGCCGTGAGGACCGCGGTTCCGCGCGCGAGGCCCTCCGTGAGGAGCGCGCGGTAATGGGCCGCGAGATCGGGCCGGTCGAGGATGTAGGGAGCGCCGAGCTCGGCGATGCGCTCGCGCTGGAGCCGCTCCAGGGCCTCCATCACGGGGGCCGCCTCGGCAGGCTCGGTCACGTGCCGGAAGGCCGCGCCGTCGTGCTTGCAGAACACCCGCCAGCTCCGCTCCAACTCCTTGCGGAAGGTCCGCTCCTGGCCGCGGTGGTGCGCCTCCCAGGACTCGCCCGTGCGGATGACGTTGCCGTAGAGGCTCGAGGCTTGCGCACCGGGCCAGAGCGCGGCCGGCCCCGCGACCTTCTCGAGGCGCAGGAGGTCGGCCGGCGGCAGCGCCTTGCGGACCGCCTGCGCGAGGCGCGCCCAGCCGGCCGCATCGTCCGGCGCCGCTGGCCCGAGCAGGGCCGCGTTGTAGTCGGTGATGCCGTCGTCGGCGAAGCCTACGACGCGCATCCCGCCCTCGCGGCTGAGCGTCCAGGGAAAAGCGGCTGCGATACGCCCGCCCGTCCCCTCGCGCACGGTGACGAGCAGGGGCGTGACGCCGGGGCGCCGGCCCGGATGCGCGTACCAAGCGGCGAGCCAGGGCGCGTCCTGGAACGGGGTCTCGGTCCCCGCCCGCATCAGCGGGGACCAGAGACCTTCCACGTCCGCCCAGTCCGTGGCGATCGTAACGACGTAGCGGGCAGCGGCTGCCGCACGGGACGGAGCGCCGGAGCGCAGGGCGACGGGCGTGGCCACGGCGGCCTCCTCAGGCGCCGGCCGGCGTCAGATCGACGATCTTGCCGAGCTGCGTCCGGTCGAGGCGGAAATCCACCGGCGGGCGCCCGCGCTTCGGCTGGCCCTTGGGGCTCCAGTCGCGGTTGCGCAGGGCCTTCTGCAGCACCGTCTTGGCGAGGAAGCCCGGGCCCGCGATGGACCGGCTCTTCGGGGCCATCCCGAAGCCCTCGCGCAGGATACCGTTGGCCACGTTCACGATGTGCCGGCGCCGGATCTCGTCGGTCCAGTACTCCATCGTCATCGAGATGTTCAGGCAGTCGAAGTTCTCGATCCGGTGCGGGGCATTGAGCGGCCAGTGCATCATCTGGCCGGGCTCGAGGTCCACCACCTTGGCGTACTCGTCGTACCAGGGCTGGTAGGGCACATCCATCTCGTGCCCGAACAGGGCGATGCCCTCCAAGTGCTCGGGCGCCAGGAACGGCGTGGTATTCGGATACAGATAGAGGCGCTTGCGGCCGGCGATCTGCCAGAGTGATTGGCCGGGCAGGTCGGCGTGATAGTACACCTGGGCGTTGGGCGACGAGATCAGGATACCGATCCCCTCGTTGAAGGTATCGAAGCCCGGCATCCGCCCGCGCAGCTCCGCGAAGATCTCGCTCAGCAAGTCGGCATAGGCACGGTCGACCTTGGCGACATTGCGCAGGTTGATCCAGATCCGGCCCTGCTCGATCGCGGTGATCACCTCCGCACCCGTGAGGTTCCCGATCTCGCCCTCCCGCCAGGAGCGACGCTGGCCGGGCGCGCCCATGTGAACGAGGTTGTAGTGCTTGGACGGGTAGCGCTCGATCAGCGCGGCGAGCCCATCGCGCGAGAACAGCGGCGATTCGTGAAGCCGGTGCGCGAGCCGCACGGGCTGAGTCTTCCAGAGAGCGGCGTCCTGCTCGCTCCAGGCGGTGAAGATCGGCGCATCGCTCGTCATGACATCCTCTCGGCTTGGCTTCTCGGGACACGGCGCGCTGTCTGCGCGGCCAGATCCTGCAATTCCTGTTTCGGTTCGCTCCGTTTCGATCTGGGACATCGAGACGGCCGCGTTATTCGGCTCTCGGTGACACAGCAAAGCGAGTGCCGCTTTTGAATCGAGACAAGCCTGTCTATCTAGTGTCTCAGAAGATCGCCTTGCACAATTCGCAGCAAAACACTGCTGTGACGCCAGCCAACTGTTAAGGATACCGCCGGCAGGCCGCGTCAACGCCTGAAATCAGATTTGCGCGGCACGGGTCATGCCGTGAACAGGCAGACACCGCACGATCTGTCCCAGTGGGAGACAGATCGGTCCCGGAACGGAGATCTGCCGTGAGCCTCGCGAAGACCGTCCCGCACCCGCCGGAAGAGATTGGCACGGCCGCACCCGCCGAGTTCGTCAGCCTGCGCGAGCTGGGCACCATCCTGCGGACGCAGAAGCTCGCGATGGCCGCCGTCTCCGGCAGCGTCCTGGCGGCGGCGGGGGTCTATCTCGCGCTGGCTCAGCCGCTCTACCGAAGCTCCGTCTCCATGCTCCTCGATCCGCGCGGCGGCGCGAGTTTCAGCGCCGACGCGACGACGCGCCAAGCCATCGACGCCAACGTCGTCGAGAGCCAAGTGAAGCTGGTCTCGACACCGGCCGTCCTGCGCCGGGTGGTCGAGCGCGAGCGTCTCGACCAGAACCCCGAATTCGTGCCGACGGGCGACGGCCTGACGCAGCGTCTGAAGCGCTTCCTTGGTGTCCCCTCTGCCCCGGCGGCCCCGGTCGATCTGCGTCAGGCCGCGTTGAGCGCGCTTGCCGATCGGCTGGTGGTGCGCCGCTCCGAGCGCACCCTGCTGATCGATCTGGACGTCTGGTCGCGCGATCCCGCCAGCGCGGCTCGGCTCGCCAACGATGTCGCCGACGCGTTCATCGCGGACCAGATCGATGCGAAGGCGAATGCGACCCATGCCGAGAGCACCTGGGTCCGCAGCCGGCTCGCGGAGCTGGAGGGCAAGATCCGGACGGCGGAGGGCGAGGCCGAGGCCTTCAAGATCCGCAACCGGATCCTCAGCGCCAACGGCCGCCTGCTGAACGAGCAGCAGCTCGAGACGATCGCGAGCGAGCTCGCCAAGGCGCAGATGCGCCGCAGCGAGGCGCAGTCGCGTCTCGCGCAGATCGAGCAGGCCCGGACCGGCAGCGATCCGGGCGCCACCGGGGAGGCCCTGCGCTCGGGTGTGATCCAGCAGCTCCGGATCCAGTACGCCGAGATCAAGCGCCAGCGCGACAACCTCGCAGCGACGCTCGGGCCGCGTCACCCGGCCCTCCTCGAGGTGCTGCAGCAGCTCGCGGGCCTGCGCGCGTCGATCAGCGCCGAGCTGCGCCGGCTCGCCGAATCCCAGCGGGCCGAGGTGGCGAGCGCGGCGGCCGTCGAGAAGCAGCTCAAGGGACAGGTCGAATCGCAGAAGCGCGACACCACCGAGACCAACCAAGCGATCCTGCGCCTGCGCGAGCTGGAGCGCGAGGCCGAGGCGAACCGCGCGGTCTACCAGCGCTTCCTGCGGGCGAACGGCAACCTCGCGCAGGACAGCGTGGACACGCCGGTGGCGCGCGTCGTGGCGCCCGCGATCCCAGCCTCGCGCCCGGCGAGCCCGAACACCAAGGCGGTCCTGCTGATCGCCGCGGCTGCCGCGATCGCGCTCAGCCTCATCACGGCGATCCTCCTCGACTGGCGCCGCCTAGCCCGGGAGCCCGGCCGGCAGCCGGCCCGCCCGGCGATTGCGCGGGCCGAGGTGCAGGGCGTCTCCGAATGGAGCGCCCCGCGCCGCGTGCGCGACCACGCCTTCTGATCGGGGCCCGCGATGTCCCTCTCCGACACGGCCCCCGCGCCATCCCCGATCCAGACCGGCCCGCGCGAGCGGCCCCGGGTCCCAGCGAGCGAGCGAGCGATGTACCGCCTCTGCCTGATGTACACGATGGACCCGCGCGGCACGAAGGTCGGCGGCATCGAGACCCATATCCGGCAGATCCTGAGCCATCACCCCGAGGATTTCTCGGTGCTCTTCATCGGCACGGACGAGCGGGGCGATTGCGAGCTCGGCAGGGTACAGCGCCTGACGATCGGGGGAGGCAGCTTCGACTTCCTGCCCGTCGCCAGGGTCGAGCCGGACGCCGTCAACGTCGCGGCCAAGCGCCTCGTGCAGTCGACGACACTCCGCTACGTCCTGGGCGCCCTGCGCCATCTCGGCGCGATCCGCCGCGCCCTCGGGCCCGGCCCAGCCACGGCCGACCTGCACCGCTTCGAGTTCGCGCCGCTGGCCCGGCTCCTCGGCCTCCCGGCCGTACAGATGATCCACGGCGAGGGCTCGAAAAACGATCGGATGGACTCGCTGATCAAGACCTACTGGTTCCTGCACAGCGCCTGCGAACGCTTGGCGCTGCGCTCGGCCGAGCGGATCTTCTGCGTCAACCCCACCATCGTGGAGCGGCTGAAGACGACGTTTCCGCACGCCTACCACAAGGCGGAGCTGCTCAGCGTCTCGGTCGATACCGACATCTTCCGGCCGACGCCCTTCGCCTGCGATGACGACACCCTGCGCCTTGTCTTCGCCGGGCGCCTCGACGAGTTCAAGGACCCGCCGCTCCTGTTCCGTACGGTCGCGGCGCTGCGGCGGCGGCTCGGCCGGGTCGAGCTGCATTACGTTGGCGCCACGGATCCGAGCCGGTATCCGGAATTCGCGGCGGTGCGCGATGTCACGGTCCTGCACGGCTTCCAGAACGCCCAGGGCGTGGCCGCCGTGATGGCGCGCTGCCACGCCGGCATCATGACGTCGTACTTCGAGGGCATGCCCTGCTTCATGCTGGAGGCGCTCGCCGCGGGCCGTCCGTTCGGTGCAATCCGCCTGCCGCAATTCGACGCCCTGATCGTGCCGGGATCGAGCGGGGTCCTCGTCGCTCGACGAGACGACACCGCGGCCTCGGCCGAGGCCCTGGCTGAGGCCTTCGCGACGCTCTGGGACGAGATCCGGAGCGGACAGATTCAACCCGAGCGCGTGCGCGAGACGGTGGAGCCGTTCGCGATTTACGCCCAGATGAAGCGGCTCTTCGCGCGCCACCGGATGCTCCAGGCCGGCGGCGCCCTCACCGAGGGTGCGGTGGCGACGGCCTGACGGAGGACGAGCGCCTCAGTTGAACGCCTCCTGCTCGGGGGCGGAACACCTGCCGGTTCACTCGGTCGCCCAAGCCCTTGTGGCAAGGTTCACCCCACGGGCCGCATCGGAGCCGATGCGGCCCCACCGCCACCGATCGCCTCGGACGGAGTTCCGGCATCGCCTGAGCGCGCGTCGGCCGCCAAGTGCGTCAGGACCGTCTGGTTCCCGAATGCCGTCACGCGCGGCAGCCTGGGCCAATGACCGATCTGACACGCAGGCGTGCCGCGTCGGCACTTCCGGCCGCTCGCAGCGAGCTGGAACCAGCCGGCTTTCGTTTCGACCCGGCAGCAGCGACAAGGCCCGCGCCATCATCGGCCTGGAAGTTTGGCGGGACGATCCCTTGGCACCCAGTTTGCCGGCGGCCTCACGCTGCCGATTGTGAAGACGCAGGGTCGGCCGCTCTCGCGCGAAGACCCGATCAAGGTCGAGACATGCAGAGTGGTTTGACCTCCATCCTGCATCCCTGCGGTTCTTGATGGTGTGCGTCGCGTCGGCTGAGCGTTCTGGCTCCGGACGGTTGCACCTGGATAGCCGTCCAGAGAAGCTCGAAGTCGACTCGGATCGCGAATGTGCATGAGCCCGCGCTCGCGTCGGAAGCCTCATTGGCGCGCGTGCCATCCGCCGCGGGGGATGCCGGTGCGGCGAGAGACGCCCCCCTCAAACCGGGAGTCCGGCACGGCCTCGAGGTCAGTCGCCGCGCTCCGCGAGCACGTCCCGGAACAGCGCCTCGTACTGGTCGACCGCGACATCGGTGGCGAAGGCCTCGGCGCGTTGGATCCGGGGCTCCGGGTCGCCCGGCTCGGCAAGCTGCGCGTCGATCGCCGCCGCCATGGCGGCGGCGTCCCCGATCGGGACCATCGTGCCGAACCGGCCATCGGCCAGGATCTCGGAAGGCCCGTCGCAGGCGGTCGCCACCACCGGAAGGCCGTGGGCGAGCGCCTCCACCACGACGTTGCCGAACGCCTCCGCCCGGGAAGAGGAGGCGAAGCAGGCCGCCTCGCGGTAGAAGCGCCACGGCCGGTTCACCGCGCCCGCGAAGGTGACGCGCCCGCCGAGGCCGAGATCATCGGCCAGCGCCCGCAGCGCGCCGCGCTCGGGCCCGTCGCCGACGATGACGAGGTGCGCATCCGTTCGGACCCGGGTGAAAGCCCGTAGCAGCATCGCGAAATCCTTGGCCGGCG
Source organism: Methylobacterium sp. HJ2 (assembly GCF_056431005.1). NCBI lineage: Bacteria > Pseudomonadati > Pseudomonadota > Alphaproteobacteria > Hyphomicrobiales > Methylobacteriaceae > Methylobacterium > Methylobacterium sp. HJ2. The sequence continues at coordinate 800,015 of NZ_JBWJYM010000001.1, read as the reverse complement.
CCAGCCGTCCGACCGCCAGGACGGTGCGCGGACGGGAGCGCAGCACCTCGACGCTCTCCGCCGGCACCGCGGCCTCGGTCTCAACCGGGTTGTAGATGCGCACCGAGCGGGCGGGGCTCGCGCCGCGCGCGTCGCGGTAATGGGCACGCAGTCCCTCCGAGACGAAGATCGAGCGGGCCGTCAGGCGGCTGAGGAGAGGCGTTGCGCGGTTTCCGAGGCGGCTGAGTCCCTCGGGCTCGCTCGCGGGATGGCCGTGAAAGGAGATCAGGGCACGCCGATGCCGCCCGACCGCAAGGGCGGCGAGCGCGTGCTTGAGGTTCGAGACACCGAGCGCCGACACGGACAGGTCCGGCCGCTCGCGGGCGAGGTGGCTTGCGAGGCGCATGACCGCGGCGGCGTGGTTGTGTCCGAGCCGGAGGAGCCGGACCCGCGGGTCGATCGCCGGACCGACGCCCTCGACATCGGAATCGTACGCGAACGTGACGTGGTGGCCGCGTTCGGCCAGCCGGGCGGCGAGGGTTACCCAGACGCGCTCGGCACCGCCGCCGGTCAGCGCATGGGTGTACAGGAGGAGCCGCAGCCTGCGGCCGGTCGCAGTCATGCCTGCGACAAAGACATAGCGGGCCGCCGCAGGCCAGCGTCGCTCCGGCGGCGCTCCAGGCTGCGCCGCGACGCGCCACCCCTCCAAACTCCTGTCGGGACATGGGTTTCGCGCCAAGCCGGCGTAGCTCGGGGCCGACCGCACCGTAAACGGACGACCCGGTTCGCTGGGGATGGCCGTCGATGGCGGGTCACTGGGCGCCGCGTAGGACGGCCTCGTCGGCGGCGCAGATCGATTCGATCAGGGCCGAGTACGCCGCGACCGCGCGTTCCGGCGAAAAGTCCTCGGCCCGGCGCCGGCGCCGGCCTTCCACGTCGCCGCGGTCGTCCAGCGCCGCGTCGATGGCGCGGGCCATCGCGTCCACGTCGCCCCGCTTCACGAGGGTGCCGAGCGCGGGATCGGACAGGATCTCCCGCGGCCCGTCGCAATCCGTCGAGACCACCGGCAGGCCGTGGCCGAGCGCCTCGACGACCGCGAGGCCGAAGGCTTCGACACGCGACGACAGGACGAGGCAGGCGGCCTGCGCGAAGACCGCGGACGGATCCCGGACGTAGCCCGGCAGGCTCACCCGCGCCCCGAGCCCGAGCCGGACGATCTCCGCCTCGATCGCCGGTCGCTCCTCCCCCTCCCCCAGGATGACGAGGCGGGCCTCCGTGCGGCGCAGGCGCGCGAAGGCGTGCAGGAGGTGGAGATGGTCCTTCTGGCGGTCGAGTCGCCCGACCGCGAGAATGACGGGCGGGATCACGGCCCGGCGCTGGTCCGGCGCCGGCTTCCAAAGCACCGGGTTGTAGATCCGGACAAGGCGTGCGGCGTCGGCGGAGAGGCGGGTCCTGAGGTAGCCGGCCAGCCCATCGGAGACCGCCACCGTGGACCGGGCGGCACGGGTCAGGAGCGGGGTCGCGGCGTAGCCGATGCGGCTGAGCAGGCCGCGCTCGTTCACGCGGTAGCCGTGATACGAGATGATGCAGCGGCGCAGGCGCCCGGCGAACAGAGCCGCCAAGGTGTGCTTGACGTTCGAGGAGGCGAGCGCCGAGATCGACACATCCGGCCGCTCCCGCCGGATCAGGCGGGCCAACCGGACGACAGAGCCCGCGTGGCCGCCGCCGAGCACAACGATGCGAACCTGCGGACCGATCAGTGCGAGGTTCTCCACGGCCTCGTAATCGACTGCGAGCAGAACGTCATGGCCGAGGGTGGCGAGGCCGCTGGCGAGCAGCGCCCAGACCCGCTCCGCTCCGCCGCCCGCGAGGGCGTGGACGTAGAGCAGCACCTTGCGGGCCGGAGCGGGCCGGCCGGCCCGACCTAGCTCGTGAAATCGGGTCGGCCACGTCGCGGGCGGTTCCCGCCCGGCGTCGACGGCGGCGTCGCCCGCCTCGGCGTCCACGGCCTCCCTATCGCGGTCCGCCCGCGATCCGATGGCCCGGTAAGCTTGATCGTCCACACCGGTTACTCCGCAGACCCGTTCGGGTGGAGCAAACTGCGTGCACACCCGCTTGATCCGTCCGGGAACAGTTAAGATCCGGAACGAGACGTCGTGGTCACCCCACAGTGTCGAAACGGCGTCCGGGTGCCTGGCCGCCGAGTGGCCAGACGGCGTCGATCACCGCGTGGCGGCTCGACCGGTTGAGGGTATGGCAACCGAGCGCCGACCAGGACGGCGGTGGGGCGAAGCGTCCCTCGACGGTCTGCGCGTAGCCGTCCTCGTCGAGGCGATCGACTCGGCAGAGGGCGAGGCCGGCGCCGTAGCGAGAGCGGCAATCCTGCCCGACGCGCCAGAGCGCATCGCCCGCGCGCCACATGCCCCCAGCCGGCCGCGCCGAGGAGGCGTCGATCAGCACGGGGTTCCCCGGATGCGGACGCCAGGGGCCGCGAAGATCGGGGGCGGTGAACAGGCTCAAGGCATCCCAGCTCGAGCCGAGGGGACCGGTGGTGGCGGCAAACATCCACCATGTCCCTCCGACCAGGGTCACGGTGGCGTCGGCGGCGCAGATGTCCTCCAGCAGCACCGCCTCCCGCACCCAACGGTCCGGGAACGGGTCGGCCCGGTACAGCTCGACCGTGCGGTTGGCGGACGTCTCGGGGATCATCCAGATCTCGCCCGCGTGTCGGATCAGAAACGGATAGGACAGATGATAGGGCCGCTCCAGCACCACCCGGGGCGGGCTCGGCTGGCCGTCCGACCCGATCGTCACCGCGGAGATCACACCCTTCCCGGTGGCGAACGGAAATTCCTCGCAGAGGATCACGGTCTGTCCGCCCTCCTCCCAGATGAAGGGGTCGGCGAGAAACCGCGTCGGATCGGGCGGCAGCCAGCGGTAGCGCCCGGCATCGAGCGCGGAAGGAAACGGCCCGAGCTCGGCGCCGAGGCCACGCCAGCCGATGTTCCAAGTCTCGCCCCGACATGACAGCCGCGCGAGCGCCTTGCCGACGAGCGTCGTGAGAAGGAAGCGGGCGGGCGACGGTGCCGAGCGCTCCACGGAAGCGGAGGCGACCACGCCCATCGCGCCGGACTCAGCCGCGCGCACCGCCTGAACCAGCAGATCGACCGCCCGCTCCAGGACATGGTTGAGGCCGATCGTCAGGATGTCGCGATTCTCGACTGCCGGGCGTCCGGAGGCGAGCACGCGGCCGTCGCGGAGGACGCTGAGTTCCGGACTGTGCCGGCGCAGGAGCGCGGCAGGAAGCGCCTCGGGGTCCGGCGATGCGTCGACGTGCAGGCGAAGGGCTGCGGCATGCTCCGACCCGCCGGTCAGGTCGATGAGCAGATCGGACGGACCGTCGGGCGCAGGCAAGTCAGGTTCGCCCCCTGACGCTTCGGCAAGGCCGGGCCGCGGCAGGCGGAACAGCAGCGCCTCGAGTTGCAGCAGCAGCGCGAGGGCGCTGGAGCCGGGTCGTGGCTCGGCGATCCGGATCCACGCGACTTGGTGGCCCGCGTCCGCGAGCCTGCGCGCGAGGAGGCGCTGCCATTCGGGCAGCGGCGCACGGGCTGCGACGAGGCTGATCTGCAAGGGCGGCGCTTCCGCTGACTCGGGCGGCGACCGCGCCATCCCCCGTCGGGATCGAATGCGCAAAACCTTAAGATCGGGCGAACTCGCACTCGGTTGCCGGACAAAGAACGGCCGGCCCACGCGGAACGAGAGACGGCGCGCCTTCGTTGAGCTGCGCGATTAGACACGATCTCGACGGAAAGGTTCACGATGACGATCAAGAGCTTCTGCCTTGCCCTGGCGCTCGTCGCGGGCGGCCTCTCGGCGGCCCAGGCCCAGGGCACGTCGACCCCCGGTGCTCCCGCCGGCGATAGCAGCGGCAATGCGTCCACCGGGAGCGGTGCCGCTCCGAGCGGCAAGTAAAAGCGGCAGGCCAGTGACCCAGAGAGGTCGGTGACCCTCAAAGAAATCTAGATCCGGGCCCGGGGGAAACCCCGGGCTCAGTCATTTCGTCTCGGGCATCGGCCGGATCGCGCCCTCCACGAAGGCGATCACCGCGGCCACGTAGCGGTCGATGCCCGTGCCGCGCCGCCTGTGTTTGGCGCGCTTGACGTACCAGTCCTGCAGGAGCGGCTTGATCAGAGCCGCGGTCAGAGCGACATCCGGGACCGCGAAGATCCCTCGCGCTGCGCCCTCGGCCAGCACGGTGGCGAAGATCCGCTCCGTGCCCGCCTCGCTCTCCACCGCCATGCGGCGCGCCGGCCTCGGAAACCCCTTCGCCTCCATGTAGGCGAAGACGAACCACGGCTGCATCGCTTCGGTGAGGCGGATATGCGTCTCGATCAGCCAGCGCAGATGCGCCCGCGGGTCGGCTGCGACCTCTTCGGGCACGGCGGCGAGCGCCGCCCCGACGCACTCGACCACCTCTGTCAGGATCATCGTCAACAGCGTGGTCTTGGTGTCGAAATAGGCGTAGAGGCCGCCCATGCTGAGATTGGTCTCGCGGGCGAGGTCACGCAACGTCGTCTCGTGAAATCCCTTCTGCGCCGAGAGCTTCAGCACCGCCGCGATGATGCGGGCGAGATTTGCGATGGCCAAGCGGTCCTTGCGCACGCCGATGCGGTCGCGGTGGCGCTCGAGAATTCGGGCGCAGGCGGCTTCCGCCGAGTAGGGATCGGGGATCCGGTGCGCCTCGGCCGGCATCGTCTTCGCCATGTCTCGAAACGCGCTTGCTTGGTTGGAGATCGGGTTATAAAAAACGAGCGCTCGCTCGTTTTCAAGGCGTCCGCACCCGAAGCGGGATCGATGAAGGCCGAGGCATGGATTTCCGTATTCCCGCCCGCGTCGAGGATTACCGCCGCCGGATCGTCGCCTTCGTCGAAGCGGAGCTGATCCCGCTGGAGCGCGATCCCGCCGCCTTCGACGCGCACGGCAACATCGCCCTTCCGCTGCTCACCGAGAAGCGGGCGAAGGCGCGCGCCGCCGGGCTGTGGTGCCTGGCGCTACGCACCGAGACCGGCGGGGCCGGACTCGACAAGGTCGGCATGGCGGTCTGCTACGAGGCGATGAACCGCTCGATCTTCGGGCCGGTGGTGTTCAACGCCGCCGCGCCCGACGACGGCAACATGATGGTGCTGGAGGCGGTGGCCACGCCCGAGCAGCGAGCTCGCTGGCTCGCCCCGATCGTTTCGGGCGAGGTGCGCTCGGCCTTCGCCATGACCGAGCCACATCCCGGTGGCGGCTCCGATCCGTCCATGATCCGGACGCGGGCCGAGCGGCGCGGCGACCGTTACGTCGTCACCGGCACCAAATGGTTCATCACCGGCGCCGAGGAGGCCGCCCACTTCATCCTGATGGCGCGCACCTCCGACGACGCGCGTAAGGGGCTGACCGCCTTCCTGTTTCACAAGGAACAGCCCGGCTGGCGCATCGTGCGCCGGATCGGGATCATGGGCCCGGAAGAGCATGGCGGCCATTGCGAGATCGCCTTCGAGGGACTCGAGATCCCGGCCGAGAACGTGCTGATGCGGGAGGGCGACGGCCTCAAGCTCACGCAGATCCGCCTCGGGCCGGCCCGGCTGACCCATTGCATGCGCTGGCTCGGCCTCGCCAAGCGCTCCGTCGAGATCGCTCGGACCTACGCGGCCGAACGGCAGGGTTTTGGCGTGCGCCTCGCCGATCGCGAGAGCATCCAGCTGATGCTGGGCGATCTCGCCATGCGCATCGAGATCGGGCGCCTCTTGGTGATGAAGGCGGCCTGGGCGCTCGACAACGGGTCCTACGCCCGCAAGGAGGTCTCGATGGCGAAGGTCCACGTCGCCAACCTCCTGCACGCGGCGGCCGATAGCGGCATCCAGATCAACGGCGCGCGCGGCTATTCGACCGACACCGTGCTTGAATGGATCTACCGCTACGCCCGTCAGGCCCGGCTCGTGGACGGGGCCGACGAGGTCCACAAGATGGTGCTGAACCGCGCCCTTGAGGCGGAGGGCGATGCCTTCTGGAACTGGGACAGCGCCGAGGACAAGAGAGACCGGACATGAGCGAATCCGTCGTCATCGCGAGCGGCGTGCGCACCGCCATCGGCACCTTCGGGGGCAGCCTCGCCCAGGTCCCGCCGACGACGCTCGGTGCGCTCTGCGTCGCCGAGTCCCTGCGTCGGGCCGGGATCGAGGGCGAGCGCGTCGGCCACGTGGTGTTCGGCCACGTGATCCCGACCGAGCCGCGCGACGCCTACATCGCCCGCGTCGCCGCGATCGAGGGCGGCGTGCCCCGGGAAGTCCCGGCCTTCACGGTCAACCGGCTCTGCGGCAGCGGCGTGCAGGCGATCGTCTCGGCGGCTCAGGCGATCCTGCTGGGTGATGCCGAGATCGCGGTCGCGGGCGGCGCCGAGAGCATGAGCCGCTCCCCCCACATGCTGTCGGCGGCACGCAACGGCCAGCGCATGGGCGACATCCGTGCGATCGACTACATGGTCGGGGTGCTGAGCGACCCGTTCGGCAACGGCCATATGGGCATCACGGCCGAGAACGTGGCGCAACGCTACGACGTCAGCCGCGCGCAACAGGATGCCTTCGCGGCGCAGAGCCAGGCAAAGGCCCTGGCGGCGATCCGCGAGGGCCGGTTCCGGGATCAGATCCTCCCCATCGAGGTGTCGCGGGGCAAGGCGACCGCCCTATTCGATACCGACGAGCACCCAAAGGCCACGAGCGAGGCCGACCTCGCCCGATTGCGCCCGGCCTTCACGCGCGACGGCAGCGTGACGGCGGGCAACGCCTCGGGCCTCAACGACGGCGCGGCGGCCCTGGTGCTGGCGAGCGAGGGCGCGGCCGAACGGGAGGGACTCACACCGCTCGCCCGCATCGTCGGCTACGCCCATGCCGGCGTCGATCCGTCCGAGATGGGCATCGGACCGATCCCTGCGGTGCGGCGGCTGTGCGAGCGGACCGGCCTCGCGATCGGCGATTTCGACGTGATCGAGTCGAACGAGGCCTTCGCGGCTCAGGCCTGCGCCGTCTCGCGCGCGCTCGGCCTCGATCCGGACCGGGTGAACCCGAACGGTGGCGCCATCGCGCTCGGCCATCCGATCGGCGCGACGGGCGCGATCATCACCGTGAAGCTGCTCGCCGAACTCGCCCGCATCCGCGGCCGCTACGGCCTCGTCACCATGTGCATCGGCGGCGGCCAGGGCATCGCCCTCGCAGTCGAGAGCCTGAATTGATCAGGGGCTGAACGGGAGGGGCGCATGGACCTGTTTGGTCTCGCCGGGCGGCACGCCCTGGTCACGGGCGCGTCGAGCGGGCTCGGACGGCACTTCGCCGGCACGCTCGCCCGAGCCGGCGCGCGGGTGACGCTCGCGGCGCGCCGCGCCGAGGCGCTGGCCGACACGGTGGCGGCGGTCGAGGCGGCGGGCGGGCAGGCCCACGCCGCGGTGATGGACGTGACCGACCGGGACAGCGTCGCGTTCGCGTTCGGGGCGGCGGAGGCGCGCTTCGGACCGGTCGGCATCGTCGTCAACAATGCCGGGATCGCGGTGGCGAAGGCGGCGCTCGCCCTCGACGAAGCGGAGTGGGACTCCGTGATCGACACCAACCTCAAGGGCGTCTGGCTCGTGGCTCAGGAGGCCGCGCGCCGCATGGCCGAGGCGAAGGCCGGGGGCAGCATCGTCAACGTGGCGTCGATCCTGGGCCTGCGCGTCGCCGGAGGGGTCGCCCCCTACGCCGCCTCCAAGGCCGCGGTGATCCAGCTCACAGAGGCGCTCGCCCTCGAATGGGCCCGCCACGGGATCCGGGTGAACGCCCTCGCGCCCGGCTACGTCCGCACCGAGATGAACGACGCCTTTTTCGCCACGGAGCCTGGCCAGGCGATGATCCGCCGGATGCCGCAGCGGCGCCTGGGCGAACCGAGTGAACTCGACGGTGCGCTCCTGCTGCTGGCCTCGGATGCCGGGAGCTACATGACCGGAAGCACCGTCGCGGTCGATGGCGGCCACCTCGTCTCGGGGCTCTAGAGCATGATCGACGCGGCTGCACGCGACCGTCTGCGCGCTTGGCTCGCCGCGTGCCTCGGGACGCCCGGCCTGACGATCGAGGAGGCCGAGCCGCTCGGCGGCGGCGCGATCCAGGAGAACTGGCGCCTGCGCTGCGCCGACGGTTCCACGATCCACGACGTCGTGCTGCGCAAGGACGCCCCGGCGACGATCGCATCGAGCCGGACCCGCGAGCAGGAATTCCGCTTGGTCGAGGCCGCCCATCGGGCCGGCGTGCTCGTGCCCGAGCCGCTGGGCTTCTGCGATGATGCGACGATCCTCGGCACGCCCTTCGCGGTGATGCGCCTCGTCGCGGGGATCGGGCTCGGCCCCCGCATCGTCAAGGAGACGGGGCTCGGCGGCGACCGTAACAGCCTCGCCGAGCGACTGGGCCGCGAACTCGCGCGCATCCACACGATCCTGCCGCCGGGCGAGCCGCCCCCCGCCGGGCTCGCCTTCCTGGGCGAACCCGATCCAGAGCCGGCGCGGGCCGAGATCCGGGCGCTGCGCGCCAGTCTCGACGGCATCGGCGCGATCCGCCCGGCGATCGAGTGGGGCCTGCGCTGGGCAGAGGTCACGGCGCCGGCCTGCGCCGCGCCCGCCCTGGTGCACCGCGATTTCCGAACCGGAAACTACATGGTCGATGGCGCCGGGCTGACTGCCGTTCTCGACTGGGAGTTCGCCGGCTGGGGTGACCCGATGCAGGATCTCGGCTGGTTCTGCGCCGCCTGCTGGCGCTTCGGCCGCCCCGATCTCGAGGCCGGTGGCATCGCACCCCGCGCGGCCTTCTATCGCGGCTACGCGGCGGAGGCAGGACGGGCGATCAACGGCGAGGCCGTAGCCTATTGGGAGGTCATGGCGCATCTGCGCTGGGCGGTGATCGCCCTAGAACAGGGCTTCCGCCATGTGTCCGGCCGCGAGGTCTCACTCGAACTGGCGCTGACCGGCCGGATGGTGCCGGAACTCGAACGGGCCATCCTTGCGGCGACCAGCCCCAGGACTTGGCCGGCACGGCGGGGAGCGGACTCATGACCGACGAGCCGAGCGGCGCGGCCCTCCTCGATGCGGCACGGCGCGCCTTGGTCGAGGTGGTGACGCCCGCGCTGAGCGGCCGGCCGCGCTTCGTCGCCCTGATGGTGGCCAATGCCTTGGGCATTGCCATACGCGAGATCGCGGAGGCGGACGCTGCGGCCGGCGCACGCGCGACGGTCCTGGCACGGTGCCCGCGCGATGCGGAGGATCCGGCCGCGGCGCTGGCGGAGGCCATCCGCTCCGGCAGCCACGATGGGGAGGCCGACCTGTACGAGGCCCTCGCCGAGGCGACGGAGATCGCCGCGCGGATCTGGAAGCCGGCCGCGCGCTGAGGAGCCGGGCGACCGCTCTCCGGCAAAGCCGGGACGGTGCGCGCGTCCGAGCCGGATCGGGAATCCGGCCGATTCCACCCGCGCCCTCGTTTGCGCTACCCCGTCCGGCGGATCCTCGGTCGCGGGCACCGATAGGACGACGGAGTCTCGGCGAGCGGCGTGCGCGGGGGACCTCCGCCGGATCCGACGTCCGCGCCGATCAAGCGGCGCGTCAGTCCCGCTCGGCGAGCGTGCGGGCGAAGACGAGGAGGCGTTCGCGCCCCTCGGCGTCCATCGCCATCCAGACGTCCATCAGCTCCAGCGCGCCGCCGAGGGGCGAGCCGGCTCGGGAATCGCGCGTCAGGTCGACGGGGCTGTCGATGAGATCGGCGATAATCGCGACGCGCGGATCACGCGGTCCGGCCTCGATAGTCCGGGCTTCATGCATCGTGCGGCTCGACGGGCTGGGCCGGGCCGCAGCCGGGACCGGAATTTTGTGACACAATCATCGAACCGATCCAATCCATGGCGCCGATCGGGCAAGTATAAGGATGTTCCGTTGTTTGAACAGCCAAAAGTGATACTGAGCAGTTTTCGCTCTTTGAATCTAGAATTTGTCATTATCTTGCCAAAGCCGCAGCGAGCCCAAGTCGGAGGAGCCGCCCCGAGCCCGTCGACGGCGATCGGTCATCCGGTGAGGCAGCGAATTCATGGCGCCGGCCGCTCCGCTGCACCCTCGCGACCCACGGCAAGCGCGCTCCCCGCCGGGCATCCGGCAGGACCGGCGGACTTCGTCCGGATACGGAGCGCATTTCGCTCGCGAACGGCACGAGCCGGCGGGGGTCCGGCCGCTGCGGACAGGCTTGACGATCTTGGGCACCTTCCATCGGGCGCCCGCGCTACAATATTACAGGCCTGAGCCGCGCCCCCCCCGGTGCCGCCCTCCTCATGTCCTCGCGAAGAGCCGCCATGTCAGACGCCCCGTCCCCCGCCGCCTCGTCGAAGATCCCCGTCACCGTGCTCACGGGCTATCTCGGCGCCGGCAAGACGACCCTGCTCAACCGGATCCTCACCGAGAACCACGGCAAGCGCTACGCCGTGATCGTCAACGAGTTCGGCGAGATCGGCATCGACAACGACCTCGTGGTCGGCGCCGACGAGGAAGTCTTCGAGATGAACAACGGCTGCGTCTGCTGCACCGTGCGCGGCGACCTTATCCGCATCATGGACGGGCTGGTGAAGCGCCGCGGCAAGTTCGATGCGATCATCGTCGAGACCACCGGCCTCGCCGACCCGGCCCCCGTCGCCCAGACCTTCTTCGTCGATCAGGATGTCGGCGAGGCCGCGCGGCTCGATGCGGTGGTGACGGTGGCCGACGCCAAATGGCTCTCGGACCGGCTCAAGGACGCGCCCGAGGCGAAGAACCAGATCGCCTTCGCGGACGTGATCCTGCTGAACAAGTCCGATCTGGTCTCGGGCACCGACCTCGACCGCGTCGAGGCCGAGATCCGGGTGATCAATCCCTTCGCCAAGATCCACCGCACCCAGAACTGCGCCGTACCGCTCGACGCCGTGCTGGAGCGCAACGCCTTCGATCTCGGCCGCATCCTCGACCTGGAGCCGGAATTCCTGGAGGAGGGCCACCACCATCACCACGACAGCGAGATCCAGTCGGTCTCGGCACGGATCGATGGGCCGGTCGATCCCGACAAGTTCATGCCGTGGATCTCAAACCTCACGCAGGTCCAGGGCCCGGACATCCTGCGCTGCAAGGGCATCGTCGCCTTCCCGGACGAGCCGAAGCGGTTCGTCTTCCAGGGCGTGCACATGATCCTCGACGGGGATCTCCAGGCCGACTGGCGCGCCGACGAACCCCGGGTCTCGCGGGTGGTCTTCATCGGCCGCAACCTCGATGCGGAGGCGATCCGCGCCGGCTTCGAGGGCACCCGCGCCTGAATCTCTGCGGCGGCTCACCGCGTTTCGGCGCGCGCTGCACAGAAATTGTGCAGCGCGCGCCGTTTTCGTTCGGATGCTGCCCGACGCGCCGCGATCCGCTCTTCTCCCCGCTCCGATCGCGCGCTGTGGCCTGCGCCTTGCTCCGGGTCGCGGCGAGCCGGGGGCGAGGAGCACCGTATGGATGTAGAGCTGATCAGGCTCACGAAGCGCTACGGCGAGACCCTTGCCGTGGATGCGATCGACCTGAAGATCCGCTCGGGGGCCTATTGCTGCCTGCTCGGGCCGTCGGGATGCGGCAAGACCACGACGCTGCGCATGATCGGCGGCCACGAGGCGGTGTCGTCCGGCGACGTGGTGATCGGTCCGCGCTCCGTCGGCGACGCAGCGCCGGCCGAGCGCGGCACCGCCATGATGTTCCAGAGCTACGCGCTGTTCCCGCACCTGAACTGCCGGGACAACGTCGCCTTCAGCCTGAAGATGCGGGGCGTGGCCAAGGCCGAGCGCCGCGCCAAGGCGGCGGCGATGCTCGACCTCGTGCAGATGAGCCATCTCGCCGAGCGCCTGCCCGCGCAGCTCTCGGGCGGCCAGCAGCAGCGCGTGGCCCTCGCGCGCGCGCTCGTCACCGGCCCCAAGGTGCTGCTCCTCGATGAGCCGCTCTCGGCCCTCGACCCGTTCCTGCGGGTGCGGATGCGGGTTGAGCTGAAGCGGATCCAGGCCGAACTCGGCCTCACCTTCATCCACGTCACTCACAGCCAGGAGGAGGCGATGGCGCTCTCCGACCTCGTGGTGGTGATGAACGCCGGACGGATCGAGCAGGCCGCCGACCCGCGCACCGTGTTCGAGCGCCCGGCAACGGCCTTCGTCGCCCGCTTCATCGGCGGTCACAACGTGATCGCCCTGCCCGAGGGAACGGTCGCCGTCCGGGCGGACCGGATGCGGCTCGGAGCCGCGGCCGGCCCCGGCAGCCGCCCGGCCCGGGTCGTCGCCGTCGAGTACCAGGGAACCAGCGTGCATCTCGGGCTCGATGCCGAGGGCATCGCCCGGGCGCCGGACGGGCCGGCCGCGCTGACGGCGATCGTCAGCGACGAGGCCTTCGCTGCCGCGCCACTCGGGCTCGGCGACACCGTCGCGGTCGGCTGGGACGCGGCCGCGGCCCACAGGCTGAGTGCCTGACGCCGCCACCATCCTCACGACGATGACCAGGAAAGAGCGCACGATGAGCGAGATCAGCAACCCGACGCGGCGCACGTGGCTCAAGGGCGCGGGTGCCGCGGGACTGGCCCTCGGATCGGGCCCGATCACCGGCTTCCCCGCCGTCCACGCCGCGGAACCGGTGACGCTGCGCTACCTCGGGACCGCCGTGAACCAGTCGGCCGACATTGCCCGGAAGGTGAAGGAGGATCTCGGCATCACGATCGAGTACATCCCGGTGGTGACCGACGAGGTCACCAAGAGGGCGGTGACGCAGCCGAACTCGTTCGACCTCATCGACACCGAGTTCTTCAGCCTGAAGAAGATCGTCCCTTCGGGCAACATCCTCGGCATGGATGCGCGGCGCATCAAGAACGCCGACAAGATCACCAGCGTGTTCACCAAGGGCGAGATCAACGGCAAGAAGATCGGCGACCAGGGCACCGCGCCCAAGAAGGTGTTCTACCTCGAGGGCCAGACCGGCAAGAGCTTCGCCACAGCGCCGACCGAGTGGATCACACTGATTCCCACGACCTACAACGCGGATACGCTGGGCATCCGGCCTGACCTGATCAAGCGCCCGGTCACGAGCTGGAAGGAACTGCTGAACCCCGAGTTCAAGGGCCGCGCCTCGATCCTCAACATCCCGTCGATCGGCATCATGGATGCCGCGATGGTGGTCGAGGCCACGGGCGACTACACCTACGGCGACAAGGGCAACATGACGAAGCCCGAGATCGACCGCACCATCAAGCTCCTGATCGAGGCCAAGCGCGCCGGGCAGTTCCGCGCCTTCTGGCAGGACTTCAACGAATCCGTGAACCTGATGGCGTCCGGCGAGACGGTGATCCAGTCGATGTGGTCGCCCGCCGTCACCAAGGTGCGATCGCAGGGCGTGCCCTGCGTGTACCAGCCGCTGAAGGAGGGCTACCGGGCCTGGGCGACGGGCTTCGGCCTGCCCAAGACACTCACCGGACGCAAGCTCGACGCGGCCTACGACTTCGTCAACTGGTTCCTCTCCGGCTGGGCCGGCGCCTACCTCAATCGCCAGGGCTACTACTCGGCCGTGCTGGAGACCGCCAAGGCCAATATGGAGCCCTACGAATGGGCGTTCTGGATGGAAGGCAAGCCCGCCGAGAAGGACATCAAGGGCCCGGACGGCACGGTGCTGGAGAAGGCGGGCGCGGTGCGCGACGGCGGCTCCTTCGAGGCCCGCATGGGCTCCGTCGCCTGCTGGAACGCGGTGATGGACGAGAATACCTACATGGTCCGCAAGTGGAACGAGTTCATCGCGGCGTGAGCGGGGCCGGAATCCCCTCGTCCCCCTGCGGGGCGAGGGGCGCCCACCCAAGGCCGGAGCGACCCTTTCCATGACCGACATCGCCCTCCCCGCCCCCGCGGAGGCCATCGCCCCGGCGAAAACGGGCCTGCGCACGGAGGCGCGGCGCCGGCGGCGCCTGACCTATCTCCAGGCCTCGCCGATGGCGCTGGTCTTCGTGGTGTTCCTCGCCGTGCCCCTGGCCCTGACCCTGGTGGTCAGCTTCTGGGAGTACAACGAGTACGAGATCATCCCGGCCTTCACCCTGCAGAACTACAGGGACATCTTCGAAGGCTGCCTCAACACCGCCGATCCGTGCACGACGGTGCGGACCTATCTCTCCACGCTCAAGTTCTGCGCCCTCACCTGGGCCTTCACGCTGCTGATCGGCTTCACGGTGGCCTACTTCCTGGCCTTCCACGTGCGCAGCCGCCTGATGCAGACGGTGCTGTTCCTGATCTGCACGATTCCGTTCTGGACCTCGAACGTGATCCGCATGATCTCGTGGATCCCGTTGCTCGGCCGGAACGGCCTCGTCAACGACACGCTGCGCGGCATGGGCCTGATCGACGCGCCGATCGAGGGCCTGCTCTATTCCGACTTCTCGGTCACGCTGGCCTTCGTGCACCTCTACACGGTGTTCATGATCGTGCCGATCTTCAACTCGATGGCGCGCATCGACCGGGCGCTGATCGAGGCGGCCTACGATGCCGGGGCCACCGGCTGGCAGACCCTGCGCACCGTGATCCTGCCGCTGTGCAAGCCCGGCATCGCCATCGGGTCGATCTTCGTCGTCACCCTGGTGATGGGCGATTTCGTCACCGTCGGCGTGATGGGCGGCCAGCAGATCGCCTCCGTCGGCAAGGTGATCCAGGTTCAGATGGCCTACCTGCAATTCCCGGCCGCCGCCGCCAACGCCGTGGTGCTGCTCTGCGCCGTGATGCTGATCATCCTCGGGCTGACCCGCCTGATCGACCTGCGCCGGGAGCTGTGAGCCGATGAGCGACGCGCCCCGCGGCCTCGCCTTCTACGCGCTCGCCGCCTTCTTCGCCCTGTTCGTGCTGTTCCTGTACGGGCCGACGCTGACGATCCTCGTCCTGAGCTTCCAGGGGCCGCAGGGCGGCCTGACCTTCCCGCTGAACGGCGTCTCCACGCACTGGTTCGGCAAGCTCTGGGCCGGCGTCGGCGTGGTCGACATCTGGGCCGCCTTCGGACGCTCCCTGCGGCTCGGCCTCGTGGCGATGGTGCTCACCGTCGTGATGGCGTTCTTCGCCGGCCTCGCCTTCCGGAAGGGGTTTCGCGGCTCGGGCGCGCTGTTCATGCTCGCCGTGGCGAGCCTGATCGTGCCCTCGATCGTGGTCTCGCTCGGCATCGGCCTCGAATTCCGGCTCGTGGACGACGCGATCAAGGCGCTCGCCGCCGCCACCGGCTGGGGCATCCTGCAGGACCACGGCACCGCGATGGGGCTCTACACCTCGGCGCTGGGCGCCCACCTGACCTGGACGCTGCCCTTCGGCCTGCTCATCATGTTCGCGGTCTTCAACCGCTTCAGCCCCGCCTACGAGGAGGCCGCCCGCGACCTCGGCGCCAGCGGCGCGCAGACGCTCCGCCACGTCGTCGTCCCGATCCTCGCGCCCTCCCTCATCGGCGTCGCGCTGTTCGGCTTCACCCTCTCCTTCGACGAGCTCGCCCGCACCAGCCAGGCGATCGGCGGGCGCAACACCCTCCCCCTCGAGCTCCAGGGCCTGACCACGACCGTGACGACCCCCGAGATCTACGCCCTCGGCACCCTCACCACCGCCGTCTCCGCCGCGGTGATCGGCTCCGCCCTCTGTGCCGTGCTCTGGCTGCAGCGGCGGCGGGCCCGGCGCGGCCTACTGGCGGCCTGAGCCATCCCAGGCCGGTCGGCACCTCACTCGACCGACAGCTTGGCCGCTGGATTGCATTCAAAACTCCGTCTCGTGTCGAAGGGTGAGCCTGAATGTGCCGGGGTGACGATCCGAACTGCGCCGCCTTCGAGGCGCACCGCCTGCGCTACAAGCGGGACATGGAGCCCGAACGGCGCGCCTTCCTGAAGAGCGGCTTCGTGGCGGCGGGCGGGATCGCGGCGCTCGCGGGCGAGTCCCTCTCCCTGGTGAGCCCGGCGCTCGCGGAGGCGAGCGGCGCGCGGGTCCGGGCCACGACCCACTACCACCTGCCGGCCAACGCCGAGACCGTGCACTGGGGCTATTTCAGCCGGAGCCTCAAGCCGCAGGTCGAGATCGCGTCGGGTGACTTCGTCACCATCGAGACGCTGACGCATCAGGCGAGCGACGATGCCGAGCGCATGATCCAGGGCGATCCGGGCGCCGAGAGCGTCTATGCCTGGACGAAGGACCGGATGGCCGTCTCGCCCCGCGGCGCGGGGGCGATGGACGCCAAGCTCGGGCCCGGAGGCGGGCTCGGCGTGCATATCTGCACCGGCCCGGTGGCGATCCGCGGGGCGGAGCCCGGCGACGTCCTCGAGGTCCGCATCCTCGACGTGGCGCCGCGGCCCTGCGCCAACCCCAAATACAAGGGCCTCGCCTTCGGCAGCAACGCCGCCGCGTGGTGGGGCTACCACTACAAGGACCTGATCACGGGCGACAAGCCGCGCGAGGTGGTGACGATCTACGAGGTCGACGCCACCGGCAACCGTGACTGGGCGCGGGCGGTCTACAGCTTCCGCTGGCCGGGCGTGACCGATCCGTTCGGGGTCTCGCACCCGACGATCGATTATCCGGGCCTGATCGTCGATCACGCCAAGACCGCCAAGACCTTCGACGTGCTGAAGGGGATCCGGGTGCCGATCCGCCCGCATTTCGGCACGATGGGCGTGGCGCCGGCCGAGGCCGAGAAGGTCAACTCGATCCCGCCGAACCACACCGGCGGCAACATCGACAACTGGCGCATCGGCAAGGGCGCGACCCTGTACTATCCCGTCGCCGTGCCCGGAGCCCTGTTCTCGGTCGGCGATCCCCATGCCAGCCAGGGCGATTCCGAGCTCTGCGGCACCGCGATCGAGTGCTCGCTCACCGGCACCTTCCAGTTCGTCCTGCACAAGAAGGCGGATCTGCCCGGCACCGCGCTCGAAGCCCTCGACTTCCCGATGATCGAGACCGCCGAGGATTGGGTGCTGTCGGGCTTCAGCTACCCGAACTACCTGCGCGATCTCGGGCCGGACGCCCAGAGCGCGATCTTCGAGAAATCCTCGATCGACCTCGCCATGCGCGACGCCTTCCGCAAGATGCGCCAGTTCCTGATGCACGCGAAGGGGCTGACCGAGGACGAGGCGATCTCCCTGATGTCGATCGCGGTGGATTTCGGCATCACGCAGGTGGTCGACGGCAATTGGGGCGTCCACGCCATCGTCAAGAAGGCGATCTTCGCCGAGCGGGCCTGACGCCTTCCGGTGAGCCACGCCCCGATGATGAACCGGCAGGTCGTCTTCGCCGAGACGATCCGGTTCCCGGCGACCGGGACGGTCAGGGCTGCGCCAGGAAGTCGATGAGCGCGCGGTTGAACCGCTCGGTCCGGGTCACGCTGTGGGCGTGGCCGCCCTCGGCCACCATGTCGAGCCGGGCGTTGGGCAGGCCGGCGACGAGCCGCTCGGAGGCGGTGCAGGGCACCAGCACGTCGTCGCGGGCGGCCATCACCAGGGTCTCGTGCGGGATCTCGCCGAGACGCCCCGTGATGTCGAAGGCCTCCGCCGCGGCGATCCGGGCGAGCACGGTCTCGGCGCCCGGGAAATGGGCGAGGGCGTGCGCTTCGTCGGCCTCCAGCCGCGCGCCGTTCGCCGAGATCCAGGGCGAGGGGTAGAGGAAAATCGCCTGCGCGCGGACATAGGCCTCGGGGCCGGCCCCGTGCAGGATCACCTTGCGGGCGGCAAAGCACCGGCGCGTCGCCGGAGCCATCGCCGACCACGCGTTGATCGCCACGATGCGCCCGACCCGCTCCGGATGGTCGAGGGCGAGCTGGAACCCGATCAGCGCGCCGATGGCGTGCCCGACGATGTCGGCCCGCTCGATCGAGAGGGCGTCGAGCACGCCGAGCGCGTCGCGCGCCATTGCCGCGATGTCGTGGCCGGGCTCCAGCGGCCCGGCGGAGCGGGCGGTGCCGCGGTGATCGTACAGGATCGTACGGAAGCGGGACTCCAGCGCCGGCAGTTGCGGGGCGAAGTAGCCCGCCGACCCGCCGAGCCCCGGCGAGAGCAGGACCGCGCGCGCGCCGGCCCCGCGGACTTCGTGAAAGACGGCCATCAGACGGAGGTGCCGACGTTCAGCGCCGCGACGGGCGTGCCGAGATGGGCGATGGAGGCGATCTCGACGCGGGCCTCGGGCTTCACGAGGCCGCACTGGATGCAGTAGCGGGCCGGCTTGTCGCCGGGGAAATAGGCGGCGTAGACGGCGTTGATCGCCGCGTAGTCGGCCCAGTCGGTAAGGAAGACGTGGTTGAAGGTCACGTCCGCCAGGCTGCCGCCGGCGGCCTCCACCACGCCCTTGATGGTCTCCAGCACGTGGCGGGTCTGGGCGCCCGCATCGCCCACATGCACCACGTTGGCCTCCGCATCGAGCGGCAGCGTGCCGGAGACGTAGAGCACCCCGTCGGCCAGCGTGCCGGGCACGTAGGGCGCCAGCGGCTTGCCCGTGCCGGGCGGGATCACGACGGTCTTGGGCATGGCAGGTCTCGAAACGGCGGAGGGGCGTAGCAGGCCCGGCCGGCGCCGCGTGCAGCGTCTCGGCGCACGGAATGGCCCGAGGCATGGCGCGAGGGTCGGCGGGCGCTATGCGGGACGGTACCCAATCGACGCGACCGGTCAAACGCCGAAGCGGGGACAATCGATACTCTGCACAAACCTTCGGCGCGGTGCCGCGAGACTCGGCGCTCCATGCCCGCAGGCTCGGCTGATCTCGGGAGAGCTTTCGGTTTGCGAGGCGTCCCGGCCGTCACAGGGGGCCGCCCCGACGAGTCGGGGCGGGCGCGACGGAGACACGCCGTTCGCAGACGCTCCGGAGCCGGCCGGTGGCCGGCCCGGGTCTCAGCTCCGGGCGGGGCGCAGGGACTGGATCAGGCGGGGGAGAAGCCGACGGCGCGGCTCGCTGCCGTCCGCGTGCTCCTCCAGGTCGCCAACCTCGTCGCCAAGCTCCTCGGCGCCCGGATCCCCGTCAGCGGACCGATCCTCGCCGGACGCACGTACCTCACTCTCGGTGAGTTCCGCCCCGTCGCCCATCACGCGGGTGAGGACATCGACCACGAGTTCGGGAACGGGCTGGTCATAGTCTTGGAGGAGCAGGGCCGCCTTGCCGAGCGCGGTCAACTTCATCATGGACGCATTGCCCATCATGCTCTCGCGCAAGACCTGATCCGCCAGGACACCCGCGAGGCGAGACACCTCGGACAGGCGCCCACTGTCGAAGCTGCCATCCATCATGGTCGTCGCAATCCCTGTCGCACGAATTCTCGCCGGCCCGGCAGCGGCAAGAATCCAACATTTGTTAGCACATCGATCAGTTTCGATCACGTCGGTTGACCAAACCGATACGCAGCATGGAACAGAAATTCAATCGTGCAAATCACTTATGCAACGCTTCCGAATCCATGCCGAACGTTCGAAGGCTCGATCCATGACCTCGAACATCTGACCAAGTCTGACCCCTTTACGGTCGTCCCGCCGGAGTGACAGGCTCCCTCGCGAGGCGGCCGCGCTTAACCATCCGCTTACCGCGATCGAACAGGTTGGCGCCCGGATCAGGCAAGGAGAGAGCATGTCCGACACCACCGATACCCTTGGCGTCGCGGGTGACCGTATTCGTTCGATCATCGAGCGCATCGAGCGCATCGACGAGGAGATCAAGGACCTGATGGAGACCAAGAAGGAGGTCTTCTCCGAAGCGAAGGGCGAGGGCCTCGACGTCAAGGTGCTGAAGGAGATCCTCAAGCTGCGCAAGCAGGACAAGGACGAGCGTGACGAGCAGGAGACACTGCTCGATCTCTATCTCCGGGCGATGGATGCCCCCGCCCCCGCGCCCATCGCGCAGGCCGCCTGAGGCGGCCTCGAACCCGCGGGTTCGAGGCCCTGCCGATGGCCCGGTCACGGCGATGACCGGGCCGGTCGCGCGGGTTTCTGGGGATTGCGGCGATCGGGCCCGGAGCCCGCGCGGCGCTCGCAAGTTTCCATGGGGCGTGTGCCGCGCAGGTGCGACACACGACCCGTTGAGCGCGTGACCCCCGGACACCGATGGCAAAACGCAGGACGAGAGCGCACGCGACCCTCGATCAGGAGGCGCCGCTCGTGCCGACGGGGGCCCTCGCCGTCGCGCTGCTGGGCATGTGCGATCGGGCGGCGCCCCTCGTGCACGTGGCCCGAGACGAGCGTCGGCTGGAGGCGATCGCCGACATCCTGACGGCGCTGGACCCGGCGCTTCGCGTTGCGATCTTCCCCGCCTGGGATTGCCTGCCCTTCGACCGGGCCTCGCCGTCCCGCGGCGTGATGGGCAGACGGGCCGGCGTCCTGCGCTGGCTCACCGATGCCGAGCAGCGGCCCGACATCGTGCTCAGCACGGCGCCGGCCCTGATCCAGAGGGTGCCGCCGCCCGAAACCTGGGCCGATGCCCGCGTCGAGATCCGCGTCGGCGACCGCCTCGACACCGAGGCGCTCACGACCGCCCTCGTCCGTCTCGGCTACATCCTCGACGACCGGGTCGACGAGCCCGGGGAATTCGCGATCCGGGGTCGCACCATCGACGTTTTCCCGGCCGCGAGCCCCCTGCCCTGCCGGGTCGAGCGCGACGGCGAGCGCGTCACCGGCATCCGGGCCTACGATCCGATCTCGCAGCGCTCGCAGGCCGCGACCGACTGCCTGGTGATCGACCCCGCCACTGAGATCATCCTTCCCCCCGACGCGGCCTCGCGCCTGAGGCCGTTCACCGGCCAGGAGCACGGTCTCGCCCGCTTCTACGATCGCCTCGCCTCGGTGCCGGACGTGGTGCCGGATGCCCGGTTCGTGGTCGAGGCCGGCGCGCAGGCCCGCGCCGACGCCTTCTTCGAGCAGATCGCCGACGGTCGGGAGGGAGCGAGCGGGCCCGATGCCGGCGCGCTCTACCTGGATCCGGACGCCTGGGCCGCCCTCATGCGCAGGCGCGTCCTGGCGGTCGCGACGGAGGCAGAGGGCGCGGATGTCGCGATCCCAGCCTTCGTGCGCCAGAGCCGCGCTAACGCCGCCTTCGCCAAGGCGCTGCAGACCTGCCTGAAGGCGGGCGAGCGGGTGGTGCTCGCGGGGCCGGACCGGACGCTGCGCCGGTTCGCGCGCCAGGCCGAGCGGGCCGGGGCCGAGCGGGTGCGGCCGATCACGGCCTGGGCGGAGGCGGTCGCCGCAGCGCCGGGCTCGGTGCTGGCCCTGGAGGCGCCGATCGAGGCCGGCTTCCGCAGCCCCTCCGACGGGATCGTGGTCTTCGCAGCCGCCGATCTCTACGGTCAGCGCGCCGGCTCCAGCGAGGCCCGCGTCGCGACTCTGCCGCTCGGCGAGGTGGAGCTGCGCGCGGGCGATGTCGCGGTAGACCGCGACAACGGGCTCTGCGTCTTCGAGGGCCTCGACCGTCTCGGACCGGAAGGCGGCGAGGCCCTGCGTCTGCGCTTTGCCGGAGACGACGTGCTGATGCTGCCGGTCTCTCAGGCCGACCGTGTTTGGCGCTACGGCTCCGATCCCGAGGCCGTCGGGCTCGACCGCCTCGCCAGCGCCTCCTGGACCCGCCGCCACAGCGAGGCGGAGGCGACGATCGCCCGCACCGCCCGCGAGATGGTCGCCCTTGCCGAGCGCCGCGCCGGCGCGAAGGCGCCCGTGCTCACGCCGCCGGAGCGCGAGATGGAGCGCTTCGCCGCCGGCTTCGGCTTCAGCCTGACGCTTGATCAGGCCGCCGCCACCGAGGCCCTGCTGGCCGACCTCGCCTCGGGCCACCCGATGGACCGGCTTGTCTGCGGCGATGTCGGGTTCGGCAAGACCGAGGTGGCCCTGCGCGCCATCGCCGCCGCGGTCTTCTCCGGCCGCCAGGTCGCGCTTGTCGCACCCACGACGGTCCTCGTCCGCCAGCACCTGCGCACGCTGGAGCGGCGCTTCGCCCGGTTCGGCATCGCGGTGGGCCAGCTCTCCCGCCTCGTCGGCCCGGCCGAGGCGAAGCGCGTGCGCGACGGCCTCGCCGACGGATCGATCCGGATCGTGGTCGGGACCCATGCGATCGCGGGGCGAGGCGTACGCTTCGCCGATCTCGGCCTCACGGTGATCGACGAGGAACAGCGCTTCGGTGCCGGGATCAAGGACCGGCTCCGGGCGATGGCGCCCGAGGGCCACGTGCTGACGCTCACCGCGACGCCGATCCCGCGCACGCTGCAGGCGGCGCTGGTGGGCCTGCGCGCGCTCAGCGTGATCGCGACGCCGCCGGCCGTGCGCCAGCCGATCCGCACGGTGATCGCTCCCTTCGCGCAGGAGACCGTGCGGGCCGCCCTGATGCGCGAGGCCCAGCGCGGCGGGCAGAGCTTCGTCGTCTGCCCGCGCATCGAGGATCTCGAGCCGATGGCGCGGCGCCTCAAGGCCGCGGTGCCGGAGCTGTCGCTGACGATCGCGCATGGGGGCCTCAAGCCCGCCGCGATGGACGAGGTGATGATCCGCTTCGCCGACGGCGACGGCGACGTGCTGCTCGCCACCAGCATCATCGAGAGCGGCCTCGACGTGCCGCGGGCCAACACCATGCTGGTCTGGAACGCGGACCGGTTCGGCCTCGCCCAGCTGCACCAGCTGCGCGGCCGTGTGGGACGCGGCCAGCGCCGCGGCTCGGTCTACCTGCTGAACGACCCCGAGCGCGCCCTCACCCCGACCGCGGAGAAGCGTCTGCGGACCCTCGAGGCCCTCGACCGGCTGGGGGCCGGCTTCACCATCTCGGCCCGCGACCTCGACCATCGCGGCGCGGGCGACCTCGTGGGCGACGCCCAGGCCGGGCACGTCAAGCTGATCGGCCTCGGGCTCTACCAGCACATTCTCCAGCTCGCCCTGCGCGCGGCCAAGGGCGAGACCGCCGAGGATTGGCGTCCGGAGATCAATCTCGGGCTCAGCGGCACGATCCCGGCCGATTATACCCCGGAGCCCGAGTTGCGCCTGAGCCTCTACACCCGCCTGCTGCGGCTCGGATCTCTCGAGGAGGTCGACGCCCTCTGCGCCGAGATGGAGGACCGCTTCGGCCCGGTGCCCGCGGAGGTCGAGGCGCTGGTGACGCTGGCCCGCCTGCGGGTGCAATGCCGCGCGCTCGGCATCGCCCGTCTCAGCGGCGGCCCGGCCGGCATCGCCGCGGATTTCCGGCCGGGCCGCCGCCCGCGCGCCCTCGCCCTCGGCGAGGACGTCACCGTTCGCGAGGGCCGCATCGTGCTGAAGCGGCACGCCGCCGACGCGGCGGCATGCGGGCGGCTCGCCGATGCGCTGCTCGAACGGCTGGAGCCGCCGGCCTGACGGAGTCCGGCTGCCTGATCGGATTCGGCGCGAACGCCCGGCTGCGCAAGGCCTTACGGAACCGACGGCAGTACCATGCCCGTCTTCTTCCACCTGCGCACCGGCGTGGCGTTCGAGCGAGGGTACGGGACTCGAGATAGAGAGCCTCCAGGCTGCCTATCGGGCCGCCTGCGAGACCGTGCCGGGAATGATGTCAGATCGCGCGCGAGCGGTCCGATATCTGCGGCTGCCGCTTCGAGGTCGGCGAAGCGGCGGGACGGATCCTGATGGAGGTGCCGTGATCGCGTGATGCTGGCTTTCCACGACGAGATGCGCGACCTCCGCACGAACATCACGCGCGCGTACCGAGGTCGCCCGGACGGCCGCGCTCCGGGGCGGCGGCCGGTCGCGCGCTAGGCGGCCGGCGGTCGGCGCGAGACCGGCGGGACGGCCTGCTCGGCCGGATGGGTATCGACGGCGTGCAGGCCTTTGGGCGAACCCGGCGCGTATTCGTAGCGGTAGGCCCGCTCGAGGCTCATCAGCGTCCGAAGCGGGGGCTCGGCGAGGTCGAGCAGCTTGGCATCCCGCCAGCGGAGCTTGAACGCCCCCTTCGGCCCGAACCACCGTGGCCGCTTGTCCTCGACCAGAAGGACGAGTTTGCCCGACCACGTCTTCCGAAACCAGAACCGCCCCGTCAGAGACATCGCGCACCCACGCCGGCACGGCATCGGAGCCGGGCTGAGACGACGATGCACGCGCGACCGCGACCGGGGTACTGCACAGGTTAAATCCGGCCGGCTCCCTGGAAAAACTTATCGCGGGTCGCGGGGTCCGAACGCAGCCGGGCCGGAGCTCACCCCGAAAGGCAGGCCCCGGCCCGTGTCGCCGCGTGCGGGATCAAGGGGAGTGGCCGAGGCGAGGACGCCCCGGCCCCGTCACCCGATCAGCAATCGTCGTTGCCCTTCTTGCCGAGATCCTGGTTGGCGCCGGCATTGTTCATCGCGCCCACCGTGCCGGGCGAGGCCGGCTGCTGACCGCCCGCAAGGTTCTTGGCGGCCGGATCGGTGCGGTCACCCTGGTTCGGCGTTCCCTGATTCGTGGCGGCCATCTGGTTGGCGCCGGCATTGTTCATGGCGCCGACGGTGCCCGGCGAGGCCGGCTGCTGGCCGCCGGCAAGGTTCTTGCTCGAGTTGTCGACGTCCGAGCTCTTCATGTTGGCCTGCTGATCCGGGCTCTTGCCCTTGGTCGAGCCCGTGTTGCAGGGGGCTGCGACGGCCGCGCCCGCCGTGAAGGCCAGAATGGCAAAGGCGCTTGCGATACCAGACATCTTCATTGCGTATTCCTCCAAAAATCTTTTGCGGCTGGTCAATCCTTTCACATGGGTGAAGGTTCCACCGTCAAGCTGCAGCAAGTGTAGTTGCAGGACTGGCGAAGGTCCCGGACTTAGCCGACGGATCCTTCCCACCGATCCGTCAGGGGGTCCCGTCGGTCTCCGAGCGCGGGCCCGCAGAGCGTCGGTCGCGTTCGGCCTTCAGCTCCCGCTCGGCGAGCAGCCAGAACTGGATCTCGAAACCCTCCGGCCGGTGGTTGCGCTCCCAGAGTTCGTAGGCCCGCTCCCGGATCTGCTCGAAGCTGATCTCACCCGGATGTGCCGTGTCCCGCTCGGCCTGGGACGGGCCCGGAGCCATCTCGGGCGGCACAGCCTTCGCGAGGCCCGCATGAGGCTCGTCTTCGTCGCCCGGCACGCATCCTCCTCCGCTGTGTCGTCCCAGGCCTCAAGCCGCCCAGGGCCGCAGCAGTTCCGCGCTGCGGAACCCGGTCGGCGCCACGAAGTCCCGCGCCGCGCCGCGCGCGCGCTGCACGCCCCGCGGATAGCCGGAGCGGTCGTGATAGGACCGGATCGGCGGCAGGGGACGCCGCGTCTGCCGGTCGAGATTGCGGGCACAGACGGCATCGACGGCGGTGACGCCCAGCACCAAGCCCATCGCGGCGAGGATGGCGTCGGTGCGCGCGTGGCGCGCGTTCAGGCCGGCGCCAAGGGTGGCGAGATCGAGCGCGTCCCCCGCGACCCGCCCCCAGATCCACGGCGCCGGATCCTCGCTCGCGAGGATGCCGATCCCGGTGCCGATCTCGCGCAGGCCGTAGGCCCGGATCAGGTCGGTCCGCTCCTCCATGCCGAGCCGGCGCGCGATCCTGTGTCCGGCGAAGAGTTCGGCGAGACCCAATCCGAGGGACAGGTAGCCGAGCCCGCGCGCGAGGCGGTCCGTGCCCTGGGCGGGGTGTCCGGGCCGGCCGGAGGCGTAACCTTCGTAGCGCATGGGTGGGCTCGCTTCGACGGAGGGGATGAGGCCGGGCGCCGCCCTTTCGCCGCGGATCCGCGACGCAGCGGCGCCCGCGTTCGGCTCAGGGCCGGATCACGACCTTGATGCAGCCGTCCTTCTTGTCCCGGAAGGTCTTGTACATCTCGGGCCCCTCTTCGAGCCCGATCCGGTGCGTGATGACGAAGGACGGGTCGATCTGCCCTTCGTCGATCCGCCGGACGAGATCGTCGGTCCAGCGGTTCACGTGGGTCTGGCCCGTGCGCAGGGTCAGGCCCTTGTTCATGAAGGCGCCGAACGGGATCTTGTCGAGAAGGCCGCCATAGACGCCGGGCACGGAGAGCGTGCCGGCGGGGCGGCAGACATACATCATCTCCCGCAGCACATGCGGCCGGTCTGTCTCCAGCATCACAGCCTGCTTGGCGCGGTCGTACATCGAGTCCACCGTGCCGGTGGCGTGCGCCTCAAGGCCGACCGAGTCGATGCACTTCTCCGGGCCCTTGCCGCCGGTGAGCTCGTTCAGGCGCTCGATCACGCTCTCCTCGGCGAAGTTGATGGTGATCGCGCCGCCGGCGCGCGCCATCTCGAGACGCTCCGGCACGCGGTCGATGCAGACCACCTGCTTCGCCCCGAGCAGGACCGCCGACCGGATCGCCATCTGGCCGACCGGGCCGGCGCCCCAGATCGCGACCGTGTCGGTGGGCTCGATCTCGCACTGGACCGCCGCCTGCCAGCCCGTGGGCAGGATGTCGCTCAGGAATAGGACCTGCTCGTCGGTGAGCGAATCCGGCACCTTGATATGCGTCTTGTCGGCGAAGGGAATGCGCAGGTACTCGGCCTGCCCGCCCGGATAGCCGCCGGTGAGATGGGTGTAGCCGAACAGGCCCGCCGTGGTGTGGCCGAAGGCCTTGGCGGCGATGTGCTTGTTGCGGTTCGAGCGCTCGCAGACCGAGAAGAAGCCGCGCTTGCACTGGTCGCACTCGCCGCAGATGATGGTGAAGGGCACGACGATGCGATCGCCCTTCTTCAGGGCGCCGTTGATGCCCCTGCCCACTTCGACCACCTCTCCCATGGTCTCGTGGCCCATGATGTCGCCCTTCTCCATGCCGGGCATGAAGTGGTCGTAGAGGTGCAGGTCGGAGCCGCAGATCGCGCAGGCGGTGACCTTGATGATGGCGTCGCGATCGTCCTCGATCTCTGGATCCGGAACCGTGTCGCAGCGGATGTCCTGCGTGCCGTGCCAGACCAGTGCCCTCATCGTGCGTCCTCGGCGTTTTTCGGATGACCTGTCCGACGAACCCGCGAGGCGGCGAGTGTTTCCCGCGAAAATGGTCGCGGCTCACGCGTCGGCGACGGCGCGGCCCTCGGCGGACTCGGCCGCGACCGCGTGGATCCAGTCCGCGACCCGGTCCGGAACGGTCACGGGCAGCATGTGGCCGCCCTCGATGAGCGTCAGCGCCAGCGAGGGGATCGCCCGCCGGAGCCCTTCGGCCTGCTCGACCGGTGAGAGGACCCTGTCCTCGCGGCCGTAGAGCATCGCGATGGGCATCCGGAGTTCGCCGTAGCGGGGCTGCAGGCCCCACATGTCTTCGCCGGCGGCCACGAGATCCGAGGAGGCGTTGTAGAAGCTGCTCGGGCGCAGGCTGAGCAGCCCTCCGCCGCGCACGGGGAAATCCGACGGCGCCTCCTCGGGCCCGAAGACGGTGTCGAGGGTCCGCGCGCGCGCCAGGATCGCCAGGGGCGTCGCCAGCGTCCAGGCCGTCAGGAGGCGCAGCCACCGCGAGCGGATGGCCAGGAGCCTGAAGACCGGAGGCGCGCGCCCGGTCGGCTGGGTGAGCGGGGCGACGAGAGCCAGGGCGCGCAGGCTGCCGGGATGGTTCAGGGCGAGCGCCAGGGCGATGGCGCCCCCGAGGGAATGGCCGACGACGAGCGGGCGTTCGAGCCCGAGCGCGGCGATGACGCCCGCGACCGCATCCGCCTGTCCGGGAAGATCGGCGGAGGCGCGCCAGCCGCGGGGCGAGTAGCCGGAACCGGGTCTGTCGATCAGTACCACCCGGTAGCGGTCGGACAGCCGATCGAGCAGGCCGTAGGTGAAATTGCCGAGCTGGCCGCCCAAGCCGTGGATCAGGACGATCGCCGGGCCCTGCCCCTCGTCCACGATGTGGATCGATCGCCCGCCGACCGTGAGCCTGCGCCCGCGGGGCGGGACGAGGCGCTCGACGCGGCAGGCCGTGCGCCACGTGAACAGGGCGAGCCCGGATGCGGCCAGGGCGAGGATTGCCGGGACCGCGGCGAGCGCGAGAAGGCCGCTCATCGGCTCGGTCGCGCCAGGCGGCTGATCGCGCGCCAGTAGGAGACGGGGGCGATCCGCTCGATGAGCGACACCAGCTTGGCATCCGTCCCGACGAGGACGCGCCCGCGCCGGCGCTCGACCGCCGCGACGATGATCTCCGCGGCCCGTGGCGGGGGCAGCGTCAGCAGGCTCTTGGAGAGGCGGCGGCCGCGCTCCGCCTCCTCGGGCGAGACGCTCGCCGGAATCCTGGCCCTGTCGGCGATGGCGGTGGCGACGCCGCCCGGATGCACCACCGTGACGCCGACGGAGGAGCCGGCGAGCTCGTGCCGCAGCGCCTGCGAGAACCCCCGCACCGCGAATTTGCTCGCCGCGTAGGCGGTCTGTCCCGGAGGCGCGATGAGGCCGTAGAGGCTCGACAGGTTGACAATGCGGGCCTCCGGGCTCGCCCGGAGCATCGGCAGGAAGGCGCGGGTCATCCGCACCACCCCGAAGAAGTTGATGTCGATGAGCCAGTCGAAATCGGCCTCGCTCGCCTGCTCGAACGTGCCGCCGAGCGCCACACCCGCGTTGTTCACGAGGAGATCGAGGCCCGGATGCTCCGCCCGGATCGCCTCCGGGAAGGCCATGACCGCGTCGCGGTCCGCGACGTCGAGGCGGTGGCGGCTGACGCGAACCGTGCCGGGCAGGAGCCGCGCCGTCTCGGCGAGACCCGCCTCGTCGATGTCGGCCAGGGCGAGGTGGCAGCCGCGCCGGGCGAGCGTGGCCGCCAAGGCGCGCCCGATCCCGCTGCCGGCGCCGGTGATCAGGGCGGTGCGGCCCGCGAGATCGAAACTGTTGCCCATGGTCCGTCCTCAGGCCGCCTTGCGGGATTCTGCCGGGCGCCCGAACTCGAGCGTCCCGTCGTCGATGCGCCCGTAACGCAGGGCGGCGAGGTCGAGCACGTAGTTCTGGTAGAGCTTCCAGGGCTTGCGCGAGCCCTGCTTCGGCAGGACCGCGCTCGCGCGCTGGATGTAGCCGGAGGTGAAGTCGATGGCCGGCTCCGTGCCCTCGGTGCCGTCGCGGCGCGGCACGCACCAGCGGTCGCCCCGCGCGTCCATGCGGCGGATCAGGCGGCAGACGTAGCGCGCCGTCAGCTCGCATTTCAGGGTCCAGGACGCGTTGGTGTAGCCGATGGCGACCGCGAAGTTCGGCACGTCGCTCAGCATCATGCCCTTGTAGAGATAGCTGTTCGCCGGATCGACGGCCTTCCCGTCCACCGACACAGCCATGCCGCCGACCATCTTCACCCGCAGGCCGGTGGCGGTGACGATCACGTCGGCCTCGAGCCGCCGCCCGGAGGCGAGCTGCAGGCCAGTCTCCGTGAAGGTCTCGATGGTGTCGGTCTCGACGGAGGCCGAACCCTTGCCGATCGCCCGGAACAGGTCGCCGTCCGGCACGAGGCAGAGCCGCTGGTCCCAGGGCTTGTAGGTCGGGGTGAAGTGGGTGGCGACGTCGTAGTCGGGGCCGAGCTGCGCCCGGATCCCGCCGAGGATGCGCTGCGTCATGGCTTCGGGCTTCCGGCGGGCGAACTGATAGAAGAAGATGCTCAGGGCCACGTTCTTCCAGCGCACCAGCGCGTGGGCGAGCCGCTCCGGCACCCGGCCGCGCAGCCGGTCGGCGATGCGGTCGCGGGACGGCAGCGAGACGATGTAGGTCGGCGAGCGCTGCAGCATCGTGACGTGGGCGGCGCTCCGGGCCATCTCCGGCACCAGCGTCACCGCCGTGGCGCCGCTGCCGATCACCACGACGCGCTTGCCCGCGTAGTCGAGATCGTCCGGCCAAGCTTGCGGATGCACGATCCGGCCGCGGAACCGCTCGGTGCCCGGCCAGTCGGGCCGGTAGCCGCCGGCATAATCGTAGTAGCCGGCGCAGACATAGAGGAAGCCGCAGGTGTAGCGGGCCGAGCCCGTCCCGGACTCGACGTCGACCGTCCAGAGCGCACTGGCGGAATCCCAGGCGGCAGCGGTGACGCGGTGGCCGAAGCGGATCCTGCGGTCGATCCCGTACTCGGCCGCGGTGTCGCGCAGGTAGGTCAGGATCGAGGCGCCGTCTGCGATGGCCTTGTCTCCGGTCCAGGGCCGGAAGCCGAAGCCGAAGGTGTAGAGATCCGAATCCGAGCGCAGTCCGGGATAGCGGAACAGATCCCAGGTCCCTCCGATCGCATCGCGCGCCTCGAGGATGGCGTAGCTCTTATCCGGGCAGCGGGTCTGCAGGTAATAGCCGGCGGCGATCCCCGAGAGCCCGGCGCCGATCACCAGCACGTCGAGATGGTGGGTCGCGTGACCCGCGGTGGCGAGCGGGACGGCGTTCATGGGATCCTCCGGCATCTGCGGCATCCGAATCGCGAACCGATTCTGTCGTTGCCTAAGATTAAGGTGTTTACCTCAATCGCGTCAACGCGGGTCGGGTGCCCTTGCGGCGGTGCGCCGCTCTCGGCACACCGTACAGGGCGCCGGCCTTCGGCGGCGGCAGGCTCGAGCAGGGTCGACGAGGCATGGACGCGCAGCCGGACGCGGAGACCGGAGCGGCGGGACCCGCCGGCCGCAGACGCAAGCCGCCCGGCGGCAAGACCCGGGCGCGGATCCTCGACGCCTGCCGCGACCTCTTCAACGAGCGCGGGCCCGCCGCCGTCACGACGGCGGAGATCGCCGCCGCGGTCGCCATCAACGAGGGCAACCTGCATTACCATTTCCAGCGCAAGGAGCAGATCCTGGAGGCGCTGTTCGGCCTGTTCGAGGCCGGGTTGCGGGACGCGGCTCTCGCCCATCGCGCCTGCGGGGCGGATCCGGGCGGCTACCGCGGCTACCTGTTCGGCTGGTTCCGGGTGATGTGGGCGTGGCGGTTCTTCTACCGGGACGGCGCGGTGGTGTTCCGCCTGGCGCCGAGCCTGCGCCCGCGCCTGAAGCGCCTCAGCGACGAGGGCCATGCCGAGACCCGCCTCGCCATCGAGGGGATGCGGGCGGCCGGGCTGGTCGAGATCGCCCCGGAGGCGGTCGACGCGCTGGTGGTCAACGCCTGGATCTGCTCGACCTACTGGCTCGACTACCTGCGCTCGCGCCGCGGAATCGAGGAGGTCCGGCGCGAGCACGTGGATTGGGGCGCGGCCCAGGTCACCAGCCTGTTCCGGCCCTACCTGACCGCGTCGGGCCGGCTCGTCCTCGACGGGCCGCCCGCCGGCGCGGAACGCGCCGCGGAAGCGGGCGGGCGGCCTTCCGCTGCGGGCGTCCAGGGACCATATTCGGATCATGGCGACACCCCGTAAGTCCCGGCGCGAGACGGCAAAAGGCCAGCAGAAGGCCGACAAGCCCGAACTCCAGCCCCTCGACCCCTTCCTGGCCGATCTGCTCAGCCCGGCGCTCAACCGGAACCGCTTGCCGGAACCGGAGCGGCCGGCTCCGGCAAAACGCGGGCGCAAGGCCGCGCCGCGTGGGTTCGGCGAGGCGCCGCAGGCCGGGCTCACGGGAGCCGTCGAAGCCCCGATCGATCCGCGCCTCGCCCAATCGCTCGGCCTGACGCCGCCCGAGGATGGGCCGGCGCCCGAGGGCGCGCCCGACACCGATCCGCTGGACCCGGGCGGCGCCTCCGCCACGGTGACGGCCCTGGAGCGCCTCCTGACCGAGGGCAACCCGCTGTTCAAGGACGGCCAGACCTGGGTGCCGCACCGGCCCGAGCGTCCGCAGAAGTCCGAGGGCGGCGTCCGCTTCACGCTGAAATCCGAGTTCACGCCCGCGGGCGACCAGCCCACCGCCATCGCCGAGTTGGTGCGGGGCGTGCAGGCGCACGAGCGCGATCAGGTCCTGCTCGGCGTCACCGGGTCGGGCAAGACCTTCACCATGGCCAAGATCATCGAGGAGACCCAGCGCCCGGCCCTGATCCTCGCCCCGAACAAGACGCTCGCCGCACAGCTCTACGGTGAGTTCAAGGGATTCTTTCCCGATAACGCGGTGGAATACTTCGTCTCCTACTACGACTACTATCAGCCCGAGGCCTACGTGCCGCGCTCGGACACCTTCATCGAGAAGGAGAGCTCGATCAACGAGCAGATCGACCGCATGCGCCACTCGGCCACCCGCGCCCTCCTGGAGCGCGACGACGTGATCATCGTCGCCTCGGTCTCGTGCATCTACGGTATCGGCTCGGTCGAGACCTACACGGCGATGTCGTTCACGGTGACGCTCGGGGAGCGCATCGAGCAGCGTCAGCTCATCGCCGACCTCGTGGCGCTGCAGTACAAGCGCATCCAGTCCGACTTCGCCCGCGGCACCTTCCGGGTCCGCGGCGACACGATCGAGCTTTGGCCGGCCCACTTGGAGGATCGCGGCTGGCGCCTCGGCCTGTTCGGGGACGAGATCGAGAGCATCGTCGAGTTCGACCCGCTCACCGGCAAGACCATCAGCGAGCTGAAGTTCGTGAAGGTCTACGCGAACTCGCACTACGTCACGCCGCGCCCGACGCTGCAGCAGGCGATCCGGGGCATCAAGGCCGAGCTGAACGCCCGTATCGAGGAACTCACCAAGATGGGCCGGCTGATCGAGGCCCAGCGCATCGACCAGCGCTGCACCTTCGACATCGAGATGATCGAGGCGACCGGCGCCTGCAACGGCATCGAGAACTATTCGCGCTACCTCACCGGCCGCAAGCCCGGCGAGCCGCCGCCCACCCTGTTCGAGTATCTGCCCGACAACGCCCTCGTCTTCACCGACGAGAGCCACGTCACCGTGCCGCAGATCGGCGGCATGTACCGGGGCGACTTCCGCCGGAAGGCGACGCTCGCCGAGTACGGCTTCCGGCTGCCCTCGTGCCTCGACAACCGCCCGCTCCGCTTCGAGGAGTGGGAGGCGATGCGGCCCCAGACGGTCCATGTCTCGGCCACGCCCGGCAAGTGGGAGATGGAGCAGACCGGCGGCGTCTTCGCGGAGCAGGTGATCCGCCCGACCGGCCTCGTCGATCCGGTGATCGAGGTGCGTCCGGCTCGCTCGCAGGTGGACGACCTCCTGGGCGAGGTCCGGGAGGTGTCCCAGGCCGGCTACCGCACCCTGGTCACCACCCTCACGAAGCGGATGGCCGAGGATCTCACCGAGTACCTGCACGAGAACGGGGTGCGGGTGCGCTACATGCACTCCGACATCGACACGCTGGAGCGGATCGAGATCATCCGCGACCTCCGGCTCGGCGCCTTCGACGTGCTGATCGGCATCAATCTGCTGCGCGAGGGCCTCGACATCCCGGAATGCGCGCTCGTGGCCATCCTCGACGCCGACAAGGAGGGCTTCCTGCGCTCCGAGACCTCGCTGGTGCAGACGATCGGGCGCGCCGCCCGCAACGCCGATGCCCGCTGCATCCTCTACGCCGACCAGATCACCGGCTCGATGGAGCGGGCGATGGCGGAGACGGAGCGGCGGCGCCAGAAGCAGCTCGCCTACAACGCCCAGCACGGCATCACGCCGCAGAGCGTGAAGCGCGGGATCGCCGACATCCTCAGCAGCGTGTTCGAGCGCGACCACGTGCAGGTGGATACGGGACTTGCCAGGGATGCGATCACGGTCGGCCACAACCTCAAGGCCGTGATGGCGGATCTCGAGAAGCGCATGCGCACGGCCGCCGCCGATCTGGATTTCGAGGAGGCTGCGCGCCTGCGCGACGAGCTGAAGCGTCTCCAGGCGACGGAACTCCTCGTCTCCGACGATCCGATGGCGCGCCAGGGCGACGTGGAGCGCGAGGCCGGCAAGTTCGGCCGCAAGGCGCCGCGGACGGCCGGCGGCAGCCGGATCTCGAAGCCCGACCTCGACGACATGGGCCCGGGCACCGACCGCGAGATGCCGGTCGGCTCGGCTCCGCCGGTCTGGCAGGAGCGGCCGAAGCCTCGCTCGACGCAGGGACTCGGCGGCCAGAAGCCGAAATACAAGGGCGGCGGAGGCCGCCGCCGCGGCTAGAGACTGCGTCGCGCCGACGGGGACGCCGTCTAGGCCTGGGCAGGCTCGTCGAGACAGGCGTGGCGCGGGTCGCGAAAAGGCCCGCGCGAGGGGCCCGCCCTCAGCCGGTCACGAACGATAGGAATGTGCGCCGCCTGTGCCGCCGCGCACGGAGTTCGTGCACGGGATCGGCGATCCAGCAGTCACGCCATGCTGTGACCGACTGCGGAGATAGCCGCCAATAGGGTGGACCTCACGCCAGTGGTTGCGGACACGTGAATAGCCGGCCCTCCGAAATCGCTCTACCACCGGCTGCCGATTGATTTCGGGCGCGGTTCGAGCAAGCCCCCTGCACGTGCGTCGTGGTAGCCATGTCCTCTGCATCAACGATCCTGGGCGGCGCGACCCGGCCGACGGTCCCGATCCTGAGCTTCGGCACGACGCCGGAGGCGGCGGACGAGCCCGCTGGCTTCGGGGGATACCACGACCTCTACGCTGCGGCCGCGGACGTGGCACGAACGGACGAGCCGTTCCGCGCCCATGTCCGCATCCATCGCTTTCCCCGGATGCTGCTGTCCGAGCGCCGCCTCGATGGCGTGATCCATACCCGCGGACCTGACAGGGTCAGACGGGACGGCTTCGATCATCTCGCGATCCATCTTGTCCTGTCCGGAGACCTTTTCGGAGGACCCGCGGGCTCGGAGCATCGCGTCGGCCCCGGAGAGATCCTGCTCCTCGACACTGCGCAGACGCACCGGACCCGGATGGTCGATGCGCACACGATCTCGCTCTCGGTGGCGCGCGACCAGATCGAGTCCGCGATTCCCGCCCTGAAGCCGCTGCACGGCTCGGTGGTGTCCGCCGAGACCGGCGGATTGCTGGCGGATTTCCTGCGCTCGCTGTGCCGACGCGCGCCGACGATGCCCGTCGCGTCGTACGACGGGGCGGCGCGCGCCGTCGCGGCGCTGCTGGCGGGCGGGATCGGGCATCGGCGCATGCTCGCCCAGGCAGGCGTCGAGGATGCGCTGATGCAGGTCAGGCGCGAGCGCGCGGAGGCGTTCATCGAGGCGCATCTCCCCGATGCCAAGCTCGACGCACGCGTCGTCGCCGAGGGCACCGGCCTCTCGCGGACCGTGCTCTACCGGCTCTTCACCGACGATGGCGGCCTCGGCCACTACCTTCAACGGCGGCGCCTCGAGCGCATGCGGGCGGCGCTGCGGCGTGCCGGCGAGGCGCGCTCGGTCTCGGGGCTCGCCTACGCGCACGGTTTCACCAGCGAGAGCCATTGCAGCCGCAGCTTCCGGGCAGCCTTCGGAGCACCGCCCGGCCAGTACCGCGAGGAGATGCGCCGGTGCCGCCTCTCCGGATCCGCGTCGGACAACCCGGCCTCGACCTTGGCCGAGTGGAACCATGAGCTCTACTGACCGGGACGGTCTCTCCGGCTGGCCCCTGGTTCTGCTGCTCGCCACGACCCACGTCTCGGTTTTCATCGACAGGACCCTGGTCTCCCTCGTCGCCCAGCCGCTGAAGCACAGCTACGACCTCACCGATGCGCAACTCGGCCTGCTCCAGGGCTCGGCCTTCGTTCTGCTTCATGCGGCGGCGCTGCCGATCGCCGGGATGCTCTGCGACCGGGGCTATCGGCGCGTCGTCCTGATGACCGGAATCGGCGCGTCGGCGATCGCCACGGCGAGCTTCGGGCTTGCGGGGAGCTTCGCCGAGCTGGTGGGATGCCGGCTCGCGCAGGGCCTGGGCCAGGCCTGTATCGCGCCGGCGGCGATCGCCCTGCTGACCTATCGGCTGCCCCGCCCACATCTCGGTCTCGGCGTCGCGGCCTTCACGGCCGCGGGCAGCGTCGGCCGCAGCCTCGCCTTCCTGGGCGGCGGGGCGCTGCTCGCGCTGATCTCGAGCCGCGCGGCGTCGGGCGGGATGCCGTTGACGCATTGGCAGCACCTCTTCCTGCTGCTCGGCCTGCCCTGTCTGGTCCTCCTGCCGCTCGCGGCCCTGGTCATCGAGCCGGCAGCCCGCACCCGGTCGCGGCTGCGGCCGGCGCTCGCCTGGATCATTCGCCGCAGGAGTCGCTACCTCCCGCATACCGGTGCCGCGATCGCCGCGATGCTCATCGTCCAGAGCCTGATCGCCTGGGCTCCCACCTTCTACATCCGCGCCTTCGGGCTGGTGCCTTCCGAGAGCGGGATCATCCTCGGCTCGCTCGTGCTCGTCGCGGCGCCGCTCGGACACTTGGCCGGCGGATACGTCCTCGACCGGCTACGCCGCCGCGGCCGATCGGTCCCGGGTTCGGACATGCTCCTGGGTGCGCTCTGCGTCGTGCTGCCGGCCAGCGCGACGATGAGCCTTGCTCCCAACCTGCCGGTCTCGCTCGCCGGCTTCACGATCCTGATCGTCGCCCTGGGCAGCGCGAGCCCTGCGGCGCTCGGCGGCATCCAGCTCCTCACGCCCGTCGCGCTGCGCGGCCGGGTCACCGGGCTCTTCATCGCCGTGGTCGCCCTGGTCGCCGCCGGCATCGGCCCGGTGGCGGTCGGGCTCCTCAACGACCGGATCTTCGGCACGGCCGGCGTCGGGTCGGCGCTGCTGGCGGTGTTCGGACCGGTCGCCCTCATGGGGATCGTCTTCGCGCAGCTTGCCGGGCGCAGCGGCCGCCGGGCCGCGCACGGACCGGGTCGGAACGGAGGGCCGCTCGCGCGCCTGTGGCATATCGTCAAGCTGGGCTCGCCGGTCGCGCGGCGGCGTTAGTTCCCGAAGGCAATCCAGGACCTGTCCGAGCCGTGTCGAAGCCCATCAGCGATTACGCCCTCATCGGCGACACGCATTCCAGCGCCCTGGTCGCGGGCGACGGCTCCATCGACTGGCTGTGCTGGCCCCGCCACGATTCGCCCGCCCTGTTCCTCAAGATCCTGGACGACGTGAAAGGGGGCTCCTGCAGCGTCGACTTCGACGGGCTGGAGGGCACGTCGCGCCGCTACCTGCCCGAGACCAACGTCCTGGAGACGACCTTCGAGACGGCGACCGGGCGGGCGGTGCTGATCGACCTCATGCCCGTGAACCCGCCGACGACGCAATCGGACGAAGGACCGGACGGCGAGACCGAGAGCCGCCTGCTGCGGCTCCTCACCTGCGTGAGCGGGCGGGTGACGGGCGCGTTCCGCGTCCGGCCGACCTTCGATTACGCCCGCTGTCCCTGCACCCCGATCGAGGAGGCGCACTGGGTGCTGTTCGAGGCGGGCGAGCAGCGCGTCCGCGTGAGCGCGGGGGAGCGTCCCCGGGTCGAGGGCGACGCGGCGGTGACCCGCTTCGATCTCGGCACTGACGCGACGACCTATCTGGTGCTCACCCATGGCGAGGACGACGCCGCCGCGGGCATCGAGGATTTCGCGGGGGCGCAGCTCCGCGCCGACGCCACGATCGGGTATTGGCGGCGCTGGAGCGCGCGCTGCAGCTATGACGGCCCCTACCGCGACGCGGTGCTGCGCTCGGCATTGTGCCTCAAGCTGCTGACCTACTCGCCGACCGGCGCGATCATCGCCGCGGCGACGGCAGGGCTGCCCGAGGCGCTGCCGGGCAACCGCAACTACGATTACCGCTTCACCTGGATGCGGGACGCCGCCTTCACGGTCACCGCCTTCGTGATGCTCGGCTACGTGCGCGAGGCCGCCGAATTCCTGCGCTTCCTGCGCGAGGCGGACGGCAGCTTCGGCCGCAGCACGAAGCTCCTCTACGGTATCGCCGGGGCGATGCCGCCGGAGGAGCCGCTCACCCACCTCTCGGGATGGCGCGGCGTCGGGCCGGTTCTGATCGGCAACGCCGCCGAGCACCAGGATCAGAACGACATCTACGGCGAGCTGATCCGGGCGCTCTGCGTCTTCCTGGAGGCGGTGGATTACGATCCGCCCGAGAAGGTCAACGACCGCTTGCCGGAGGTGCTCGACAATCTCACGCGCCGGGCGCTTGAGAGCCGCGACAAGGCCGATCACGGCATCTGGGAGCTGCGCACAGGCCCGCGCCAGCAGCTTCACACCAAGGCGATGATCTGGGTGGCGCTGCGCGACGCCGCCCGCATCGGCCGCAACATCGCGGGCGTGCCGGCTGACAAGATCGCGGCCTGGGAACGGGCCGCCGAGGAGATCCGCGCCGAGTATCTCGACCGGTGCTGGAATCCGGAGAAGCGCGCCTTCGTAGGCGCCTACGGTTCGACCCATCTGGATGCGGCCGTGCTGCGCGTCGTCCTGTTCGGCGCGCTCGACCCGCAGGATCCGCGCACGCTCTCGACCCTCGCCGCGATCGAGGACGAACTCGGCGTCGGCGACCTGATCTACCGCTACCGCATGGAGGACGGGCTGGAGGGAGACGAGGGCACCTTCACGCCCTGCGCCTTCTGGCGGGTTGGCTGCCTCGCGCTGGCCGGGCGGACCCAGGAGGCGACGGCGGCGTTCGAGCGCCTCGTCGCGCGCGGCAACGACGTCGGTCTCTTCGCCGAGGAGATCGATGCCGAGAGCGGCGAGCAGCGGGGCAACACGCCCCAGGGCTTCTCGCATATGGCGCTGATCAACGCGGCGCTGCGCCTCGAGGCCTGCATCGGCCGTTTCGGGATGCCCGGGGAGGCGGATGCGTTGCGGCGCGCGGCGGAGTGAGGCGTCTCAGCGGCCGGTCGAGCCGAAGCCGCCCGCGCCGCGGCCCGTGCTCGGCGGGGCGGCGTCCAGGATCGTGAGGCGCGGGCGCAGGATCCGGGTGAACACGATCTGGGCGATGCGCTCCCCGGGCTCGATGCGGATCGGCGGCGCCGGCGACGGGTTGCGGTTCCAGGCCGAGATCAGGAGCGGGCCCTCGTAATCGGCGTCGATCACGCCCGTCCCGTTGCCCATCACCAGCCCCTCGCGGTGGCCGCGGCCGGAGCGGGGCAGCACCAGCCCGCACCAGTCCGGATCGCGGATCAGGACGGAGAAGCCCGCAGGGATCAGCGCGGGGGGCGCCTGCGCCTCGAGCAGGAGCGGCGCGTCAAGGCAGGCGTACAGGTCGAGCCCGGCCGATCCCGCCGAGCCCCAGCGCGGGAACCCCCAGGCCGCCAAGCGCGGATCGAGCAGCCGGATCGCGATCTCGGGCGCACCGCTCATGCGTGGATCCGCGCCACGCCCTCGGCGAGCGCGAGGAGCCGCCTTGCCTCCTCGGCATGCAGCCGCTCGACCATGCGGCCCCGGAACGCGATGGCTCCGCGACCGCGGTTCCCCGGCTCGGCGAAGGCCGCGATCAGCGCCTCGGCCTCGCCGATCTCCTCGGGCGTGGGACCGAAGGCGGCATTGGCCGGCCCGATCTGGCTCGGATGGATCAGCATCTTGCCGTCAAACCCGCAGGCGCGACCCTGCGCGCACTCGGCCGCGAATCCGTCCGCGTCGTCGAAGGCGTTGTAGATGCCGTCGATCACGTCGATCTCGTAGGCGCGGGCTGCGGCCACCGCGCCCATCAGCCAGGGCAGCAGTGGCGCCCGGCCCGGGCCGGGGCGGAGACGACCCGCCTTCGCGAGGTCGTTGGGGCCCACGACGAGGCAGGCGAGGCGTACCTCGACGTCGCGGGCCGCGCTCGCGATGTCGGCGAGGTTGAGGATCGCCAGCGGGCTCTCGATCATCGCCCAGATCCGCAGCCCCGCGGGCGCCCGCAAGCGGCGCAGGCGCGAGCCGACGGCGACGAGGGCGTCGGCGCCCGTCACCTTCGGCACCAGGATGGCGTCGGGCCCGGCTGCGGCCAGGGCGGCGAGATCGTCCTCGCCGTGATCGCCGTCGAGGGGGTTGATCCGGACTACGACCTCGCGCCGGCCGAATCCGCGGGCGGCCACCGCGGCGGCGACGGCGGAGCGGGCCTCGGCCTTGACCTCCGGCGCGACCGCGTCCTCAAGGTCGATCATCACCACGTCGCAGGGCAGCCCGCGCGCCTTCTCGAGGGCGCGGGGGTTGGAGCCGGGCATCGACAGCACGCTGCGGCGCGGGCGGATCTCGGTCATGGCGGCTCCCCGTGCCCGGTGGCAGGCTGGGGCCGGCGATACCGCTCCGGCCGGGCGGGCACAAGCGTGGGCACGGGCGTGAGCACGCGCAGGAACGGGAGGCGGCGTGGCGCGCTGGATCGGGGGACTCGACGGCTGCCGTGGCGCCTGGGCCGGCGTGCTGCTCGATCTCGACGACCCGACCCGGTACCGCGTCGGGCTGTTCGGCAGCGTCGCGGCGCTGCTCGACGCGCCCGAGGCGCCGCTGCGCGTCGGCATCGACGTGCCGATCGGGCTGCCGGACCGCTCGGAGGGCGGCGGCCGGTCCGCCGACCGCGCGGCGCGGGCTCTTCTCGGGCGTGAGGGCCGGGCGAGCGTCTTCCCGGTGCCGCCGCGCGCGGCGCTCTACGCTCCCGATTACGAGACCGCCAAGGCCCTGTCCCGGCGGGACAGCGCGCCGCCCTTCGCACCCTCCATCCAGTGCTGGAACATCGGCCGCTACATCCGCGAGGTCGACGGATTGCTGCGCGCACGGCCGGACTTGCGAGCCCGCCTCCACGAGGTCCACCCCGAGATCGCCTTCCGCTGCCTGAACGGCGGCCGGCCGGTCGCGGCGGGCAAGAAGGGGCCGCGGCGGGCGGAGGGGCTCGCGGCGCGGCGCGCGCTCCTGGCCGAGGCCGGCCTGCCCGCCGGCCTCCTCGGCGTCTCCCGCCCGCGCGGCGTGGGCGCGGACGACCTCCTCGACGCGATGGCGGGCCTCGTCGTCGCCCGCGACATCCTGGACGGCCGTGCCCGCCCCCTGCCCGACCCGTTCGAGCGGGACGCGCACGGGCTGCCTGTCGTGATCTGGGCGCCGGGGATACGCCGCGAGGGTGAGGCTCGGGCCGAATCCTGCTAACCAGCGTCCATGAGCGACACCCTCACGATCCGCCACATCGCCCGCGCCCTGGTCTTCGACCCGCAGGACCGGCTCCTGCTGATCGAGTACCGCTCCGTGCACGCGGTCGGTCCGGACGGACGGGCGAAGACGTTCTGGTTCATGCCGGGCGGCGGCCTGGAGCCCGGCGAGAGCCATGTCGAGGCCTGCCACCGCGAGCTCGTCGAGGAGATCGGGCGCGAGACCGAGATCGGGCCGCAGGTCGCGACCTGCGACGGGCCGTTCCACCTGTTCAACAAGTCGCGGGATGCGCGCGAGCGCTACTTCCTCGTCCGTCTCCCCGACGATCGGGTCGATACCAGCCGCTTGGCCGAGACCGAGGACAATCCCGTGGTCGGCACGCGCTGGTGGCCCCTCGCGGACCTCGGCGCCAGCGCGGAACACATCGAGCCGGCGGGACTTGCGGACTTGGCAGCGCGCCTCGCCCGAGGGATTATCCCTGACGAACCCGTCGTTCTGTCATGGCGGGACGCCTGAGTCGGCAGGACCAGCCGGCCGCTGTCGCGTCGCGCGGCTTCATCACGCCATCGCAGGAGAGCGCATGTTTCCCGAAGCCCTGACCGAAGGGTACCGATCGTTTCTCGATACCCGGTTCCCGCATGAGAGCCGGCGCTTCAAGCAACTCGCCACCAGTCAGGATCCGGACGTCCTGGTGATCAGCTGCTGCGACAGCCGCGTCGCGCCCGAGGCCATCTTCGATGTCGGCCCCGGCGAGCTGTTCGTGATCCGCAACGTCGCCAACATCGTGCCGGTCTACGAGACCGGCGGCGATTACCACGGCACCTCGGCGGCGATCGAGTTCGCCGTGCAGTCGCTGGAGGTGAAGCACATCGTGGTGTTGGGCCATGCCACCTGCGGCGGCATCAAGGCCTACGCCAACAAGGCCAAGCCGCTCTCGCCGGGCAACTTCATCGGAAAGTGGGTCTCGCTGGTGGCCCCGGCCGAGGCGAAGGCCGGCGATTCGTCGGCGCCGGACTACCTGACGCGGCTCGAGCACGCGATGGTGAGCCAGAGCATCGAGAACCTGATGACGTTCCCGTTCCTGGCCGAGCGGGTGGCTGCGGGCAAGCTCCAGCTCCACGGGGCGCATTTCGGCGTCGCCACCGGCAACCTGCTGATCCGCGACCCGGCGACCGGCGATTTCGTTCCCGCCATCGACCGCGAGGGCCGGCCGGTTCGACCCGCCGCGATGATGACCTGCGACTGATCGGGCCGCCGGACATGGGAAGGGCGGCGGATCCTGCGATCCGCCGCCCTCTCCGTCTGTGAGCGCCCGGCCGGACGGCCGGGCGTCCGGATCACATGCGGCCGGCGCCCGGAAGGCGCTGCGCCTCCTGGAAATGGTGCTCGTAGACCGGGAGCGCCTGCTGCGCGTAGGTGCGCAGGGCCGGGTTCGGCCCGGAAGCGACGTAGGCCTGCGTCATGCCGATCGTCATCTGGTGGGCCCGCAGCTGCTGGCTCACGTAGAGGCGGTCGAAGCGGGCGCCGGGCGGGGTCGCGGACAGCTCGGCCAGCATGGCCTGCTGCTCGGGGCTCGGCTGCACGATGGTGCTGGCGGTCGCATCGACGTCGCCGCCGCCGAGGCGGCTGCCGACGGCCGCGCCGCGCGCCGCACCGGCTCCGGCGCCCTCGAGGCCGCCGACCGGGCCGCCACTCAGCGTGCCGCCGACGATGCCGGTCGCCGCACCCGTGGCGGCGCCGACCGCACCGCCCGCGACCGCGAGCGGGGCGGTGATCAGGGCACCCGGGCCGTCGAGCGCGCCGCCCTGGGCGGCGGCGTAGCTGCCGGCGCCACCCGCCAGGGCGACGTTGGCCGAGCGGTGATCGCGGATCGCCTCGCGGGCGAAGCTGCGGATCTGCGGGTTGCGCGACTTGCTGAGCGCGATCTGGCTCGACTGGATCTCGAAGGCGTTGGCCTGCATCGCCTGGAGGCGGTAGTCCATCATGCCCTGGGCCATCGCGGGCGTGGACGCGGCGACGACGAGCGCGGACAGTGCGGCGTATGTCTTGAGCATTGCAATCCTCGAATACGAAAAATGAGCGTGCAGACCTCAGCAACACGTCGGTTCGCGAGGTCTCGGACCACCCCGAACGGTGATCTCGCTTCTCGCCATGAACGGGAGGATTGGACGTTTGTTCCTCGGGACCGCGGAGCATTTTCATGTCCGAGGGATGGGATTTCCGGCCCGGGAGCCCTGTCCGTGAAACGCGCGCCGGTGGGCGCGCAGGGGTCCGGGACTTGAGGCTCGACCGGATCCAGGACCTGCGGGCGGTAGCGGCCGCGATGGTCGTCGTGCACCACATCCGGCACGAACTCGGCGCCCTCGGGCTCGCCGCGGACGCGATCCCCGCGCTGCCGTGGTGGGCGGGGGTCGACATCTTCTTCGTGATCTCGGGCTTCATCATCGTCCACGCCTCGGGACCCCGCTACGCAGGGCCCGGTGGCCCGCGGCGCTTCCTCGCGCATCGGCTGGCGCGGGTGGCCCCGCTCTACTGGGCGGTCACGTTGCTCTTCCTCGGCGTCCTGCTGGCGAGCCCGGACAGCCTCGGAGGCGCCGCCGCGGCGAGCCCCGGCGCCCTCGCGGCCTCGATCCTGTTCCTTCCGGCCATGCGCCCCAACGGCAGCCTGCAGCCGGTCTACGGCCTCGGCTGGACACTGAACTACGAGATGCTGTTCTACGTCGTCTTCGCGCTCGGGCTGAGGGCGGGACGGCGCGCGGCGGTGCTGTGGACCGGGACCGTTCTGGGCGGCCTCGTGAGCGCGGGCGCGCTCCTGCGCTTCGAGGCCGCGCCGCTCGTGTTCTGGTCGAACCCGATCGTCCTCGAGTTCCTGCTCGGTGCCGGGCTCGGGCTCGCCCGGGGCGCGGGATTGCGGCTCTCCGGCAGAGCCCGCCTCGGCCTCGCGGCGCTCGGGACTGTCGGGCTCCTCCTACCCGGCGCCGGCGAGGTCGCGGGCTTCGCGCGTCCGCTCCTGCTCGGGCTGCCGGCCGCCGGCCTGGTCGCGGCGGCCGCCTTGTGCGAGCCTCGGGCGCCCCG
The DNA here is from genome assembly GCF_056431005.1 of Methylobacterium sp. HJ2. NCBI lineage: Bacteria > Pseudomonadati > Pseudomonadota > Alphaproteobacteria > Hyphomicrobiales > Methylobacteriaceae > Methylobacterium > Methylobacterium sp. HJ2. The sequence goes on along the minus strand of NZ_JBWJYM010000001.1, from coordinate 756,137 downwards.
GTCCGCCCCGGGCTTCCTGAGCCGCCTCGGCGACGCCTCCTACGCGCTCTACCTCGTTCACCCCTTCGCCCTGCGCGCCGTGCGCATCGGGCTCGGCCGGCTCGGGCTCGCCCCCGGCGCCTGGGTCGCGGCGGCCCTGATGCTCGGCGCGAGCGTCGCGCTCGCCCTGTTCGTCCATCGCGCTCTCGAGCGTCCGCTGAGTAGAGCCGCGCGACGCCTCCTCGATCCGGCCTCGGAAAAGCGTGTGCGCGGGCCCGGGCCCGCGGTTTCCCGGCGGCCCGAACCGCACTAGCCTCCGGGCGACGGCCTCTGCAGGCGAGGTCCGAAGGATCCGGCGATGAAGACCCTGCTCGTACCCGTGGCGCTGCACGACACGCTGCCCTCCGTCTTCGAGACCACGCGCCTGATGGCCCAGCGCTTCGGCAGCCTGATCGAGGGCGTCTCGCTGCGCCCGGCGCTCGCCGAGTACGTGCCCGTCGACATGGTGGGCGGCATGACCTGGCTGCGCGACGAGGAGGCCGACCGCGCCGAGGCCGAGGAGGCGGGGAGCCGCTTCATCGCCTTCATGGACGGTGCCGGCATCCCGCGCCACGCCCGAGACGGGCTCTGCACGCCGGAGAACGTCGCGGGCGCCGGGCCCCGCTACCGCTGGCGCCAGGACGTGCCGGCCGGCGACAGTTTCCTCGGCCAGTATGCCCGCCTGTTCTCCGCGACCATCGTCGGCCGCCCGGGCTCGGCGGACGGGTCCCCCAGCATGGCGACCTTCGAGACGGCTCTATTCGAGGGCGGCCGCCCGATCCTGCTGGCGCCGCCGACGCCGCCGACCGCGATCGGCGAGGCGATCGTGATCGCCTGGAACGGATCGACCGAGACGGCCCGGGCCGTCGCCTTCGCGATGCCGCTCCTCCGCGCCGCGAGCCGGATCCTCGTCCTCAGCGTCGAGGGCGGCACCGTGCCGGGGCCGAGCGCGGAGGATCTGGCCCGCTCGCTCGCCTGCGAGGGCGTCGCGGCCGAGCACCGGGCGCTGCCGGCCGGGCGACGCACCCCCGGCGAGACCTTCATCACCGAGGCCAAGGCCTATGGCTGCGACCTCCTGATCAAGGGTGCCTATACCCAGAGCCGTCTGCGTCAGATGATCTTCGGCGGCCCGACCAGCCATCTCCTCGCCCATGCCGACCTGCCGATGTTGATGGCGCACTGACCGCACCGACTGACGCCGGGGCGCGGAACCGTGGCAGCAGGCATGCGTTGCGGGACGGCCGCGCCGGTCTCCCGGCCGGCCCCGCTCACGCCCCCTTCCGCCGGCCGACGGAGCGCCCTGCCGTGATCCGATTTTCCCACCTCCTGCTCGTCGCCAGCCTGACGCTCATCGGTCCGGTCCAGGCGCAGGCGCCCTCGGACGCCGAGGACGTTCCGTCCTCCGAATTGCTGCGGCGGGCCGAGATCCCATCGATGCGCTACCGCGGAACGGTGGAGCGGCGGGACGACGAATTCCTGACGGTCCGCCTGCGCCGGGGCGGCACGCTGACCATGCGGATGCACCCGAAGACCCGGGTCTTCGCCGCGGTCCGGAGCGTGGTGCGCGACATCAAGCCCGAGAGCTATGTCGGCATCGTCGCCGAGCCGGGCGCCGAGGCCGCGCGACCGAGCCTCGTGACGATCTTCTCGCCCTCCGAGCGCGGGTTTGAGGCCGGGACCCAACCCTGGGACACCGCGCCGGGCGCGACCTTCACGGCCGGGTGGATCGACGCCGTGGAGGGCCAGGACGCGCGGCGGATCCACCTGCGCTACCCGGAGGGCGACCGCTCCTTCACGGTGCCGGCCGGGACGCGCACGACCCAGATGGGCCCCGGCGAGCGCGGTCTGCTCGTGCCGGGCGCGGAGCTCACGGTGTTCGTGCGCACCGATGCGGCGGGAAGCCGCAACGCCGATCTCGTCGTGGTCGGTCGGCAGGGCGTCACCCCCACGCTCTGATCCCGGCCGCACGACGCGGCGATCCGAACGCAATCCGTGCGCCGCGGGTGCGTTCGCGCACGCCGCGCCCGGCGCGCACGGCGTGAGCACCGCCCTATACTCTCCGGCCATGACCGACGCGTTCACCCTCGATCCCCGCCTCGACGGCGATGCCGTGCAGATCGGGGACCTCCCGCTCTGCCGCGTCCTGCTGATGGACGACGCCCGCTTCCCCTGGATGATCCTGGTGCCCCGGCGCGCGGGCGTCAGCGAGCTGACAGACCTCGCCCCTGCGGACGGCGCCCTCCTGTGGGAAGAGGTTCGCCTCGGCGTCGGTGTGATGCAGGCGCTGGCCAAGCCCGACAAGGTGAATGTCGGCGCGCTCGGCAACGTGGTCGCGCAGTGCCATCTGCACGTGGTCGGGCGGTTCCGCTCCGATCCGGCCTGGCCCGGTCCGGTCTGGGGCCACGGCGAGCGCAGGCCCTACCCGCCCCATGCCCGCGCCCAGCTGATCGAGCGGGCTGCCGCCCTGTTCGCCGCCGCCTGAGCGCGCCGCGCGCCTCGCCGACAAGGTTCTCTCGATGACCGATCCCCTCGCGACCCTCGGCTTCGCCCGGAGCCGCCTCCTGCGCCATTCGTCGGAGCAGCCGGAATCCGCCGTGCCGGAGCCCGACGCGCCGGGTGTCCGGACGGTCGTCATGGCGGGTGACCGCCTGGTGCTGCGGGACGGCAGCGCGCTCATCGCGCGGGCGGAAGCGCTGCCAGGCGGCGCTCCGATCCGCCAGCGCGTCTTCCTCGGAACGCTGGAGGGCGTGCCCGTCTTCGCGCAATCGGTCGCCGCCGACGCGGTGGCGGAGATCGAGGCCGCGGGCCTCCGGACGCTCGACCTGCGCAGCATCGCTCAGGAAGGCGCGGTCGAGCCCGAGGAGCTCGGCCTCCTCGCCACCGCCAAGTCGCTGCTCGACTGGCACGCCCGGCACGGCTTCTGCGCCAATTGCGGTTCGGCGACCGCGATCCGGGCCGGCGGCTTCCGGCGCGAGTGTCCGACCTGCGAGGCGCATCACTTCCCCCGCGTGGATCCCGTGGTGATCATGCTGGTGCGGCGCGGCGACACCTGCCTGCTCGGGCGCGGCGCCCACTTCAAGGAGGGGATGTACTCCTGCCTCGCCGGATTCCTCGAGCCCGGCGAGACCATCGAGGCGGCCGTCGCGCGGGAGGTCTTCGAAGAGACCCGGGTGCGCGTCGGCGCCGTATCCTACCACGCGTCGCAACCCTGGCCCTTCCCGTCCTCCCTGATGATCGGCTGCATCGCCGAAGGGCTAGACGAGGCCATCGTCACGGATCCGTCCGAGCTGGCCGACGCGCGCTGGTTCGACCGGGCCACGGTGGCGCTGATGTTGGAGCGCACCCACCCGGACGGACTGTCGGCGCCGCCTCCGATGGCGATCGCCCACACGCTGCTGCGGGCCTTCCTGGCCGGGTCCTGAGACGCCGCACCCGTCCCACCTGCGCTGCCCGAGACCTACCCGACACTTGCCCGGACCCGGCCCGATGATCACCGTCCACCATCTCGAGAACAGCCGCTCCCAGCGCGTGCTCTGGCTGCTCGAGGAGCTCGGCCTCGACTACGAGATCAAGCGCTATGCTCGCGACCCCAGGACGATGCTGGCTCCGCCGGAGCTGCGCGCGGTCCATCCGCTCGGCAAGTCGCCGGTGATCACCGATGGCGAGACCGTCTTCGCCGAATCCGGCGCCATCGTCACCGCGTTGACCGAGCGCTGCGGCGGCGCTCTCGTCCCCACCGCGGCGGACGAGCGGAGACGCTACACCTACTACCTGCACTACGCCGAGGGCTCGGCGATGCCGCCGCTCCTCCTGAAGCTCGTCTTCTCGCGCCTCGCACCGGGGAGCCCGACCCTGCTGCGCCCGCTCGTCCGAGCTATCGCCGGCAAGGTGCTCGGCGGCTTCGTCGATCCCGAACTCGCGCGGCACGCGGCGTTCTGGGAACAGGCGCTGGCCGAGCGGCCATGGTTTGCCGGGCAGGCCTTCAGCGCGGCCGACATCCAGATGAGCTTTCCCCTCGAGGCCTTCGCGGCGCGTGGAACGGGCGCGGGGCCGGGCGTGCGCGACTGGCTGGCGCGGATCCATGCGCGGCCCGCCTATCAGCGCGCGCTGCGCCGGGGCGGTCCCTACGCCTATGCCTGACGACCGCGGCCGGGCCTGCCCTCAGCCGTCGGACTCCTCGGTCCGAGCCTTCTCGGACCTGTGCAGCCGGCTGAGCAGCACGAGCAGGGGACCCGGCAGGGGTCCGTCCGGCGCCTCGACGAGCCCCGTCACGGAGCGGCTCGTCGGCCGGGAGAGCTTGGCATTGTCGTTGAGGACAACCGGCCCACGGCGGACGGATCGTCTGGACTTGCTCACGCTTACGCACCCTCGCCACACACACCGCGTCGGATAGGCCAGCAGGAACGCGGGGCCGTTTGCCCAGTTCCGGCGCCTTCTACGCCCACGACGTGTACATTTTGCCTCAGTTCTGTGCGGCCGGCGCCAGGAATCGATATTTGCCGGCAAGAACCGCCGCCGAAGCTAGGCCGTTGGTGCGGACTGGCAATCGGGCCGCCCCGGTTTTCCCGGGGATCGGCCAGCCTCTGCCGCGAAGCGGATTTCCCTCGCGTGCGGCTTGCTCTAGTGGTCCCGATCTCCGCGGCGTCAGCGAGGGCCGGCGGGGATGGGCGGCTCCGGCGGAGCCGTCTCCCGAATCCGAGACGCCGGAGCGGACGCGCTGCCATGATCGAAGGCCTTCCCCCGCACCGCCCGACGCACGTGCTGCGGATGATGACCGACGAGGCCTCGGCGCGGGCGATGACCGACATCCTCGGTGAGATGTTCGACCCGACCGACACCGCGGTCGCCGCCTTCGAGGCGGAGGACGGCGTGACCTGGCGGCTCGAAGCGTATTTCGCCGACGCGCCCGACGAGGGCTTCGTGCGCGACCTGATCCGACCGGTCGTGGGGGATGCCGCCGACGCGGCTGAGTTCCGCACGATCGACCAGCAGGATTGGGTCCGCGCCTCCCTGGAGGGCCTGAAGCCCGTCCGCGCCGGCCGGATCCTGATCCACGGCGCCCATGACCGCGCGGCGGTGCGGGCGAACGACCTTCCCATCGAGATCGAGGCCGCCCTGGCTTTCGGCACCGGTCATCACGGCACCACCCTCGGCTGCCTGCGCGCGCTGATGGCGGAGTTGAAGTGCCGCCGCCCCGCTCACGTCCTCGATGTCGGCACCGGCACCGGCATCCTGGCCTTCGCCGCGGCCAAGGTGCTGCACGGCACGGTCGTTGCGGGCGACCTCGACCGCGAGGCGGTGATCACCGCCCGCGCCAACGCTCGGATGAACGGGCTCGGGCCCTATCTCCGCCTCTACGAGGGCCCGGGGGTGCGTCATCCCCTCGCCGACCGGCCGCGGCACTTCGACATCGTGTTCGCCAACATTCTGGCTCGGCCCCTGAAGAAGCTCGCCCCGACGCTCACCGCCGTCGTGGCCGAGGGCGGGGTGCTGATCCTGTCCGGCCTCATCGAGCGGGACGTGGCCGGCGTGCTCTCCACCTACCGCCTCCGCGGCTTCCACCTCGCGCGCAAGGGCGTGATCGAGGGCTGGGCGACACTGGTGTTGCGCCGCGGCGGCGCGGCGGCCCGGCCGCTCACCTGAGGCAGGACCGCGCGATTTTCGCGCAGGTGCGAACCGCCGCCCGGCGTCCGCATTCTCCTGTGATGAGCGCGCCGCACCAGCCAGCCGCCGACGCCGTCAGCGAGGGTGCCCGTGCCCGGGCGAGCGGGCGGCCGAAGGATGCCTGTCCGTATCCGGCGAATTCCCCGGAGCGCCGGGCCTGGCTCGAGGGCTACGACGGCGCCCCGCGCGACCGTGCCCCAGACCTGCCAACCGATCGCCACTGAGCGTTTCGCATGCCGGTCACCAGCCGGTTGCGGCCGGCCCGCGCGCTGCGATACTGGCGGCCATGAGCCCGCGCACCCGCTTCCAGACCTTCGACGACCCCAGCCACCGCAAGGGGCCCGAGCGCGTCGCTGCCCTTCGCGCGTCCCTGCGCGAGGCGGGCCTCGACGGCTTCGTGGTGCCCCGCGCCGACGAGCACCAGTCGGAATACGTGCCCGCCTATGCCGAACGGCTGGCTTGGCTAACCGGCTTCACCGGCTCGGCCGGCACGGCCGTAATCCTGACCGACGCCGCCGCGCTCGTCGTCGACGGGCGCTACACCCTGCAGGCGCCCGAGCAGGTCGATACCGCGACGTTCCGGGTCGTGCCGCTCGCGGAAACCAGCGTCGAGGCCTGGATCGCCGCGAACCTGCCGCGCGGCGCGGTGCTCGGCTACGACCCCTGGCTGCACACCCGGGACGGGCTGAAGCGTCTGGAGCGGGCGGCGACCCAGGCGGAGGCCCGGCTTCGGGCCGTGAGCGCGAATCCTGTCGATGCGGTCTGGGCCGGGCGGCCGCGACCGCCCGCAGGCGCGGTGATCGTCCACCCGGTCGCCCTCGCCGGGGAGCCGGCCGCTGGCAAGCTCGCCCGGATTCGCGCGGCGCTGGAGGCCGCTCGCTGCGACGTCCTGGTGATCTCCGACCCGCACAACCTTGCCTGGGCGTTCAACCTGCGCGGCAGCGATGTCGGGCACACCCCGCTCGCCCTCGGCTACGCCATCGTGCCGCGCAACGGCCGAGCCCGGCTGTTCCTGGTCTCGCCGCAGGTGACGCCCGAGGCCCGGGAGACGCTCTCGGAGATTGCCGACCTCGCCCCGCGCTCCGCCTTCGAGGCCGCTCTGGCGGACCTAGTAGGTCAGCGCGTCCGGCTCGATTCCGCCACAGCGTCCGTCGCGCTCGGCAACCGGATCGAGGCCGCGGGCGGCACCGTCGATCCGGGGCCGGATCCGATCACCGGGATGAAGGCTGTCAAAAGTGCAGCCGAGATCGCGGGGGCCCGCGCCGCGCATCGCCGCGACGGCGCCAGCGTGACGCGCTTCCTCGCCTGGCTCGATCGGACCGCCGCCGCGGGCGATCTCACCGAGATCGCCGCCGTGGAAGCGCTGGAGGATTTCCGCGCGGCGGGCGGCGACTTGCGCGACATTTCGTTCCCGACGATCTCTGGATCGGGCCAGAACGGCGCCATCGTGCATTACCGCGTCACCCGCGCCAGCGACCGCAGGGTGCAGCCGGGCGAGCTGTTCCTGATCGATTCCGGGGCACAGTACCCCGACGGGACCACCGACATCACCCGTACCGTCGCGGTCGGCACCCCGACGCCCGAGATGCGCGAGCGCTTCACCCGGGTGCTGAAGGGCCATGTCGCCATCGCGCGCGCAGTATTCCCCACCGGCGCGACAGGCGCGCAGATCGACACTCTGGCCCGGCTTCCGCTCTGGCAGGCCGGGCTCGACTTCGACCACGGCACCGGCCACGGCGTCGGCTCGTTCCTCTCGGTGCACGAGGGGCCGCAGCGCATCGCCAAAGCCGGCACGGTGGCGTTGGAGCCTGGGATGATCCTCTCGAACGAGCCGGGCTACTACAAGGCCGGGGCCTACGGCATCCGCATCGAGAACCTCGTCCTCGTCGAGCCGCGGACGATCCCAGGGGGCGAACGCGCCATGCTAGGCTTCGAGACGCTGACGCTCGCGCCCTATGACCGCCGATTGATCGAGACCCGGATGCTCGATCCGGGCGAGATCGCCTGGATCGACGCCTACCACGCGCGGGTGCGCGAGACTCTGGTGCCCGATCTCGACGCCGAAACCCGCGCTTGGCTCGAGGCCGCGACGGCGCCGCTCGCCTGAGCGCTTCGGCCGCGCACCGTTGCGGGATCGCCGCCCCGTGCTGTGCTATGGGAGGACGCGATGCTACGCCTCCTGGTACTCCTCCTCTGCCTCGGCCTCGGGCCTGTCGCCGCCCAGGGTCTGAAGGCACCTGCCGACCTCGTGCGGGCGAGCCTCCTCGCGGAGCCGACAGGCGTCCAGGCGGGCACACCCTTCACCGTCGCGATCCGCATGGCGATGCGGCCGGGCTGGCACGTTTATTGGCGCAACCCCGGTGATTCCGGCCTGCCGCCCGAGGTGACCTGGACGCTGCCCGCCGGTTTCTCCGCGGCCCGGCTGCAATGGCCGGCACCACAGCGCATTTCTGTCGCCCAGCTGATGAATTTCGGCTACGCGGACGAGGTGATCCTGCTGGCGCGGATCACCCCGCCCCCGAGCCTCGACCCGGCGGACCCGGTCCGGCTTGCCGCCAAGCTCACCTACCTGGTCTGTGAGACGGAGTGCGTTCCGGGCTCGGCCGAACTCGCCGTGACGCTGCCGGTGACGAAGGCGGCGGCGCTGGCCGCGGAGGCGCAGGCCTTGTTCGCCCGGGCGCGAGCGGCGATGCCGATCACCTCGCCCTGGCCGGCCCGCCTGTCGAGCGAGGGCGAGCATCTGGTGCTGAACCTCGATGCCGTAGGGCTGAAAGGCGACGCGATCCGCGAGGCCGCTTTCTTCCCCTATTCCGAGACGGCGATCGACAATGCGGCCGAGCAGACCCTGCGGATCGACGCCGGCGGACTGCACCTGACCCTGACCCGCGCGACGCCGAGCGAGCCCGTGCCGACCAGCCTGCCGGGCGTGCTGACGCTCACGGAGGATCTCGGCTCGGGCCCGGTGCGGCAGGCCTTCGCCATCGGCGACGAGGCGCCTCCGCCGCCCGCCGGGCAGATGCCGGCCACGGCGGCGGTGCCGGCGCCCGCCGAAACGCCGACGCTGCTGGGCGCGGCGGCGTTGGCGCTTCTCGGCGGCCTGATCCTCAACCTGATGCCCTGCGTGTTCCCGGTCCTGTCAATCAAGGTCCTGGGGCTCGTGCAGCACTCCGGAGAGAGTGAACAGCGCGTCCGCCTGCATGGCCTTGCCTACACCGCCGGGGTGCTCGCGAGCTTCATTGGCCTCGCCGGGCTGCTGATCGTCCTGAAGAGCGGCGGCGCCGGGCTCGGCTGGGGCTTCCAGCTGCAATCGCCCGTGGTGGTGGCGATGCTCGCCTACCTGCTCCTGCTGATGGGCCTCAGCCTGTCGGGCGCCGTGCATCTCGGCGGTCGGGTCGTCGGACTCGGCGACGGGCTCGCCCGGCGGGCCGGACTGGAGGGCTCGTTCTTTACCGGCGTGCTCGCCACGATCGTAGCGACGCCCTGCACGGCGCCGTTCATGGGCACGGCGGTCGGCTTCGCGCTCACGCAGTCCGCCGCGGCTGCGCTGGTCATCTTCGCCTGCCTCGGGCTCGGGCTCGCCTTGCCCTTTCTGGCGCTGACCCTGTGGCCGGGGGCTGTGCGCGTTCTGCCGCGCCCGGGCGCCTGGATGGAGGCTCTGAAGCAGGTGCTGGCCTTCCCGGTCTACGCCACGGTGGCGTGGCTTGTCTGGGTGCTCGCTCAGCAGATCGGGCCGGAGGGACTGTTCGCGGCACTGATCGGGCTCGTGCTCGTGGGCTTCGCCGCCTGGGCCTGGGAGCGCGGTCGCGAGGCGGAGGGCCTCGCCGGCCGCGCGACCCGCGCCCTCGCGATCCTGGCGGTGACCGCGGTGGCCGCCCTCGCCCTGACGCTCGACCGCGACCGTTTGCCCCCCGGCGCTGAGGCGCACGCCGACGGTGTCGAGGCCTTCACCCAGGCCCGCCTCGACGGGCTTCTCGCTGCTGGCAGGCCGGTCTTCGTCAATATGACGGCGGCTTGGTGCATCACCTGTCAGGTCAACGAGCGCACCTCGCTCTCGACCGAAGCGGTGCGGGCGGCGATGCGCGCGCGCGGGATCGCCGTCCTGAAAGGCGACTGGACCAACCAGAACCCCGAGATCACCCGCCTGCTAGAGCGCCACGGCCGCAGCGGCGTGCCGCTCTACCTGCTTTACACGGGCGTGGCGGCGCCTGAGGTGCTGCCGCAGATCCTCACCGAGGGCACGGTGCTGGCGGCACTGGCGAGCGTCCGGCCGGCCGGCGCCACGGTGCTTGGCGCGGCGGAGCCGCGCTGACGCGATCCGAGCTGTAACCGCAGCGGCTCTCCCTCAAGCCTCGAGCGAGAAGGTCTCGTCGAAGGCGTAGCCGGACCCCCGCACGGTGCGGATCGGATCAGGTTGGCGCGGCCGGTTCAGTGCCTTGCGCAGGCGACCGACATGCACGTCGACCGTCCGCTCATCGATGTAGACATCGTGACCCCAGACCCCGTCGAGCAATTGCTCGCGCGAGAACACGCGGCCCGGGCTCTGCATCAAGAACTCCAGCAGCTTGAATTCGGTAGGTCCGAGATGGATCTCATGGCCGCTGCGGCGGATGCGGTGGCTGACCCGGTCGAGTTCGATGTCGCCGGCCGCCAGCAGATCGGCGACGTGAGCGGGCTTTGAGCGGCGCAACAGCGCCCGCACGCGGGCGAGAAGCTCCGGCACCGAGAACGGCTTGACGATGTAGTCGTCGGCGCCGGTGCCGAGGCCGCGTATCCGGTCGCCCTCCTCGCCGCGCGCCGTCAGCATGATTACCGGCAAGCGCTCGGTCTCGCGCCGCGCCCGGATCCGGCGGCAGATCTCGATCCCAGAGAGGCCCGGCAGCATCCAGTCGAGCAGGACGAGATCAGGTGCCTGCTCGGAGAGGCGCAACTCCGCCTCATCGCCACGGGCGGCGGATTCCACCTCGAAGCCCTCGGCCTCCAGATTGTAGCGCAGCAGGGTGGTGAGCGCCTCTTCGTCCTCAACGATCAGGATACGGGTACGCATGTGCTCAATCCGTGCGGTTCGGAGCCGGGAGACGTCCTCGTCCCGGCCGCGTCAGGCCTCACCCGGGCTGACGGTGGCGTAGTTGGAAGCGTCGTTCTTGGGTCGGTCGCCAGTCGGCGTTTCGCCGGTCGCTAAGTACTGGATCGTCTCGGCGATATTGGTGGTGTGGTCGCCGATGCGCTCGACGTTCTTGGCGCAGAACAGCAGGTGCGTGCAGAACGAGATGTTGCGCGGATCTTCCATCATGTACGTCAGGAGCTCGCGGAACAGCGAGTTGTAGAGCGCGTCGATCGCGCCGTCGCGCTCCCAGACATCCAGCGCGGCCTTGACGTCGCGACTCGCGTAGGCGTCGAGCACGTCCTTGAGCTGCGCCTCGGCGAGATCACTCATGTGCTGGACGCCGATGACGATCTTCTGGCCGACAGATTGGTCGCTGATCGCCACCACGCGCTTGGCCACGTTCTTGGCGAGGTCGCCGATCCGCTCGAGATCACCCGATACGCGGATGGCCGAGATCGTCTCGCGCAGGTCGATCGCCAGCGGCTGGCGGCGGGCGATCAACAGGACCGAACGCTCTTCGATGTCGCGCTGGAGCGCGTCGAGACGCTTGTCCGCCACGATCACGGCCTGAGCGAGACTGGAATCGCGGCGCACAAGGGCGTCGGAGGCTTCAGCGACCATCTTCTCGGCGACGCCTCCCATTTCTGAGATCGCGCGGCGCAGATCCTCCAAGTCGGTGTCGTAGGAGCTGACGATGTGACCGGGCATGGTTCGATCCTCGGGCGGCAGATGGGGTGCAGGCAGGACGATCAGCCGAAGCGGCCGGTGATGTAATCCTGGGTCTGCCGCTTCTCGGGGTTCATGAAGATCCGGTTCGTCGGCCCGAACTCGACTAGCTCGCCCAGATACATGAACGCCGTGAACTGCGAGATACGCGCGGCCTGCTGCATGTTGTGCGTGACGATGACGATGGTGAATTCGTTGCGCAGCTGCTCGATCAACTCCTCGATGCGGCCAGTCGAGATCGGGTCGAGGGCCGAAGTCGGCTCGTCGAACAGGATCACCTCCGGGCGCTGAGCCACCGTGCGGGCGATGCAGAGGCGCTGCTGCTGGCCGCCCGAGAGCCCCATGCCGGATTGCTTGAGCTTGTCCTTCACCTCGTCCCAGAGCGCCGCCTTGCGCAGCGAAGCCTCGACGCGGGCATCGAGTTCGGATTTCGGCAGCTTTTCGTAGAGACGCATGCCAAAGGCGACGTTGTCGTAGATCGACATCGGGAAGGGCGTCGGCTTCTGGAACACCATGCCGATGCGCGAGCGCAGGTCGTTCAGGTCGATCTTCGCGTCCAGGATGTTCTCGCCGTCGAGCAGGATCTGCCCTTCCGCGCGCTGTTCCGGATAGAGACTGTAGATCCGGTTGAACGTGCGCAGCAAGGTGGACTTGCCGCAGCCCGACGGGCCGATCAAGGCCGTGACCTGCCGGTCGTGGAAATTGAGATTGACGTTCTTCAGGCCGTGGAACTGCCCATAGTAGAAGTTGAGGTCCTTGACTGCGATGCGGATTGGCGCCGCGCTATCCGCGCGCGGGCGCTGGTCAGCCTCTGCGGCCATCGAAGCGGCGAAGCTCATGCTCGGAATCCTTCGGAAGGGCGGCTCAGCGAGCGCGCTGCGGCTTGATGAAGACGCGGGCGACGATCGACAGCGCCAGGATGGTGACGGTGATCAGGAGCGCCCCGGCCCAGGCGAGCTGCTGCCAATTCGGATAGGGCGAGAGGGCGAACTGGTAGATCATCACCGGCAGGTTCGCGACGCCGCCCATTAGGTTGGCGTTGAACCAGCTGTTGTTGTTCAGCGCGGTGAACAGCAGTGGCGCTGTCTCGCCGGCGATTCGGGCGAGCGCCAGGATGATGCCGGTGACGATGCCGGCCGAGGCCGCGCGCCACGACACGCTCATGATCACGGTCGAGGCGGGCGCGCCGAGCGCCGCCCCGGCCTCGCGCAGCGTCCCGGGGACGAGCCGCAGCATGTCCTCCGTGGTGCGCACGATGACCGGCGTCGCGATGATGGCGAGCGCCACGCCCCCGGCCCAGCCTGAATAGGTGCCCATCGGGCGCACCATCAGGGTATAGACGAACAGCCCGATCAGGATCGAGGGCGCCGACAGTAGGATGTCGTTGAGGAAGCGGATGACGTCCGCGATCTTCGAGGTGCGGCCGTACTCGGCGAGAAAGGTGCCGGCCATGACGCCGATCGGCGTCGCGATGACGATCCCGAGGCCTGTCAGAATCAGGCTGCCCAGAATCGCATTCGCGATGCCGCCACCCTCGCTACCGGGCCCGGGGGTCGGCTGCGTCAGCAGCGTCGGCGAGAGCCCGCGCAGGCCCTCGACGATCAGCATCAGGAGGATCGAGCCGAGCACTACGGCGCCGAGCACCGTGGCGGCAAGGCAGGCCCCACGCAGGATCCGATCGGCATTGCGACGCGAGGCGCGCACGCGGCTTGGCAGCGGCGCTTGCGCGGTCGCGGCGAGGGGATTGGTGGCGTCCATCTTAGCCTCCAGCGCGGCATCCAGCGGAACTCGGGGTTTCCGCGACAGCTGCACGCGTCACAGCGAATTCGAGTCGGCCCAGCGGCGTCGCCGGAGTCGGTCAGGCGACCTTGACGCGGCGCGTCAGAAGGCGGGCGACGATCAGCACGACGAACGTGATCACGAACAGGATGCAGCCGAGCGCCATCAGGGCGTTGAGTTGCATGCCGTCGGCCTCGTTGAACTCATTGGCGATGCGCGACGCGATGGTCGAGCCCGGATCGAAGACCGAGGCCGAGAGCCTGTTGGCGTTACCGATCACGAAGGTCACTGCCATTGTCTCGCCGAGCGCCCGGCCGAGGCCGAGCATGATCGCGCCGACGATGGAGACCGAGGCCTGCGGCACCAAGACGTGGCGCACCACCTCCCAAGTCGTGCAGCCGATGCCGTAGGCACTCTCGCGCAGGATAGTCGGGATCTGATCCAGCATGTCGCGCGCGATCGAGGCTACGAAGGGCACGATCATGATCGCCAGGATGATGCCGGCGGTGAGGATGCCGACGCCGGAGGGGACCCGGGCGTAGAGCAGCGTTCCGACGAGGGGCAGGCCCTCCACGAGGTTAGAGACAGGAACTTGCACGAACCGCGCGAAGAGCGGCGCGAAGACGAACAGCCCCCACATCCCGTAGATGATGCTCGGCACGGCGGCGAGCAGCTCGATCGTCATGCTCACCGGCCGCCGGGCCCAGCCGGGGCAGAGCTGCGTCAGGTAGATCGCGATGCCGAGCGAGATCGGCACGCCGATGACCAGGGCGAGCAGCGCCGAGGCCAGGGTGCCGATCACGGCGACGAGGGCGCCGTACTGCTCCGTGCCGATATTCCAGGCGCTGGATGTGAGGAATCCGAAGCCGAACTCCCGGAAGGCCGGATAGCCGCCGTAGAGGATCGAGCCGAGGATGCCCGTGAGCATGAGCAGCACGAGGAGGGCGGAGCTGTAGGCGGCGCCCTTGAAAAGGGCGTCGAAGCCCTTGCTCGGGCCGCGCCGCGTCGCCGGGCGCGTCTCGGCCAGCGCGATCTGGTCAGTCAAGGCGGTCATCCGCGTGTCTCTTCACCGATCTGGCGTTTAGCGCGCGGGCGGGCCCGGCGCGAGGGCGGACGTCGGGGCATCGCCTCGCCGCGGAGATGCCGTCGGGGCGGCGCCGCGCCGCCCCGCTCCCGGTTCAGCGGGCGCGCCGGCTCACATGCCGAGGACGGGCTTGCCGTCCTTGTCCTTCACGGCCTTCCACTCGTCCTGGATCAGGCCGACGACCGTGTCGGGCAGCGGGACGTAGTCGAGCTCGGAGGCCATCTTGTCCCCGTTCTTGTAGGCCCAGTCGAAGAACTTCAGCACCGCCGCGGCCTTGGCCGGATCGGCGGCCTCCTTGTGGACGAGGATGAAGGTCGCCGCCGTGATCGGCCACGCCGCGTCGCCCGCCTGGTTCGTCAGCGAGATGCCGAAGCCGGGCGCGGCCTTCCAGTCGGCGCTGGCGGCGGCGGCCTGGAACGCCTTGTCGTCGGGCTGCGGGAACTTGCCGGCCTTGTTCTGGATCAGGGTGTGGCTCAGCTTGTTCTGCTTGGCGTAGGCCGACTCGACGTAGCCGATGGCGTTCGGCACCTGCTTGACGGTGGCGGTGACGCCCTCGTTGCCCTTGCCGCCCTGCCCGGCCGGCCAGGAGATCGTCGTCGCCGCGCCGAACTCCTTCTTCCAGGCCTCGGAGACCTGCGACAGGTAGGTGGTGAAGATGTTGGTCGTGCCGGAGGCGTCGGAGCGGTAGACCGGGGTGATCGTCCCGTCGGGAAGCTTCAGACCCTGGTTGAGCGCGGCGATCTTCGGGTCGGACCACTTGGTGATCTTGCCCGCGTAGATGTCCGCCACGAGCTCGCCGGTGAGCTTCAGCGTGCCGGGCTCCACGCCCGGGATGTTCACCACGGTGACGACGCCGCCCATCACGGTCGGGAACTGGACGAGGCCGTCCTTCTCAAGGGCGGGTCCCTTGAGGGGCGCGTCGGTGGCGCCGAAATCGACGGTCTTGGCCTGGATCTGCTTGATGCCGCCGCCGGAGCCGATCGACTGGTAGTTGAGGCCGTTGCCGGTCTCCTTGCGGTAGGCCTCGGCCCATTTCGAGTAGACCGGGAAGGGGAAGGTCGCGCCGGCGCCGGTGATGTCGGCCGCGCGGGCGGGCAGGACGAGCTGGGCCGTGGCGAGGCCAAGGGCGAGCGCGTAGGTGAAGGGTCTCACGTGGATCTCCGTTGCCGCCAGGATATTGGACCGCGCCCGGGCCGCCTCGGCGGCCGGGGTCCAGTCGCGATGGAGCAGGCATGCCGGCCGCCTGTGCGGATAGGCTCCGGCGCTTGCGGCGGTATGACACGGAGATGACAGGCGGATGACAGAGTGCGGCCGCGGGTGGGGACGGCCCGGCGCGGACGCAGATGGTCACCGCATGGCACGGGATCGGGGGCTCGTGCGTTCCTCCCTCGATGAGGCCGGCCCTGGAAGCCCGTTGCAGCCGCGCCCGTTCGAGACAGGCGAATCAGTGTCCGACCACCCGGTGAGCGAGACCGAACCCGAGGATGCGGCCTTCCTGGCCCTTCACGCAGAGCGCGAGGCGCTGGAACGCGCGCTGGCCCTCGCCCAGGCGCGGCAGCGCTTCAGTCAGGAGCCCGGCGCGGCCGACCGGGCCCAGGCCGACGAGGCCGGGCTGCTGGCCGATCTCGACCGCGTGATGACGATGATCCGTGCCGCCGAGTACAAGCGCCGGCCCGGCGCACGGCGCTGGTAGCCCGTCAGCTCGCCAGGGCGGCGCGGCGGGCGCGCAGGTCGCGCTCCTTGCTCCGCAGGCGGAGGATCAGCTCGATCTGCGAATCCGGGATCGGCTCGCGATCGACGCTGTCCTCGTAATGGGAGCGCAGGGTCAGGCCGAGGTGCTGCGTGTCGATGCCGGGCAGCGCGTCGATCGCGACAGCCTCGCAATCCGTCGATCCGCACGCATCGCGTTCCGAGATCATGGCGGCCTCGCTCATCGTCTCCCCTCCCGCACGACAAGTCCCGAAGATTCCTCCGGGCGGCATCGTCCATCGACCATCTGCCAGCCTATGGTAAACGAGAGGTTAAGATTACGGCTTCGGTAACCTTGAGGTTTCCTTAATTTGCCGGATCGCGCCGGTCAGCCGCCCGCGGCCTGGAGCAGGCTGGCGGCGGCGGCGCGGGCCTCGTCGGTGACGCTGGCGCCGGCCAGCATGCGGGCGATCTCCTCGCGGCGTGCCGGCTCGGGCAGGGAGGCGACGCGGGTCGAGACCCGGTCGCTGCCCTTCACCGGCGCCTTGCTGATCAGGAAATGCGTCTGCGCGCGCGCGGCCACCTGCGGCGCGTGGGTGACGCAGATCACCTGCACGGTGGTCGAGAGCCGGGACAGCCGCGCGCCGATGGCGTCGGCCACCGCGCCGCCGACGCCGGTATCGATCTCGTCGAAGATCAGCGTCGGGGCCGAGCCCTTGTCGGCCAGCACGACCTTGAGGGCGAGCATGAAGCGCGACAGCTCGCCGCCCGAGGCCACCTTCATCATCGGGCCCGGCCGGGTGCCCGGATTGGTCTGCGCCCAGAACTCCACCCGCTCGGTCCCGGCGGGATCGCGCGATTCCGGATCGCTCGTGATCTCGGTGATGAAGCGGGCCCGCTCGAGCTTCAGCGGCGGAAGCTCGGCCTTCACCGCGGCGTCGAGCTGCTTGGCCGCGCGGCGGCGCCCGGCCGCGAGCTTCTCGGCGGCCGCGCGATAGCGCGCCTCCGCTTCCGTGAGCGCCTGTTCGAGCCCGGCCATCGCCTCCTCGCCGGCATCGATCGCGCCCACGTCGGCGACGTAGCGCTCCCGCAGGACCGCGAGCGCGTCGGCCGGCACGTCGTATTTGCGGGCGGCGGCGCGGAGGGCGAAGAGGCGCTCCTCCACCCGTTCGAGCTCGCGCGGATCGAACTCCGTCTCGGCGATCGCGGCCTCGAGGACCGCGCGGGCCTCGTCGAGGGCGGTGAGCGCGGCGTCCAGCGCCGCGACGCAGGGCTCGACCAGGGCGGGGAGCTGGCCGGCGCGGCGCTCCAGCTTGCGGATGGCCGAGGACAGGTGCGGCGCGCCCGAATGCGGGCCGCCGACGGCGTCGAGCGCCTCGTTCAACTCCCGCGCGACCTTCTCGCTCTGCTGCATCACGGTGCGGCGCTCGGCGAGGCTCGCCTCCTCGCCGGGCTTCGGTTCGAGATCGGCGAGTTCCTCCACCGCGTGGCGCAGGAAGTCGCCCTCCTTGCGCGCGGCCTCGACCCGCGCCCGATGGGTCTCGAGGGTGGTGCGGGCCCCGCGCACCCGGCGCGACGCCTCGCCGACCGCGGCGAGCGGCCCCTGCAAGCCCCCGAAGGCGTCGAGGATCGCCCGGTGCGTCGCGGCATCGGCCAGGGCGCGATCGTCGTGCTGGCCGTGGATCTCCACGAGCGCCGCGCCGATCGCCCGCAGGACCTGGACGCCCACCGCCTGATCGTTGACGAAGGCGCGGGTGCGCCCGTCGGCCATCTGGGTGCGGCGCAGGATGAGTTCGCCCTCGGTGTCGATCTCGGACTCGGCGGCGATGCGCCGGGCCGGATGGTCGAGGGGCGCATCGAACACGGCCGTGACGCTGCCCTGGGCCTCGCCGTGGCGCACGAGGCGGCCGTCGCCGCGGCCGCCGAGCGCCAGCGCGAACGCGTCGAGCAGGATCGACTTGCCCGCGCCCGTCTCGCCGGTCAGGACGCTCAGTCCGTCGCGGAAGTTGAGCTCGAGCCTGTCGATCAGAACGATGTCACGGATCGCAAGCTGCACGAGCATGCCGCGTTCAGACTCTCCTCGGATCGGATCGCGGTGATGTAGACGGAAGCCGCGCCGAGTTCACCCGGAAAATGCATCGCCGCGTCAATGCGGCGGCGGCCGGCGTCAAACGCGAACGGGCGCCGCGGGTTGCGGCGCCCGTCCGGGCGTCTCAGGTCGTCCCGGCGCGCCGGGGCCGGGCTCACTCCGCCGAGGCGGTGCGGCCCATCACCGAGCTGTAGATCTTGCTGAGGAAAGAGCCCTTCTCCTCGCGCGGCTGGAGGCCGCCGGTCGCGAGGAGCGCGTGGGCGTCCTTGTACCAGGGGCTGTCCGGGAAGTTGTGGCCGAGCACGGCCGCCGAGTTCTGCGCCTCGCCGGTGATGCCGAGGGCCATGTAGGCCTCGGTCAGGCGCATGAGCGCCTCCTCGGCATGACGGGTGGTCTGGTACTTGGCGACCACGTCGCGGAAGCGGTTGATCGCGGCCGGGAAGTTGCGCCGCTCGAGATAGTAGCGCCCGACTTCCATCTCCTTGCCGGCGAGCTGGTCGCGGGTGATCTGGATCTTGGCCTTGGCGTCGGCGGTGTACTCGGAGGTCGGATACTTCTGGACGAGCTCCTGCAGCGCGGCGAGCGCCTTCTCGGAGCGGTCCTGGTCGCGGGTGACGTCGGGGATCTGCTTGTAGTTCGACATCGCCATCAGGTACTGCGCGTAGGCCGCATCCTTGCTGGCGGGATGGCGCTGCAGGTAGCGCTTCGAGGCGCTGATCGCGTCGTCGTACTTCTGGCCCTGATAGTTCGTGAAGGCGGTCATCAGCAGCGCCTTCCGGGACCATTCCGAGTAGGCATACTGCTTGTCGAGCGCGTCGAACTTCTTGACCGCGCCCTCGTAGTCGCTGTCCTCGAGCTTGGCCAAGCCCTCGGAGTAGAGCTTGTCGGCCGGAACGTCCGGAACGACCTCGGGCTTGTACTTCTCGGCGAACAGGCCCGTCGGGTCGAAGTCGCAGCCCCCCAGACCGAGGCCGAGGACGGTCACGAGCACGGCCGTCGCCGTCCTGCCGCGGTTCCGATTGGTGAGGCGCATCAGCGAATCTTTCCCCGCACAGGCGCGGCCCTTGTCCAAACGCTGGGCCGTCCGCCGTCCCGCATCCTGTCCGTAGCGCCCGTTCGTCCGAAGCCGCTCGCGGAGCGGGTGTCCGGGTCGGGACCGTCACGGATGATTCACCGTGACGGGCGATTCGGGCGCGAAAGCGGCAGGCGCGCCGTCTCCGCATTCGCCCGAAGGCTGTGTCTTGGCTGCAACGTCCCCCGGGCGCGGCCCGTCAGCCGGGCCGCCGCACGCAAGCCGGACCGGCGCCCGGGAGGTGGCTCCCGGCGCCGCGTTCCGTGCAGGAGGACGGGAGAGCGACTGCGCTCAGATCTCGCCCGCGAAGGCGGCGATGCCGAGCCCGAAATCGGCCAGCGCCGTCTCGCGGCGGGTGCCCTGGGCCTCGATGATCGCGTAGTTGGCGCGATCGGCGAACAGGGCGCCGAGGATGCCGACATTCATGCGGTGGCCGCCGCAATAGGAGCGGTAGGCGCCCTGGATCGGCAGGCCCGCCAGGGCGAGGTCGCCGACGGCGTCGAGGATCTTGTGGCGCACGAACTCGTCGGGAAAGCGCAGGCCCTCGGGATTGACCACGGCGGTGTCGCCGACCGCGACGGTGTTCTCGAGGGAGGCGCCGAGGGCGAAGCCCGCCTTCCAGTAGCGCTCGACGTCCTTCATCATCCCGAAGGTGCGGGCGCCCGCGATCTCGCGGCGATAGCTGGCGGGGCTCATGTCCATCGCCTTGCGGCTCCGGCCGATCACCGCGTTGTCGAAGCTGATCTCGACGTCGAGGCGGAAGCCGCGGTCGATGGGGCGCAGCTCGGCGAAGGAGGAACCGGCCTCGACGCGGACGTGGCGGAGGACCTTGATCCAGCGGCGGGAGGCGCCGCAGCCGGTGATCCCGACCTGATCGATCGCCTTGACGAAGGGAAGCGCGCTTCCGTCGAGGATCGGCATCTCGGGGCCGTCGATCTCGACGAGGACGTTGTCGATGCCCAGGCCGAACAGGGCGGACATCAGGTGCTCGATGGTGGCGACGGCGCCGGTCTCGACGTCGCCGATCACGGTGCAGAGCTCGGTGGCGGATACGCAGGCGTGGTGCGCCTTGATGATCCGGTCGTTGCCGGTCTGGAGGCCGGTTCGGAAGAAGGCGATGCCGTGGTTCGCCGGGGCGGGTTTCAGGGTGATCTCGGCCGGGTTGCCGGAATGGACGCCGATGCCGCTCAGCGTCACCGGGCCCTTGAGGGTCGTTTGTTGATTCGTTCGCATTCCTCAGCCCTCGGCCGTGACCCGACACCGATGCCCCGCCGATGCGTGGCTCCGGGACCGTTCGATCCGTCCGTCGCTTGATGCCCCTGCGCGTGCTGGCAGCCCGAAAGCCGCCGCCCGTTCGTCATTCCGTGAGGTTTTATAGCGGTGCGACATGGGTCGGCCAAATCACGGATTCTTACGCTCTGTTACAGACACGCTTGCCGCGCATCGGCGAAAAACGTCGTCCCGGCAACAGGTTAAGATATGGTTAACGCGGGCTGAACACCCGACCTGAGGTGTGTCCCCTATGCACCAGCGCTCGGCTTGGGAACTTTTTCTGTTGCACTGCAAAAGCCCGCCATGCCTTGCGGCGGGCGAGCAACGCAGGTGCACAGGCCCTCGCGGAAGGCCCGGATCCACGCCGAGCCACGCCCGATCGCGGGCGATCGGGCGTGGCTCGGGCGCGGGTTCATGGGACCGCCCGGCCGGGCCCCGGCTCCCCGCAAAGGGGCCGAGGCGCGCGGCCGGGCGCCCGCCGTCAGTTGGCCTGGCGGCGCAGGAAGGCGGGGATCTCCAGATGGTCGTCGTCCATCATCCGGGGCTGCGGCGCGGCGCGGCCCTGGGCGTCGAGCTGGCCCTGCGGGGCGCGATAGACCGGGGCCTGCGGCGGGGCGCTGCGGGGCGCGGCCGGGATCGGCGCGTGGACGGGGGCGTGCACGGGCGCCTGCGGCTGGGGCTGCATCGCCGCCCGCGGCTGCTGGACCGGCGCCTCGGCCTCGTCGCGCCGCCCGCCGAAGCCGACGGTGGCGAGACGGCGCAGCAGCGAGGTCCGCTTGGCGTCGGCGGGCTCGGCCGCCGGCTCGCCGCGGTTGGCCATGATCTGGTTCTGGGCGATCGGCGGCAGCTCGTGGATCTGCGGCATGCGCGGGGCGCGGGCGAGCGGCGCGGCGGCGGGCGCGGCCGGGCGCGGCGGCACGAACGGGCCGGCATGGAGCTGCGGCTCGGCCTGGGGCTGCGGCGCGGGCGCCTGCGGCACGAAGGCCGCGGCGGCGCGGGGCTGGGCCTGGGTCAGCACGACGTCGTCGCGCATCACCGGGGCCGGGTCCATCCGGTGCTCCAGGTGCGGCTCCGGGGCGGGCTGCGGCGCGGGCGCCGGGGCCTGGGCGACGGGCGCGGGCGCCTCGGTCCGCATCGACGGGGCGACCTGCGCGGCGGCGCGGGTGCGGGCCTCGGAGCGCAGGCGCTCGGCGACCTCGGCGATGCGCTGCTCGGTCTCGGCGATCTCCTTGTTGTTCGGCGAGTTCGCGGCGATCAGGGCCGGCTCGATGCCGGTGGCGACCACCGAGACCCGGATGATGCCGTCGAGGCTCTCGTCGAAGGTGGCGCCCAGGATGATGTTGGCGTCCTGATCGACCTCCTCGCGGATGCGGGTGGCGGCCTCGTCGAGCTCGTACAGGGTGAGGTCCGAGCCGCCGGTGATCGAGATCAGCAGGCCGCGAGCGCCCTTCATCGAGACGTCGTCGAGGAGCGGGTTGGCGATGGCCGCCTCCGCCGCGCGGTTGGCGCGCTTCTCGCCCGAGGCCTCGCCGGTGCCCATCATCGCCTTGCCCATGCCGCGCATGATCGCCCGGACGTCGGCGAAGTCGAGGTTGATCAGGCCTTCCTTGACCATCAGGTCGGTGATGCAGGCGACGCCCGAGTAGAGCACCTGGTCGGCCATCGCGAAGGCGTCGGCGAAGGTGGTCTTCTCGTTGGCGACCCGGAACAGGTTCTGGTTCGGGATCACGATCAGGGTGTCGACGGCGGCCTGAAGCTCCTGGATGCCGGCCTCGGCCGTGCGCATCCGGCGCATGCCCTCGAACTGGAACGGCTTCGTCACGACGCCGACCGTCAGGATGCCCATGTCGCGCGCCGCGCGGGCGATGACGGGTGCCGCGCCGGTGCCGGTGCCGCCGCCCATGCCGGCGGTGATGAAGCACATGTGGGCGCCCGAGAGCTGGTCGCGGATCTCGTCGATCACCTCGTCGGCGGCGGCCGAGCCGACCTCCGGGTGCGAGCCGGCGCCGAGGCCCTGCGTCACGCCGAGGCCCATCTGGATCACGCGCTCGGCCTTCGAGGAGGTCAGCGCCTGGGCGTCGGTGTTGGCGACCACGAACTCGCAGCCGAGGAGGCCGGACTCGATCATGTTGTTGACGGCGTTGCCGCCGGCGCCGCCGACACCGAACACGGTGATGCGGGGCTTGAGTTCGCGGATGTCGGGCGCCTGGAGGGAAATGGCCATGGTGTCGAGCCTCTCGTGACCTCGGTGTGGATGTTCGGCGCCGCGGCGCCGGATGCTCTCGATGGGCCCGCTCGAAGGTCGAGCGCGCCGGAAGACCTCAGAAGCTGTCGCGGATCCAGCGGCCGACCCGGGACAGGTAGCCGTCGGTGCCCGTGCCCGCGAAGGCGCTGTGCCCCCGCGGCTCGAAATGCTCGGCATGGGCGACCTGCGGGTAGACGAGCAGGCCGACCGAGGCCGAGAAGGCCGGTCCCTTGGCGGCTTCCGGCAGGCCGCGGATGCCCAGCGGCCGGCCGATCCGGACCTGACCCTGCATCACCCGGCGGGCGACCTCCGGCATGCCGACGAGCTGGCTGGCGCCGCCGGTGAGCACGACGCGGCGCCCGGCCTGGGCGGCGAAGCCCGCCGCGCGCAGCCGGTCGCGGACGAGCTCCACCACCTCCTCGACGCGCGGCTTGATGATGCGCACGAGCTGCGAGCGCGGCACGTGGGTGGGCGCCTCGCCCTCGTCCTCGCCGACGCCGTGGACGGCGATCATGTCGCGCTCGTCGGACGGCGTGGCGATGGCCGAGCCGTAGAGGGTCTTCAGCCGCTCGGCCGCGGCGACGCGGGTCGAGAGCCCGCGGGCGATATCCATGGTGACGTGGTGGCCGCCCACCGCGATGGCGTCCACGTGGACGAGGTGGCCGCCCTGGAACACGCCGACGCTGGTGGTGCCGCCGCCCATGTCGACGACGCAGACGCCCATCTCGGCCTCGTCGTCGACGAGCGCCGACAGGCCGGCGGCGTAGGGCGTGGCGATCACCGCCTCGACGCCGAGATGGCAATGCTCGACGGCGAGCATCACGTTGCGGGCGGCGGCGGCCTCCGCGGTGACGACGTGGAGATCGACGCCGAGCGCCTCGCCGATCATCCCCGAGGGGTCGATCACCGCGCCCTGGCCGTCCAAGGCGTAGCCGGTGGGCAGGGCGTGCAGCACGGCGCGACCGGGGCTGACGCCGTGGGCGCTCGCCGTCTCCAGGACGCGCTCGACGTCCTGGCCGGTGACGGTGCCGGTGCGGACCCCGACGCGGGCCTGGAAATGCTGGGAGGCGAGGCGCCCGCCCGACATGTTGACGATGACGGACTGGACCTCGACCTTGGCCATGCGCTCGGCGGCGTGGACCGCCTGACGGATGGCGCCCTCGGCGGCCTCGAGATCGACGATGGCGCCGCCCTTGAGCCCGAGGGAGCGCTGGTGGCCGATGCCGATGATGCGGGCGAGATGGGTGCGGCCCCTGAGCGTCGCCATCGCCTCGGCGGGCTGCAGCTCGGCCACGAGGCAGACCACCTTGCTCGTTCCGATGTCGAGCACCGACAGGATGGCGGAGCGGCGCGCGGAGAGCGGCTTCAGACGCGGCGTGAGGCCGTGATGGCTGTGCATCGAACGCTACCGGGCGACAGGAACGGGACGTGGCGGGCGGCTGGACGTCTGCGGACGGCTCATGTGGCCGCCCCCTTCTTGGTCTTCTTCTGCGCGTCCGCGCGCGCCGCGGCGGCTTCCTCGGTCAGGCGCACCACCACGCGGTCGGGCATGCGCAGGTCGACCGCGATGATGTCCTTCTCGAGAAGGCGGTTGTCGCGCTCCAGCGCCACGAGGCGGGCGAGGGCCGCGGCGGCATCGGCCTCGGGCAGGCGGATGTCGACGCCGTCGAGCTTCAGCGTCCAGCGCCGGCCCGAGACGTAGGTGCCGGCCTTAATCCGCTCGGCGAGCGGGCCGGCGCCGGCGATGAGCTGGAGATACTCGCCGAGCTTGGCGTTGGCGCCGTCGCCCACCACCAGCGGCAGGCTGGCGTAGCGGTCGTCCCGCATGGTGTCGATCACGGTGCCGTCGGCCGCGATGACGCTGACCTCGCCGTTCTTCTGCCAGAGGGCGGCGGGCTCGCGCTCGACCTGGTTGATGACGATCTCGTTGGGATAGATCTTGCGCACCGAGACCGAGGCGATCAGCGGCACGCGCAGCAGGCGCTCGCGCACCTCCGCCACGTCGAGGAAGGGCACGGAGGAGCGCCAGTCGATGCCGGCGGCGGCCAGCACCTCGCGCTCGTACATCCGGGAGATGCCCGAGATCGTCACCCGCTCGACGCCGAAGCCCGCGATCCGCGCCGCGATGTCGATGGGGCGGCCGTTCTCGGCGACGAAGCCGTCGTAGCGCCCGCTCGCCACGAAGCCGGCGACGGACAGGGCCGCGAAGGCCCCAGCGAGGCCGAGGGACCCGCCCCCGCGCGGCAGGCGGCGGTCGAGGGGAACCCGCGGGCGCAGGTGCCGGAAGGGCGAGCGCCCCAGAAGGCGGGGCAGCCGCTCCGTGAAGGCGTGGGCCAGCCGCCCGGCGATGCCGGGTGCGGCGGGGCTCAGCGGCCCAGAGAAGCGTCCTCCACCATCCATCGGACGAGCTCACCGAATCCGTAGCCCGCATGGGCCGCCATCTCCGGCACAAGGCTCGTCTGGGTCATCCCGGGTTGCGTGTTGACCTCGAGTACGACGAGGGCACCGGTTCCGCCCGGTGTGTCGTCGTAGCGAAGGTCAGCACGGCTGACGCCCCGGCAGCCCAGTGCTTGATGCGCCGTTAACGCCAACTCTTGGACACGCTGGTAAACATTTGGTTTAAGCTCCGCCGGGAGGACATGGATCGACCCCCCTTCGGCGTACTTCGCCTCGAAGTCGTACCACTCCCCCGATGCGGGCTTGATCTCGATGACCCCGAGGGCCTCGTCACCCATCACCGCGCAGGTGAGCTCGCGGCCCGCAACGTAAGTCTCCGCAAGGACTTCCTCGCCGTAGACCCACTCGTCGGAGGCCAGGATCTGGGGCGGGTGCGAGCGCCCGTCGCGCACGATGATGACGCCGACGGAGGAGCCTTCGGCCACCGGCTTCACCACGTAGGGAGGCGGCAAAGGGTGTGACTTCGCCGCCACGTGACGGTTAACGACGCGGCCCTCCGGCACGGCGACGCCGGCCGCCCGCATGACCACTTTGGCACGCTCCTTGTGCATGGCGAGCGCCGAGGCCAGCACGCCGGAATGGGTGTAGGGGATCCTCAGGATCTCCAGGAGCCCCTGGATCGTGCCGTCCTCGCCCGCCGGCCCGTGCAGGGCGTTGAAGGCGACGTCCGGGCGGAGCTCGGCCAGGACCTGCGCCACGTCGGCGCCGACATCGACCCGGGTGACGCGGTAGCCGACGCCCTCGAGCGCGGCGGCGCAGGCGGCGCCGGAGCTGAGCGAGACGACCCGCTCGCTGGAGGTGCCGCCCATGAGGACGGCGACGTGCTTGGACATCGGGGACTCCCGCGGATCGTCGGTTCGTGTGCTCATGCGGGATCGGCCGGCGACGGCCGGCCGATCCGCCGGATCTCCCAGTGCAGCTCGATCCCGGAGGTCTCGCGCACGCGGCGGCGGACCTCCTCGCCGAGGCCCTCGATGTCCGCGGCGGTGGCGCCGTCGCGGTTGATCAGGAAGTTGCAGTGCATCGGCGAGACCTGGGCCCCGCCGCGGGTCAGGCCGCGGCAGCCGGCGGCGTCGACGAGCTGCCAGGCCTTGCCGCCCTCGGGGTTCTTGAAGGTCGAGCCGCCCGTGCGCTCGCGGATCGGCTGGGCCGCCTCGCGGGCCGCCGTCACGCGCTCCATCTCGGCCTCGATCGCCGCGCGCTCGCCGGGCCGGCCACGGAACAGGGCGCTCGTGAAGATCACGTCCTCCGGCGCCGCGCTGTGGCGATAGGAGAAGCCCATCTCGGCATGGGTGAAGGTCCGGACGTCGCCGCGCCGGTCGATGCCGCGGGCCTCGACCAGCACGTCGGTGGTCTCTCCGCCATGCGCGCCCGCGTTCATCCGCAGCGCCCCGCCGATCGAGCCCGGGATGCCGCGGAAGAAGGCGAGCCCGTCGAGCCCCGACTCGGCCGCGGCCTTGGCGAGGCGCATGTCGGGCACCGCGGTGCCGGCCCGCAGGGTGTTGCCGTCGACCGCGATGCCCCCGAAAGCCTTGCCGCCGAGGCGGATCACCACGCCCGGCACGCCGCCGTCCCGCACGATCAGGTTCGAGCCGAGGCCGATCACCGTGACGGGCACCGCCGGATCGAGCGCGGAGAGGAGGAGCGCGAGATCCTCCTCGTCGGCGGGCGTGAACAGCACCTCGGCCGGCCCGCCGACGCGGAACCAGGTCAGGTCGGCGAGCGGCTGGTTCGCGAGCAGGCGCCCGCGGAGCTGGGGCGCGGCGGCGCGAATGGAATCGTGGAGGGCGTGGGTCATGCGGGGTTCTCCCCTCTCCCCGCCTGCGGGGAGAGGGCTTTGCCGACCTCGTCGTCGGCAAAGCGAGGCGGCAGCCGAGGGTGAGGGGGCGTTTCCGGATGAGACTCCCCCGGAAACGCCCCCTCACCGCCGCCCTGCGGGCTTGCCGCGCCGACGACGCGGTCGTCGCGGCCCTCTCCCCGCAAGCGGGGAGAGGACGGGAGCGCGGCGAGAACGGTTCCGAGAACGGCGTCGAGGCGTTCGGTCACGTCCGAGTTCCAGAACCTGAGCACTTGATATCCCTGGATGGCCAGAGATGCGTCGCGCCGGCGATCGTGCGCGCTGTCCGCGTGCTGGCTTCCGTCGAGTTCGATCACGAGGCGTGCCTCGCGGCAGCAGAAATCCGCGACGTAGCGGCCGATCGATTCCTGGCGCACGAACTTGAAGCCGCCGAGCCTGCGGTCACGCAGATGATTCCAGAGCCGGCGCTCACAGTCGGTCTGCTCCGCGCGCAGGGTCCGGCGGAAGCGCGTGCGTTCCGGCTTTCCTGCCCGCATGGCCTCATCACCGCTTCAGCGCGGCGAGGTCGCCCGGCAGCGCGTAGGCCCATTGGGTGATGTTGCCGGCGCCGAGGCAGACGACGTAATCGCCGGGCTTGGCCAAGCCCGCGACGAGGCCGGGCAGGTCCTCGGGGCGCTCCAGGGCCTGCGCGTCGCGATGGCCGCGGGAGCGCAGGCCGGCGACGAGGTTGTCGCGGTCGATGCCCTCGATCGGCGCCTCGCCGGCCGCGTAGACGGGGGCGACGATGACCGTGTCGGCGTCGTTGAAGCAGGTGCAGAAGTCGTCGAACAGCGATTGCAGGCGCGAGTAGCGGTGCGGCTGCACGATCGCGATGACGCCGTGATCGGTGGAGGCGCGGGCGGCCTTGAGCACCGCCTTGATCTCCACCGGATGGTGCCCGTAATCGTCGAAGATCTGGGCGCCGTTCCACTCGCCCGTGCGGGTGAAGCGGCGCTTGACGCCGCCGAAGCCCGCGAGCGCGTTGCGGATCGCCTCGGGCTTCACGCCGAGCTCGTGCGCCACGGCGAGCGCCGCGGTGGCGTTCAGCGCGTTGTGCTTGCCCGGCATCGGCAGGACGAGATCCTCCATCTCCATCCGGTAGCCGGGGCGGCGGTCGCGGATCATCACCCGGAAGCGGCTCTGGCCACCGCGCAGGTCCACGTCGATGAGGCGCACGTCGGCCTGCGGGTTCTCGCCGTACGTGATGATGCGCCGGTCCTCGATATGGCCGACGAGGTCCTGCACCACCGGATGGTCGATGCACATCACCGCGAAGCCGTAGAACGGGATGTTGTCGATGAAGCGCCGGAAGGCGTCCTTGACCGCGTCGAACGAGCCGAAATGGTCGAGGTGCTCGGGGTCGATGTTGGTGACGATGGCGACGTCCGCGGGCAGCTTCAGGAAGGTGCCGTCGGATTCGTCGGCCTCCACCACCATCCACTCGCCCTCGCCCATGCGGGCGTTGGTGCCGTAGGCGTTGATGATGCCGCCATTGATCACGGTCGGGTCGAGGTTCCCGGCATCGAGCAGCGTGGCGACGAGCGAGGTGGTGGTGGTCTTGCCGTGGGTGCCCGCGATCGCAACGCAGGACTTGAAGCGCATCAGCTCGGCCAGCATCTCGGCGCGGCGCACCACCGGCAGGCGCCGCTCGCGCGCGGCCTCCAACTCGGGGTTGTCGCGGCGGATCGCGGTCGACACCACGACGAGGCCGGCCTCCTCGACGTTCCGGGCGTCGTGCCCGACGAAGGTGCGCATGCCCTTCTCGGCGAGGCGGCGGACATTGGCGTTGTCGGACGCGTCCGAGCCCTGCACCGTGTAGCCGAGATTGTGCATCACCTCGGCGATGCCGGACATGCCGATGCCGCCGATGCCGATGAAATGGATGGGGCCGAGCTTCTCGGGCAGCTTCATGGCGGGACCATTCTGGACTTCGGGCGTGCGGCCGGAGCCGGGATCCCGGGACGATCAGGTGCGGGCGGCCGTCTCGGCGACCACGGTGGCGAGGCGCGAGGCCGCGTCGTGAATGCCCGCGCTTTTGGCCGCCTCGGCCGCGCGGGTCAATTTTTCGGGATTCTCGAAGGTGTCGACGAGGTCCGCCGTCAGCCGATCCGGCGTGAAGGCGGTCTGCGGCAGGGCGAGGGCGGCGCCGATCGCCGCGAGCGTCGCGGCGTTGGCGGCCTGGTCCTGGTCGAGGGCGCCGGGCAGCGGGACCAGGATGGAGGGACGCCCGATGGCGGCGAGTTCCGAGACCGTCGAGGCGCCCGACCGGGCGATGACGAGGTGGCTCGCGGCCATGCGGGCCGGCAGGTCCTTGAAGAACGGCGCCGCCTCCAGCCCCGCGAGCCCCATCGCGAGGTAGTGGTTCTGGACCGCGGTCAGGTCCTCGGGCCGGACCTGCTGGACGAGATGCACGCGCGCGCGGAGATCGGCGGGCAACCCAGCGAGCGCCTTCGGCACCACCTCGCCCATCACCCGGGCGCCCTGGCTTCCGCCGAAGACGAGCAGGCGCAGCACGCCGTCGGGCTCGAGCGGCGAGAAGGGCAGCTTCGCGGCCTCGATGACGGCGGGCCGCAGGGGATTGCCCGTGTGGATGCGGGGCGCGCGCGCCTTCTCGGGCACGCCGCGCACGTCCTTGAAGCCCGTGGCGATGGTGCGGGCGCCGCGCGCCAGGAAGGCGTTGGCGCGGCCCATCACGGCGTTCTGCTCGTGCAGGATCGTGGGCACCCGCAGGATCTGGCCGGCGAGGACCGGGGGCACGGTCGGGTAGCCGCCGAAGCCGACGATGGCGGCCGGGTTGATCCGGCGCACCTCCTGCACCGCGACCTTGAAGCCGCGCCCGAGGGTGAGCACCGCCGTGGCGCGGTGGAGCATCGAGCGCCCGGACGGCGTCGCCGCGGGGATGGTGACGATCTCCGAGGCCGGGAACTCCCCCTTCAGCGCGTCGACGCGGGCATCGGTCGCCAGAGCCACGGCGATGCCGCGCGCCCGCAGCGCGTGGGCGAGGCTCTCGGCGGGAAACAGGTGGCCGCCGGTGCCGCCCGCGCAGAGCAGGATCGTCGGGGTGAAGACCGTCACCGCATCACCCCCGCGACGAGGGCCGGCGCGGTGCCGGGCGGCTTCTGGCTGATCAGGGTCGAGCGCGGGCGCTTGCGGGTGAGCGCCACGAGGAAGCCCATGCCGAGCGCCAGGGAGATCAGCGACGAGCCGCCGTAGGAGACGAAGGGCAGCGTCATGCCCTTGGCGGGCATCAGCTGGGTGTTCACCGCCATGTTGATGCAGGCCTGCAGGCCGAACAGGCTGGTGAGCCCGGTGATCGCGAGCCGCGAGAAGGTGTCGTCGGTCCGGCGCGCGAGCCTGAGGCCGCGCAGGACGATGAAGGCGAAGAGCGCCACGAGGCAGAGACACACCAGCACGCCGAATTCCTCGCCGGTGACGGAGAAGATGAAGTCGGTATGTGCATCCGGGAGGTGGCGCTTGGCCACCCCCTCCCCCGGGCCGGTGCCGAACCAGCCGCCGGAGCGGAAGGATTCCTGCGACCAGAAGACCTGGAAGCTGTCGCCCGAATCCTTGTCGAGGAAGCGCGTGATGCGCTCGCGGACGTGGTGCAGGAAGGTGTAGGCGGCGAACACGCCGAGCAGGCCGCCGACGCCGAGCCCCGCCACCCAGAGCCAGTGCAGCCCGGCGACGAAGAACAGCGTGCACCAGACGATGCTGATCAGCATGGTCTGGCCGAAATCCGGCTGCAGCACGAGGGGCACGATGGTGACCGGCAGGAGCAGGATCGCCAGGAAGCCGCCCGGCATGTCGCGCCGCTGCGCGCCCTCCGAGAAGGCCCAGGCCGCCACCACGACGAAGGCCGGCTTCACGAATTCCGAGGGCTGCAGGCCGAAGGAGCCGAACTGGATCCAGCGGTGCGCGCCCTTGATCTCGGGGCCGAACTTGCCGGCCAGGATGCACAGGACGACGCCCGTCCCCCAGGTGACGAGGGCGAGGCGCCGGATCCCGCGCAGCGACAGGAACGAGACCGCGCAGATCAGCAGGATGGTCGGGGCGAGGTACATCGCCTGCCGGTTGAGGAAGTAGAAGGTCGGCAGGCCGATGCGCTCGGCCACCGGCGGTCCGCCGCCCATCAGGAAGACCAGGCCCGCCACCATCAGGGCGCCGAGCGCGGCGAGCAGGCCGCGATCGACGGTCCACCACCAATCCGTGAAGGGCGTGCGTTCCGCGCGGGACATCATGCGAGCGACCACTCCACGGCGCGCCGACCTGTGGCGGACCGCCCGCGATCCTGTCCCCGAATGGTAAACGCATCCTTATGCGGCCGCGGACGGATTTGTCGGGCGCGGATTACCGTCTGTTAATCCTCAGGGCACAACCTACAGGCGTACTTTTATCGAGGTTCGGGCAGCAGGGACCAGCCAGACCGGTCCCCTTCGCGCCGTCCGCGCCGCCCAGCGGAACACGCCCGCCATGTTCGAAGCCCGCAAGACGCGCGAAGCGCACGCGAAGCTCGCCGCCCTCGACCGGGTCCAGGGCGTCATCGAGTTCGACCTCGACGGCCGCATCCTGACCGCGAACGCCAACTTCCTCGACCTCGTCGGCTACACCCTGCCGGAGGTGACGGGGCAGCACCACAGCCTGTTCGTGGATCCGGCGATGCGAGAATCCGCGGAGTACCGCGCATTCTGGGAGCGCCTGCGCTCCGGCAGCTTCGAGGCGGCGCAGTTCCGGCGGATCGGCCGCGGCGGGCGCGAGATCTGGATCGAGGCCTCCTACAATCCGGTGCTCGACGGCCGGGGCCGCCCCTACAAGATCGTGAAGTTCGCCACCGACATCAGCCGGCAGCGCGCCGAGGAGGCCGACCGGGCCGGCCAGATCGCGGCGATCCACAAAGCCCAGGCGGTGATCGAGTTCGACCTCGACGGGCGGGTCATCGCGGTCAACGACAATTTCCTGGCCGCGATGGGCTATTCCCGCGAGGAGGTGCTGGGCCAACACCACGGCGCCTTCGTCGAGCCCGCGCACCGCGAGAGCGAGGCCTACCGGGCGTTCTGGTCGGCCCTGCGCAGCGGCACCTACCAGTCGGCGCAGTTCCGGCGCGTGGGCAAGAACGGCCGCGAGGTCTGGATCCAGGCCTCCTACAATCCGATCCTCGACGCCTCCGGCCGGCCCTACAAGGTGGTGAAGTTCGCCACCGACATCACCGAGCAGGTCCGCCTCCTGGGCAGCCTGCGCACGCTGATCGACAAGAATTTCGGCGAGATCGAGCAGGCGGTGGCCCACTCGACGCAGGCCGCCCTGCTCGCCTCGTCCGCGGCCGATTCCACCTCCGGCAACGTCCAGACCGTCGCGGCGGCGGCGGAGGAGCTCGCCGCCTCGGTCGCGGAGATGTCGCAGAGCATCGTGCGCTCGCAAGGGGCCACCGACACCGCCTATGCCTGCGTCCAGGCCGCCGACGGCCATACCAAGCGCCTGGCCGACACCGCGGCGGCGATGACGAGCATCGTCGGCCTGATCCAGAGCATCGCCGGGCAGATCAACCTTCTGGCTCTCAACGCCACGATCGAGGCGGCGCGCGCGGGCGAAGCCGGCCGCGGCTTCGCGGTGGTCGCCTCCGAGGTCAAGGCGCTGGCCGATCAGGCCGCGCGCGCCACCGACCAGATCAACAGCGAGATCAACAGCGTGCAGCTGGTCTCGCACGAGGTGGTCGGCGCCCTCGGCTCGATCGGCAGCTCGGTCTCGGTGATGCGCGAGACGGTGGTGGCGACGGCCGCCGCGATCGAGGAGCAGAGCGCTGTGACGCGCGACCTCGCCGAGAGCATGCAGAGCGCCTCGGGCGCGGTCAGGGCGATCACCGGGAACATCGCGGCGATCTCGCGCGCGGTCGGCGACGTCTCCCAGGCGGTCTCGACGACGCGCGAGGCGGCACAGGTCCTGGCGCGATAGAAACGCCTCAGGGCAGCGCGCGCACCAGCTCCCGGAAGCGGTCCCCGCGCTGCTCGAACGAGCGGAACTGGTCGTAGGAGGCGCAGGCCGGCGAGAGCAGCACCACGGGCTCCGGGGCGCTGGAGGCGGCGGCCCCCTCGGCGGCGGCACGGGTCGCCACGTCGAGCGTCTCGCAGCGGGTATAGGGCACGGCGCCCTCGAGGGTAACCGCGAAGGCGTCGGAAGCCGCGCCGATCAGGTAGGCGTGGGCGACCCGCTCGAAATACGGCACCAGCGGGAAGATGCCGCCCTCCTTGGCCTTGCCGCCGAGGATCCAGTGGATGTCCCGGAAGGCGGTGAGCGCCTTCTCGGTGGAATCGGCGTTCGTCGCCTTCGAATCGTTGACGAAGAGCACCCGGCCGCGCCGCCCGAGCAGCTCCATCCGGTGCGCGAGGCCCGGAAAGCTCGCGATCCCCGCCTGGATCATTCGCCGTTGCGCCTCCGGGTCCGGGTCGCCGAGGCCGAGGGCCTGGATCGCGGCGGCCGCGAAGCAGGCGTTCTGCGCGTTGTGCGTGCCCCGCAGGGTCTCGACCCCGGAGAGGTCGCACAGCACCTGCGCGGGCCCGGAGCGGGGATGCAGCACGACGCGGGTGCCATCGAGGCAGATTCCGGTCTCCAGCGGGCGCCGGACCGAGACCGGCAGCGCCGTCGCGTCGCCGCGGGGCTCGGCGTGGCGGGCGTAGATCGCGGCGCTCGGCGGATCATCGAGGCTCACCAGCGCCCGGCGGCTCCCGCCGATCAGCCGCTCCTTGATGGCGGCGTACTGCTCCAGGGTGCCGTGCCGGTCGAGATGGTCCGGGGTGATGTTGAGCAGGAGGCCGACGCTCGGGTCGAGCGAGGGGGTGAGATCGATCTGGAAGGACGACATCTCGATCACGTGGATCCGGCCAGGGGCCGGCGGCTCCAGCGACAGGATGGCGGTGCCGATGTTGCCGCCCATCTGCACGTCCGCGCCGGCCTCGCGCAGGATGTGGGCGATGAGCGCCGTCGTGGTCGACTTGCCGTTGGTCCCGGTGATGGCGATGAAGGGCGCGCCCGGGGCGATCGCCGCGCGCTCGCGGCAGAACAGCTCGATGTCGCCGATGATCGCGACGCCGGCGCGGCTGGCGAGGCCGACCGTCCAGTGCGGCTCGGGATGGGTCAGCGGCACGCCGGGGGCGAGGACGAAGGCGGCGAGGCCCGACCAGTCGATCGTGCGCAGGTCCTGCGTCTCGATCCCCTGCGCCTCGGCGCGCGCCACGCTCTCGGGGTTGTCGTCCCAGGCGAGCACCCGGGCCCCGCCCGCCTGGAGGGCCGCCGCCGTGGCGATGCCGGATCCGCCGAGGCCGAACAGGGCGAGCGTGCGCTCCGCGAAGGTGGTGATCGGGGTCATACGCATTCCGTTCGGCCCGGCCCGGTCGGGCCCGGGCCGCGCATCGTTATCGGGGTTGCGGCGCGCATCGACGCTCGCGAGGGTTGCGAGCGATACACGCGGCGCCCGCGCCGGCAAAGAGGCGGGGCTTGGCGGACCGCGACATTGCCGTGCGAGGCCCGGCCTCAGCGCAGCTTCAGCGTGGCGAGCCCCGCGAGCGCCAGGATCACCGCGATGATCCAGAACCGGATCACGACCTGCGGCTCCTTCCAGCCCTTCTGCTCGAAATGGTGATGGATCGGCGCCATCCGGAAGACGCGCTTGCCCGTGAGCTTGAACGAGGCGACCTGGATGATCACCGACATCATCTCCAGCACGAACAGGCCGCCGACGATGGCGAGCACGATCTCGTGCTTGGTCGAGACCGCGATCACCCCGAGGAGGCCGCCGAGAGCGAGCGAGCCGGTGTCGCCCATGAAGATCTGCGCGGGCGGCGCGTTGAACCAGAGGAAGCCGAGCCCGGCCCCGATCACCGCGCCGCAGACGACGGCGAGCTCGCCCGTGTCGCGCACGTAATTGACCTGCAGGTAGCTCGCCGTGAAGGAATTGCCGACGAGGTAGGCGATCACCCCGAAGGTGCCGCAGGCGATCATCACCGGGACGATGGCGAGGCCGTCGAGCCCGTCCGTCATGTTCACCGAATTGCCGGCGCCCACGATCACGAAGCCGCCGAACAGGACGTAGAACCAGCCGAGGTTGAGCAGCGCGTCCTTGAAGACCGGGAAGGCGAGCTGGTTCTGCAGCGCGACCGGCGAGTAGAGCGCGATCATGGTGCAGGCGGCCACCGCGATCAGCCCCTCGAGGGCGAGGCGGAACTTGCCCGAGAAGCCCTTGTGCGACTGCTTCGTCACCTTGAGGTAGTCGTCGTAGAAGCCGATCGCCCCGAAGCCGAGGGTCACCGTGAGGGTGATCCACACGTAGTGGTTGCGCGGGTTGGCCCAGAGCAGGATCGCCACGACGGCGCCCGCCAGGATCATCAGGCCGCCCATCGTCGGCGTGCCGCGCTTGGTCAGCAGATGGGTCTGCGGCCCGTCCTCGCGGATCGGCTGGCCCTTGCCCTGCCGCAGGCGCAGCAGGGAGATGATCCAGGGCCCGAACCAGAACACGAACAGACCCGCGGTGAACAGGGCCCCTCCGGTCCGGAAGGTGATGTAGCGGAAGACGTTGAGGGCCGAGAGCGTGCCGCTCAGGTCCGACAGGAGATACAGCATCCGTTCAGCCGAGCCCGCTCGTTCGGTGAGAGATGGCCGGGCGTCCCGGCCGGAGATGGCGCGCGCGCCGAATCAGGGCGCTGCCGCCGCAACGGGCGCGCGCTGCGTCGCGGCGTAGCGGGCTTTGAGGGCCTCGACAATCCGGCCCATGCGGATGCTGTTCGATCCCTTGACCATCACCGCGTCGCCCGGCCGCAGGATCCGGGCGAGCGGCTCGACCAGATCCGCGGAGGCGGCGGCGGCGATGCCGCGGCGCGAGACCGGCAGGGCCTCGAACAGGTGGCCCATCAGGGTGCCGGCGGTGAAGACGAGGTCGATCCCGGCCGCCTCGACCGCGGCGGCGAGATCGCGGTGCAGTCCCGGGCCCGCCTCGCCGAGCTCCAGCATGTCGCCGAGCACCGCGATGCGGCGACCGCGCGGCCCGGCGTCGATGTTGCTCAGGGTGGCGAGCGCCGCCCGGATCGAGGCCGGGTTGGCGTTGTAGCTCTCGTCGACCAGGAAGGCCTCGCCGCCGTCGAGATGGAGCGCCGTGCGCTCGCCGCGCCCGGCCGGCGGGCGGAGCGCGGCGAGCGACAGGGCGGCGCGCGCGAGGTCGGCGCCGAGGCTGTGCACCACCGCCATGATGCCGAGCGAGTTCAGGGCCGCGTGCCGGCCGGCCGTGCCGAGCTGGTAGGTCACCGGCTGGCCCATCACCGTGGCGTCGACCACCGAGAGATCGGGGCGCAGCACGATCCGGTTGGCCCGGACATCCGCCTCCGGATGCTCGCCGAAGCTCACCACGCGCCCGGCCCGGGAGGCCTGGGCATGGGCGAGGAGGCGAGGGAAATGCGGGTTGTCCCGGTTGATCACCGCGATCCCGCCGGGCTTCAGCCCGGAGAAGATCTCGCCCTTCGCGTCGGCGATCGCGGAGACGGAGGCGAAGTGCTCGATATGCACGGGCTCCACGGTGACGACCAGGGCCACGTCCGGCCGGACCTGGGCGGTGAGCGGCAGGATCTCGTGCGGGTGGTTCATGCCGATCTCGAACACGCCGTAGCGCGCCTGCGCGGGCATGCGGGCGAGCGTCAACGGCACGCCCCAATGGTTGTTGTAGGAGGCGACGGAGGCGTGCGTCGCCCCCTGCGCCCCGAGCACGTGGCGGAGCGCCTCCTTGGTGCCGGTCTTGCCCACCGAGCCGGTGACGGCGGTGATCGCGGCGCCCGTGCGGGCGCGCGCCGCCCGCCCGATCGCCCGCATGGCGTCGAGCACCGGGTCGGCGCACGCCCCCGGCACCGCGAGGACCGGCCCGAAGGCCGCGAGGTCGCCGGCCCGGCTCTCGGCCACCACGGCGAGCGCCGCGCCGCGTCCGAGGGCGTCCGGGACGAAATCGTGCCCGTCGCGGGCCTCGCCGCGGATGGCGAAGAACAGGTCGCCGGGCTGGAGCGTGCGGGTGTCGATCGAGGCGCCGGCCACGGGCCGGACCGGGCCGACGAGCCGGCCGCCGGTCGCGGCCTCTAGAGCCTGCGGGGCCCAGAGCGGTTCGGATGCGGTCTGCTGGCTCATGGCGGTTCCGATAGGCGTGCCGACGGGGCCCGCAGGCGCGGCGCTCATCGTCCGGCCTCGGCGATCGCGGCGCGGACCACGTCGTGGTCGGAGAACGGGAGGGTGCGATCGCCCACGATCTGGCCGGTTTCGTGGCCCTTGCCGGCCACCACCAGCACGTCGCCGGGCCCGAGGCCGCGGACCGCGACGCGGATCGCCTCGGCGCGGTCGCCGATCTCGGCGGCCCCCGGCGCGGCCGCCAGGATCGCGGCGCGGATCGCGGCCGGCTCCTCGCTGCGGGGGTTGTCGTCGGTGACGATCACGGCATCGGCGAGCCGCGCCGCGATGGCGCCCATGAGCGGGCGCTTGCCGCGGTCGCGGTCGCCGCCGCAGCCGAACACCACCACGAGGCGGCCGGGGGCGAAGGGGCGCAACGCCACGAGCACGCTCTCCAGCGCCTCGGGCTTGTGGGCGTAATCCACGAGGCAGAGCCCGCCCTGGGCCTCGCCGATCCGCTCCATGCGGCCGGGCACGCCGGTGAGATGCTCCAGCGCGGCGAAGACGCCGTCCGGGTCGGCGGCGCCCGCCGGCGTCTCCAGCACGAGGCCGGCGGCGACGAGGGCGTTCTCGACCTGGAAGGCCCCGACCAGCGGCAGGTCCAGGCGGCGCGAGCCGTGGGCGCCGTCGAGTGCGAGGCGCTGGGAGAAGCCCTCCGGCGCGGCCCCGACGAGACGGATCTCGGCGCCGGCGCGGCCGGTGGTGCGGACCGGGCGGTCGCTCGCCCGCGCCGTCGCGACGACCCGCTCGGCATAGGCGCCGTCGGCGTTGACCACGGCCGGGCAGCCGGGCGGCAGCAGCGTGTCGAACAGGCGCAGCTTGGCCGCGAGGTAGGATTCGATGTCGGGGTGGTAGTCGAGATGGTCGCGGCCGAGATTGGTGAAGCCCGCCGCCGCGAGGCGCACGCCGTCCAGGCGGCGCTGCTCGATCCCGTGCGACGAGGCCTCGATCGCCAGATCCGTGATGCCCTCCCGCGCGAGCTCGGCCAGCGTCCGGTGCAGGGTGACGGGATCGGGCGTGGTCAGCGAGCCGTAGCGCGCGCCGCGGTCGGTGACGATGCCGACGGTGCCGACGCTCGCGGCGCGGTGCCCGAGCCGCGTCAGGATCTGGCGCACGAAGTCGGCGACCGAGCTCTTGCCGGCCGTGCCGGTCACCGCCACCACGGTGCCGGGCTGCGGCCCGTGCAGCGCGGCTGCGGCGAGCGCCAGGGCGCGGCGGGCATCGGCGACGGCGATCCACGGCGTGGCGGGGGGGAGATCGGCGGGCCGCGCCCCCTCCCCGACCACCGCGACCGCACCCGCGGCGGCCGCCGCCGCCGCGAAGGCCCGCCCGTCGGCGCGGGTGCCCGGGACCGCCACGAAGACGGTGCCGGGCCCGGCCCGGCGGCTATCCGCGGTGATGTCGGACGCCGCGAGGCCGGACGCGTCCGCGCCGGCCTCGGGGAACAGCGCGGCGAGCGGCGTGCTCACGGGCCCGCCACCTTGTCGACGTGATAGGCGCCGAGCTTCACCATCAGGGGGAACGGCTTCACCGGCGGCTCGAATTGCGGCGGCAGGCCGAGGATCGGGGCCACGCGCTCGATCACCCGGCCGGTGACCACGCCCGAGTTCCAGGCGGCGGTGGCGTAGCCGCCGGATTCCGGCAGGCCCTGCGGCTCGTCCATGATGGTGACGAAGAGGTATTTCGGCTTGTCCATGGGCGCTGCGGCCATGAAGGTGGTGAACAGGCGGTTCTTCACGTAGCGCCCGCCGATCACCTTCTCGGCCGTGCCGGTCTTGCCGCCGACGAAGTAGTAGGGGATCGCGGCCTTCTTGGCCGAGCCCTCGGTGGCGTTGAGGCGCATGATGAAGCGCATCGCCTCGCTGGTGGCGGGCGAGAGGACGCGGGTGGCGCGCTCCTTCGCCTCGTCGGTGTTGCTCTTGAGGAAGGTCGGGCGGATCAGGTCGCCGCCGTTGACGATCGCGCCCACCGCCGAGGCCGCCTGGATCGGCGCGACGGCGATGCCGTGGCCGAACGCGATGGTGATGGTGTTGATCTCGGTCCAGCGCGACGGGACGATCGGGGCCGCGCTCTCGGGCAGCTCGGTCCGCAGGCGGTCGAGCAGGCCCATCTTGCGCAGGAAGGCGCGATGGCCGGGCACGCCGACGCCGAGCGCCATCTTGGCCGAGCCGATGTTGGAGGAATGCGTGAACACCTCCGGCATGGTGATGACGCGGTTGGTGCCGTGGTACTCGTGGATCTTCTGCCGGCCCCAGTTCAGCACGCCGCCGCGGGTGTCGAAGGTCGAGTTGACGTTGTACTTGCCCGACTCGAGCGCCATGGCGAGGGTCATCGCCTTGAAGGTCGAGCCCATCTCGTAGACGCCGACGTTCATCCGGTTGATGCGGTCGGGCGAGAGCGCGTCCTTCGGGTCGTTCGGGTCGAAATCCGGCATCGACACGAGGGCGATCACCTCCCCGGTCTGCACGTCGAGGATCATCGAGGCGCCGGCCTTGGCCTTGAAGTGGTCGATGCCCCAGGCCAGTTCGTCGCGCACGGCGAATTGCGCGCGCAGGTCGAGGGAGAGCTGGACCGGCTTGAGGTCGGTCTGCTTGTTGACGAGGCCGAACTCGTTGAGGGCGCCGTTGCCCTGGTTGTCGATGTACTTCTCGATTCCGGCGATGCCGATGTTGTCGAGGTTGGTCACGCCGAGGATGTGGGCGGCGGCCATGCCGTTCGGGTAGACCCGCTTGTGATCCGGCAGGAAGCCGATGCCGGGAATCCCGAGGCGGTGGACCTCGACCTGCTGCTTGGGCGTCAGTTCGCGCTTGACCCAGACGAAGCCCTTCTTGGTCGAGAGCTTGGCGCGCAGCTCCGTCGCGTTCAGCTCGGGCAGCACGGCGGTGAGCAGCTCGACCGCCTCGTCCTTGTCGTAGATGTTGCGGGGCTCGGCGAAGACCGAGACCGTGCGGATGTCGGTCGCCAGGATCTCGCCGTTGCGGTCGACGATGTCGGGCCGGATCGCGGTGGTCGCGGCGGCGGCGACCCGGTGGTCCTGGCTCGGGGGGGCCCCGAAGACCGCGATGGACAGCAGGCGCAGGCTGATGGCGCCGAACACGCCGAGGAAGGCGAGCCCGACGAGCGCGACGCGGGTGTGCGAGCGCTCGATCGCGAGGCGGAACAGGGAGCGCAGCAGAGGCACGATCCGGCCGCTTGGCGGCGCGACCGGGCGCTGCAGGGCGTCGGCGGCCGCCTGCAGGCGTGCGGGCCCGTCCGAGGCGTCGGCTTCGGGAGACGGATCGGACGCGTGCGAGGCGCCGGCCGCGTGCGAGGCGCCGGGCCCGTCCGCGATATCGGCCCTCTGCCCGGCATCCGCCGCGGCGTGCGCCGGCCCGTCCGCCCGCGCCGCGGCGCCGGCATCCGAAGAATCTGTACGGAAAACGTCTTCGGACACGGGCGGATTACCTCGATGCCGTGGTCGGGGTGCGGGTCGTGGCGACGGTGCGGGTCAGGGATCCGGTCGTGCGCGGCTCCGGCACGCCCTTCTCCTTGGGCGTGGCGGTGGCCGCCAGGAGCCGACCGATCTCGTCGCCGCGCTCGGGCCGGGCGGGCAGATCCGCGAGGCGTCCGAGATGGCTCGTGCCGATCGGCTCGAGGGCGAGGTGCTTCTCCACCGCCGCCTGGAGGCGGTCTGGCCGGGTCAGGAGCTGCCATTCGGCGCGCAGCACGGCGATCGCCTGCCGCTCCTGGTGCAGGCCGCTCTTCAGCTTCGAGACCTGACCGCCCTGATAGAGCGTGTCGTACTTGATCGAGTAGGCGTAGATCGCCGAGGCGACGAGGCCGCAGACCGCGAGGAGGTTGAGAAGACGGATCACCGGCGTGCGCCTCCGCGCGGGTCGGGCAGGCTCGCGAGCATGTGGATCGCCTCCAGCGGCGCCGGCACCGGCGCGTCGGTCCGCTCGCCGGCGCGAAGCTTGGCCGACCGGGCGCGCGGGTTGCGCCGCGTCTCCGCCTCGGAGGGCAGGACCGGCCCCTTGGTCACGGCCTGGAAGCTGCGGACCGGCGCGGGCCCGGCGACGCCCCCGGGCAGGTGCCGGGAGCCCTGCGCGGACCGGCCTGTCCGCGCCGCGAAGAACTGCTTGACGATGCGGTCCTCGAGCGAATGGAACGTCACCACCGCGAGCCGCCCGCCGGGCTTCAGGACCCGCTCGGCCGCGTGCAGCGCCCGCACCAGCTCGCCGAGTTCGTCGTTCACGGCGATCCGCAGGCCCTGGAAGGTGCGCGTCGCCGGGTGGATCCCGCTGCCGGGCTCGGTGCGGACGACGCCGGCCACGAGGTCGGCGAGCTGGGCGGTGGTCTCGATCCGGCCGCGACGGCGGGCCTCGATCAGGGTGCGGGCCACCGCGCGCGAGCGGCGCTCCTCGCCGTAATGGTAGAGGATGTCGGCCAGCGCCGCCTCGTCCGCCTCGTTGACGAGATCGGCCGCGCTCGGGCCGTCGCCACCCATCCGCATGTCGAGGGGGCCGTCGCCGCGGAAGGAAAAGCCGCGCTCCGGCTGGTCGAGCTGCATCGAGGAGACGCCGATATCGAGCACCACCCGGTCGATCGCCGTCTCACCGGCCGCTTCCAGCAGGGTATCGAGGGATCCGAAGCAGCCGGGCAGGAGGCGCAGGCGCCCGTGCGCTTCCGCGACGAGCGCGGCGCCGGCCGCGATCGCCGTGGGGTCCCGGTCGATCGCCACCACGCGCAGGGCGGGATCGGCGGCCAGCATCGCGCGCGTGTAGCCCCCGGCGCCGAAGGTGCCGTCGATGGCGAGGCCGGCCCCGGGCAGCGCCAACGCCTCGAGCACCTCGTCGAGGAGCACCGGCACGTGCGGCGCGCAGGCCGGCGCGCGCGATGCGGGCTCGGCCCGGTTCGCGGGCGACCTCATCGACCGGAAGCCCGGGATCGGAAGGGGAAGCCCCGCCTTGCGCACCGGACGGGCACGCGTTGCGGTTCGGCCGGAACGGCGCCTGCGGACATTCGGGTCATAC
Organism: Methylobacterium sp. HJ2; assembly: GCF_056431005.1. Lineage (NCBI taxonomy): Bacteria > Pseudomonadati > Pseudomonadota > Alphaproteobacteria > Hyphomicrobiales > Methylobacteriaceae > Methylobacterium > Methylobacterium sp. HJ2. The sequence goes on along the minus strand of NZ_JBWJYM010000001.1, from coordinate 713,904 downwards.
GCACCTGTGCCCGGCCGCGACTGCGCCGACCGGTGAGCGGGAGCGCCGACGGATCGGCCGCGCGAATGCGCGCGTGCCCGGGCAATCCCCGCTCGGCGGTCGGGGCTGCCCGTCGATCCGAATGACGCCGTTGACGGTATGGTGCCGGTTAACATGGGCCTCGGAGGATCGTCAACGCACCCAAGACTGACGGGCGTCCCGAAGCGATCAGACCGCAGCAAGGTTAATCGAACGTTAGGTCCTCGAAAGATTTCAGGCGGCCCGGCGCAGCACGAATGACGTCAAGCCGTTGACGGGGCTCGGAGTTTTACACCCCCTCGCTTTCACGCGCGAAAGCTTCCGGGGCCACGCGCGAAGATTGCAGCAGCGCAGGGTCCGGCGCAGCCGGGACATGGGGGATCAGGCGGCCTGTAAGCCGGGTTCTGTAGGGCCCGGTGCTCCCGAAGGAGCGCCGGACGTGGCAGCCATTCCTCTGGGACGGTCGTTGCCGACCGCCTCGAGCAACCAACCCGGGCGACTGGCCTGGAGAGTGGGCCTGCCCCGCTCCGCGCGGGAGGGGGCGCGCCGCCCCTATTCGGTTTTGCTCCCGGTGGGGTTTGCCGTGCCGTCCGCGTTGCCGCGTCCGCGGTGCGCTCTTACCGCACCCTTTCACCCTGACCCCGCATCGGCACAGGCCGAAGCGGGGCGGTCTGCTTTCTGTGGCACTGTCCCTGGGGTCGCCCCCGCCGGAGGTTATCCGGCACCGTCTCTCCATGGAGCCCGGACTTTCCTCCCCGGGCACGAGGCCCGGAGCGGCCGCCCGGCCGCCTGATCCGCGGCCGGGATGCGCCGCGGCGGGCGCTCCGTCAAGGCGACGAGCGAGTACGGGCCGGACTGCCCAACCGCGCGGCACGCCCGGATTTCGCGCAGCCGCGTTGCCGATGCACCCGGTCCGGCACACCTCAGGACCCGAGGATGAAGCCCGCGCGGCGACGGTTCCGCGGGCGCCTCGATCGCGGAGGACGCCATGACGGAGACGACCTGGACGCTCGATACCGTGCAGACCCTGCGGGCGCTCGCCCGCGAGGGCATCCCGGTTCCGGTGATCAGCCTGAAGCTGAAACGGCCGATCGAGGCGGTGCGCGCCAAGATCGCCGAACTCGGGATCACGCCGCCGACCTCGGCGTGAGCGGCGCCTACCAGCTGCCGGTATTCTCCATCGAGGACCAGGGCTCCTGCGGCGGCTTCGCCCCCCCCTTCTGCAGGATCTCGATGGAGATGCCGTCGGGCGACTTGACGAAGGCCATGTACCCGTCGCGGGGCGGCCGGTTGATGGTGACGCCCGCGTCCTTCAACCTCTGGCAGAAGGCGTAGATGTCATCGACCTGATAGGCGAGATGGCCGAAATTGCGACCGCCCGAATAGGTCTCGGGATCCCAGTTGTAGGTCAGTTCGACCAGGGGCGATTTCGACGCCTCCGCGCGGGCGACGTCGCCGGGCGCCGCGAGGAAGACGAGGGTGAAGCGGCCCTTCTCGTTGTCGATCCGCCGGACCTCCTTCAGGCCGAAGATGTCGACGTAGAAGGCCAGCGCCCGGTCGAGGTCCGCGACGCGGACCATGGTGTGCAGATACTCCATCGGACGGCTATCCCTGTGCTGGGCCCTGGGCTGTCTCGGATGCCCTGAGCGGACGATCGGGCGAGCGGCTCCGTGCGGACGGCGCGCGCGAGCCACGCGATCGCCGCCGTAGCTAGCGCTTGGTCGTCCGGCGAGTAGGCCGCCGCCGGTGCCGGTTGACGGGCCCTGGTCTCGCCGGGCGTCCGCGGAGCGGGCGGAAGCTCCGCCCGATCCGGCGGGATGGCGTGCGGTCTCGCCGGCCGAGTCCGGGGCTGTGCGCCGTCGTCCACCCGCTCGAAACGTCCGCCGGCGATGCGCAAGCGCTGGACGTCGCCATTGCGATTGCCGCGGCGGCCCGTGTCGCGCAGCCGCCCGACGCTCCGGACCGCGGCACGACGCCGGGGGCCTTCCCCCGGAACGGGACCGCGCAAAGTGGCCGCATCCTCCGGGGTGGGGCTGTCGCCGGGAGGCCTGCGCCGACCCGTCACGGCGTCGGGCCCGTCCGCGGCCTGCACGGCTCGCGACGGGGATCGATCGGGCGCCTTCCGGCTTCAGCTCCCGAACGAAACAATCGTGCAGGCTGTAGGGGGGGCGCCAACACGCTCAAGCGCGTCTTCGCCAGGCCCGAGGAGGCGCCGCGCTGCTGCTCGCTACGACCTGCTGCGCGGCGTTGGCCGGTGCATGCGGTCCGCGCCCCCGCTCAGTGGCTTCCGCCGAGATAGGCCGCGCGGACCGCCGGGTCGTTGCGCAGCTGTTGCGCCGGGCCCTGGAAGCGAATGCGGCCGTTCTCCAGCACGTAGGCGTGGTCGGCGACGCCGAGCGCCGCCATCGCGAACTGTTCCACGAGGAGCATCGTCACCTGCTCGGCCTTGAGCTGACGGATGATCCGGAACACCTCCTCGACGAGCTTCGGGGCGAGGCCCATCGAGGGCTCGTCGAGCAGGAGGATCTCGGGCCGCAGCATCAGGGCCCGGCCCATCGCGAGCATCTGCTGCTCCCCGCCCGAGAGCGTGCCGGCGAGCTGCAAGCGCCGCTCCTTCAAGCGGGGGAACAGCTCGAAGGCCCTGTCCCTGTCGGCCGCGACATCGCCCTTGGGGCGCGAGCCGGTGAGCCGCGGAAAGGCGCCGAGGGTCAGGTTGTCCTCGACCGACAGCGTCGGGAACACGCGGCGGCCCTCCGGCGAATGGGCGAGGCCGAACCGGGCGACGTCGTAGCTCTCGAGGCCGCCGATCTCGCGGCCGTTCAGGCGGATCGACCCGGCCCGCGGCCGGATCATGCCGGAGAGCGCCCGCATCGTCGTGGTCTTGCCGGCCCCGTTCGAGCCGATGAGCGCCACGACCTGCCCCTTCGGGACCGCGAAATCGAGGCCGTGCAGCACCTCGATCTGTCCGTAGCCGGCGGACAGACCCTGGACCTCAAGCATGGGTCACCTCCTCGTCGGCGACCGGGCTGCCGAGATAGGCCTCGACCACCTTGGGATCCTGCTGCACGTCGCGGGCGCTGCCCTCGGCGATCTTGTTCCCGAAATCGAGGACGCTCACCCGGTCGCACAGGCCCATCACCACGTCCATGTGATGCTCGATCAGGATCACGGTGATGCCCGCATCCCGGATCTTGCGGATGATCGTGATCAGCTCGGAGATGTCCGGGGCGGTCAGGCCCGCGGCGGGCTCGTCGAGGAGCAGCAGGACCGGATCGAGGGCGAGCGCGCGGCCGATCTCGAGGAGGCGCTGCTTGCCGTAGGGAAGGTTCCGCGCCTCGACCTGCGCCAGAGACCCGAGCCCGACGAAATCGAGGATCGCCATGGCGCGGGCGCGCTGCTCGCGCTCCTCCCGGGCGCGACGCGGGGTGCCGAGGATCGCGTCGAACAGGTTGCCGCGGAAGCTGTGGTGGAGGCCGACCAGCACGTTCTCCAGCGCCGTCATCTCGCGGAAGAGCTGCACGTTCTGGAAGGTGCGCGCGACGCCCGAGGCCGCGATCTCGGCGGGCGTGCGCCCGTCGAGGCGCTTGGTCTCGCCCGCCCGGGCCAGGGTGACGGCCCCGTCGGTCGGCCTGTAGATGCCGGTGAGCACGTTCATCATCGTGCTCTTGCCCGATCCGTTCGGGCCGATCAGCCCGTGGATCGTCCCGGGCCGCACCGCGAGATCGACCCCGGCGAGCGCCTTCAGGCCGCCGAACTGCATCAGCACCTTCTCGACGGAGAGCAGGGGATCGGCGCCGGTGCCGCCGCTCTGGGCGCTCAGGGCCGCGCCCTCCGCGTGCAGGGCCTTGCCGGCCGCGGTGTGGACGGGGCGCAGGGCCGGGATCTTCTCGCGCACGAACCCGACGATGCCGTCGGGCAGGTAATACACCACGAACAGGATCAGCAGCCCGAATACCGTCAGGCGGAAGTCGGTGACCGATTGCAGGGCCAGGGTCGCGGGGAAGAAGGCGAGGCAGAGCCCGACCGGCACGAGCAGCGCGAACCGGTCCGGCCGGCGGCGCAGGAAGGCGAGTCCGCCCACGACGAGCGCGGCGAGCGCGATGAGGCCGGCCATGATGCGCACGAGTTCGATATCGGCCAGCACGTTGGGCATCATCACGATGATCGCCGAGCCGATGATCGGGCCCGCCCGCGACTTGCGCCCTCCCATCGTCACCGCGAGCAGGAACAGCACGGTCAACTCGAAGCCGTAGGAGTTGGGCGCCACGTAGCGCTCCGACCACGCGAACAGCGCGCCGGCGAGACCCGCGAGGGCCGCCGAGATCACGAAGGCGTAGACCTTGTAGCGGTAGACGCTGACGCCCATGCAGTCGCAGGCGATGGGCGAGTCGCGCAGGGCCTCGAAGGCGCGGCCGAAGGGCGAGCGCACGACCCGGTTGACCACCAGGATGGTGGCGAGCAGCGCGACGCAGACGAGATAGTAGAACTCGAGCTTGCGCCCGGCCGCACCCCAGGGGGCCTGGAGGCCCAGCAGCGAGAAGTCGAGCACGCGGACCGGCGGCAGGGTGATGCCCAGCGGCCCGTTGGTCAGCGGCGTCAGCTCGTTGATGAAGATCTGCACGATGGTGCCGAAGGCGAGCGTCACCATCGCGAGGTAAGGGCCGGTGACCCGCAGGGCCGGGACGGCGAGCAGGATGCCGAAGGCCGAGGTGACGCCGATCCCGGCGAGGATCCCCCACCAGATCCCGAGCTTGAAGTGCAGGAACAGCACGGCTGCCGCGTAGGCGCCGACGCCGAACAGGCCGGCATGGCCGAGGCTGACCTGCCCGGTATAGCCGACGACGATGTCGAGCCCGAGGATCAGGATCGCGTAGATCGCGATCACGATCATCAGGTGGATGTAGTACGAGCTCGTGACCACGTGCGGGAAGGCGGCCAGGAAGACCACCAGCAGCAGCGTGCCGGCCAAGCCGGCATGGCGGGCGAGGCTCGGGGCCGAGGCGGGCGCCGGGGCGGCGGGGGCGAGGGTCTGGGCCATGGCGTCAGGCTGCCGTGAGGGTGTTGCTTGCGGGCACGCTCAGACCTTCTTGATGACCGACTTGCCGAACAGGCCGACGGGCCGGATCGAGAGCACGACGAGGAGCAGGATCAGGCCCGGCACGTCCTTGTAGCCGGTCGAGATGTAGAAGCCGGTGAGCGTCTCCGCGATGCCGAGGATCAGGCCGCCCACGATCACGCCGAGGCCGGATTCGAGGCCGCCGATGATCGCCACCGCGAACGCCTTGAGCGCGAGGACCGAGCCCATCGTGGCGCCGGTCAGCGTCACCGGGGCGACGAGCACTCCCGCGAAGGCCGCCGTCATGGCGCTGATCGAGTAGGACAGCGTGATCACCCGCTGGGTGTTGATGCCCATCAGGCCGGCCGCGTCGATGTCGTTGGAGGTGGCGACCACCGCCTTTCCCCAGATCGACTTGCGGTTGAAGATCTCGACGGCGAGCATCATCAGGAGGGCGCCCGCGACGATGAGCAGCTCCATCGGCAGGATCCGGATGCCGCCGACCTGGATCGCCTGCTCGGGCAGCGGCGAGGGAAACTTCAGGTCGTCGCGGCCCCAGATGTTCTCCGCGACGTTCTTGAAGATGATGCCCAGCGCGATGGTGGCCATGATCCACCCGTACTCGGATTTGATCTTCACGGCCGGGCGTACGCCGAGCCGCTCGACGACGGCGCCGAGCGCGAACCCGAACACGAGAACGAGCGGAATCATCAGCCAGTAGCCGATGAACGGCACGAGGGTCAGGCCGAACAGAGCCCCGAGCGCGAGGGCCTCGCCCTGGCCGAAGTTCAGCGTCTTCGACGTGGCGAAGGTGAGCTGGTAGCCGAACGCGATCGCCGCGTAGATCATGCCGACCGCGATGCCGGACGCGATGAGCTGGAGCAGGATGGCCATGGGAGCGCCGTGGGAGGAGTAAGCGTGGCCCGGCGGTGGATCCGCCGAGCCGGTGGGTCCGGTGTGCGGCGGCCTCGCGGCGGCCGGAACCCGGAACGTCGGACGCGCGTCCGCCGAAGGCATTCGCCCGGGCAGGCACGCGAGACCGGACCCTGCGCGGGTGCCGTCGCGCGGGCCTCAGGCCGATCCCGGGCCAGCCCGGGATCGGCTTCGGCGAGACCTCAGTTCGAGGTCTTCTCCTTCACGCGCACGACGCCGGCGTTCTTGGCGTCCTCGGACTTGGCGTAGACGATCTTGCCGTCCTGCACCTTGCCGAACACGACCATGTTGCGCGAGATCGCGTTGTGGTCCTTGGCCGAGAACGGCTTGTCGTAGGTGGTGACCACGCCCTCGACCTTGGTGTTTAGATTCTCCAGGGCGGCGCGGATCTTCGGCCCGTCGGTGCCGCCGGCCTGCTTGATCGCGGCGGCGAGCAGGTAGATCGAGTCGTAGCCCTGGGCGCCGGCGACCGGGGTCGGAATCTTCGTGACGCCGTAGGTCTTGTAGTAGTTCTCCAGGAAGGCCTTGCGCTTGGGCAGGGTCTGATCCTCGATGAAGGTCTGAGGCATGATCACGCCGTTGCCGTTCGGGCCGGCGATATCGATGAAGCTCTGCATCGACGAGGGCCAGCTCGTGATCATCGGCACCTTCCAGCCGAGCTTGGACATGCCGTTGGCGATCTGCGCGAGCTCCGGCCCGATGCCGTAGGCGAGGATGACCTCGGCGCCGGCCTGCTGCGCCTTGAGCAGCTGGGCCGTCATGTCGACGTCCTTGATGTTGAACTTCTCGACCGCGACGGGTTTCACGTTCTTCGTGGCGAGGTACTTCTCGATGTCCTCGCGCCCGAGCTGGCCGTAATTCGTCGAGTCGGCCAGGATGGCGATCTTCTTGTGACCTTGGCCGAGGGCCTCGTCGACCATCAGGCCGGCCTGGAGGACGTCGTAGGCGGAATTCCGGAAGACGTAGTTCGCGTCGTAATCCGGCTCCTTGAACTGGTTGGTGATGATCGTCCCGGTGGCGACGTTGTTGAAGACCGGGATCTCGGCTTCCTGGTAGAAGCGCTGCGCGGCGAGCGCGACACCGGTGTTGATGAAGCCGACGCTGGCGACGACCTTCTCCTTGTTGATGAGTTCCTGCGCGACCTGGGCGCCGACCTCGTTCTTGGCCTCGTCGTCGCGCTCGATCAGCTGGATCGGACGGCCGAGGACGCCGCCGGCCTTGTTGATCTCGTCGGCGGCGAGCTTGGCGCCGTCGCGCATGGAGACGCCCATCGAGGAGGATCCGCCGGTGAACGGGCCGCTCAGACCGATCTTGATCGGATCGGCGGCTCTCGCTGGGGTGAGCGCGACAGCGCACAACAGCGCGGCGGCGGCCGCGCGTACCATGATGGTCATCGTTTCCTCTCCGGATCGGTCCGCTCGCGCGGCGTGCCCTTCGTTGTGGCACTCTGAATGCATCATTCATGGAGACGGCAGAGACCGTCAAGCTGTTGCCGATGCGAAGCGGCGACAATGAACACCGATCGTCGAGGGGCCAGGACCGGTGTCGTGACAGTCCAGTGCCGCCTTCTCCCGCCGGGCATCCGCAAGCTGGATTAAACCCGGCCCCTTGCCGTGTCCGAACGACTGGAAAAGACCGTCCGGCAAGCCGTGACCCTGCGACGCGTCCCGACGCCGAACCGGTTGAATGAACGTTCATTGACCTGTGAATGAACGTTCAATAGGGTGTGGACACACCGGTTCCGGCCGCGCCGCGGGCCGTCCATTCGGATGAAGCGAGATACCGCATGCACGCACCGGTCGGCAGGCTCGTCGAGATGCGGGGGGCTTCGGCTCTGCGGCGGGAGCAGATCCTGGAGGCGGCGCGCGCCTGCTTCGTGCGCAACGGCTTCCACCGCACGACGATGCAGGATCTCGCGCGCGAGGCCGGGATGAGCCCGGGCAACATCTACCATTACTTCGAGTCGAAGGAGGCGGTGGTGCTCGGCCTCGCCGCGCAGGAGCGGGCGGACGCGGCGACGCTCGTCGGCGCCTGCGAATCCGGGGGCGACCGCCGCGCCGCCCTGATCGCGATCATCGACCGCTACTACCTGGCGACCAGCCACGAGACGGCGGTGCTGCGGGTCGATCTCTGGTCGGAGGCGACGCGCAATCCCGACATCGCCGCCCTGATCGAGCACACCGAGGCGGAGGCCCGCGCGTGGTTCGTCGAGACCCTGACCGCGCTCGGCATCGCGCCGGGCCGCGACCCGGCCGAGCTGTTCACCACGATCAACGCCCTGATGAAGGGCGCCCTCGTGCTCCGCGCGCTGCTGCCCGGCCACGATATCGCCCCGGCGGCGGCCCACCTTCACACGCTCCTCGATTCGGGCGCGGACGCCCGACCCGCCGCCGAACACGCGGAACCGCACCGATGACCTCGATCCTCAAGGCCCTCGCCCCGGCCGTCCTGCGGACCGGGCTGGCGCTCGGCCTCGGGCTGTCGGCGGCCTCGTCGGCCTTGGCGGCCGACGGCCCGGCCCCCCGTACGCCCGCCGCCCCGACCGTCAGCGTGGTCGCGGCCGCGACGCGCGAGATCACCGAGAGCGTGATCGTGACCGGCACCCTGGTGCCGCGCGACGAGATCCTGGTGACGCCCGAGATCGAGGGCTACCGCATCACCGAGGTCCTGGCCGAGGAGGGCATGCGGGTCATGCGCGGCCAGGTCCTGGCGCGCCTGTCGCGCGACCTGATCGACCGGCAGCTCGCGCAGCAGAACGCCCTGGTGGACAAGGCGACCGCCGCGGTGCCGCAGGCCCAGAGCACGATCGAGCAGGCCGAGGCCGGCGAGACCGAGGCGCGCCTCGCCTACGACCGGGCCAAGCAGCTGATCCAGAGCGGGAACGCCACGGCCGTGGTGATGGAGGGCCGCACCGCCGCCCTGCGGCAGGCCGAGGGCAAGCTCGCCTTCGCCCGCAACGGCCTCGTCATCGCCAAGGCCGATCTCGCCCAGGCCCGGGCCGTGCGCGACGAGCTGGAGCTGCGCCTCGCCCGCACTGAGATTCGCGCGCCCGAGGACGGCATCGTCAACCGGCGCAGCGCCCGGGTCGGCATGGCCGCGACCTCGGCCTCCGAGCCGCTGTTCCGGCTGATCGCCCGCGGCGAGATCGAGCTGGAGGGCGAGGTCATCGAGACCAAGCTGCCGCTCCTGCGCGAGGGCGCGCCGGCCTGGATTGAGATCGGCGCCGGCGAGCGCATCCGCGGCCGCGTGCGCGCGGTCTACCCCGAGGTCGACCGCGCCACCCGGCTCGGCAAGGTCCGGGTGCGCCTCGACCCCGATCCCCGCCTGCGCATCGGCACCTTCGCGCGCGGCGCCGTCGAACTCGCCCGCACGCGCGGCGTGACCGTGCCGCAGGCCTCCGTGCTCTACGGCGGCGCCAGCCGCAGCAGCGTGCTGGTGGTGGTCAACGACGCGGTGGAGGCCCGTCCGGTCCGCACCGGCCTCTCGGACGACGACGACGTCGAGATCCGCGCCGGCCTCGCGGAAGGCGAGCGCGTGGTCGCCCGGGCCGGCAGCTTCCTGCGCGACGGCGACCGCGTCCACCCGGTCCTCGCCGCCCCGGCCGCGCCGCCGGCCGCCCGCGTCACCGCGGATGCCGAGGGGCCCTGACCGGGCCCCTCCCCCCTCCTCCAGCGGATCCCCCGATGCGCCTCAACGTCTCCGCCTGGGCGATCCGCAAGCCGATCGCGCCCCTCGTCCTCTTCCTCGTGCTGATCGTGCTGGGCCTCGTCAGCTTCCGCAGCCTCGCGGTCACGCGGATGCCGAATATCGACGTGCCGATCGTCTCGGTGGCGATCACCCAGGCCGGCGCGGCGCCCTCCGAGCTGCAGACCCAGGTGACGAAGTGGGTCGAGGACTCGATTGCGGGCGTGCGCGGCGTCAAGCACATCACCTCGGCGATCACCGAGGGCTCCTCCGTCACCACGGTCGAGTTCCGGCTCGAGGTGAACACAGACCGCGCCGTCAACGACGTGAAGGACGCGGTCTCGAAGATCCGCATCAACCTGCCCCGCACCATCGACGAGCCGGTGATCAGCCGCGTCGAGATCGCCGGCCTGCCGATCCTCGTCTACGGCGTGACCTCCCCCGCGATGACGCCCGCCGACCTCTCGTGGTTGGTCGAGGACAAGGTCGCGCGCACGCTCCAGGGCGTGAAGGGCGTCGGCGGCGTCGAGCGCGTCGGCGGCGTGGCCCGCGAGATCCGGGTCACGCTCCAGCCCGACCGCCTGCTCGCCCTCGGCATCACAGCGGCGGACGTGAACCGGCAGCTGCGCCTCACCTCCGCCGACATGGCGGGCGGCCGCGGCGAGGTGGGCGGGCGCGAGCAATCGATCCGCACGCTGGCGGGCTCGCGCAGCGTGCGCGACCTGAAGGCGACCTCCATCGTGCTGCCGGCCGGCCGCAAGGTCCGGCTCGACGATCTCGCCACCGTCGAGGATTCGATCGAGGAGCCGCGCACCTTCGCGCGCTTCAACGGCGAGCCGGTGGTCGCCTTCACGGTCTCGCGCGGCACGGGCGCCAGCGACGCCGAGGTGGCGGCGGCGGTGCAGACCCGCATCGCCACCTTCCGGGAGGCCTATCCCGACATCCAGTTCGAGCTGATCGATTCCTCGGTCCAGGCGACGATCGGCAGCTACGAATCGGCGATGCACACCCTGATCGAGGGCGCGGCGCTCGCCGTCCTCGTGGTGTTCCTGTTCCTGCGCGACTGGCGCGCCACCCTGATCTCGGCCGTGGCCCTGCCGCTCTCGGTCTTTCCGACCTTCTGGGCGATGGACGCGATGGGCTTCACCCTGAACGGGATCAGCCTGCTCGCCATCACCCTCGTCACCGGCATCCTGGTCGACGACGCCATCGTGGAGATCGAGAACATCGTCCGGCACATCCGGCTCGGCAAATCCCCCTACCGCGCGGCGATCGAGGGCGCCGACGAGATCGGGCTCGCGGTCATCGCCATCACGGCGACGCTCATCGCGGTGTTCGCGCCGGTCTCCTTCATGGGCGGCATCGCCGGGCGCTACTTCATGCAGTTCGGCCTGACCATCGCGGTCTCGGTCTTCATGTCGCTGCTCGTCGCCCGGCTGATCACCCCGATGCTCGCCGCCTACTTCCTGCGCGAGCACGGCCATCACGAGGAGCGCGAGGGGCCGGTGATGCGGGCCTACACCCGCCTCGTGGCGTGGTCGGTCCGCCACCGCTGGATCACCCTCGTGGTCGGTCTCGCGCTGTTTGCCGGCTCGATCGCCTCGACCGGCCTGCTGCCCTCGGGCTTCCTGCCCAAGCAGGACAACGCCCGGACCCTGTTCATGCTCGAACTCGCCCCCGGGGCGAAGCTCGCCGACACGGTGGCCCTGTCCGACCGGGCCGTCGCGCGCATCCGCGCCCTGCCCGAGGTCGTCTCCGTCTTCGTCGACGGCGGCCGGCAGGTCGGCGGCAAGAAGGAGACGCGGCTCGCGACCCTCACGATCAACCTGACGCCGAAGAACCGGCGGACGCGCAAGCAGGCGGCGATCGAGACCGAGATCGCCGCCCTGCTGGCCCAGGAGCCCGACATCCGCTCCTGGACCCTGCGCGACAGCGGCCAGCGCGACCTCGCCCTCGTGGTGGGCGGCCCGGACGTCGACGTGGTGACCGAGGTGGCGGCCCGCCTGCAGCGCGACATGGCGGCGATCCCGCACCTCGTCTCGGTGATGTCGACGGCGCCGCTCAATCGCACGGAGGTGCGCATCCGCCCCAAGCCCGGCGCGGCGGCCGATCTCGGCGTCACCACCGACGCCATCGCCGAGACGGTCCGCGTCGGCACGATCGGCGACATCGGCCTGAACCTCGCCAAGTTCAACGCCAAGGACCGCCAGATCCCGATCCGGGTGCAGCTGCCGGACAGCGCCCGCGGGGCGATCTCGCGCCTGGAGAACCTGAAGGTGCCGGCCAAGAACGGCGCGGCGGTGCCGCTCGCGGCGGTGGCCGACATCGAGCTCGGCCAGGGCCCGGGGGCGATCGAGCGCTACGACCGCGTGGTGCGCGTGGCCGTCGAGGGCAACATGGAGGGCTCCGACGCCCTCGGCGGGCTGATCGCCGAGGCGCTGAAGACGCCCACCGCGCGCAACCTGCCGCCGGGCGTCACCATCAGCCAGACCGGCGACGCCGAGATCATGGGCGAGGTCTTCTCGGGCTTCCTCATGGCGATGGGCGCCGGCATCATGATGGTCTACGCCGTGCTGGTGCTGCTGTTCGGCTCCTTCCTGCAGCCGCTCACCATCCTGTTCTCGCTGCCGCTCTCGATCGGCGGCGCGATCCTCGGACTCCTGATCCTCAACATGCCGATCTCGATGCCGGTGGTGATCGGCATCCTGATGCTGATGGGGCTGGTGACGAAGAACGCCATCATGCTGGTCGACTTCGCCGTCGAGGAGATGCGTGCGGGCGTCGACCGGGTGACCGCGATCGTCGATGCCGGCCGCAAGCGCGCGCGGCCGATCGTGATGACGACCATCGCCATGGCGGCCGGCATGGTGCCCTCGGCGATGGCGCTCGGCATCGGCGGCGAGTTCCGCGCGCCGATGGCGGTCGCGGTGATCTCCGGTCTCCTCGTCTCGACGATGCTGTCCCTGGTCTTCGTGCCGGCGGTGTTCCTGCTGGTGGACAGCCTGGGCGCGCTGTTCGGCCGGCTGCTCGGGCGCTTCGTCGGCGCGCGGGACGAGGCCCCCCTCGACGCGGGCGCGCATCGGGCCTGACGCCCGCAGGCGGGCCCCGGCGCCGATCCCGCCGGCCTCGCGGGCCCGCTCCTCACGCCACCCGCGCGGCGCGCCGGAGATCCGGATCGGCCCCGCGCGTGTGGTGGGCGAACTCGCCGATCGGCGCCGGCCGGCCGATCAGGTACCCTTGCGCCGATTCGCAGCCCTCGTCGGCGAGGAAGCGCAGCTCGCCCTCGGTCTCGACGCCCTCGGCCAGGACCGGCAGGCCCAGCCCGCGGCCGAGGCCGAGCACGGAGCGGACGATCGCCGCCGTCTGGGCGTTCGTGTCGACGGCGCGGATGAACGACCCGTCGATCTTGATCTTGTCGAAGGGGTAGGCCCGCAGGTTCGACAGCGAGGAGTAGCCCGTCCCGAAATCGTCCATCGCGATTCGCACGCCGAGCGCCTTGAGCTTGCGCAGGGTCGCTTGCGCCCGGGCGGGATCGCGGATCAGCGCCGTCTCGGTGATCTCGATCTCCAGCCGCTCGGGGCAGAGGCCGGTCTCGAACAGCACCTCCTGGACGCACGGCACGAAGTGGGGCGCGTGGATCTGCACGGCCGACACGTTGACCGCGACCATCAGCGGGTTGGGCCAGCTCGTGGCCTCCCGGCAGGCCTCGCGCAGCACCCATTCGCCGATCGGCAGGATGGCGCCCGTGTCCTCGGCGATCGGGACGAACAGGGCGGGCGAGACGGGCCCGCGCACGGGATGGCGCCAGCGCAGCAGCACCTCGAACCCCGTGACCGCGCCGGTCCGGACCTCGATCTGGGGCTGGTAGGCGAGATGCATCTCGCCCCGCGCGACGGCGTCGCGCATGTCGTGCTCGATCAGACGCCGCTCCCGCATCTTCGTCCCCATCGCCGCCTCGAAGGAGCGGACGGTGGCTCCGCCCTCCGCCTTGGCGCGGTAGAGCGCCATGTCGGCGCAGTTCAGGAGCGGCGCGCTCTCGGCGGCGTCGTCGGGATAGAGCGCGATGCCGAGGCTGGCGGCGATCGGCCCGCCCGCGCCGTCGGCGCCGCCGTCGCGCAGCGCCTCCAGGATGCGCTCGGCCAGCCGCCCCGGCGCGACGGCGGTCTCGCACGGCATCAGGACCGCGAACTCGTCGCCCCCGAGCCGGGCGATCATCTCGGCCTCGTCGAGGAGGCCGGTCACGACCTGCGCGACCCTGACCAGCATCGCGTCGCCGGCCTCGTGCCCGAAATGGTCGTTGACCTCCTTGAACCGGTCGAGATCCATGCAGAGGACGGCGAGCTTCCGACCGGTCGCGTCCGCGCGCTCGAGCTCCCGGTTCAGCCGCTCGGCGAAACGTGCGCGGTTCGCGACCCGGGTCAGGGGATCGTGATGGGCCAGGAACGCGATCTGCCCCTCGGCGCGGCGGCGCGCGCGCAGGTCGCGCACGGCGACCGCGTAGTGCGGCTGGAGCCCGTAGGTGACGGGCCGCACGATCAGCTCGACCGGGATGGTGCCGTCGGCAGCCCCGGCCAGCTCCGCCTCGACCGATCGATCCGGGTGCCCGACCCCCGCGCGGCGGGTGGCCGCCTCCGGCAGGAAGCGCGACAGCGCAACCCCCGCAAGGTCATCCGGGGTGCGGCCGACGAGCCGGGCGAAGCTCTCGTTGGCCGTCACGATCAGGTCGCCCCGGCACACCAGCAGGCCCTCGACGGCCGCGTTGGCGAGGCTGTGCAGCCGCTCGCGCTCCAGCGCGGCCTGACGCCGGTTCCGGATGTCGAGCGCGAGCGCGGCGCAGGCGAGGAGCAGGATCGTCAGGCTCGCCACCGCCACCGCGACCGCGAGCCAGCGCGCGGGCAGCGCCTCCGCCGAGACGGCGATGGCGGGATCGGGCACGATCGTCACCGCGCCCATCGCGGTGAAGTGGTGGCCGCAGATCGCCGCCAGCAGGAGGAGGCTCCCGGCGAAGCGGCCGACGGGGCTGCGGCCGCGATCGGCCAGCGCGGCGGGCAGAGCGGCCGCGCCGAGGAGCGTGCCGAGGGCGACGGAGGCCGCCACGAGACCGGGATCCCAGTGGATGCGCCCCGGCACCTCGAAGGCGGCCATGCCGGTGTAGTGCATGGCCACGATGCCGCCGCCGAGCACGAGCCCGCCCAGGGCGGGCGCCAGGGGAAAGGCCCGTGCTCGGGCGAGGGCGAGGCCGGCTCCGGTCAGGGCGATCGGATAGACCAGCGAGAGGCCGGTCAGGCCGAGATCGTACCCGCTCGGCAGGCCCGGTTCGAAGGCCAGCATGGCGACGAAATGCGTCGCCCAGATTCCGGAGCCGCCCGCGACGGCCGCGATCGAGAGCCAGACCCGGCGCGGTCGCCGGGTGGCCTCGTCGGCGTGCCGGAGCAGTTCGATGCAGGTGACCGCCGCGAGGCTGCAGATGGCCGCCGCAAGGCAGACCAGCCACGGATCGTGCCCTCCCGTATAGCAACCGATCACCTTGAGCATGGCACGCCGAAGCTGGATTCACGGGGCGTCCGCAGCCCTGACAGGCGCGCTACCGCTCCAGCATCGTGGCGCCAAACTCCTAATCCATGGTGTATCGGGGTAGTTTCCGCGTCAAACAGAAGACGCGATCACTATTCCAACGGCCGTGGAAGTACACGCTCCAGTTTAAAATCTCATCCATACTGCCATAAGGTTGCAGATCGGGCGCGGCGGCGTCAGGGGCCTGCCGCGCCGCGCCCGAGAGCATCCGATGTCTGGCGCGCGCGCCGCGTCAGGCGTTGTCGCCCCGGATGGCGGCGATGACCGCGTCCGTGACCATGCGGGTGGTGGCGCTGCCCCCGAGATCGGGCGTGTGCAGGCTCGGATCGGCCGTGACGCGCTCCACCGCCCGCATCAGGCGCTCGGCCGCCGGCGCCTCGCCGAGATGCTCCAGCATCTGGCAGGCCGTCCAGAAGGTGGCGATCGGGTTGGCGATGCCCTGTCCGGTGATGTCGAAGGCCGAGCCGTGGATCGGCTCGAACATCGACGGGTAGGTGCGCTCGGGGTTGATGTTCGCCGTCGGCGCGATGCCGAGCGACCCGGCGAGGGCGGCGGCGAGATCCGACAGGATGTCGGCGTGGAGATTGGTGGCCACGATGGTGTCGAGGGTCTGCGGCTTCATCGTCATGCGCATCGTCATGGCGTCGACCAGCATCTTGTCCCAGGTCACGTCGGGGAAGTCGCGGGCGACCTCGGCGGCGATCTCGTCCCACATCACCATGGCGTGGCGCTGGGCGTTCGACTTCGTCACCACGGTGAGGAGCTTGCGCGGGCGCGACTGCGCCAGCCGGAAGGCGTAGCGGATGATACGGTCGACGCCCGAGCGCGTCATCATCGAGACGTCGGTGGCGACCTCGTTCGGGTGGCCCTGATGCACCCGGCCGCCGACGCCCGCATACTCGCCCTCGGAATTCTCGCGCACGATCACCCAGTCGAGTTCCGGGCCCGATACGTGGCGGAGCGGACTGGTGATGCCGGGCAGGATGCGGGTCGGGCGGACGTTGGCGTACTGGTCGAAGGGCTGGCAGATGGCCAGACGCAGGCCCCAGAGGGTGATATGGTCCGGCACGTCCGGGGCGCCGACCGCGCCGAAGAAGATCGCGTCGTGGTTGCGGATCTGGTCGCGCCCGTCGGCCGGCATCATCACGCCGTGCCGCTTGTAATAGTCCGAGCCCCAGTCGAAGTGATCGAACCGGAAGCGGAACGAGCCGGCCTTCTCGGCCAGGACATCGAGCACCTCGATGCCGGCGGCGATGACCTCGATGCCGATGCCGTCGGCGGGGATGGCGGCGATGGTGTAGGTCTTCATGGCGAATGTCCTTCGAGACGGGGTCGCGGTCAGGGCGCGGCGGTAGCGCGGGCGAGTGCGGTGCGCCGTCCGGAGCGGGCGACGAGGAGGGTGACGAGGGCGGAGAGGACGAGGAGCGCCGCCACGAAGATCAGGCCGCCGGCGAAGCTGCCCGTCCGGTCCTTGATCCATCCGATCGCCCAGGGGCCGACGAAGCCGCCGAGATTCCCGATCGCGTTGATGGTGGCGATGCCCACCGCCGCGGCCGAGCCGGACAGGAACATCGTCGGCATGGCCCAGAGCGGAGGCTTGGCCGCGCTGATCCCGATATTGACGAGGCTGAGCGCGGCGACCACGGCGGCCACGGAGGCGGCGCCGCCCGCCAGCATCAGCCCGGCGGCGGCGACGATACAGGCGACGAACACGTGCCAGGTGCGCTCGCCGGTCCGGTCGGAATGGCGGGCCCACAGGACCATGGCGATTACCGCGAGGGTCGGCGGCACGGCGTTGAGCAGGCCCACCGCCATCGTGGACAGGCCGAAGCCCTTGATGATCTGCGGCGCCCAGATCCCCAGCGTGTAGAGACCGGCCGAGGTGCCGAAATAGACGAGCGCCAGGGCGAGCACCCGCGGATCGGCGAGCCCGCTCAGGAGGCCGTGCCGGGCGGCCGGCTGCGTGAGCGCGGACTCGGCGTTCATCTCCGCGACGAGCCAGCCGCGCTGCGCGTCGGACAGCCACCGCGCCGCCTCCGGCCGGTCCGTCATGTAGACCAGCACGATCCCGCCGAGCACGACGGCCGGGGCGGCCTCGAGGATGAACATCCACTGCCAGCCGTGCAGCCCCAGGATGCCGTCCATCGCGAGGAGCGCGCTGGACAAGGGCGAGCCGAGCATGACCGAGACCGGAGCCGCCGCCATGAACAGCGACACGACGCCGGCGCGATAGCGGGCCGGAAACCAGTAGCTCAGGTAGAGGATGATGCCGGGGAAGAAGCCGGCTTCCGCCGCGCCGAGCAGGAAGCGCATGACGTAGAAGCTCATCTCGCCCGTGATGAAGGCGAAACCGCCCGAGATCAGGCCCCAGCTGATCATCACCCGGGCGATCCACAAGCGCGCGCCGACCTTGTGCAGGATGATGTTCGAGGGCACCTCGAACAGGAAATAGCCGAAGAAGAACACCCCGGCTCCGAACCCGAAGACGGAGGCGGAGAAGCCGAGATCCTTGTTCATCGTCAGGGCCGCGAAGCCGATATTCACGCGGTCGATGAAGGCGATGAAGTAGAGCAGGCAGATGAAGGGAACCAATCGCCATGCGACCCGGCGCATGGTGGTTCGCTCGAGCGCGGCGTCCATCCTGTCCTCCCGGAGTTCCGGCACGCGTCGGTCTGTGTGCGCCAACTTGCATGCAAGATGGCGTAAATTGATCGCCATCCGGACGGCCTGTCAAGCCCGTATTGAACCTTGCATGGAAGGTGCTAGGACGGGCGACGCGGAGGGTGCGATGGCTCGGGGACGATCTGCGGCGGAGCGGCGGGACAGCCCGGAGGCGGAGCGGCGGCCCTCGCTCGTCGACGATGCCTACGCGGCCCTCAAGCTCGCGATCCAGGATTCGACCTTCGCGCCGGGCTACCAAGCCTCGGAGCAGGAGATCGCCCTGCGGTTCGGGATGAGCCGGACCCCGGTCCACGAGGCGGTGATCCGCCTGCAGGAGGATGGCCTCGTCCGGGTTCTGCCGCGCCGCGGCGTCCTGATCTGCGCCCTCGCGCCCGAGGACATGCGCGAGATCTACGACGTCATCATCGCGATCGAGGCGCGCGCGGCCGAGCTGCTGGCGGCCCTGCCGGAGGCGGAGCGGGGATCGATCGCCGCCGAACTCGCCGACCACACCGAGGTCATGGCCGAGGCTTGGCAGGCGCGCGACCTTCCGGCCTGGGGACAGGCGGATGCCGGCTTCCACCGGCTGCTGGTGGAGCGCGCGGGCAACGGGCGCATGAGCCGGATCATCCAGACCATCAACGACCAGTCTCACCGCGCCCGGATGCTGACCCTGAAGCTCCGGCGCGAGCTCGGCGCGTCGGTGATCGAGCATCGCGCCATCGTCGAGGCGATCCGCCTCGGGGATGCGGCGCAGGCCCAGGCCCAGGCCCACCATCACCGCCTGCGGGCCCGCGACGAGCTCCTGCCGCTTCTCGAGAGCTTCGGGCTGAAGCACCTCTGACACCGGCCGGACCGACCTGCGGCGGAACACGGCCTTCAGGCTCCGAGGGCCCTCCCCTCTCGGCCCTCGCCCGCTACCCCGACGGACGGCAGGATCGCCAGTCCCCCGGGAGCCGGTTGACCTCCACGAGCAATGCCCTTAAGGGGAGGTCGCTCCGGTGAGCGAGCTCTCAGCGCCGCGAACGGAATGCCGAACAGCACTTGGAACGACGTGTTTCCAAAGCTCTCGGTGGGGGATAGTTTAACGGTAGAACGGTGGACTCTGACTCCTCTAGTCCTGGTTCGAATCCAGGTCCCCCAGCCACCTATTTCAACCCGCTAGGTTAGAACCGGGCGGGTTTTTTATTGCCCGGCCCCTGCCCTTCCGGCTTGCACCGCGCCCCCTTATTCGACGACGGGTTTCGCTCAGCCGTCGGTCGCTCTCTACACCGCGGATCGAACAGGTCATGCGGTCCGCAGGATCGGTCGCCGGTCAGGCGATCCACGGGAGGGCGAGGATTGAGCGGGAGCGCATCGCAGGCTTCGCCCATCGTGGACAGGTGATGGCGGCCGGATTGCTTGCGGCCGCGGGTCCGGGGCGACAGGCGTGCACCGGCTTCCGGCTGGCCGACCAAGCCGCCAGCGCCCTCACCCGGCATCCGGGATCGCATCGCCTCCGACAGACTTCCGCCAAGCCGGGCGGATCCTCGCCTCGGGAACGGACGGCCGTCCCTCGCCACCGCGCTGCGTGGCGGGCCGTGACCCGGCGCCCGCGCGGCCGTCCACGATCGTGGTCCGGCTCGCCAATCCGCCCGGATGACGCCACCATGGGCGCCCATGCCACCGCCGCCCGGTCCGACGGGCTGCCCTCCTTCGTCCGGTCTCTCTTCCAGTGCACCAGCGTTCCCCCTCGCAGAGCCGTGCCGCCCATCCGCCCCATACCGCACCCGGCGCGGCGCGCTGGATACCGTCCGCCGTCGTCGCCGCGGGATTGCTCGCGACGGGATTGGGCACCGCCCTGACCTGGCGAGCGGCGGAGCTGCGCGAAGGACTGACCTTCCAGCACGCCACAGAGATCGAGCTGCGCACGCTGGAGGACCAGTTCCGCACCTACACAGCCCTCCTGCGCGGCGGAGCCGGGCTGTTTGCAGCGAGCAAGGACACGGTCACCCTGGCCGAGTTCCGGGCCTACGTGCAACGGATCGAGTTCCAGACCCAATATCCCGGCTTCCTCGGCATCGGCTTCACCCCGACCATGGCGGCCTCCGAACGGGAGCGCTTCGCCGCGCGCGCGGAGGCCCTGGGCGTCGCCGGCTTCCACGTGCGCCCGCCGACGGACAATCCGCTGATCAGTCCGATCCTGTTCGCCGAGCCGCCGAACCCGCGCAACCAGGCCGCGATCGGCTACGACGTGATGTCCGACCCCGTTCGCCGCGACATGGTCGAGCGCGCGCGCGACACCGGCCTGCCGGCCGCCTCGGCGCGCATCCAGCTCGTGCAGGAGATCGACGCGAACAAGCAGGCCGGCTTCCTCGTCGCCATGCCGGTCTATAGCGGCGGCGCCGTTCCGCCCGACCTCTCCGAGCGGCGCCGGCGCTTCCTGGGCTTCGTCTTCGGCGCGTTCCGGGCCGACGACCTGTTCGACAGCTTCGTGGCGGCCGAGGTCCAGGAGGATGCCGCCTTCGCGGTCTACGACGGCGCGCCGAGCGCGGAGACCTTGCTGCACCGGTCCGCGCGGACGGCGTCCGCCTCGCCGGGCCGCCTGACGCGGAAGGCGACCCTCGAGCTCGGCGGTCGCACCTGGACCGTCCTGTTCGAGCAACGGGTCTCCCCGGACCGCATGTCGGCACTCCCGGAGGTCTGGCTCGTCGGCGGCGGGGGGCTTCTGGCGACCGCCCTGCTCGGCTTCGCCGCGCTGCGCCAACGCCGCACGCAGCGTGAGATCGGACGTCTCAACGCCTCGCTGGAAGCCCGGGTCGCGGAACGGACGCGGGACCTGCAGGACGCGACCGATCGCCTGCGCCGCGCCGGCGAGGAAGGCGCCCGCATGGAAGAGGCGTTGCGCCAATCGCAGAAGATGGAGGCGGTGGGCCAGCTTACCGGCGGATTGGCCCACGACTTCAACAACCTCCTGGCGGGCATCTCGGGTTCGCTGGAGCTGATCGAGTCCCGCATCGGCCAGGGCCGGTTCACGGAGATCGGCAAGTACATCGCCGCCGCCCAGGGGGCCTCGAGACGCGCCGCCGCGCTCACCCACCGCCTGCTCGCCTTCTCGCGCCGTCAGACGCTGGCGCCCAAGGCGGTCGACGTGAACAGGCTGGTGGACGGAATGCTCGACCTGATCCAGCGCACGGTGGGGCCGAGCGTGGAGGTGCGCCACATCGGTGCGGAGGGCCTCTGGCCCGCGCTGGCGGACCCGTCCCAGCTCGAGAACGCGCTTCTGAACCTCTGCATCAACGCGCGGGACGCGATGCCGGGCGGCGGCCGGATCACCATCCAGACCGACAACCGCTGGATCGAGCGCCCCCAGGCCGCGGCGCAGGACATGCCGGAGGGGCAGTACCTCTCGCTGTGCGTGAGCGACACCGGCATCGGCATGCCGCCCGAGATCGTCGCCCGGGCCTTCGACCCCTTCTTCACCACCAAGCCCCTGGGCCAGGGCACCGGGCTCGGCCTCTCGATGATCTACGGCTTCGCCAAGCAGTCGGGCGGGCAGGTGCGGATCAATTCCGCGGTGGGGGCGGGCACGACGGTGTGCATCTACCTGCCGCGGCACCGGGGCGAGGCGGACGCGGACGGCCTCCACCTGGACAAGCGTCCGATGGCCCCCGCCGGGGCGGGCGAGACCGTGCTGATCGTGGACGACGAGCCGACCGTGCGCATGCTGGTGACCGACGTGCTCAGCGACCTCGGCTACACGGCGATCGAGGCCGCGGACAGCGCGGGCGGGCTGAGGCTCCTGCAATCGGAGGCCCGCATCGACCTGCTGGTGACGGATGTCGGCCTGCCCGGCGGGATGAACGGCCGCCAGATGGCAGACGCGGCGCGGGTGGGCCGGCCCGACCTGAAGGTGCTGTTCATCACCGGCTTCGCGGAGACGGCCCTCGTCGGCAACGGCGAACTCGAACCCGGCATGGCGATCCTGACCAAGCCCTTCGCGGTCGATGCCTTGGCCGCGCGCATCCGCGAGATGATCGCGCGCTGAGCGTCGCAGGTCCAACGCGTCTCGGCGTCCGTCATGGACGCCGCGAGCCGCCGAAGGACAAAGTGTAGAGCAAAGAATGACAGCGCTGCGACGTCGTCGCAGGCGCGCTGATCAGCGCCCGTCTGGGCAATCAGGCCAAAGCGCAGGTTGCAGCCTGCTCATAGACAATAGTCCAGGTGTTCCTTGCTCCGTGTCTCCTTCGGCGGATCCTGGCTCGCAGGAGCGTCGGCACCGACCCGCCCTAGGAGAACGAAGCGTTCTCGCCGGACGATTCTCGTGACGACGCCGGCGACGCCGATCGGCCGATTCAGGCCTGCGCCGCCCTTCGATTATCGGCTTCGGCGGTTCAATCCCGCCTTTCGCGACGCAGCGTGCTCAGACCGATGCCCGTCGCCTCGAACCCTCCGTCGACGGCGAGCTCCTGCCCGGTCACGTAGGATGCGCCGTCGGAGCAGAGATAGACGATGGCGTTCGCAAGCTCCGTCTCCAGGCCGTAGCGCCCGAGCGGCACGGCGTCGTGGTAATCCGCCCGGATCTCGGCGCTGTGGACCGCCTTGGCCATGGCGGTGTCGACCGGACCCGGGGCGACCGCGTTCACGCGGATCCCGAATTGCGCCAACTCGACAGCTTGCTGCTTGGTGAGATGGGCGAGCGCGGCCTTGCTGGTCCCGTAGGCCGTCCGCAACGTCGAGGCGCGCAGGCCGGAGATCGACGTGATGTTCACGATCGCGCCGCCCCGCCGCGCCAGGAGCGGAATTGCCGCCTGGGTACAGAGGAATGGTCCCGACAGATTGACGGCGAGCACCCGCGACCAATCCGCGAAGGTCGTCTCCGTCAGCGGCTTGAAGACCGCAATGCCGGCATTGTTAATCAGGGCGTCCAGGCGTCCGAACCGGTCCGTGATCGTTGCCACCGCCGAGGCCACCGCGTGCGGGTCCGAGACGTCCGCCGTCACGGCGAGAACACGCTCGGACCGGTCGAGCCGTGCGGCGGCCGCCTCGACGGCAGTGCCGTCGATGTCGAGGAGGGCCACACGCCATCCGTCCGCGAGAAAGCGTTCCGCCGTGGCGAGACCGATGCCGCGTGCCGCCCCGGTCACCAGGGCGGTCCGATCCTCATCGTGACTCACGAGACATCTCCGTCGAGCGGTGGCCGCACAGTGCGGCAGCAGGCTTCCCGGCCCGTTGACCGGGCCGGTATTTTGAACCGGGCCAGTTGCGAGGCTACTGCATGGTCGCGGCCAAGGGTAGCCGAACGGCCGGATCCGGGTAGCCGACGGGTGCAGGCGGCCGATCCAGACGGCGGACCCTTGCCGCTCGGCAGGTCCCGCAGCCCGTCCGAAGCGCGAAGTCAGCCCATTGGCTCAACCCATTGCGAACGTGAGTCTCCCGGGGCGAATGGATCGCCGAAATATTGCGTTTCTCGAACGACTTGCCCGTCCCGGAACTCCATGATGCTCACCGTATAGGACGGCTTTCCGTCATACGTGAGCAGGTACTCCGTCACCCACAGATCACCAGAGCCGACAATCCGTCGCACGGCAAACCGTTTCCTGTTGGGTTGCGCCGTACGAGATGCCTGGATGTTGCGCCGCCCGGTGATGCGCTCGCCGGATTGAGGATATTCAAGCACGGCGTCGTCACGATAGATCCGGTGCTCTGCCTCGAAATCGTCAGCATCGGAGGCGGCCCAATGCAGGTCGAGAGCGTCTTTGATCGCCTGATCGCTCATGGAAGCCTCCCCTCGTCGTTCTCAGCTTGCCTCGCGCATCAAGCGACCGACTCTCGAAGCCCGTGCCGTCGGCTTCGGGACCACAGATGGTGCTCGTGATCCGCACCGGCACGTCGGTCGGCCGCTCGATCCGCGCGTCGGGCACGTCCTGCACGGCGACGTCGCGGGGGCCGTTATAGACGACGGCTCGCATCGCGCTCTCCTGACCTGAAGCTGTCTGCCAGGCGAGCGGAGTCCATGCTGTCGGTCGTCACCCTATCCGGTTGAGGCCCAGGGTGTTCCTCTGTGGGCAATGTGGACCTCTTCCGGGGATGCACCGCCCACCGGCACCAGCCGACACGGGTTGGATCGAGGAGGTCCGGATCTCGGCAGCGGCCGGGGCCGGCCGAGTGGCCGAAAGCGGCCCCTATCCCGTTCACGCGCCGGGCTTCGACCTAGTGGCCGTCGTGCGGGGTGGGACGCACGTCAGCGGCGGTCGCGATGAGAACGGCCTCGGGCAGCGTACGGGCACCGAGCGCTTCCATGACGCGGGCACGGTGGATCTCCACGGTGCGCGGGCTCAAGCCCAGCGTCCGGGCGATGGTCTTGTTGGTCCCGCCCGCAAGCAAACCCTCCAGCACCTCGCGCTCGCGCCCGGACAGCGCTCCGATCCGGTTGCGGGCGTCGTCGCCCCCGCGCACGCGATCCGCTTCGGCGTGGAGTTCGGCGAGCGCTGTTCTCACCGCGAACAGCAGAGCCTCCGGCGTCCAGGGGGCTTCAAGGTAATCGACCGCACCCGCCTTCATCACGCGGACCCCGAAGCCGACATCGGTCCCGCTCACGCCGATCGCCACGACGGGCAGATGCGTGCGTGCCGCCTTCAACTCGCTCACGACAGAGAGGCCGCCGGCATCGCCCAGGCTGAGGACGACGCAGCCCGGTATCAGCGAACCCGCCATCTTGAGGAAGGCCTGATCGCTCGCGAAAGCCTGCGCCTGGTACCCGGCGGCCTGCAGCGTGCCGACGAGCCCACACCGGGCGTCATCCCCGGCCGCGACCACGTAGGCGCGCAGGCCCGTGTCGCCGGTGACGTCCTGCGCGATCCCACCCGCAGACCGGATCCGCCCGTCGAGGCCGGGGATCGGGAAGAAGGTATCGCGGATGCGGCGCACCGCGTGGTCCGAGGCGCGCTGGATGCGGTACTCCAGCACGAGTGTCTCGCCACAGCCGACGCGCGCGATCGCCTGCGCGGCGGCGTCGCGGTCCTCGGGGTGAACGTTCAGGAGCCAGCTCGCGATATCCGGCATGTCTTCGGGAGGCATACCCCAGACATGCGTGAAAGCCGGGCTGAGGTAGTCGAGTCCGCCGCTCTCCAGATCGGCGAGCCAGAGCACGTTGGCCGAATGCTCGGCGAAGCGCCGGAAGCGCTCCTCGCTCTCGCGCAGGGCCGCCTCGGCCTGATGGCGTTCGGTGACGTCGATCGAGACCGCAAGGCCACCGACGATGGCACCCGTCCCATCGCGAAGGGCGCTGACGACGTTGCGCACCCACACGGCCGCACCCTCCGGACGCAGGTAGCGCTTCTCGATGGTGAAGGATGCGCCGTCTGTCATGGCGCGCTGGTAGAGGGGTTCGTTGAACGCCCAGTCGTCCGGATGGGTCAGCTCCTGCACGGTGCGGCCGAGCAGATCATCGCGCGTCCGCCCCAGTATCTCGCAGTAGCGATCGTTGACGAAGCTGATCCGATGGGCGGTATCGATGATGACGATGCCGGCCTCGGCTTGCTCGGCCACGGCCCGGAAGCGCTCCTCGCTCGCGCGCAGCGCCACCTCCGCGATGCGCCGTTCGATCAGGTCCGCGGCGTGCCAATGCTGCGCGATGATGATCGCCGCGGTTTGGGTCAGGGCGGTGGCGAAGTCGTGATCGCGGGGCGTGGGCTCACGGGGCTCGCGGAAGTACACGGCGAAGGTGCCGACGACCCGCCCCGTTGCGGTTTGTGTCGGGAACGACCAGACGGCCCGGAATCCGTGCTCTTCGGCCAACCAGAGCCAGGGCTGCCAGCGTGGGTCCGTCCGCACGTCGACGGTGATGACCGGCTGGCCGGTGAAGACCGCCAGACCGCACGCGAGCGAGTCCGGCCCGATCGTGATGCCGCTCACGACGGCCAGGGCATAGGGCTCGGGCATGCCGATGACGTGCTGCAGCCCGGTGCCGCCCGGATCGGTCAGGTAGAAGGCGGCGCGAAGGTCGCCGCCGGACGGGGAGCAGGCCGTGTCCACGAGGATGCCCAGGGACTCGGCCAGCGGCGCGCCGTTGATGGCGGTCTGAAAGGCTTCCTTCTGGGCGGAAAGCCACACCGTATGCTCGACCAGACTGCCGAATGCGTGGGCGCCATCCGGGCCTTGTGACGCGGTGTCCGATAGATGGCCCATGATCTTTCACGGCATGTCGAGCGGCCAATGATGTGTGCCGAGGGGCGGCGCGCATGCGATCTGCGGACGCTCCGCCGAAGAACCTGTTCCTTAGTCCCTCTTGAGAAGACCAACTATAACCTGGGACACGATCGCCTTGCGACGGCCGACATCGGGCCGCGGGCGTTCGCCATCCTCGGCCGCGCCCGTCGAGGACCGTGATGTCAGGGCGAGACGGTGACGACGATCTTCCCGAACTGTGCGTTCGATTCCATGTAGGCATGCGCGTCGACGATCGCGTCGAGCGGGAAAGTCTTCGCGATCGTCGGCTTGAGGCTCCCGCTGGCCAGTCCATCGTCGATGAAGGCCGAGGCGCGGGCCAGTCGTTCCGGGTCCCGGATGAACTCGAACAGGGTGTAGCCCCGCAGCGTGAGAGCCTTCTGCATCGCTGCGATGACCGGGAACGGGGTGGGTGCGCTCGACAGGGCGCCGTAGACGAGGAGGACGCCGCGGTGGCTCATCGCCTGGGCGAGCGTCTCGACCTCGGGCCCCGCCACCGGGTCGAACACCAGGCGCGCGCCCTTGCCTCCGGTCGCGCGGCTGACCTCGGCGACGAGGTTCTGCTCGGACGTGACGACAACCTGCGCGGCGCCGGCCTCTGCCAGCGCCGCCGCCTTGGAACGCGTCCGGGTCGTCGCGATCGGGATCGCGCCGACGCTCCGCGCGATCTGGATCGCCGCGAGACCGACGCTCGAGGACGCCGCCGGAATGATGACCGCGTCGCCCCGGCCGAGATGACCGATATCGATGAGCGCACCCCAGGCCGTGAGGTAGGCCATCCAGACCGCCGCCGCCTCGATCGCCGAGAGGCCGGCCGGGCGCTGGACGACGCCGTAGTCCGGCACGAGGGCCGTGTCGGCGTAGACGCCGTAATCGTTCATGGAAAAGGCCGGAATGACACTGACGGCATCGCCCGGCGCGAAGCCGTCGACGCCCTCGCCCAGGGCCTCGATCGTCGCGGAGGCTTCGTAGCCGAGGCGCGCGGGCAGGCGCGGCGCTTCGAGATAGGCGCCCGACCGGAACATCGCCTCGGCGCGGTTGAGACCGATCGCCTCGATGCGGACGCGCATCTCGCCGCGCTGCGGTTCACCGACCGCGAGATCGTCGACCTGCAGCACCTCCGGTCCACCGGTGCGATGAAATCTGACCACGCGCGCCATTGCGACGTCTCCTTCGGTGGTTGCGTCCCGCGCGCGCGGACGCAGAGCGGCGTCCGCCGGCACCTCAGCGGCCGGTCGCTGACGGATCTTCCGGGCAAGCCCTGCTGAAAACTCCGATCCGCGTCTCAGGGCAGCTTCGCTGCGAGCACGTCGAGCTTTTCGATCTGTGGGGCCGAGGTGAACAGATCGGGCGCTCGCTCCATCAGGGCCGCCGCCACGCGGCCAGAGAGGTGGGCTTCCCGTCCCGCTTCGTCGGGAAACGCATCGAAGATCCCGAAGGTGGATGGGCCGAACCGGAGGCCGAACCAAGCGATGGTTCCCGGCTCGTCCTGCACGATGGGCCGGCTGTCCCTCAGAAACGCCTCGACGGCCGCTTCCTGTCCGGGCTTGGCGTTCAGGATGACGAGAAGTCCGAGCTTGGCCATGTGCCTGTTCCTTCCGAGGTATCCCAGAGACCGCGGACGCGACCGCCGGTCCGAATCCGGTCCGGCTCGCAGCCTCGGTCGAGGTGGCGGGCGCGCGTTGGATTAGCCGGTCAGCCGCAGAGCGGCCCTGACGCCGGTCAGTTCGGCATCAGGATCGGCCCTTCGCGCAGGCCTCGACGATCTGCCGGCGGACGAGGTCGGGCTGCGCCTGCAGGGCCCGGACGATCGCCCGCAGCACATGCCGCAAGCCGCCGACCTGATCGATGAGGTCGAGCACGACCGCGATGCCGTCGTCGTTGATCCCGAGATCAGCCTGCAGATCCCGGATCAATTGGGCCCTGGCCACATCGATCTCGACGTAGTACCGGACGCCCTCCCGGGACGCCGGTCGGAGCCAGCCGCTGTCGAGCCAGATCTCCAGCGTGTCGGGGGGCAGGTCCGACCGAGCCTCGAATTCGCGCGCGTCCATACCGTCCCCTCTTCACTCAGTCCGATGCCACGCGGCGATCGCGCGTTCGAGTTCGGGATCGGGCTTCTCCGGCAGCTTGATCAGCAGCGTGACGTAGGCATCCCCCGCGGTCCCGTCCGAGCGCGGGACGCCCTTGCCTTTGAGGCGAAGGACTTTGCCCGATGTGCTCCATTTCGGGACCGTCAGGGTGACGGGCCCGGACGGGGGTGACACGACGATCCGACCGCCGAGCACCGCCACGTGCAGCGGAACGCCCTGCTCGAAATGGATGTCGTCGCCCACGCGCCGGAAGACCGGGTGCGGGCGGACGCCGATCGCGATCAGCGCATCGCCGGGTGGCGCGCCGTTTCGACCCGGCTCGCCCTTGCCGCGCAGGCGCAGGGTCTGTCCGTCACGCGTGCCCGGCGGGATGCGGACGTCGAGCGTCGTGCCGTCCGGCAGGGTCACCGAGCGGGTGGCGCCTTCGACCGCATCGAGGAAATCGAGGTCGAGATGGTAGCGGGTATCGGCGCCCCGGCGCCGGACAGTCGACCGGCCCCGGCGTCCGAAGATCTCGGCGAGGAGGTCGTCGGTATCGAAATCGGCAAATCCGGCGTCGCTCGCATAGGCATGGTCGGAGGACGGCTCCGAGAAGTCGCGATAGGAGCGCTGCCGGGGCCGCTCGACGCCGGAGATGTCGATCTCGCCCCGATCGAACCGCGCGCGCTTCTCCGGGTCCTGCAACAGGTCATAGGCGCGCGACACGTTCTTGAACTGCTCTTCCGCCTCCGCGTTGCCCGGGTTCAGGTCGGGATGCAGTTTGCGCGCGAGCTTGCGGTAGGTCTTTTGGATCTGCTCCGGGGAGGCATCGGGCTTCACACCGAGAATCGCATAGGGATTGTCGCTCAACGCTTTCTCCCTGCACCGTCGTGTGGCGAAGCCCGCACCCGTTGCGGTCGATGTCCTAGGGATTGGCCTCTGTGTGATGGTCCCGGGCCATGCCGCGGCGGGTCACGGTGACCCGGGCGGGGCGGAGCAGCCGGTCGTGGAGGACGTAGCCCTCCTCCAGGACGTCGTGAACGGTCCCGGGCGCTGTCGTCGGATCATCGACCTCCATCATGGCCTCGTGCCGCGCCGGGTCGAACGGGGCGCCACGGGCCTCGACCCGCTGCACGCCGACGCCCGCGAGGGCGCCGATCAGGAGACGTTCCGTGGCGCGCACCCCCTCGACGAGCGACGCGTCCTGCGACGGCGGCTCCTCCGACGTGACGATGGCCCGGCGCAGGTTGTCCAGCACCGGCAGAAGCGCCCGGGCGAGGCTCGTCACGGCGAAAAGCCGCTCATCCGCCACGTCGCGCGCCGCCCGACGCCGGGTGTTGTCGGCCTCGGCCAGGGCCCGCAGGACGCGGTCCTGAAGCGCCGCGTTCTCGGCTCGCAGGGCCGCGGTCGCGTCCGCTTCCGGTTGAGGGGCCGCGCTCGCCGCGCCGGCCTCCGGCGGCGGGGACTGGCCGGCGGGGCCGGGTGGAGCGCTCGCTGGATCCGTAGGCGTCTCGGCCATATCTGGACTCCTGTCGGCACGGGGGATGTCAGGCCGCCTGAGCCAGGCTCGCGCCCTTGACCGTGAGCTGGCCGTTGAGGACCGAGACTGGAACCGGTTCGCCGTCCCGGATCACCCCCGCCAGGAGCATCTTGGCCAGCGGGTTCTGGAGATGGCGCTGGATCACCCGCTTGAGGGGCCGCGCGCCGTAGACCGGATCGTAGCCGGCATTGGCGAGCCAGTCCTTGGCCGCTGCCTCGACCTGCAGGACGATCTTGCGCTCGGCGAGCCGCCGTTCCAGGCCTTCGAGCTGGATGTCGACGATCCGGCGCATGTCGCTGCGGCCGAGGCGGTTGAACAGGATGATCTCGTCGAGCCGGTTGAGGAACTCCGGCCGGAATGCGCGGCGCACGACCTCCATGACCTGCTCGCGGGCCGCCTCGGCCGGCTGGCCCTCCATCAGGGCGGCCAGGAACTCGGCGCCGAGGTTCGAGGTCAGGACGATGATCGTGTTGCGGAAATCGACCGTGTTGCCCTGCCCGTCCGTCAGCCGCCCGTCGTCGAGCACCTGCAGCAGGATGTTGAAGACATCCGGGTGCGCCTTCTCGACCTCGTCGAACAGGATCACCTGATAGGGGCGCCGCCGGATTGCCTCCGTCAGGACGCCGCCCTCCTCGTAGCCGACATAGCCGGGCGGCGCGCCGACGAGCCGTGAAACCGCGTGCTTCTCCATGAATTCGGACATGTCGACGCGCAGCATCGCCCGGTCGTCGTCGAACAGGAATTCGGCCAACGCCTTGCACAATTCGGTCTTGCCGACGCCGGTCGGCCCCAGGAACAGGAAGGAGCCGATCGGCCGGTTCGGGTCCTGCAGGCCCGCACGGGCCCGCCGGACCGCGTCGGACACGGCCACCACCGCCGGTTCCTGGCCGACCACGCGCTGGCCCAGCTTGTCCTCCATCGCCATCAGCTTGTCGCGCTCGCCTTCGAGCATCCGCGTGACGGGAATGCCCGTCCAGCGCGAGACCACGGCAGCGATGTCCTCGGCCGTGACCTCCTGCTTGATCAGCCGGCTCTGGCTCGCCTGCATCGCGTCCGCGAGGCGCTTCTCCAGTTGCGGGATCACCGCGTAGAGCAGCTCGCCCGCGCGGGTCAGGTCGCCCCGCCGCTCCACCTGCTCGAGTTCGATCCTGGCCTGCTCGGCCTGTTCCTTCAGCTGCTTGGTCTCTCCGAGCTTCGCCTTCTCGGCCTGCCATTGCGCCGTCAGCTCGGATTGCTGCGCCTCCAGGGTCGCGAGCTCGTCCTCGACCCGCTTCAGACGCTCCCGGGCGGCCGGATCCGTCTCCTTCTTCAGGGCCTCCCGCTCGATCTTGAGCTGGATCACGCGGCGGTCGATCTCGTCGAGCTCCCGGGGCTTCGACTCCGCGGCGATCCGGAGCCGGCTCGCGGCCTCGTCGACGAGGTCGATCGCCTTGTCGGGCAGGAACCGGTCGGCGATGTAGCGGTGGGACAGCGTGGCGGCCGCGACGATCGCGCTGTCGGTGATCCGCACGCCGTGATGGAGCTCGTACTTCTCCTTCAGGCCGCGCAGGATGGAGATCGTCTCCTCGACGGAGGGCTCGCCCACGAACACCGGCTGGAAACGGCGGGCGAGCGCGGCGTCCTTCTCGATGTTCTTGCGATACTCATCCAGGGTGGTCGCGCCGATGCAGTGCAGCTCGCCCCGGGCCAGGGCCGGCTTCAGCATGTTGGAGGCATCCATCGCCCCCTCGGCCTTCCCGGCCCCGACGAGGGTATGCAGCTCGTCGATGAACAGGATGACGTCGGCCGAGGCCGAGACCTCCTGCAGGACGGCCTTCAACCGCTCCTCGAACTCGCCCCGGTACTTCGCGCCGGCCAGGAGAGACCCGAGATCGAGGGACAGGAGACGGCGATCCTTCAGGGTGTCGGGGACGTCGCCGTTGACCATGCGCTGGGCGAGCCCTTCGACGATCGCGGTCTTGCCGACGCCCGGCTCGCCGATCAGCACGGGATTGTTCTTCGTCCGGCGCGAGAGAACCTCGACGGTGCGCCGGATCTCCCCGTCGCGTCCGATCACCGGATCGAGCTTGCCCTGGCGGGCATCCTCCGTGAAATCGCGCGTGTATTTCCGCAAGGCCTCGTAGCCGTCCTCGGCCGACGCGCTGTCGGCCCGGCGCCCCTTCCGCAATTCCGCGATGGCGCCCTTGAGGGCGTCCGGCGTCACGCCCGCCTCCCGGAGGAGCGCGCCCGGCCCGTCCGGGGTCTCGGCCAGGGCCAGAAGCAGGGTTTCGACCGTGACGAAGCTGTCCCCGGCCGCCCGCGCCCGCTCCTCGGCCTGGTCGAACAGGCGCGCGGTTTCGGGCGCCATGAAGATCTGGCCGGCACCGGAGCCCCCGACGCTCGGAAGCTTCGCCAGCTCGCTGTCCAGTTCCGACGCGAGCGCCTCGGGGCGGCCGCCCGCGGACTGGATCAACGACTTCGCCAGGCCGTCCGCGTCGTCGAGCAGCGCCTTCAGGAGGTGGAGCGGCGTGAGCCGCTGATGGCCATTGCGCTGGGCCAGGCTCTGGGCGGCCTGGATCGCGCCCTTGAGATGATCGGTGTACGTGTCGATCTGCATCGCTCACCCCGGATGATGGATGCTGACGGCGCGGCGGATGCCGGCTCGGCGCGCGCCGAACCGGCGACGCGGAGCCGGGCCGGCTCTAATGCGCGCCCTGGTCCTGCCGGCCGTGCTCCTCGAATTCCGCGTCGACCACCTCCGACTGCGGGCCGCTCTCGCCGCCGCCTGCGCCGGCCTCGTGTCCTGCGGGCGGCGCGCTGATGACCTGGGCCAGCCGCTGCGCCAGCTGCGACAGGCGCTCGGTCGCCTGCCTGATGCGGTCGACGGCCTCGCCGCCGATCGCCTCGCGCAGAGCCGCGATGGCCTGTTGCAACTCGCTCTTCAGATCGCCCGGCACGCGCTCACCCGCCTCCTGCTGACTGCGCTCGGCGGTGTAGATCGCGGCATCGGCCTGGTTGCGGGCATCGGCGAGTTCCCGGCGGCGCCTGTCCTCCTCCGCATGGGCCTCGGCTTCCCGCACCATGCGCTCGATCTCGCTCTGGTCCAGGCCGCCGGAGGCCTGGATGCGGATCTGCTGTTCCTTGCCGCTGGCCTTGTCCTTGGCCGTCACGTTGACGATGCCGTTGGCGTCGATGTCGAAGGTCACCTCGATCTGCGGCGTGCCGCGGGGCGCCGGCGGGATGCCGACGAGGTCGAACTGGCCGAGCATCTTGTTGTCGGCCGCCATCTCGCGCTCGCCCTGGAAGACCCGGACCGTGACGGCGCTCTGGTTGTCCTCGGCCGTCGAGAAGGTCTGGCTGCGCTTGGTCGGAATGGTGGTGTTGCGCTCGATCAGCTTGGTCATCACGCCGCCGAGCGTTTCGAGGCCGAGCGAGAGCGGGGTGACGTCGAGGAGCAGCACGTCCTTCACGTCGCCCTGGAGCACGCCCGCCTGGATCGCGGCACCGATGGCCACGACCTCGTCGGGATTGACGCCCCGATGGGGCTCGCGCCCGAACAGGGTCTGGACCACCTCCTGCACCTTCGGCATCCGCGTCTGGCCGCCGACGAGAACGACCTCCGCGATGTCGGACGGTTGCAGCCCGGCATCCTTGAGCGCGGCCTCGCACGGCCCGATCGTGCGCTTGATCAGGTCGTCGACGAGGGCTTCGAGCTTGGCGCGGGAGAGCTTGATATTCAGATGCTTCGGCCCGCTCTGATCGGCCGTGATGAAGGGCAGGTTGACCTCGGTCTGGGTGGCCGAGGACAGCTCGATCTTCGCCTTCTCGGCGGCATCCTTCAGGCGCTGGAGCGCGAGCTTGTCCTTGGTCAGGTCGATGCCCTGCTCGCGCCTGAACTCGGCCGCGAGGTATTCGACCACCCGGTTGTCGAAATCCTCGCCGCCCAGGAAGGTGTCGCCGTTGGTGGACTTCACCTCGAACACGCCGTCGCCGATCTCCAGGATCGAGACGTCGAAGGTGCCGCCGCCGAGGTCGTAGACCGCCACCCGGCCGCCGCCCTTCTTGTCGAGGCCGTAGGCGAGCGCGGCGGCGGTCGGCTCGTTGATGATGCGCAGCACCTCGAGGCCCGCGATCTTGCCGGCATCCTTGGTGGCCTGACGCTGGGCGTCGTTGAAATAGGCGGGCACCGTGATGACGGCCTGCGTCACGGACTGACCGAGCTTCAGCTCGGCGGTCTCCCGCATGCGCTGCAGGATATAGGCCGAGATCTGGCTCGGGCTGTACGTCTTGCCCTTGATCTCGACCCAGGCGTCGCCGTTCCGCCCGGATACGATCCTGTAGGGCACCATCCCGATATCTTTCTTGGTGATCGGGTCGTCGTACCGGCGCCCGATCAGCCGCTTGATGGCGAAGACGGTGTTTTCCGGATTCGTGATCATCTGCCGCTTGGCTGGCTGCCCGACCAGAACTTCGCCGGACTCCGTGAAGGCCACCACCGACGGGGTCGTGCGACCGCCCTCGGCGTTCTCAATGACATTGGCCTTGCTGCCGTCCATCACGGCGACGCAGGAATTCGTCGTGCCGAGATCAATGCCGATCGCCTTGGCCATGGGAGATGCTCCTTCCTGTCCGCGCCTTGCAGATCGATCGAGATCGAGGCCGGATCGACGGGCGTTGCGGTGGGCCGCGGGGGGCCGACCGCCCGCACCGCGCGCTAAGGCCTGGACCGCACCGACTGGATGGCATTCGCCAGATGCCGGTAGTCGAAGGGACCGTCATGCCGACGGCCGTTGATGAAGAAGGTCGGCGTCCCGTTGACGCCACTCCGAACGCCGCTCAGGAAGTGCTGCTCGATCTTCGGGGCATAGGTCTTCGCCTCGAGGGCGAACTCGAACTCGCGCTCCGGCAGGCCGAGGGCCCGGGCGACGCCCAAAAGGAACCGCAGGCTCAACTGATCCTGATGCGCGTAGATCTCGTCGTGCATGTCCCAGAACCGACCCTGGGTGCCGGCGAACTCGGCGCTCTCCGCAGCCGGCTCCGCGAGCGGGTGGATTTCGGTGAGGGGGAAATGCCGGAACACGTAGGTGAGGTCGTCGCCGAAGTGCCTGCCGAGCTGCAGGACCTCGACATGCGCGAGGCGGCAATAGGGGCACTCGTAATCGCCGTACTCGACGAGCACCACGCGCCCGTCGGCACCGCCCCGGACATGGTCAGCCGCCGAAACCGGCACTCTGAGTTCGGCCATGGCTTGCCTCTTGGTTTCCGAGCCGATCCAGCGCATCGAGGATGCCGTCCGCGCCGGGGTTGACGGCGATCGGGGAGCGGTAGCTCCAGAACACGAGACCCTCGCGATCCAGGACGAACAGCGCCCGCTCGCAGACACCGTCGCCGTCGCGGTAGGCCCCGTATTGCCGGGCGACCGCGCCCTTGGGCTCGAAGTCCGCGAGCAGGGGGAAATGGAGATGGCGCGTCTCGGCGAAGGCCTGATGGCACCAGGCCCCATCGACCGAGATTCCGACGATCTCGGCGTCGTGCTTCCGAAATTCCGGCAAGACCTGATTGTAGACCGCCATCTGATCCCCGCATACGGGGCTCCAGTCCGCGGGATAGAACGCCAGAACAACGGGCCGTCCGCGCAGATCGCCGAGCGAGAGCGTCTGGTCCGGCGTGACGTGGAGCGTGAAATCGGGCGCCGCCGCCCCCGGCGCTAAGACCTGTCCCATCCCGACTCTCCCGGACAGCCTGCGGTGCGGCCACGGCCCATATGACGCCGCCGCCGGGTATCTCGGCACTG
This sequence comes from Methylobacterium sp. HJ2, assembly GCF_056431005.1. Classification (NCBI taxonomy): domain Bacteria; kingdom Pseudomonadati; phylum Pseudomonadota; class Alphaproteobacteria; order Hyphomicrobiales; family Methylobacteriaceae; genus Methylobacterium; species Methylobacterium sp. HJ2. Next base: position 678,385 of record NZ_JBWJYM010000001.1, on the reverse strand, counting down.
ACGCACGTCAGTTCCGGTGGCGGAAATCGGGCCGCGCCTGACGCATCCGCGCCGGCTCTCCTACGCGCTATCCCTGCCGATCCTCCGGAAGCCGCCGAGCCGCAGAATGGGGCGCCAAACCCGGGATACTCCCTAGGCACCGTCCGAATGGTGCGACCTGCGGCGATGTCCGATCTTCGCGATCTCGCGAGTGAGGAGCGTCATGCTGCCCTATGGTCACGTCGTGCCCGCTCCCGGCCCGCACATTCACTGGCCCCCTGCTTCGGCCCGGGCCGCCGGCGAACTCGCGCTGGCGCGCATCACCGCCCTGGGACGGGTCGAGCATTTCTCGCCCGGCACGACCCTCTACGCCGAAGGCGATGTCGGGGATTCCGTCTACTGGGTGGTTGCCGGCCTGGTCCGCACGATCAAACTCGGTCGCGACGGCAATCGGGTCGTGCGCGGCTTCCATCTCGCCGGCGAGTTCTTCGGGCTGGAGCGCGCCGCGCTGCATGCCTCGTCGGCCGAGGCGGTCAGCGCCGCGCGGGCCATACGCTGTTCCCGCTCTCGGCTGAACGCGCTCGCGGCGTCAGATTCGCAGATCGCCAACGAGCTCCTGCTCTGGCTGCTGCGGATGACCGAGCGCGCCCAGGATCTTTCGGCGCTCGGCCGCGCCAGCGCCACGCAGAAGCTCGTGTATTTCCTGATCGACCTGATGGACCGGGTTTCCGCCGGTCGATCGATCGCGTTGCCGATGTCGCGCACCGATATCGGGGACTATCTCGGCCTCTCAAGCGAAACCGTGAGCCGGACGTTCACCGCCTTGCGCCGTGACGGGCTGATCGCCACGCGCGGACGCTCCGTCACCCTCCTCGAACCCGGCGCCCTCCGGCGCATGACCGGCGGTCTGATGCGCGACGCGGGCTAAACCTTCAGCTGCGGCAACACCGCGAGGCCGATCTCGTCGAGCACCTCGCCCGCGCTGCGGGTGCCGTATTTGAGGTTCAGGATCACGTGGTGGACGCCGATCGCGCGGAGCGCGATCAGAAAGTCCAGCAAGGCCTTGCGACCGCTGCGGAACCCGAGGTGAATGGGTTGCGGCGGGTGATCCGGATCGCTGTGCAGATCGACGTAGAGGGATTGGGCGAAGGGCTTGAACGTCCCGGGCGCCGCCGTTTCGGTGGTGGCCCGCCACCGGGCCGCGAGTTCAGCTTGGCGCTCGAGCGGGCGCGGGTAGGTGATCCAGCCGTCCGCATGCTCGGCGATCCACTCCAGGCTCTGCCGGCTCGATCCGGTGATGAGGATCGGCAGCCGCCCGAGCGGCTTCGGCACGAGGTCGACGGTGCCGAGCATCTCTCCGAAGCGCGAGCGCAGGGTGGGGAACCCCTCTTCGAGCGTCCTTCGGATGACGCCGAGGCTCTCGCGGAACAAGGCGTCGCGCTCCTCGGCGGGGACGCCGAAAGCCGGGAATTCGATCGGCCGATCACCCGAGGCCACCCCGATGACGAAACGGCCCCCCGACAAACGGTCGACGGAGGCGGCGGCCTTGGCGGTATGGATCGGGTGGCGCAGGGGAAGGACGATCGACCCCGTCGCCAGGGCGATCGTGCGCGTCTGCGCGGCGATCCACCCGAGCCAGACCCACGGGTCGTAGACCTGCCCGACGTCGCCGAAATTCGGGTCGCGCAGGGGCACGTCGCGGACCCAGAGCGCTGCGTAGCCGAGTTCCTCCGCTCGCACCGCGAGGCGCTCCTGATCGCGCATGGTCGGCTGGTCGCGCTGGAAGGCCTCAATGGGGAAGAAGACGCCGACCGTCAGATTACCCGGGGCGAACATGCGCCGGAATCCGGGCGTGCCGCTCGGGTCGGCTGTGCCTTGACCATGAAGCATCGGACGATTCCGGCGTTCGGCTGTCCCCTCGTCGTGGTCAGCAACCACGTTCCGGGCCGCCGGGCCCTGACGCAGATCAGCCGAATCCGGGGGCCTGATCGACCATCGCGCGGAGCTGTTCGCGTCCTCAAGCGAGCGTCGGACGGTGCTGGGGCGGAGCCGCAGGCCTTCGAGCGGGTCGCCTGCCTCCTCGGGCCGGGCGTCGCGTTCGACGGCGATGTCCTCCCAGGAGCGCCGCGCGATGGCCGCGCCGCGATCCGCCTTGCCGACGAAGTGGTGGTCGATGCTCGCGGCCCTGATGCCGACGTCGGCGGCGAGATCGCGATAGCTCAGCGCCATCGCCACCGTCGCCGAAACGGCGCTCGCCGACGCGGAGAGAGCCGAGGCAGCACGCATGGCGGGCGGCGCGCTCGGGCCACGGCACGGCGTGCCCTTCGGCGTGTCCGCTTCGGCCGGTTCGCCGGCCCGAAACAGCGACCGGCTGGCAGCGCAGCCGAAGCGCGGCGCCTGACCGACGCCGCCGGTGGATGCCGCCTACCTCTCGGCGCCTTCCGCGCTCACAGGTCCCGTTATCGACGCGCTGGCCTCGTTCGCGCCTGCAATGAACGCGGCTCAAGCCACTCTCACGCGGCTCGCACGGTGCCTAGGAAGCGCGCCACCTCCGCGCTCAGATGCTGGGACTGCCGCGAGAGCTCGGAGGCCGCCGACAAGACTTGTCCAGCAGCGGCCCCCGTCTCCTCAGACGCCTGGGCAACAGCGGAGATGTTGCTGGTCACCTCGGTCGTGCCGGTCGCGGCCTGAGCGACGTTGCGCACGATCTCCTGGGTTGCCGCACCCTGCTCCTCCACCGCCGCCGCGATGGTCGTCGAGACACCGGAGATCTCGCGGATGCGCGCCGTGATCGCGCCGATCGCCTGCACGGCCTGATCCGTGGAGCCCTGGATCCGGCCGATCTGAGCGGAAATCTCCCCGGTCGCTCGGGCGGTCTGGGTGGCAAGCTCCTTGACCTCGCTGGCCACCACCGCGAAGCCGCGGCCCGCCTCGCCGGCGCGCGCCGCCTCGATCGTGGCGTTCAGCGCGAGCAGGTTGGTCTGCCCGGCGATCGAGGAGATCAGGCTCACGACGTCACCGATCTTGGCCACGGCTCCGCTCAGATCCTGAACGAGCGCCGCGCTCTGGTCGGCCTCCCCCACCGCGACCTGCGCCATGCCGGCCGAGGCGCTGACCTGTCGGCCGATCTCCTGGACGGACGAGCCGAGTTCCTCAGCGGCGGCCGCCACCGTGCTGACGTTGGATGCGGCCTCCTCAGCAGCGGCAGCCACCGTGGTCGACTGGCTGGCGGTCTCGTTGGCGCTCGACGTCATCTGCTGGGCCGTGGCCTGCAGTTCCGTGGCCGAGGACGAGACCATGCCAACGATATCGCCGACCGCCCGCTCGAAGCTGTCGGCGAGCTCGACCATGGTCCGCCTGCGCTCCAGGGCAGCCGCTTCGTCGGCGATGCGCTTGACCTCGGCCTGCTCGGCCGCCTTCCGCGCAACCATGGCCTTGATGCCTTCGACGGCACGCCCCACGGCGCCGATCTCATCTCCGCGCGCAGCTTCGCGGATCTCCGCATCGATCTCGCCCTTGGCCATGCGCTGAAGAACAGCAACCAAGCTGCGAAGAGGACGTGTGATTCCAAGGACGGCGATGAGGCCGAGCAGAGCAAAGGCGGCAGAGAGACCGGCTGCGGCGACGAGCGTGAGCGTCCGGGTGGCTGAGGCAGCAATCTCGCTCGCGTGCCGCTTTTCCACATCCAGGGCATCGACGTTGGCGGCGACGCGCGTATTGACCGCCTCCACGAGGACCTTCCGTGCGGCCCGCCCATCGGTGTTGGACACCCGCGTCGCGGAAGCCACGTCCCCTTCGATGACGAAGTCGACCGCCGCCCGCGAGGTTTTGAAGAACCGGCTCGTGAGGTCCTTCAATGTTTGATTTTGGGCGTGGCGCTCGGGCGTATCCGATAGGGCCAGCAGGGTGTCGACCGCCTTGTGGGCCGCGCGCTCGGCTTCCACGTGCTGCTCGCGAAGCATCTGCCCCTCCGGGCCGCCCCTCTCGATGATGAGGTTCTTCTCGCGAATGGTCGCCTCATCCACGGCGACGGTCAGCTGCAGAGCCAGAATCGCGCGGCGCGCGCTGAAATCGACGATCTGCTGCGTGTTGTCGTTGAGGGTCGACAGGCTACTCCTCGCGAGGAGGATCATGCCGGCCGAGACAAGGACGAGCAGGGCCGCGGGGATCGCCAGTTTGGCGAGGAGCTTGAGATTGTCGAGGAGCTTCATCGCCCAACTCACGCGGGATCAGGACCCAGACCCCGCGCGGTCCCACACGCAGAGCGTGTATTTTCTCGGCGCTATGTTGTTAACGAGACCATAAGATGAGGGGCATGATACTGCTCTGAAACACTTCGATCTCGTTTTCCATACGCGTGTGTCAGCGTCTCCGCTCCCGGAACCGGATGCCCGGGCCGCGCTCGTTCTCAGATTTCAATTGAAGACCGAGCCAGTCAAACACGATCAGTTTTCCGGCAGGCCGGCTCGACGCAATCCTTCGACGATGCGGGCATATTCCGCCAGGAAGGTAGGATTGTCCGACCAATCGGCAGTCGCCCAGTTTTGTACCGTGTATCCGGGCTTCAGCCGAAGAATTTCCTTCACTGCCTCCGCTGCAGCTTGGGTATTCCCCAACCAAGCGTGCGCAGCAGCAAGATCGATGTACGCCGAAAAATAGGGCGAATGCCCGACTGATTTTTCACACCATTTTATGGCGTCTTTCCAATGGCCCAAATGAGTATGTGCATGACAAATATAATATTCCCAAATGCTCAACGCGGGGTCCTTGGGGCTCAATCGTATGGATTTTTCGACATGCGCGAATGTCTCTGCGGCTCTGCCTGCCCATAGGTTCGTGATTCCGGCGAGCGCATGGGCAATCGCCATGTTCGGATTATAATCGACAGCGATTGCTATCTCGCGCAATCCTTGTTCAAAATCTTTCGTTGTTCTTAATACCTCAGCCATGACATAATGCGCCATAGCACTCCGCGGATCTCCCTCAACCCCCTCTTTCGCGAGTCGAAACGCAACATTCCGGTCGATAGACAGGTTGCTACTCACTCGTGTGTTGACTGCTTGGGCAATCGCTCGCGCAAGCCCTATCTTTGCCTGCAGGCTTGCCGGATCTACCTGTAAACTCTTCTCAAAATATCCTCGCGCTTCCAAAGTGTTTTTGGATGTTCTTTCCCGGTTGAGCGCCGCCCATCCGAGCATATTGAGATCTGCGGCCGTGGGGTTTTCAGATTTTTCCTTATTGATGCGAAAACTTTCTGCTTGTGAGAGTTGTACGTCCAAGGAACGCGCCAATCTCGCAACAAAATCGGATTGTATTTCGCCCAGATGACTACGGTCTCCCTCGAAACGATCCGCCCAGAGGTGTGCGCCGGTCTGCGTAGAGATCAACTGAGCATTCAGCACGATCCGTTCGTCGGTACGCCGCACGCTCCCTTCGAGGGCATAGAGCACCCCGAGATCACGCCCGATTTGCTTCACATCGACGGCATTGCCTTTATAGGTGAAGGCAGTGTTGCGCGCGATGACGAAGCTACCGGCGAGGTGTGAGACGTCGGTGGTGAGGTCTTCCGTCAGGCCATCCGCGAAGAAATCCTGTTCCGGATCGTTGCTCAGGTTCGCGAATGGCAGCACAACCAGCGATAGCGGCGGCAGCGGCTTAGGCGGCAGGCCGGCCTGTACCGCGAGCGTATGATCGGCCGTCGGAGCCCTGGCGGCCCACATCCACCAACCCAGGCCGAGGGCGGCGGCGATGCTGAGCAGGCCGACCGTCGCGGCGGTCCACAGACGGCGGCGGCCGGCGGGGACAGCCTCGCGCGCCTGATCGGGTTCGTCTTCGGGGAGGTCGGCACTGGCCGCTATGGCCTCCGCCGAGAGGGCAAAGACGCCGATCGGACGGGCGATGTTCTTGAGGTCGACCTTGCCGCGATCCTCGAAATGATAGGGCAGCTTGTCCCGGACCTGATCGTGGATCGAGCGGGAGATACACAGCCCACCCGGCTCGGCCAGCGGTTCCAGGCGCGCGGCCACGTTCACCCCGTCGCCGTAGAGGTCGCCGTCCGGCTCGGCGAACACGTCGCCGAGGTTGATGCCGATGCGCATGCGCATCGCTTGGTTCTCGGGAAGGCCGGCATTGTGCGCCGCGGCCGCGCGCTGAATGGCGACGGCACATCCGACGGCGCGAACGGAGCTGTGAAACTCGACCAGGACACCGTCCCCGGTCGACTTGATGATCCGGCCATGAGCGGCGCTGACCAGCGGATCGATCACGGTGCGGCGGAGCGCCTTGAGCCGGCGCAGAGTGCCCGTCTCGTCCTCCGAAATCATCCGGCTGTAGCCGACCACATCTGTCAGCAGGATCGCGGCAAGGCGGCGCTCGACGGCCCGGTCCAACACCAACCCCCTTCGAAGTGTCCTGGCTTCGATTCCTGTATCACACTCGTATGACCTTGACCCGCCAGGCCGGTCCGCGCCGAGCGCAAGTTTTCGGTCCTCCTGAACCTTGAAGGAGAGCGGGTGCCATGCCTCGCAACCACTTCACGAACGAGCAGATCGTCTTTGCCCTGCGGCAGGCTGAGATCGGTGCGTCGGGAGACGAGGTCTGCCGGAAAATGGGCGTGTCGGAGCCGACGTTTCACCGCCGGGCGGTCCGTTCGTCGGCTTGGCCGTGCCGGAGATCCGGCGGCTGAAGCAGCTGGAAGACGAGAACAGCAAGCTCAAGCGGAAGGTCGCCGACCGACGCTGGATCGCTCCATGCTGCAGGACGTGCTTGAGCGAAAGTTGTGAGGCCCGCCGTTCGCCGCTCGATCGCCGCCCCCCTGCAAATGGCCTACGGCTCGAGTCGAGTGATGGGCCTATCAGGCTACCGGCAAAGGCGACCCGCAATCGGCGGTCCACTGTGGAGTGAGAAGAACCTTCTTCGCCTACACATTCTGACCAACCTCCAGTTCCACATAACGCGTCCGGTACTTATGAGGCTAAGCACTCGCGGTATCGACTTCCCTTTGGTCCTCGGAGATCTCAACCTCCTCGTGGTCGAGGCCGTGGATTTCGATTGGGCGGATGCCCTTCGAGGCAGGCCACATCCACAGCAAGCGCTCGTCATTTTCAAAATCTTGGATCTGGGCGCGAACGGCCGCCATGTCTTGCTCGGTCCAAGCTGCACGGTGCTTCTCGTCCCCGCCCGCAATCTCGGTGAACGTGAATATATTTCGAGGCAGACGAGCTTCGTCTGTCTTTTTCAGCGCGACGTTGATCGCAGCCTTGAGCAGTGCGATGTTCCGTTTGATCGCACCCGACGCGAGACCCGCGCCTCTTTCGCCGCCATTATTTTAAAGCCACCGCACAAAGCCCTCGGCGTCGGCAGCGCATTTTCGCTGATGACGGTGATATGGCTCGGCGAGTCCGGTCGAGCCGCAAGCCGATCGTCACGCTGTCGCTTTCAGTCGCGGCTACCGTCGAGCTATCAGGCAGATCGAATCGGGTTCGCGGCGCCATGATGGGTCGCTTGACGAATGTTACAGAGCCGGAGTTTTCCGCGCCACAGCCCCGTCAATCATGATCCGCTCGTGAAGGTGGTGCGTGTCGGCCGTGATCTGCCGAGCTTCGTCCCGGTCGGCAGGTTCAAGGCTATGGTCTTCAACGGCGCGCACGGGACGATGGATCGAAGGCTCGCCATGATCCTTGCGTGGTTCAGCGGGACGGCCATCGCGACAGACGATGCGGATGCCGAGCCTGCGCGCGAAATCGGCCCACATCATCGTTGCATATTGTTACATTGCTGGTGACAGGTCCTGGAACGTGAGGCGCTCCATCGGCGACCCTTTGCGGCGGAACGGCGAGACCCTTCCCGTCGGTCCCTCTTGCCCTGCCATCGCAGTCCCGCTATGACCCCCTCGACCGCACCGCGCGGCTATCACCGAGATCATCGTGATGGGCGTTAGCGACGGCCAATAGTGACGATCTAAGTGATGGTGGCCGAGACGCGAAGCTACTGAGATCGTTAGTGGAGAGGTGGCGGAGTGGTCGATCGCACCGCACTCGAAATGCGGCATGCCTGCAAGGGCATCGGGGGTTCGAATCCCCCCCTCTCCGCCAAGCACCCTTCTAAGTGCCTGATCCTCCAGAAGTCGTTGCACGGTAAGGCTTTCTTGATCCGCCTGTTGTACACACAGGTGGTACACAGTGCCTCTCCCGATGCCCCGACCCTTCAAGCACGAATCCGGCGTCTACTACCTCCGCAGGCGCGTGCCGGCCGACCTGGTGAAGCTCGTCGGCAAGACCGAGGTGAAGGTCTCGCTTCGGACGAAGGACCCGGCCGAGGCCAAAGGTCGGCACTACGACGAGATCGCAAAGCTGGACGAGCGCTGGGCGACCCTACGCAAGGGGCAGCAGGCCCTCACGGGCAAGCAGGTCCAGGCCCTGGCCGGGGACATCTACCGCGCCAAGGTCGCGAAGCACACGGACGACCCGGGATCCCCCGAGACCTGGCGCCGCCTCGCCGCCGCCGACCGTCGCCTGCAGGACCTCCGAAGCCGTACGTCCGGCAAGCCCTCAGCCTTACGGATGGCCACCGGCTGGTCGGAGGCGGAGGCCGTCATCCGGGCGCGTCACGGCGATGCGGTCGATGCGTTCCTTGCCGACAAGGGGATGGTTGTCTCCGAGGCGGACCGCCGACGGATCGTCCTCGCCGCGGCCGAAGCGACCCAGCGGGCGCACGAGAGCATCCTCAGGAACGCCCAGGGCGACTACTCGCCGGACGACTACGCCGACCGCTTCCCCCCATCCATGGCGGCCGTGGGGCCTGTCAGGTTCGAGCCCGTCTGGGCGGACTACCAGCACCAGAGCAAGCTCCGGCCAGCCACCGTGAAGCGCTGGACCCCGATCCTCAAGAAGTTCATCGCCTTCGTCGGCGTCGACGACCTCCGCCGCATCACGCAGGCCGACGTGATCCGGTGGCGGGACAAGATGCTGAGCAAGGACGCGGGCCTGGACCCGATCACCGTCCGGGACGTCTACCTAGCCGCGCCGAAGGCGCTGCTGGGCTTCGCGTCCGACCAGTCGAAGATCGGCGAAAACCCGGCCGCCAAGGTCACGGTGAGGGCCAAGAGTAAGGACTCCGCTCGCGAGCCCGACTTCAGGGACGAAGAGGCGGAGAAGATCCTGTCGGCCGCCCTGGCGCCACAGAACGACCTCTCCTCTACGGAACTCAAGGACGCTCGGCGCTGGGTGCCCTGGCTGTGCGCCTACACGGGCGCGCGGGTCAACGAAATGACGCAGCTCCGCCAGGAAGACGTCATGCTGATCGACAAGGTCTGGGTGGTTCACATCACACCCGAGGCGGGCGGGACGAAGACCGGGTTCGCACGGGCGGTCCCAATCCACGACCACTTGATCGAGCAGGGTTTCCTCACGTTCGCCCAGGGCAGGGCGAAGGGACCACTCTTCTACAGCCCCAAGCGCGCCAGGGGCGGCTCGGCTGGCAACCCGCCTCACGTTCGGATGGGCCAGAAGATCGGCGAGTGGGTCCGGGCCATCGGCGTAAAGGACCCCAACGTTCAGCCGAATCATGGCTGGCGGCATCGCTTCAAGACGGTCGGCCGTACCGCGGGCATGGACTCGCAGAAGCTGGACTTCATCCAGGGGCATGCGGCCGACACTGAGGGTCGGAAGTACGGTCGTTTCCCGCCCCGCGCTCTGAAGCCCGAGATCGACAAGATCCCGCGCTACCAGGTCGTGCCTGCCGCCGCGCTCGACCGCCGGAGGAAGGGAAGCCGCGCCAAGCCTGCCGTCGAGCTGGCTACGGCCGGCGACCGGGAGGCCGCCGAATAAGGCTCCGTCGGTGTCCGCGACGCGGATGCCCAGGGATCGTAACTGAAGCCCCCTCTTGGGGTGGATCGATACCTGCTCGGCCTACAAGGTAAGTGACGAAGGTCGCTCGGGATTGAACGCCATGACCGAAGCCGGAGGCTTACGGCAGAAGGTCCGATCCGTCGTGATGCCGCAGCGGTGGTCGACGTCTACCTCATGACAGGAGGGTAGCGGGTAGGGCTACCGCGTATCCGCTACCAAATGACCCCATGACGGGAGATGACGACGCTCAGGCCGCCGCCGCCGCGGCCTCGACGGGCTTGGGGATCTCGGGCGACATCGGAAACACGGCGAAGTGGTCCTCGCCGACATGGAACAGACCGAACTTCCTGCCCAGGATGCGTTGGGCAAGCTTCTCGCCGAGCCGCGTCGCATCCAGTTCCTCGAAGCCCTCGGCGGCCATCTCCAGGATGTCGCCGGGTATCAGTGGGAGCAGTTCGTCGGCTGTGACCGGTCGTCCCCCTGCGTAAATGATGTCCGAGACGCTCGACATCACCTCGTTCCAGAAAATCGTCGCCATGCGCGCGGCTATGCCGGTACGGCGTCCGCGTCCCTTCCTAATCCGTTTCTGTACGTTCGGAGCGACATCCTCGCTCAAGGCCACCGTCTGCCGAGGCGCCAACGCGGTGATCTCGTTCCTCAGCTGACGGTTCTCGTCTGCCAGCGTCGCGAGCTGCCGTTCCAGCCCCGTCACGATGCGCTGCATCTGCTCCAGGAGGTTCGCGGCCGGTCCTTGGCCGGACGTCACGGGCAGCGCCGCCAGCGCCCTGGCCTCGGCGATCTTCATCGCGGAGGCGGCAAAGCTGGCGATGGCTTTCTCCATCTCCTCCGGTAGGTCGAGCACGGCGAGATGCCCTTTGTATCGCCGCCGTGCCTTCCACTCGGCGAGGGGCTCCTGGATGTCTCTGTCCGAAGCGCCCTTGCCGCGTTTCCCCTTCAGGGCACGCTGGACAGAACTGTACGACACGAGCTCGCCGTCCTCGACGAGCTTGTCGGCGATCCTGTCGACGATGGGTTGTGCAATCATGGGGCGCCTCGGTGGGACGGCCCATGCTGACCGAAAACTGTGAAGGAGCTGCCAAGCCAAGGCGCCAAATGAGGGCGGCTCGAAACCTCCTTTCGCTTCGTCCGGGCATGGGTCTCGGCCCTGGGCCTCACCGTAATGATTGACCCAGAACAGCCACCGGTGCCGGAACGCAAGCATCTTCAAGTCGTTATCGAAGCGGCACATTCGAGCTTGGCGCTAGGTGGACGTGAGAACCCTTGACCCTTCCACGACGGTCCACGGCAAGGGCCAGGCGTGCCGCCGGGCGCCGATCTGATTCGGTGAGCGCTGAGGCCGCCTTGGACGAAGCCGCCTTCGACCCAGCCGAGCTAAAAGGTCTCCTTGCGGCGCTCACCCGCGAGCACGATGACTTAGGCGTCCGTGTCCGCACGCTCTCGCATACCGCCAAGAGCGCAAATTCGGGTGTCGCGCTGCATGGTCATTACCTGGCCTTCCGCAGTGGGGCGCCTACCGTCGAGGAGTTCATCGACCTTCTCACGACGAAGATCATCTCGTTTTGCATGTCCAGGAAGTCCATCAACGACGCGAGTGCGAGTTGGAAGGATCTCTCGGACCAAAAGAAGATCGAGAAGGTGCTCGCCTTGCGCAACAAGGCGGTCGACATGTTCAAGAAAGCTCAGAAGAGCACCAACCGCAATGGGGAGTTCGGAGAACTCATCACCTACCTGCTGATCGAGTATGTCCTCAAGGCCCCGCAACTCGTGGCGAAGATGAGCCTCAAGACGAACAGGCAGATGCCGGTCCACGGATCCGACGGCATACACTTCAGCTTCGACGAGGCGACCGGAGGGCTCACTCTGCTCTGGGGCGAATCCAAGTGCTACGCTTCCGTGACGAAGGCCATATCGGAGGCGGTCAAGTCCGTGGCCGAGAACCTTGAGCACGACAAGATGAAGCACGAGCTGTTCTTAATCGAGCAGCACGGCGACCTGTCTGCCTTCCCAGAGGCCGGTCAGAAAGCGATCCTGTCTTTCCTCGATCCGTACGATGAAAATTATAACAAGCGCATCGACCGATCGGTCATCCTGATCGCGTTCGACTTTCAACGATTCGCAGACATGAACTCCCTGAAGCCGTCCGAGGTCGAGGCTGCATTCGAGACCGCCTTGCGCGCCGAGCTCGTCGAGTGCGCCAACCGTCTCGACGGGCATCTCAAGACGCATGGTATCGAGCATCACGCCCTCGACGTCTTCTTCCTGCCGGTGCCGTCCATCGGCGACCTCCGCGCCGGGTTTCAGGACAAGATCGGCTGGGCGGCGTGATCGAGGAGCTGAGCGACCGGATCTGGGGGCATCCCGAGTTCCATGCCCAGAGAGCCGGGTTGGGCGGCATGTGGCTCCAGCGGGAGCTCGGGATCGATCCGACGCTATCCGTTCCCGACGCCGACCTTTTGCGTTGCGTCCAGGCCGCCACGGTCCTCGCGCTGTCCGAAAGCCATGAGCGCCAGGGTGCGGCATACGGCATAGCGGCATGCGCGGCCGGCCTGGACCGAGGGGATCTCCCTGGGCTGGCCGGCGTCCTGCGCATCGTGCTCAGCCGCCTCGGGAACTTTCCGGCACTCGGCTCGTCCCCGCACGTCGAGACCTTCCGGCGCCTGCCGCTGCTGACTGCCCTCGCGGAGGAGGTGCGTCGCGAGGGCAACCGCGTCAGCCTAGGCGACGTCTCGGTCGACCTGACGGATTTCCAGCGTCATCTCTGGCGCGAGCTCGACGGTGGCGCAAACGTCTCGGTGTCGGCCCCGACCTCCGCTGGCAAGTCCTTCGTCCTCCAAGCGTACCTGCGTAGCCTGGCGCGAAGCGGGAAGCTTTCTGTCGCCTGCTACATCGTCCCTAGCCGTGCGCTGATCGCCCAGGTCACCGATGCGGTCGCCGCGTGGCGCCGCTCCGACGAGCTCCGGGACTTCCGGATCGTGAACACGCCGTTGCCGGCGGAGACCCGGCTTCCGGAACGTGCGATCTACGTCCTGACCCAGGAGCGGCTGCAGGCGATCATTGGATCCCACCCCGGCTTCGTCGCCGATGTGGTCATCTCGGACGAGGCGCAGGGCATCGAGGACGGTTCCAGGGGCGTACTGCTGCAGGACGTGGTGGACCAGCTGATAGCCAAGCGGCCAGGGGCGCAGTTCATTTTCGCCGGCCCCAACATCCGGGATCCCGAGGTCTTCGGCCGGATCTTCGATCTGTCCGACCTGCGATCGGTGTCGACCCGCTCGCCCGCCGTGCTCCAGAACCTAATAGTCGTGAAGACGCGCTCGCCGCGCCAGAAGCTGGTCATCGAGCGCATGGCGGCCGATGGGAGACAGGAACTCGGTCAGGTCGAGATCGGGATGCCGCTGCCGTCCATAAAGGAGCGCCTCGTCCGCGTCGCCGAGAGGTTCGGGCAGTCGAAGCCGTCCATCGTCTATGCCAACGGTCCCAAGGAGGCCGAGGATATCGCGTTAGGGCTCACGGAGGTGTCGACCGCCGACGCGTCGGAAAGCCCGCGCATTGCGGAACTCATCGCACTGATCAAGGCGGCGGTGCACGACCAGTACGATCTCGTGAGATGTCTGGAGAGGCGGGTCGGCTTCCACTACGGCCGCATCCCCGCCATCGTGCGCCGCGGAGTGGAGGCGGCGTTCGCCGATGGTGACATCAAGTACCTCGTCACGACCAGCACGCTGATCCAGGGCGTCAATTTCCCGGCGGCCAACCTGTTCGCGTGCAAGCCCAAAAAGGGCAATGCCGGTCCGTTGGGAACCGCCGAATTCTGGAACCTCGCCGGACGCGCCGGACGGCTCGGACGCGAGTTTCAGGGAAACGTTTTCCTGATCGATTACGACGACTGGGAAACGAAGCCGGCCGACGAGGGGAACGAAGTCGATGTCCAGAGCGCCCTCAAGCGGACGTTGGGGAGCAAGCTGGACGACGTGGTGGAATGTGCCGTCGCGGACGTTCCCAAGCTCGAAAGGCCGGGGGTCGTCGACATCGAGGCGACGTTCGGCCGGTTGCTCTCGGACCTCGGCTCCGGGCGGTTGGACGCGACCCTCGACAGATGTGACGTGGCCCAGGCCGACCGGGGGCGGCTCGTCGAGGCACTGGAGAGGGCTCGCGAGCGGATCACGCTTCCCCGCGAGGTTCTGGCCAAGTCGCCTACGGTTTCTCCCCTCCGCCAGCAGCGGTTGGCCGACTACTTCGAGGCGGAGATCAAGGGTGGTGGCGTAGCGCGCCTGGAGGAACTCCTGCCTCGCCATCCGCGCGATGAGGATGCCTGGAAGTACCTCTCGGAGGTCTTTCGCGTGTGCCACGAGCAACTCATGAGCCTGGACGTCCCCAGGTTACATCTACGCATGGCGGCAATCGCCTTGAAGTGGATGCAGGGCAAGCAGCTTCCGGACATCGTCGAAGAATATCGGCGGCGCTCCCCCGAAGTGAAATTGCGTCCGGCGATCAGAAACACCCTGAAGGATATTGAGGAGGAGATCCGGTTTCGATACTTCAGGCTTTCACTTTGCTATCTGGCTGTCTTGGAGCACGTTCTCGTTCGGACGGGTCATGCTGACTACGTGAGAAGCTTGCCGCCGTTGCCCGGTTTCCTGGAGGTCGGGGCCTCCGATCCCACGATGATCAGCTTCGTCGGCCTGGGCATCTCGCGCTTCGTGGCGAGCTTCCTCACGGAGCAAACGCTGGACAAGCGCATGGACGAGCCTACCGCGCTTGCGTGGCTGAGAGCACAGGATCTCGACGCTATGCTCGGCAGCGGCCTGATGCGTCTCGACGTGCAGCGCGCCCTGGCGAACGCACCTACACCCTAAGCTTGCTGCGGGCCGTCTGAATCGTCGCCTCGCGTGGGGGCGACGCACTTCTTGTAGGAAAACCGAGCCCACGTGCCATCCACCCGCACCGCCCTGAAGCATTGCGAACCGTAGTCCGCGCTCTGCACCTCGAAATGATCGACGCCCGCGCCTGACCGTTCGTCGTATTCGGGATGCCTCTGGAACAAGCCGGACAGTTCCGCGGCATCCGCGTCGGACACCCGATCACCGGGTTTATAGCGCTTAAGCATCGACCCGAAATGGTCGCTTGCCGATAGCTGGTTTGGGAAGGTTCGAGAGGGCAGGACGACGGGTTTTCCACGCGCCATGGGTGCGGCTCCGCTTCGGCCTGTAGCATCTGGGGTCGCGAAGCATCTGTCGCCAGGGCAAAGCTTGCAAAAAAGAGGGTTGGATACAGCACCCCGCTCTCCCGCCACGCATCAGTAGGAGACGCAGCGAAATGCAGCGCGCATCGCCGTCAGAACTAAATCCTCGTTCCTTGTCGTTGCTGTGAGTTCAAACTCCCGGGCGCGACTGCTGCGGCAGGAATAAGCTTGCGTGCGAATATGGGACCAGCAATCGTGCCAAGCCCTGTGGATACTCGCGTCGGGACTTGCCCTCGCGTCCCGGCCAGGACAGGGTCTCTCATCGAAGGAAATTTCGTCATGAAACGCACCGGCCTGCACTCGTCCGACTGACCCCGGAGTGCCGCCGCGTGCCGAGCCTCCGCGCCCGCGAGAGGCTTCCGTGCCCCAAGTTCTCTTTACTTCCGACAGCCACGTCGGCCACGCCAACCTCACCCGAGGAGGGCTGCGTACGCGCCGGCCTTTCTCCTCGGTTGAGGAGCATGACGAGGCCCTAATTGCCGCCTGGAACGCCGCGGTCGGGCCCGAGGACACCGTCTGGCACCTCGGCGACTTCTGCTACCGCTGCAGCGAAGCGTATGCCCGGTCGGTGTTCGAGCGCCTGAACGGCCGGCGTCGCTTCCTCGTGCGCGGCAACCACGACCGCGTCTCGGCGCGCCTGTCCTGGGACGGCATCTTCGACGTCGCTCAGGTGTTCGTCCCCGATCCCGCTACCGGCGCGCCCGTGGGACTGTTTCTGTTCCACTACGCGTGTCGGGTATGGCCCCGCATGCACCGCGGGGACCTCCACCTCTACGGGCACTCTCACGGCACGCTGCCCGGGACCGCGACGAGCACCGATGTCGGGGTGGACTGCTTCGACTTCCGACCGGTCACCCTGGACGAGATCCGCGTGCGCCTCGCCGAGAACGCACGACGCGTGGGAGGCGCGCCATGACCGCTCCTCAGCGCCTATGGGCCTGGTCGGATATCCATGCTGAGCACCTTGAGAACGCGTGGGACCCTGCAGCCCACGCTCCGGCCGACGGCTTCGATGCCGTCGTGGTCGCCGGGGACGTGCATATGCCCCTGACGCGTGCCCTCGATTGGCTTGCGGAGCGCCTGCCCGGCGTCCCGGTCGTCTACGTGCCCGGGAACCATGATTTCTGGTGGGACCGGGGCGAGGACCGCTACACGATCTACGACCAGCTTGAGCGAGGGCGGGACCTGGCCGCCGCGCTCGGCATCCACCTGCTGCTAGACGACGCCGTGGTGATTGGAGGCACGCGTTTCGTGGGTGGAACCGCCTGGACCGACTACAGGCTAGGCTCGTATAGCCTCACGCATGCCTTCCGGACCGCCGAGGGGCGCAACGGCATGGTGGACTACCGCCGGATCAGGACGGGTCCCCGGTCCCGAAACAGGATCGAGCCCCGCGAGATCCTCGCGATGCACCGAGCGACGCGAGGGTGCATCGAGGCGGAGCTTGCCAAGCCCCACGATGGCCCCACCGTCGTCGTGACCCACCATGCACCGCACCCCGCCAGCCTGCCGGATCCGCATGCCGACCTTGCTTGGTGCTACGCTTCGGATCTCACCGAGCTGATCATGGCCCGCGGCCCCGACCTCTGGGTCCATGGCCACGTGCACCGGGCGGCCGACTATCGGATCGGGCGCACGCGCGTGGTCTGCAACCCGCGGGGGCATGCCGATGAGAGGTCGGGCTTCGACCCAGAAAAGGTTCTGGTGATGCTTGTCGGGCCCAAGTCGGCTTGATCTCCGGCTGCCAAACGAAGGTCCTCGGCAACAGGCGTACGTCGTGCGGCCACAAGGCTGACGCACCTGCGGGGCGGCGCTGTCGCCGTCAGTTCTTGGGTACCTCCATGCCGCGCTTGACCGCCGGGCGCTCGCCGACCCGGGCGAGCCACGCATGCACGTTCGGTACGTCACCGAGCGTGTTCGCCAACGGCTCCTTCAGGAAGGACGTGGCCGCCAGGGTCCAGGCGTAGCAGGCGATGTCGGCGATGGAGTAGTCCGCCCCCGCCAAATACGGCCCCTCGCCGAGGCGCCGGTCCATCACGTGCAGCAGGCGGTCGGCCTCGTCGGTGAACCGCTTGATGGCCAGCGGCGCCTTCTCGTCGGAGCGCACCGCGAAGAAGCCGAGCTGGCCGAGCATCGGGCCGAGGCCGCCGATCTGCCAGTGCAGCCATTCCAAGGCCTTGTAGCGGGCTGGCCCGGACGGCGCGAGGAAGCGTCCGGTCTTCTCGGCCAGGTAGGTCAGGATCGCCCCGCTCTCGAACACGGAGAGTGGCCCGCCCTCGGCCTCGTCGTCGACGATGGCGGGGATCTTGTTGTTGGGCGACACCTTCAGGAAATCGGGGGCGAACTGCTCGTCCTTGCCGATGTTCACCGGCACCACCGTGTAGGGCAGGCCGCATTCCTCCAGCATGATCGGGATCTTGCGGCCGTTCGGCGTCGACCATGTGTAGAGCGTGATCATGCGGTCCCTTTCGCCTTGCAGCTCCCGTCGACTCCAACCCTAGCGAAGGGTCGGGGATTCACCCGGCTTGAGGTGGGGATCGCCACCGTCGGGACCACCGAGCGAGACGTGATCGTTGAGGCGGCCCAGGTGTTCGAACACATGCTCGAAGGCCTCCGTGACGGCCCGCTCGAAGGAGCCGTCTCCCTTGCCCTGCGCGTCCCTGAGGGCGCTCAGCAGCGCACGGTGCTTCTCGATATCCGTCGACATCGCGTTTCTCCCGGGCAGCCCCGGCATCGGCTGAAAACCCAATTTGCTCGTGCCATGCCGGTTCCCATGACCTCTTCCATGGTACCGCTTTTGGTACGTGAGCCTGCTCGTTCGCGGGCATCATCCGCGCCGTCGGCTCCCTTTAAAAAATGTCGCGACCGGCCCCCCGCTTTGGCGTGAGTTGTCAGGTATCGGACATCTTTGCGCCAGGAAGTCCGCTACTGGACAACCCGACCATCAGCGCTGCGACCATCTCCCGTGAAAATCCGACCCTCGTCCGCCATCGACGGCAACCTGCTGCTCGAAGCCCTTGATGCCGACGATCGCGCACTGCTGGCGCCGCACGCCGAGCGCCGCGAGGTCCGCCGCGGCGACGTGCTGTTCCGGGCCGGCGACGACGTCAGCCACGTCACCTTCCCCGCACGCCACTGCGTCGTCACGCTGGTCGTGCCGCTCATGGACGGGAAGTCAGTCGAGACCGCAACGGTCGGTCGCGAGGGCGCCATGGGTGGCGTCGTCAGCCACGGCTACCTGCCGGCATTCGGGCAGGCGGTCGTCCAGGTCGGCGGCCCGGTCATCCGGATCGACGCCGCGCGCCTGGCCGAGGCCAAGCAGGCGTCGAAGGGCATCCGCGACCTGTTCGTGCGCTACGCCGACTGCCTGCTGGCCCAGGTGCTCCAGTCGGTCGCCTGCAATGCCGCCCACACCATCGAGCGGCGCTGCCTGCGCTGGCTCCTGACCCTGCAGGACCGGATCGGCACCCCCGAACTGCCGGTCACGCACGAACTCCTGGCCGACATGCTCGGCGTGCGCCGCGCCTACTTGACCGAGGTGCTCGGCCGCATGCAGCGCGACGGCCTGATCACCATTGGCCACGGACGCATCACCCTCCCGGACCGGGAGCGGGCCGAGGCCGGCTCGTGCGAGTGCCACGCCGCGGTGCGGCGACACTTCGAGGAGGTGATGGGCGCCGTGTACGCGCCCGGCGGCCGCATCGTCGCCGTCGATGTCGGCGACCCGGAGCGGCTGCGGCCCCCGTCCGCGCTCGTGAAGGACGCGACCCCGTGAACCAGGTCACGCGTCCCACCCGGGTCGAGGAGGACGCGCGGCTCGCCGCGCTCGCCGCGTTCGACATCCTCGACACTCCGCCCGAGCGTGGGTTCGACGACATCGTCAACCTCGCGCGACGCCTCTGCGCCGTGCCCGTCGCGCTGGTCAGCCTGGTCGACCGCGACCGCCAGTGGTTCAAGGCACGCGCAGGCTTCCCGCCCTGCGAGACAGACCTCGACCGCTCGGTGTGCAAGTTCGTGCTGGCCGAACCCGGCGTCCTGCAGATCCCGGACCTGACGCGCGACGCGCGCACCCGCGCCAACCCGTTGGTAACCGGCGAGCCGCGCCTGCGCTTCTACGCCGGCGCGCCCCTTCGCACGCCCGAGGGGCAGGTGCTCGGCAGCCTGTGCGTGATCGACCACGTCCCGCGCCCGGGCGGCCTCTCCCCGGAACAGGTTGTGGACCTTGAGGCGCTCGCCCGGCAGGTCATGGACCAGCTCCTGCTGCGCCGGTCGCTCTCGGATCGCGACCGCGTCGGGCGCCAGGGCGAGGCTGTCGCCGCGACCCTGGCCGGCGTTGCGGCGGCGGGCGGCGACCTCGACGAGAGCTTCCGGGCTGTGCTGGCGGGCGCGATGCGCGCCGTCCCCGCCGCCGAGGCCGGCACGGTCGAGATCCGCGAGGGCAATTTCCTTGTCTACCGCGCAGTCACGGACGGCCTCGCACCGCATCTCGGCCTTCGCGTCCCGCTCCGGGGTAGCCTCGCGGGTGCCTGCTACCGGGAAGGCGTCCCGCTCCTCATCCCCGATGTCCTGGGCGATGACCGGGTCGAGCCTGAACTGGCCGAGCGGCTTCGCCAGCGCTCGTGCATGCTGGTGCCCGTCCGCCGCGGCGGTGTCGTGGTCGGGGTCCTGAAGCTGCAATCCAGCCGCCCGGACGCGTTCGCCGAGGAGGACCTGCAGGTTCTCGGTGTCCTCGCCGGCTCCGTCGCCTCCGGCCTTGCCGAGGCGGGCGAGCGTGCCGCCAACCGAGCGGCAGCCCTGACCGAGTACCGGCGCCGCGCCGTATTCGACAGCGCTCAGGACTACGCCATCATCCTGCTCGACCTCGACGGCAAGGTCACCGACTGGAACGCCGGCGCGACCCGCATCCTCGGGTGGCGCCCCGAGGAGATGTGCGGTCAGACCGCGGACGCGTTCTTCACGCCCGAGGACAGGCGCGACGGTATTCCGGCCATGGAGATGCAGTCGGCCCTGGAGAAGGGTACCGGCATCGACGAGCGCTGGCACCTGCGCCGCGACGGCGAGCGCTTCTGGGCCAACGGCGAGATGATGGTGTTGCGCGACGACGGCGGCGCGGCCATCGGCTTCGTGAAGATCCTACGCGACCGGACGGAGCAGAAGGAGGCCGCCGCCCGCCTGCAGGAAAGCCAGGACCGCTACAGGCTGGCGGCCCGGGCGACCAACGACGCGATATGGGACTGGGACCTGGTTTCCAACCAGGTACTCTGGAACGAGGCCCTCACCGAAGCCTACGGACATAACCCCGAGGCCATGGAGCCGACCGGCGACTGGTGGGTCGCGCAGATCCATCCTGACGACCGCGCGCGCATCGACGCCTCGATCCACGCGGTCATCGACGGCGTCGGCACGACCTGGACGGATGAGTACCGCTTCCGGCGCGCGGATGGCTCGTACGCGCACGTGCTCGACCGCGGCCACGTGCTGCGCGGCGAGGACGGGCGCGCCGTCCGCATGATCGGCGCGATGCTCGACCTGACCGAGCGCAAGCGGGCCGAGGATGCCATACGGGAGAGCGAGCGCCGCCTCGGGCTTGAGCGCGGCTTGCTGGAGGCGATCTTCCGGCAGGCCCCGGTCGGCATTTCCATCGCCGGGACCGAGGCCGGCATGCCGTCGTCGCTGAACGCCAAGGCGGAGGAGATCCTCGGCCATGGGCTCCAGACCGAGGGCGACGCGCGCTACGTCTCCTACGGCGCCCTGCATCCGGACGGTCGCAGGTACGAGCCTGCCGAGTACCCGACCCTGCGCGCCCTGCGGAGGGGCGAGACGGTGCGCGGCGAGGAGATGCGCTACCGCAATTCCGGGACGGGCGAAGTGCGCCTTCTGGAAGTGTCGAGCGGTCCCGTTCGCGATGCCGAGGGCGCGATCCAGGCCGCGGTGACCGTCCTGGTCGACGTCGGCGACCAGCGCCGGGCCGATGCCGAGACGCGCCGCCTCGCCGCCCTGGTCGAGCAGAGCCAGGACTTCATTGGCCTGGCCGCCCCCGACGGGAGCGTCGACTTCGTGAACGAGGCCGGGCGCCGCCTCATCGGCCTGCCCGACCTCGCCGCGGCCCGGGCGATGCCCATCGTGGACTACTTCGTGCCGGAGGAGCGCGCGCGCGTCCTCGACGAGGTGCTGCCGGCGGTCGAGCGGGACAGCTTCTGGGAGGGCGAGCTCAATTTCCGGCACGTGGTCACCGGTGCGGCGGTCCCGGTCCTGTACAACCTCTTCCCCGTGCGCGACGCCAACGGGCGCAAGCTCGGCTACGGCACCGTCACGCGCGACCTCACGGAACAGAAGCGGGCGCGTCAGGCGCTGCAGGCGAGCGAGGCGTCGCTCCGGGCGGTCCTCGACACCGTGCCGGTCGGCATCCTGTTCGCCGAGGCGCCCTCAGGCCGCATCGTCGGCGGCAACCGACGGTTGGAGGAGATCTTCCGCCACCCGGTCCTGCCCTCGCCCGACGCCGAGAGCTACGGCGAGTGGGTTGCCTTCCACGATGACGGGCGGCTGGTCGCCGCCTCCGAGTACCCACTCAGCCGCATCATCCGGGAAGGCATCGAACACGCCGAGCTGCGCTGCGAGTACCAACGCGGTGACGGCAGCCGCGTCTGGATCGAGATCGTCGGTGTGCCGATGCGCGATGAGATCGGGAAGATGGTCGGCGCGGTCGTGGCGGTCGCGGACATCGACGTCCGCCGCCGGGCCGAGGAACGGCAGGAGCTGCTCAACCAAGAGCTCTCGCACCGCATGAAGAACCTGCTGGCGATGGTGCAGGCCATCGCTGCCTCGACCCTGCGTGGCGCCACCGACATGGAGGCTGCGCGAGAAGTCCTCGGCAGCCGGCTGGTCGCGCTCGGTAAGGCGCACGACGTGCTGCTCGGGGGGGCCGCGGAGAGCGCCTCCCTGGCGGCGGTGGTCCGGGAGGGCGTCGGCGTGCAGGAATCGGCCGGTCGGCGCGTCGCGTTCGAGGGACCGGACGTCGAGATCGGCGGCAAGGCCGCGCTGTCCCTAGCCCTGACCCTGCACGAATTGACCACGAACGCGGTCAAGTACGGCTCGCTGTCGGTGCCCGACGGTGCGGTGGCGGTGACGGCCTCGCTGGTCGGGCCGGAAGACGCGCCGCGCCTGCGCATCGTCTGGACCGAGCGCGGCGGCCCTCCGGTCGTACCGCCATCGCGAAAGGGGTTCGGGTCACGGCTGATCGAGCGCGGGCTGACGGCGCAGGTCAACGCCAACCTGTCCCTCGAATACCGTCCGGAGGGGGTCGTGTGTTCCGTCGAGGCGGCGCTGGCGGACTTCCAGGCGGTCGTTTGACCGTGCGGCGCAACGAAGGGTCGGACAGGCCGTTGCCGCTTGCCATGACCGATGCCCCGAACGCGAAGACCGCCCTGGTGGTCGAGGACGAGATGCTTTTCCGGCTGGAGGTCCGCGAGCTTCTCGAAGCGGAAGGCTACGCCGTGTTCGAGGCCGGCAACGCCGCACAGGCGCTCGAACGGCTGGACGGCGCGGTCACCCTGATGGTCACCGACGTGCGCATGCCGGGTGCGATGGACGGCCTGATGCTCGTTCACGAGGTCACTCGTCGCCGGCCGGACATGGCCGTCGTCGTCGTGTCGGCGCAGGTGACGCCGCGCCCCGGGGACTTGCCCGACCACGTCCCCTTTGTCGGACGGCCATTCCTGGAGAGCCGCATCCGCGAGGCCATAGGCCAGGCCGTCGCCGCGGCATGCTCGTCAGGATGATGAGGGTGGGACCGCCAACCCCGGTCGGGCCGTGACCCTGATCACGTCCTGGGAGTTGGTCAATGGATGCGCAGGTCCTCCGGGACGAGGACGCGAAGGTGGCCCGGCGGTACGATCCAACAGGTTCGGACGCCGCGGCGATTTCTGGGTAGGCCCGGCGGAGTTTGCGTCAGCCCCGGCGGTCAGGTCCCACCTTTGATCGGGGGACGTCACCTGGGGCATCTTCCTCTAGGGGTGCCGACATCAAGGCCGTCATCGGACAGCCTTCAGACAGTAGCCGCTCAGCGGCGAAGAGCCCGCGCGTCCTGGATGGCGCGGCGGAGAACGCGCGACAGGTCGGCGACCGAGTAGGGCTTTCGCAGAAGGTCGAACCCGTGCGTACCCTCGGCCGCCAGCACGTCGCTGTAGCCTGAGGTCAGCACCACCGGGATGTCCGGTCGGCGCTTCCGGATCTCGCCTGCCAGCTCGACGCCGTTCATGCCCGGCATCATCACGTCGGAGAACACCACTTCGAAGCGGAAGGGCACGCGCTCGATCTCGGCCAGCGCCTTCGTCGCGTCCGTCGCCCACACCGTGCTGTAGCCGAGCTCGCTCAGGGCCTGCTGGGCGAAGGCGCCGACATCGAGGTTGTCCTCCACGACGAGGACGCAGGTGCCGTGTCCCTCGGCCAGCGGTTCCGGCTCGGGCGCCGCATTGCGGATCGGCACGGCGGCCACGCGCGGAAGGTAGAGGGTGAAGGTCGTCCCGGCACCCAGCCGGCTCTCGACCGTGATCTCGCCGCCGGACTGCTTCGCGAAGCCGAACACCTGGCTGAGGCCGAGGCCGGTGCCCTGGCCGACGATCTTCGTCGTGAAGAACGGCTCGAAGATGCGCTCCAGGTTCGCCGGCGCGATGCCCGCCCCGGTGTCGGTGATCGAGACGGCGATGAAGTCGCCGCGCTGGGCCGGGTGCGCCCGGACCGCGGGGATGAGGGTGGCGCGGCGCAGCCCAATCCTGAGGCTGCCCTCGCCGTCCATCGCGTCCCGGGCGTTCACGACCAGGTTCACCAGCGCGGTGTCGAACTGGCTCGGGTCGGCGTTGACGTGGAGATCCTGCGTGTCCGGGTCGGGCAGGTCGAGTTCGACGTGGATGCGGGAGCCGGTGAGCGTGCCGACCATGTCGGCGAGCGCCGCCACGGCGCGGTTCACCGCGAAGGTCTCGGGCCTGAGCGCCTGCCGGCGGGCGAAGGCGAGGAGCTGGCCGGTTAGCTTGGCCGCCCTGTCGACCGTCTCGGAGATGGCGCCGACGTAGCGCTGCCGGCGCTCCTCGGCGAGGTCCGGGCGTTTCAGCAGGTCGGTCGAGGACTTGATGACCGTGAGCAGGTTGTTGAAATCGTGGGCCACGCCCCCGGTCAGCTGGCCGACGGCCTCCAGCTTCTGCGACTGGCGCAGCTGGTCCTCCAGGGCCCGGCGCTCGGTGATGTCCCGGCCAGCGGCGTAGAAGTGGTCGCCGCGCGGAATGGCGTTCCAGGACATCCAGCGGAAGCCGCCGTCCCTCGTCCGCACGCGCACGTCGACGTCCTGCAGGTGTTGGCCGCCGCTGACCCGCTCGAACGCCGCCTCGGCCGCCGGTAGGTCATCGGGATGCACGAGGGCGTCGAAGCGGGCGCCCACGACCTCGTCGGCGTCCCACCCCAGCAATTCGGTCCACGCGGCATTCGCCTTGCGGAAGACGCCGTCGAGGCCGCAGACGACGAAGAGGTCGCGGCTGGCCCGCCAAACCATGTCGCGCTCGTCGGCCCGCTCCTGGGCGGTGGCCTCCAGATGGTTCTCCAGGCGGCGGCGGTCGGTGATGTCGTTGAACAGGATGGCGACCCGGTGCTGCTCGGGCTCGCCCACCCGCAGGGCGTGCACGTCGAACCAGCGGCCCATCGCGACCGCGCCGCTCTCGAACCGCAACGGTACTCCCGTGCGGGCGACCGCGCCGTACGTATCGAACCACGAGCGTTCGAGATCGGGCACGAGCTCGCTCACCCAGCGCCCAACGGCGTCGTGCAGGCCCGTCTGCGTCGCGAAGGCCGGGTTCACCTCGATGAAGCGGTAGTCGACAGCCCGACCGTCCGCGTCGAAGCGCATCTCGACCACGCAGAACCCGCTGTCGACGGCGTCGAACAGCGCCCGATACCGGGCCTCGCTCTCGGCCAGGATGCCCTCGGTGGTCCGGAAGCGAGTGATGTCGAGCTGGCTCGCGAAGAAGTACCGGAGTTGCCCCTCTGGATCGAAGACCGGGCTGACGTAGAGCTCGTTGCGGAAGGGCGTGCCGTCGCGGTGGTAGTTCAGGATCTCGACGACGACGTCCCGCCGGGCCGCGATGGCGTCCCGGACCTTGGCGACATCGGCGGGGTCGGTGCCCGGGCCCTGCAGGAATCGGCAATTCCGCCCGATCAGCTCAGCGGCGTCGTAGCCGCACAGGTTCTGGAAGGAACGGTTGGCGAAGACGATGGGATTGTCCGGCAGGTTGGGGTCGGTGATGATCTGCGGCATGCGGGTCTTCTCCGCCGCCGTGAACAGCAGGTCGGCCGAGGCCGCGGACGTGCGCTGCCCCTGGCCCGGCCGGCGCAGGCCGTCGCCCAGTTGGGCCTCAAGCCTCGCCACGCGGTCTTCGAGCTCGCGCTCGCGCCGCCGCAGCCTCTCGTTCTCTGCGTCCATGGGCCCCCTCTGGCCGCGTTGAGTACCTTTGGCACCGGTGTCGGACAACGGTCAGGGGCGGGCGGCGCGGCGACGCGGCGCAGGCCGACGCACGCGTTTCGGCGTCGCCCAGTTCCGGCTGGAGGCCATCGCTTGGGACATTCGGGAACGTCGCGCGTTGTGTTTCGCTCCCATCCACGGGAGCAGGAAGTTGGGGGGACTCCATGCAATCCGATACGCCGCGGCCAGGGGATGACCCGCTTCCGCCCATCGGCGACCCACCGCCGGATCCGGCTCCGCCCGAGGGAGACCCGCCGACCGAGCCACCGGCACCGCAACCGCCCGGGCCGATCAACGCGTCCTAAGCTAAGCTGCCGTATTACCAAGTCCGGTTGCGACGGCTTGATACGGCGTTCGCAGCCTCGGCATGAGACCGCTCTCCACCCGACGGCTCAGTTCCGCACGAGCGGGATGCGAACGTTGATCCGCAGGCCATCGGGGTCTGAGGCGACATCGACTTCCGCGGCCGTCTGCGCCGCCAAGATCTTGTTCAGCAGCCGCATGCCGAACCCCTCGCGGGTCGGAAGAGTCGGCGGCGGTCCGTCGTGCTCGTTCCATACCCAGGCCAGGGCAGGTCCGGTGGGCCCGTCCTCGACGCTCCATGTCACCGCGACCCGGCCACCCGGGTGGCCCAGCGCGCCGTGACGGAGTGCGTTGGTCGTCAGTTCGTGGAGGGCCATGCTTACGGGCACCGCCAGTTCCGAGGGTAGCATGAGGTTCGGACCCTCAAGCGAGATGCGGCCGCCTTCGCGATAGGGGTCGAGCTCGGCCCGCAGCAGCCCCTCGAACGACGCCACCTGCGCCTGGTCCTCAGTGATCAGCGCGTGCGTCCGGGCGAGTGACATGATCCGCCCCGTGAAGGCACGGGTGAACTCGGGCATCGTCACCGACGAGCGTATGGTCGCGTTGAGGACTGCCTGCACGGTGGCCAGGGTGTTCTTCACCCGGTGGTGCAGCTCGCGCACCATGAGGGCCTGCCGGTCCTCGAAAGACCGGCGCTCAGTCACGTCGCGCTGCGCGGAGACCCAGTGCGTGATCCGGCCATCCCCGGCGCGTACCGGGGTGATCAACCACTCTACGCGGTAGGTCGAGCCGTCCGCTCGATAGTTGAGCGCCTCACCCTGGAACGCCTCTCCGGCCGTCAGGGAGGCACGGGTCCGGTCGAGCGCCGCGCGGTCGGTGCCCGGCCCCTGCAGGAACCGAGGGCTCCGACCGACCGCGTCCTTCGCCGCGTAGCCGGTGAGGCGAGTGAAGGCCGGGTTGGCGTAGACGATGGTGGGGCCGGGCTCGTCGAGGTCGGCGGTGGTGATGAGGATGGCCTCGCCGCTCGCCTCGACGGCCGCTTGGAGCAACATCGGGTCGGCAGGACCTGGGACAAACTGGTCTGGACGCGACACCCGAACTCTCTCTCGACCCGTTTTCCGCCGACTTGCCACGCTTCCGGGTCGACGGCGTGCTCAGGATATCAGCCTAAGTTACAACCCCGCGCGTCTCGCCCGGTTTCGGCCAGCCACGCAAGCCGCCGACGTGCCGCAGGCGGACCCACCTGCAACCGCTGGGAGCGGACCGGCCGCAAAAGGCCTGGACGGCGACCGCAACGACGGGCACCCGATCCTGCCGGGAGGGCCAGGCGGGTGCGACACCCCCGCACCCTGCCACGGTACGCGATTGCGTGGTGGGACGGGCATGGCCTACGTCTCCGCTGCAACCAGAGCCCGCGGATCCTATCTCGGCGGGTGGGATGCCACCTTCCGCCCTTGTCGGTCGCCCGGTTTGTTCACGTTCCCGCCCATCATCTCCGCAATGCCCCGCCCGGCGGCGCCCTCGACCAGGGGCGGGGCACGTCCGTGAGCGAGCCAGAGGTCGAGCGGCTCTGCAGGCGCGAACGGGAGTTGGAGGCCGAGGTGGCGCGCCTTCGCGGCGCAGGCCCCTCGCCGATGACGGGGCATTAGCCGCGCCGACGGAGCCGCCGTCGCCCTGGCCGATGACCTGCGCGGCCTCGGCGCGGCTGGGGCCTCCCTGTTCCGCTCTCGGCCCGGGTCGCGTTCCGCGTGCAGGCTCCGACGTGCTGCGTCCGCAACCGACGGAGAACTTCATCCATCCGCTAGGCCAGAAAGGAACGCGTTCACGGCGTCTCATCGCACATGGCATTCCCCGGAAGCTCCACGACCGGGACCCTTATGGCGCAGAGCGCCAGAGCGGCGTCCGACCCCGGGGCCGGTACGCCGCGTTTCAGGTGCCCGCTTACATGCGGTGCATCATGCGCTTCTTCATCATGTGACGGCGCATCATCTTCCGGTGCATCATGCGCTTCCTCATCATCATCCGGTCGCCGTGCATCATGCGGACCTGGGTGACGCCTGCCGGGCCGGCCTGAAGGCCATTAGGGCCCATCGGGGCGGCCGAGGCGGCGCCAGCTCCGAGCGCGAGGCTGCCGAGCACCGTGGCGGCGAGAGCGATGGTGGTGGTCTTCATCCGTTGTCTCCTGTACGGGGAAGGAATCCCCTTTCGCACAGGGAGGCAAGACGACAAACGCGCTGCAAGTTCCTGATTATACAAATAAAATAGCTCTGGTCGATGGTCGTTGGGCGCGGGTCTTCAGGCGCCGAAGCCGGGCCCCGCGCCACGCCCAGGCCGGGCGTATGCCGGCCTGTACGAAGGCTCGCCCAGGAAGGTTTCAGCCAGGACCGGGAAAGTCGCGTCCGTCCTCATGCCTCTGGCCGTTCGCCGCGCCTACCAAGCGATGACGTTGCCGCGCGCCCCCGAGACCTTGCCCGGCATGCGCGAGATTTGCTTGGCCAAGTGCGGCTCGTGCAAGAAGTCGAACCCGTGCGAGGCGTCCTGGCCGCAGACGCGGCCGTGACTGAGGTCACGACCACCGGCAAGCGTCGGCGAAGCTCCTCCGCGAGCACGACCCCGCCCATTCCAGGAATGTCCACGTCGGAGTACCCGCCTGATCACCGGCGGCGTCAGCGGGGAGCTCGGCGGCTTGGTTCGGCTTAAGTTCGCCGCTGGCGGCTTGCGCTGCACGCTCAGCGTGTTCCTCGACGTGCAGGACCGTTTCACCTCGTTCCGGGAGGTGGCGGGCAGCCATCTATCCGGCGCGGCATGACGGCGTACGCGGCGATCTCTACGTCGGTTGCACCCTTGGCCTAACGGGCTCGGGTGGCCGCGCGCCCTAGAGTCGTGTTTGGCCTGAGGTTCCCCGGCCAAGGTTCGGGCATCTGGCCGCACGCGGTGCCGCTGCGTTCCCTGGCCTGGATGCCTATCTGCCGCCAGCCGCTAAGCGGCTCAGCTCAACCTCTGCGTGAAGATTGACTGATCAATCGGACGACCAGATCACTTGGCTCGTGCGGACCCTGGCCGAGGACACCGACGCCCAGGATGCGGCCGTTGGGCTGATGGTGGAGCGGCTGAGGCGCATGGAGGACGAGGCCCGGCTCGACGGTGCTGACAGGCAGACCCTGCAGCGGATCATGTCCGGACGCCGCGTCCTGGGTGATGGGGCGAACCTCGGTCCAATCGGGCCGTCCAACCCGGCCGCGTAGACGCCGCGGCTCAGGCCGCGTTCCGCTGTGGCTCCTGCAGGGCCGCGTGGGCCTGCACTAGGATGTCGAGTGGCAACCAAGGCCAGCGGGTGTAGACCGTCTCCCCCGGTACCAGCTTCCGGCACGACTTGGGCGTATCCGTGCTCACCACCACGCGTATGCCCGGGCGGATCCTGCCGGCCGCCTTCGCGAGCTGATGCCAGTCGACCTCGCCCTGCAGCGTCGCGGTGGTCAGCAGCATAACGACGTCGCCGCCGCAGCGCTGCAGCACCTCGACCGCTGCTTCCCCGCTGGCGCAGGTGATCACGTCGAGGTCCGTCTCGCCCAGAAGCGTCTCGGCCTCGGCCATCATGGCCTGGTCTTCGTCGACCACGAGTACCAGCGGGGCGGCGTGGGTGATCTTCCGCATCAGTTCTCCTCGGATTGTTCCACGTGATCGACACGCTCGGCGAGCCGAGCGATCAATCGGCTCCAGTCCTCCGGCAGATTGTCGTCCACCAAGGTCGAATAGGCATCCTCTAACCCGTGGCCGAGCCCGTGAAGGCAAGGATCTTGGGTCGCCGAGTAAATATCAGGGTGCCGCAAATCACATTGGCGCATGGGTTCCCGTCCCGAGGCGGCGCTTGTCCCGCCAGCCCCGTGCTCACTTTAACGTGTGATAGATTGTCCCAACCAATGAACCCACGCGCGGTTGGTTTCAGCTTGGCCGTAACAGGACCGACGATTGCCGATGCCATCAGGCCTGCGGCGCAGAGAAGAACGTGTGAGGTCGATTGGCCGTGGGCCGACTTACCGAGACCGAGCGGCCGCCTGCCCGGAATTCGACGAACTCTGCCTGCGTTTGACGGTCTGGCCCATCGTCATGCCTCGCGATGGTAGCGCTCTGAGTAGACCTTCTTCAGCGCGGCGAACTGGCCCTGCATCTCTAGGATCCTGACCCTGTGACAGGTAGCGACCGTCAGCATGATGTCGGCGGCGGCCCCGTCGGGCGTCTCCGCCGCAGTCCGAACCAGTTGGATAAGCGGCCGGCCCGCAGCTGCCTCGCCGATCTGAGAGCCGCATCGAAGAACAATACGCACCGACTAGCCTACGTCTAGCCGAGCGCTTGAGGTGTAGCCCCCCGGCACCAAGAACGAGGGGAGCACCATGTCCCGGCTGGCTCACGTTGAAATTGAACCGAACCGGTCGAAAAATCGGATCTCAACTGCTCGTCGGGAGAAGGCCGCTTGCACGGTAGCCAGCGATGATGTCGTCGTACACGGCGACATCCGCACATGATCGAGCGACGACCTGTGCGCCACCAACGGCTGCGAAGATGGCCCGCGCCCGCTGCTCGACCGCAGGAGCCTCCATGCTTGGATTGGCTGCACCCAGGACCTTCGCCAACCAAGTGACCTGAACGTCGGCGAAGGTGCGAACCTCCGCCTGAACCGGCTCCGGAAGGTCGTCATGTTCTGCGGCCATGAAGCCGCAAAGGCACATCCTGTTGTCGTTCTCCAATGCTCTCCGGAACAGTGCCGGATACCGTGCGAGGCAGGCGGTCGGATCCTGGGTCTCCACCCAGAGCCGTTCAAGCCGGCCCTTAGAGTCTTCCCAGTAGCGCTTGGCGACCGCCGCGCCGAGGTCGGCCTTGCTGGGGAAGTAATAATGGATGCTCGCGCTCTTTATCCCGACCTCCGCCGCAATGTCGCGGAAGTTCAAGCCTACGTAGCCGTGGGCCTGCGCGGTCGCGCGCGCAGCAGCCAGGATTGCCTCTCGCCTGTCCATCGTTACCGTCAAATCCAGCTGACCAAGTGATAGATAGGGGTTGACGACGCATTTGAGTACGCCATTCTATCTATCAAGTGGCAGATAGATCCAATTGCGGTCGACGGACCGCTCTCGTTGGAAGTCGGCATGGATGCTCATGACCTCATCAGC
The DNA here is from genome assembly GCF_056431005.1 of Methylobacterium sp. HJ2. NCBI lineage: Bacteria > Pseudomonadati > Pseudomonadota > Alphaproteobacteria > Hyphomicrobiales > Methylobacteriaceae > Methylobacterium > Methylobacterium sp. HJ2. The sequence continues at coordinate 647,323 of NZ_JBWJYM010000001.1, read as the reverse complement.
GCGGATGCCACAGCGTTGGCTGCCCTCGTGCGGTCGCGCCGGGTCTCTCCCGTGGAAGTGGTCGACGCGCACCTGGCTCGCATCGCGGCGGTCAACCCCCGCCTGAACGCCGTCGTCACCCTGGCCGCCGAACAGGCTCTCGCCGCCGCAAAGGCTGCAGAGATCGCGGTCATGGCCGGCGCCGAGCTCGGGCCGCTCCATGGCGTCCCGTTCACCGTCAAGGACTCCCTCGATACCGCCGACGTACCGACGCAGCTTGGCTCGCACGTGTTCGCGGGTCGGGTCCCGCAAACGGACGCAACCAGCGTCGCACGGCTCAGGAGCGCCGGGGCCATCCTTCTGGCGAAGACAAATCTTCCGGAGTTCGCCTTCTGGACCGAGACCGACAACTCGCTGACCGGACGCACCAATAATCCGTGGGACCTCACGCGTACCCCCGGCGGGTCGAGCGGAGGCGAGTCAGCTGCCATCGCCGCCGGTATGTCGCCGGTCGGCATCGGTAGCGACGTGGCGATCTCAGTGCGGGGGCCATCCGCCCACACCGGCATCATCGCCCTCAAGCCGACCCACGGACGCATCCCCGTCACCGGACACTGGCCGCAGGTGCCTCGCCGCTTCTGGCATATCGGCCCGATGGCACGGAGCGTTCGCGACGTCGCGCTCGCCTACGGGATCATGGCCGGCCCTGACGGCGTGGACGGCTACGCAATGCACCCGCAGGGCTTCGACCTGGGGATCGGCGCCGATAACGGCAGGCAGATCCGGATCGGTTGGCTCACGGAACCCGGCTTCGGGCCGGTCGCATCTGACGTCGCCACGACGGTGGAGGCTGCCGCTCGTAGCCTGCGAGAGCTGGGATGCGCTGTCGAGCCGGTACGTATCCCGACGCTGGAGGCGAGCGACGGCGTCGCGCTCTCCGGAGTGTTGTTCGGCGCCGAGGTCAAGCCGGAGTTCAGGCGCGTCACGGAGAGTTGGCTTGGACCGCTCTTCAGGACCAGCGAAGCCGTCCTCGGCAGATCGGATGTCGCCTCGGCCGAGTACGTGAAGGCCCACCAGGCGGTGGAACGGTTGAAGGATGCCTTCGTCGCGTATTTCAACTGCTACGACGTTCTCCTCTGCCCGGTCACGCCGGTCCCCGCGACGCAGCATGGACTGCCCGAGCTGGTCATTGGAGGTAAGAACCTACCGGCGCGACATATCGTGAGCGCCACGGTACCCTTCAACCTAACCGGCCTTCCGGCGATGACCTTGCGCTTCGGTACGAGTGCGGAAGGATTGCCAGTCGGCGTGCAGCTCGTCTCCAGTTGGTTCGCGGAGTCCACGATCCTGCGTCTTGCGGCGCAGCTTGAGAGCGTGAGCGAGTTCAGGGACGTGCGCGCATCCCTGTGAGGCCTCGGCAGCGCGGGGATGCGTGTGACTGACGCGGCACGGACTACCTCGCGTCCGAGCGGTCGCAAGACCTGGGCGGGACCTGTCGCTCACGGGTGCAATACACGGCGGGAGCACGCACATGGACATCGGCTTCATAGGGCTCGGCGCGATGGGCCGCGCGATGGCGCGGAACTTGGCGGCAGGCGGCCATGCGGTGAAGGCCTGGAACAGATCGGGCGGCACGGTCGAAGGCGTCGACATGGTGGCTTCCCCGGCTGAGGCATTTCAGGCGGATGCGGTCATGACGATGCTCTCCGACGACGAGGCCATCCGCAGCGTCGTCCTGGACCAAGGCCTGCTTCGCACAGCTAGCCGCCGACCGGTGCATGTGGTCTGCTCGACCATATCCGTCGCGTTCGCCCGGGAGCTCGTCGCGGCGCACACGGCGGTCGGGCTCGGCTACGTGTCAGCACCGGTGCTCGGCCGCCCGGACGTGGCCGCGAAGGGCGAACTGAACGTATTGGCCGGGGGCGCACCGGAGGCGGTCGACAGGGCCCGTCCAATCCTGGAGGTCATCGGCGGCCGGATCTGGGACATGGGGCCTGAGGCGCCGACCGCCAACGCCGCCAAGATCGCCTGCAACATGATGATCACCATGGCCATCGAGGCCATGGCGGAGGCTGTCGTGCTCACCGAGGCGAACGGCCTCGCCCGAGATCATTTCTTCGAGCTGATCCTCGGTACCCTGTTCGGAAGCCGTTCCTACCAAGTGTACTCGGCGAACATCGCAGCCGGCACCTACGAGCCGGGCTTCAAGGCAAGCCTCGGCCTCAAGGACCTGCGCCTTGCGACAGAGGCGGCCGAAAAGGCCGGCCGGAGCCTGCCGATGCTTGAGGCTGTTCATCGGCGCATGACGGAGACGGTCCAGGGCGGTTTCGCGGAGCGGGATTGGTCCGCGATGGCCGAGTTCACGATCAACGGCGTCCGTCAGAGTTGAGGGGTTTGCTCGGTCTGAAGCCGGCACGACGAGCAGACTCCTGCCTGAAAGCCCGTGCCTGATCCGATGAATGAGAGCCGTCGATGACGCGGATGATCGTGGTATGTGCAGGTGACGCTCGCACGCGCTTTGATCGCGAATACTACGCCACCAAGCACCTCGCTCTGGCGATGGAGTGCTGGGGTCGATATGGCCTCGAAGCGGCCGACGCGTTCTTTCCTGCCGACGAGGGTGACGGCTGGCTTTCGATAGGCGTCTATCGGTTCCGGGAGCCTGGTGACGTCGATGCGGCGCTGGCCGCACCAGAGACAGAACGCGTGATGGCGGACGTGAAGAACTTCACGGATGCGACGGTCGTGCTGCGCAGCATGTTCTGCCCGATCCCGTCGCTGGGATGAGCTGCCTCATCTCCTTGGCTCGGCCTCAGTGATGATGCCGCGCATGGTGGCGCGCGAGGTGTCGATCCCGTCACGTTCGACTACGGTGCCATTCCATCCCTTGCAGGATGCCAACGATACGTCCCCGGCCGCGCATGCCCCGCCCGCAGCGAGCATGAACGCCGCTCCGGCAGCGAAACCGAACTGGCGCACGTCCAACTCCATAATGGCTGGCGCGGTTCGCGTCAGACCTTCAGCCGGTCGATCAGGGCCCTGAGGCCACCGGACAGGTGCCGTCGGCTCGGATAGTAGAGGAACAGGTCGTCCATCACTGGGCACCAGCGTTCGAGGCTTCGACGCAGCGTGCCGGCTTCGAGATGGGGCCTTGCGCGATCCTCCCAGACATAGGCCAGTCCGGCGCCTTTCAGTGCCGCCTCGACCATCAGTTCCTGGTGGTCGAGCGTCAGCGGCCCATCGACCTCGACCTCAATGGCCTCGCCGTCCCGTTCGAACCGCCAGTTGAAGATCCTGCCGCTGGGAAAGCTATAGCGGATGCCGACATGATCCCTGAGATCCCGCGGATGTTCCGGCGCCGGATGCCGGTCCAGGTAGTCGGGTGAGCCGATCACGGCGAAGCGCTGCGTTGGCCCAATCCGCACCGCCACCATGTCCCGCGACAGCACCTCGCCGAACCGGATGCCGGCGTCGAAGCCCTCCTCGACGATGTCGATCAGGCGGTCGGTCGCCACGACGTCGAGGCGCAGGCCCGGGTTCTCCGCGACGAGGGACGCCAGAACGTCCCGCAGCAAGAAGGGTGCGAGCGACGTCGGTAGGTTGATCCGAACCGTCCCGAACGGCGTCGCCCGGAACGTGTTCAGGCCTTCCTGAGCCTTCTCGATCTGCTCGAAGGCCGGCGCGAGGTCGGCGAGGAAGCGCTCCCCCGCGTCGGTGAGCGCGACGCTTCGGGTGGTTCGCTGCAGCAGCCTGACACCTATGCGCTCCTCCAGGCTTCGGATCGCGTGGCTGACAGCGGACGAGGCGACGCCGCGCTCGGTCGCGGCCTTGCGGAAGCTGCGATGCCGGGCGACCGCCAGGAAGGTCGCTAACTCGCCGAGCTCGCTGCCTCGCATTGCTCTGTTCCGCTCACCACCGCGCGCAGGATTTAGCGCGTTATCGGAACAGTCAGGTGTCGCTACGTTCGGGGCATCCGCAATTGCCCACAGCGAAGGAAGTCCAATGCCCCGCGTCGTTCGCTTCCATCAGATTGGCGGCCCCGAGGTCCTCAAGGTCGAGGACGTCGCGGTGCCCGCGCCGAAGGCCGGAGAGGTCCAGATCCGGGTCAAGGCCATGGGCCTGAACCGGGCCGAGGTCATGTTCCGGACCGGCCAGTACGTGACCCAGCCGCGCTTCCCGGCCATTCTCGGCTACGAGGCGGCGGGCAAGGTGGAAGCGGTCGGGCCGGACGTCACCGGCTTCGCCGTCGGTGACGCGGTGAGCGTCGTGCCCTGCTTCATGCTCGGCGAGTACGGCTTGCACGGCGAGCTCGTGAACGCGCCGGCCTTCGGGGTGGTGAAGCACCCGGAGAACTTGTCCTGGGAGGAAGCCGCCGCCACCTGGATGATGTTCACCACCGCCTACGGCGCGCTTGTGGACATCGCGAACGTCCAGGCCGGCCAGACGGTGCTCATCCGCGCCGCCTCCAGCAGCGTGGGCCTCGCCGCCATCCAGGTTACGAAGGCGCTCGGCGCGGTGCCGGTCGCCCTGACGCGCCGAAGCAACAAGCGTGACGAGCTCCTCAAGCATGGGGCGGCCCACGTCATCGCCACCGAGGAGCAGGACCTCGTAGCCGAGGTCAGCCGCCTCACGGATGGCAAAGGTGCTCAGGTCGCCTTCGACCCGGTCGGCGGCCCTGACGTCGCCAAGATCCTGGACGCGCTGGGCTACCTCGGCATCTTCTTCCAGTACGGCGCGCTCGATACGGCCCCGCTCGCGGTTCCGGTGATGCCGTTGCTGGGCAAGAACCTGACCGTGCGCGGCTACCAGCTGTTCGAGATTACCAAGGACCCGGCGCGCCTGGAGAAGGCGAAGGCCTACATCGTGAAGGGGCTCGCCTCGGGCGCCCTGAAGCCGGTCATCGCGAGGACGTTCAAGCTCGACGAGATCGTCGAGGCGCATCGCTTCATGGAGAGCAACGAGCAGGTCGGGAAGATCGTCGTCAACGCCTGAGTGGCAGCCGCGTGGCGAGCGCGCTGACCGGCGCGCCGCGCCAAGTTTTGGCAACGGCAGGAGTCCACCATGGACCTAGGACTGTAACGGCAAGACGGCGCTGTTCACCGGCGCGAGCCAGGGGCTCGGGCGCGCCATCGTCAAGGCTCTGGCTGCGGAGGGCGTCCGGGTGTTTACCACCGCCCGGAACTCTGCGCTTCTTTCCAGCCTCGCGAGCGAGATCCAGCATGATCGGGGAACCGCGCCTGTCTCCTTCGAGCAGGACTTCGTGGCGGAGGACGGCCCGCAGCGCATCGCAAAAGCGGCCCTGGAGGCGTTCGGGCACGTCGACATCCTCGTGAACAACGCCGGCGGGAGCCGTCCGATGTCCATCGATGCGCCGGAGGACCAGTGGACCGAGGGCATGACGCTCAACTTCGACCGTCACCGGCAGCTTACGCAGGCGCTCCTGCCCAACTTCCTCGCCCGGAAATCCGGCGCCATCCTGAGCATCTCCGGCACCTTGGAGCCGGAGGTCGTCAATGCGGCGGCGGTGGCCAAGGCGGGCTTGGTCGTCTGGTCCAAGGGCTTATCGGAGCAGCTCGGCCAACACGGTAGATGACCTCGTCGTGCGAGCGACAAGGTCGCCGTCGGCGTGACCCTGGCGAGTTCGCGGCACGACGCCAGCGGCCCGATCCGAAGCGCCCAATCAGACCGGACGGAGTTCCTCGACCTCGGCCGCGACCGAAGCGTTCGGTCGTGATCGGCGAACGTCAGAGGCCTATGGTCATGCGATGACGACCGCCGCCAGCCTGTCCGGAACCGCCGCCCTGATCGGGGATCCCGCACGAGCCAATATCCTCACGGCCCTGCTCGATGGCCGGGCCCTGACGGCCACGGAACTCGCCTACACGGCAGGCGTCACGGCGCAGACCGCGAGCGGCCACCTCGGGAAGCTGGTCAAGGGGCGCCTGCTGGGCGTCGCCGTCCAAGGCCGCCACCGATACTTCCGGCTCGCCTCGCCCGAGGTCGCCCGGATGCTGGAGACCATCCTGGTGGTGGCGGCCGCGGGACCGGGGGCGGCCAAGCCACGCGCGACACCTCGGGTCAGTCCGGAGTTGCGGGCGGCCCGAACCTGCTACGACCACCTTGCCGGACGTCTCGGTGTCGCCATCGCCGACGCGCTCGTGTCGCGCGGCCTGATCGTCTTAGGCGAAGAGGCCGGCGAGGCGACCGAGGCCGGCCGCGCGTGGCTCGCGCAGTTCGGGGTGTCGGTCGAGCCCGCCGCTCGGAGCAAGCGTATGTTCTGCCGTCCGTGTCTGGACTGGAGCGAGCGGCGCCCGCACCTCGCCGGTCGCCTCGGGGCTGCGCTGTGCCGCCGCTGCGAGGAGCTCGGCTGGATTGATCGGGCCAGGGACGGACGGGCCGTCACCGTGACCGAAATAGGCCGGAGCGGGTTCGCGGACGCGTTCGGGTATTACGGGTGAGCGCTGGCAGCCTCGGCGGGCATCGCCGCCGACCGGTGCGGCCCTGGTGACCGGGCGTCAGGGCCCGCAAGCATCTCGCCGACATCGACGACCGGATCGCGCGGCTCACGGGTCTGAGGCAGGAGGTCCAGGCCATGGTCGAGCAATGCTCGGGCGGACACGTCCGTGAATGCCGCATCATCGAGGTGCTGGCCGACCATGGCGAGTGCGTGCACGAGCAGCACTGACGGCAGCCGTCTTGTCCGCCGCCGGACCGCCGGCGATGCCTGGATGCAGAACCCGTTGTGGGCTCAGGTCGGCTCCCCGCCCCGGTAGCGCGCGAACGTAGACCGGCCTTCGGGGCCGAACAGCACGACCTCGTAGGTGTCCGGCTCCATGCCTTCGACCTCCATGCCGGGTGACCCGACCGGCATGCCCGGCACCGCCAGCCCGGTGCCCTGCGGCTTCTCCGCCAGCAGGCGCCTGATCGCGCCGGCCGGGACATGGCCCTCGACGACGTAGCCGCCGACCTGCGCCGTGTGGCAGGAAGCGAGGTCCCGCGGCACGCCGAGGCGCGCCTTCACAGGGTTCACTGGGCCCTCGGTCACCGTGACCGTGAAGCCGGCTTCGCGCAGGTGGGTGACCCACTTCTCGCAGCAGCCGCAGTTGGGGTCCTTGGTCACCGCGACCGCCGGCAGGCCCTCCGCCAAGGCGCCCCGTTCGAGCGCCAGCCCCGCCACCAACCCCGCCAGCACCGCACGTCGTGACGGCATCGCATCTCTCCTCATCGTCGTCTCCCGTTCGCACTCACTCGGCAGCTTCGGGCAGCCGCACGTCCTCTTCAGCCGCCTGGGGCGCGACGGCATGGGCCGGCGGCAGGCCCCATCCCTTCACCAGCGCGTAGACCGCCGGGATCACGACCAGGGTGAGGACCGTCGAGGAGACCATGCCGCCGATCATGGGCACGGCGATGCGCTGCATGACCTCGGAGCCCGAGCCGGTGCTCCAGAGGATGGGCAGGAGTCCGGCCATGATGGCGACCACCGTCATCATTTTCGGGCGTACCCGCTCGACCGCGCCGACCATGATGGCCCGCCGCAGGTCCGCGCGCGTGAGCGCACGGCCGTCGCGGTCGCACCCAGCCCGGACCTCGTCGAGGGCATGGTCGAGGTAGACCAGCATGATCACACCGGTCTCCGCGGCGACGCCGGCGAGCGCGATGAAGCCGACCGCCACCGCCACCGACAGGTTGAACCCGAGCCACCAGAGCAGCCAGACCCCGCCGACCAGGGCGAAGGGCAGCGACAGCATGACGATGAGCGTCTCGGTCAGGCGCCGGAAGTTCAGGTAGAGGAGCAGGAACACGATCAGCAGCGTCAGCGGCACCACGACCGCCAAGCGCGCCTCGGCCCGCTCCAGGTACTCGTACTGCCCGCTCCACTGCAGGGTCGTGCCTTGCGGCAGCTTGACCTCGTCGGCCACGGCCTGGCGCGCCTCGGCCACGTAGCCGCCGAGGTCGCGGCCCGCGATGTCCACGAAGATGTAGACCGCGAGCTGCCCGTTCTCAGTGCGGATCGAGGTCGGGCCTCGGGTCAACTCGACTTTGGCGACCTCCCGCAGGGGCACCGTGCCGCCGGCCGGCAACGGCACCTGCACCTCGTCGGCGATGGCCCGCGGGTCCGAGCGGAAGGCGCGCGGGTAGCGCACGTTCACCGTGTAGCGCTCGCGACCCTCAACCGTGTTCGTCACGGCCTGGCCTCCCAGCGCCGTGGCGATCACGTCCTGCACGTCGCCGACCATCAGGCCGTAGCGGCCCAGCGCCTCCCGGTCGGGGGTGATGTCGAGGAAGTAGCCGCCGATGACCCGCTCGGCATAGGCGCTCGACGTGCCGGGCACGTTCCGGACCACCGCCTCGACCTGCCGGGCGACGCCCTCCATCTGCTTCAGGTCGGTGCCCAGCACCTTGATGCCGACCGGCGTCCGGATGCCGGTCGAGAGCATGTCGATGCGGGCGCGGATCGGCTGCGTCCAGGCGTTGGACACGCCCGGGAACTGCAGGGCCCCATCCATCTCCGCCTTGAGGCTCGCCAGCGTCACGCCCGGGCGCCACTCCGCCTTCGGCTTCAGGGCGATGACCGTCTCGAACATCTCCATCGGCGCCGGGTCGGTTGCGGTGTTGGCTCGCCCTGCCTTGCCGTAGACCGACGCGACCTCCGGGAACGACTTGATGATGCGGTCCTGGGTGGCGAGGAGCTCCCCGGCCTTGGTGACCGAGATCCCCGGCAGGGTCGTCGGCATGTAGAGCAGGCTGCCCTCGTCGAGCTCCGGCATGAACTCGGAGCCGAGCTGCCGGGCCGGCCACGCGGTCGCCGCCAGCACGCCCACGGCGAAAAGGATGGTGATCACCCGGGCCCGCAGCACGCCGGCGATGAGCGGGCGGTACAGCCAGATGAGGAGCCGGTTCAGCGGGTTGCGGTGCTCGGGCACGATGCGCCCGCGCACAAACAGCACCATCAGGGCCGGCACCAGGGTCACCGACAGGAGCGCGGCCGCCGCCATGGCGAAGGTCTTGGTGTAGGCGAGCGGCCCGAACAGCCGGCCCTCCTGGCTCTCCAGGGTGAAGATCGGCAGGAAACTCACCGTGATGACGAGGAGCGAGAAGAACAGCGAGGGCCCGACCTCGGACGCCGCCTCGACCAGGACCTCGACCCGCGGCTTCCCAGGGGGAGCCCGCTCCAGGTGCTTGTGGGCGTTCTCGATCATGACGATCGCGGCGTCGATCATGGCGCCGACCGCGATGGCGATGCCGCCGAGCGACATGATGTTGGCGCCGATCCCGAGCGCCTTCATGCCGGCGAACGCCATCAGGATGCCGACCGGCAGCATCAGGATCGCCACCAGCGCGCTGCGCACGTGGAGGAGGAAGACGATGCAGACCAGGGAGACGACGACGCTCTCCTCGACCAACGTCCCCCGCAGGGTTTCGATGGCCGCGTCGATGAGATGCGAGCGGTCGTAGACCGGCAGGATCTCGGTGCCGGCCGGCAGGCTTTTCGCGACCTCGGCGAGCTTCGCCTTCACGCCCTCGATGACGTTCAGGGCGTTGGCGCCGAAGCGCTGCAGGACGATGCCGCCGGCGACCTCGCCATCGCCGTTCATCTCGGTGATGCCGCGCCGCTCGTCCGGCCCGAGCTCGACCCGGGCGACGTCACGAACCCGCAGCGGCGTGCCGCCCGCGGTCTTCAGGACGACGTTCTCGATGTCGGCGACGCTGCGGATGTACCCGCGGCCGCGGACCATGAACTCGAACTCGGAGAGCTCGACCGTGCGGCCGCCGACGTCGGCGTTGCTTGCCCGGATCGCGTCCCTGAGCTTGTTGAGGCTGATGCCCTGCGCGCGCAGGCGGTTCGGGTCGACGACCACGTTGTACTGCTTCACGAACCCGCCGACGCCCGCGACCTCGGCGACCCCCTCGGCCCGTGAGGCCCCGAACCGGACGACCCAGTCCTGCAGGGAGCGGAGTTCGGCGAGCGTCCGCTCCTTCGCGACCACCACGTACTGGTAGACCCAGCCCACGCCCGTCGCGTCGGGACCCAGCGTCGGCGTCACCCCCGCCGGCAGCCGGCTCGCCGCGCCGTTGAGGTATTCCAGCACGCGCGAGCGGCCCCAGTAGGGGTCGGTGCCGTCCTCGAAGATCACGTAGACGAACGATACGCCGAAGAATGAGAAGCCGCGCACCACCTTCGCCTTCGGCACCGTCAACATGGCGGTGGTCAGCGGGTAGGTGACCTGGTCCTCGACGACCTGGGGCGCCTGGCCCGGATACTCGGTGTAGACGATGGCCTGCACGTCCGAGAGGTCGGGGATGGCGTCGAGCGGCAGCGTGCGCAGCGCTAGGACGCCGGTCGCGACCGCGAACACGGTCCCGATCAGCACCAGGACGAGATTGCGGGCCGACCAGCCGATGAGGCGCGCGATCATGGCGTCGCCCCCGTGCCTGCCGCCTGCCGGTCGTCCTTCGGGGCTGTCAGGGACTGCAGCGCCGCCTTCAGGTTGCTCTCGGCGTCGATCAGGAAGTTCGCCGCCGTGACCACCCGGTCACCGGCCGAGACGCCCTCGCGGATCTCCGTGTAGCCCCGGCCGCGTAGGCCGACCTTGACCGCCTTCGGCTCGAAGCGCCCCTCGCCGTGATCGAGCAGCACGACCTGGCGCTCGCCTGTGTCGATGACGGCGTCGTCGGGCACCGCCACCACCGGCTTGGCGTCGCCGGTCGCGATCTCGACGTCGGCGTACATCGACGGGCGCAGCGCTCCGTCGGGGTTCGGCAATTCGATGCGCAGCCGGGCGGTCCGGGTCTCCGCCATCAGGTGCGGGTAGATCCGCGTCACGGTCCCGGAGAAGGTCCGGTCGGGAAAGGCCCGGACCCGCACCGTCGCCTTCTGCCCCTCCGCCACCCCGGCGAGGTCGCGCTCCGGTACGTCGGCCAGCACCCAGACGCGGGTGTGGTCGACGATCCGGAACAGGACGTCGCCGGACTTGGCCTTCATCCCGTCCGAGACGTTGCGCTCGACCACGACCCCGTCCCGCGGCGCTGACCAAGTGATGGAAGGCGGCACCTTATGGGTGCGCTCGATCTCGTCGATCACCTCCGGCGGGATGGCGAGGTTCTCCAGGCGCCGCCGGCCGCCCTCGTAGCCGATGGAGGTCAGGTACTGGGCCGCGACCGCGTTGATCTCGGGCGCGAACAGGCGCAGCAGCGGCTGGCCCTTGTGGACGTGGTCGCCCGTGGTGACCGGCTCGACCTTCTCGATGTAGGCGTCGGTGCGCATGGCGATGACGGAGATGCGGCGTTCGTCCTCCTCGACGCTGCCCGGCGCCCGCACCGGCAGCGACAGCACCCGGCGCTCCGCCACCTCGGTCCGCACGCCGGTGCGCTGGACCTTGCCCGGCGAGACCGTCACAACGCCGGCCTCGTCCTCGCCCGCGTAGACGGGGATGTAGTCCATCCCCATCGAGTCCTTCTTGGGCGTCGGCGAAGTGTCCGGTAGCCCCATCGGGTTGCGGTAGTACAGGACGCGCCGGTCGCCGCCTGCGGTCTTGGCCCCGTCGCCGTGCGTCATGCCATGCTTGGGCATGTCGTGGCCGGCCATGTCGGTGGAGACGGCCTCGCCCTCGCCGGGGTCGTCGAAGCGGACATCCTCGCTCGCCCGGACGGCCCGGAATTCGTGCCCGTCCTCGGTGACCATCGGCGACGCTGAGTAGACCGGCTTCCCGTCCGGGTCTTGGTAGTAAACCACCGGCCCGGATGACGGCGCGGTCGTGGGGGCGGGAGCCCTGGGGCCGGGCTTCGAGGCCGTCATCCAGTGCGCGAACGCCGTCCATGCGCGCTCGGCGAGCGCGGGGCCGAACTCGGAACGGGCGCGTTCCACGAGCGCTGGCACGGGGACGTCCCCGTGCCCCGCCCCGTAGCCGACGGCCCCCGCCGCGAGCGCGGCGAAGGCCCCGGCCGCCCAGGCGGCGCGGCTCATTTGACGGCCTGGAAGACCAGCTTGTCCTCGACCGTGCCGGTCTCGCCCTGGACCTTGGCCCCGAGCGACAGGCGCCAGCCGCCGGCCATCGTGAGCTTGGCCTTGAAGCGGTAGACGCCCGGCTCGGTCGAGGGGACCTGCTCGATCCTAGTGACCATCTCCTCCATGCTGTCGGGCGCCATGTCGAGGCGCTTGGCGAAGATCACGGCGTCGGGGACCGGCTTGCCGCTGCGCTTGTCGACGAGGCGCACGGCCACGACGGCCTCGCCGACCTTCGCCTCCTGCTGCATGAGTTCGAAGCGGTAGTCTTTGATGTCCGCCAGGGCGGGAACGGTCATCGCCGACGCCGACAGGACGGCGGCGAGCAGCGCGGCCGGCACGGCGCGCGCGAAGGGGTTCTTGGTCACGGGTGATGTCTCCTGAACGCGATGGATGGCGACGTGCGGGCGCGCGTCACCGTGCCGGCGCGGGCGCCGGCGGATCGGGTTCAGGCTCGGGGAGGCTCGGGTAACGGCGTTCCGTGCAGGCTCGCGAAGGAAGCAACGTCCGGCCAAGCCAGCGCGGCGCGCGTCGCGACTGGCGCCGGAACGGGCACCGTGGCCGGCACCAGTGATGCGACGCTGGCGAGGCACAGCGCCATCAGCGGGCAGCCCCCCTTGGCGCAATCCGGCTTCTCCGCCTTCTCGGGTGGGCAGCAGGGCATGTCGTCCATGCCCATCCCGGTCATGTCCATGCCGGCGTGGTCCATGGCGGGCATCGCACCGTGCGAGCCGTGGGCCTGTGCCGTCATGGAGGCGTGCATGCCCGCGGCGGCCGCGGAAGCGGTCACCGGCGTCAGGGCGAGGCTGAGAACCGCCAGGAGCGGGAGCAGCCGCCGGAGGGCGAGCCAGAACGTCACGAATCCAGGATGCCAAATTCCGGGCCGGCGCGAAACCCCGGCCGACGGTGTCAGGAACAGCGAACAGGCCGGTTGGTTGCGCCGCGCCTCAGGCCGGCACGGCGGGGTAGCCCGCAGCGGAAATGGCGGTGGCGATCCGGTCGGCCAGGCCTTCGGCCCCGAAGATCGTGACGAGCTTGGCGCCGAGGTCGACCTCGACCCGGGCGTCAGGCTCGATAGCCTGCACAGCACTGGTCACGGACTTGGCGCAGCCGCCGCAACCCATCTTCTCGACCTTCAAGCGGACGATGACGCTCTTCCTTGGATGACGTCCCGACCAGAGGGGCTTCCCACCGTGGCAAGGTCAAGAATCCGTGCCGGGAAACACTTCTCAGCCTGCAGGCTCGAACTCGAACAGGATCTCCGGCGGGTTTTTCGTGAGGGTCACGTTGTAGGCGCCGCCATCGTCCAGCCACATCGGAAGGTTCGCCGAAGGGAAGACCGCGCGCACGACTGCCTTTACGGCTGCCCGCGCCTGTCCGACACCCTGACGCGTTATCGGATCGCTAGCGTCTCCTCCGCCGTAGCAAACTTCGACGTCGTCGCCGCTGTCGCACGAGTCCGTCGCCTCGGCTAGAAAGCCCTCAAGTTCCGACGTCTTGTGATGTATGTTGTCATAGTGGAGCAGACCGGCCCAAGCCTTGGTCCGATTGATAATTGCGACCGCGATGCAGGGCCCCACGCCGTAGGTTACCAGTTCTTCGTCATCATCCCCGTCACGGATGAAGGCCCAGTCGTTCTGATCAACCTCCTTCATGTACATCCTTGCTCACTTGGAAAGCTTAGGCCCGTCGAGTGATAATTCGACGGCACCGATGGAGCGTCCCCCGTCGCGGTATCCGCCTCACATGTAGAACTTGTATTCCGACCTAACCGTCATCTCCGGGCTCACCTGCTTCAGGATCTCGCTGACCTTGCGCGAGAAGGCCATCGTGATCGGGACCCCGTCGGAGAAGGCGGCGTTGTTAACGTTCATTTTCGTGAGGGCGAGAATTTCGGCCGCAAGCTCCCTTGGGCCGCTGTCGCCGTGCTTCTCAAGGATGGTCCACGGTTCCGGGACGTGGACCCCCGGATAGGTGTCGAAGTACGGCGTGAAGCCGTGGGTGTAGAGGATGGGGTAGGCATCATCGACCATCGCGAAGGTACCGCGAACCGGGGGATAGCGCCCGATGCGGGCGAGGCGCACACGGCTTCGGTCGAGCGTCACCAGGTCGATCTCAGCGCGGGCGTTCACGGCGGAGATGCCTTCGAAAAAGCCCGCGAGCTCGTTGAACTCCCGATGCTCGGCCCCCCAGAAGCGCGAGCTCTTGTGCACCACGACGCGCTTGGGCGGCAGGCGGCTGATCTTCTCATATTCGGTGAGGACCTTCCTCATCAGATCGGCGGCCCCGGCCTGGGTGAGGTGCGGGGTCTTGCCGTGCTCGTCGACGTCCCATTCGAACGGGTCGCCGCGCAGCACGACACCCTGCCCGAGGTAGTCGAAGGCCTGCGCGACGCCGGTCCGCATCACGATCCGCCCCTGGGCGTCCTCGGCCTTGTAGAACGTCACCCCGACGTAGCAAGTGTCGGTGCCGCGGCCGTGCCCGCGCCAAGGAACTCCACCGCCCTTGAAGTACAGCGCTGTCGCGAAGTTCCAGGCCCGCGTCGCCCGGTCCTGTAGGGATGGCTTCTTCCCGCTTAGGGTATCTTCCCTCAGGATCTGGATCGGGACGCCCCACTTCATGCTTCGCGCCTTGAGCCCGCGGCGCAGGTTGAGCCAGCCCCCGTTTCCGAGCTGCGCCGTGGAGGAGTTTTCGAGGAGCACCTCCGGCATCGCCACCAGGATGACATCCGGCGCGGGAGAGACGGTCGCGATGCGCTCGATGTGCTCGGCGATGAGGTCGGTGGCCCGCTCGACGCGCTGGATTGGGTTGTCCCCGTCGGCGATGAGCCGCGCCTCCCGGTCCTGGAACGTGGCCCGCCAGCGTTCGGCCGTGAGGATCGAGGTGGCGAAGCTGCTCTCCGCCGACATGCCCACGAAGTCAGGGGTGAGGCTTTTGACGAGGGCCTCGACGATCACGTCCTCGTCGACCTCCTCCGGCAGCGAAGGCGAGCCGGCCGGCACGGTCCGGCGCTGGGTCTTGGTCGTCTCGATGTAGTGCCGGCACTCGTCCACCCAGCGCTCGCAAAGCTCGGCGGTGGCGCGGGTCCCGACGATGCCCACCCTGATCTGCGTCGGATGGAGGGCGGGGTCCGTGCGCCCGAAGGGGCCGGTCTCGGCGAGCCCGGTCTTCTTGTCGGGGTGGAGGAAGTGGCCGCCGAACTCCAGGTGGGGCTCGCGGATGTACTCGATGGTGACCGACATCTCACTTCCCCTTGGGTCGCTTGCGAACCGGGACCGGATTGCTCTGGATGCTGAAGGCCGCCTCCGCCGTCAGGGGGATGCCGCTCGCCGTGGCGACGGCTTGGTCCCCGATCTTGAGATCGAATCGTTCATGCCCGCCGGCCATCTGGTGGGCCCAGAACAGGATGTTGTTGAGGTAGGCGTCGTTGTATTCCTCGACCCGCGCCGAGATCGCGTATGACCTGGCCGCCTCTCCCTCCCACGGCCGCTTGCCGTCCGTGGTGAACATGAGCTGCGGGTGGATCGCGATGGCCCAGAGGTCGCCGAACCGTTCGAAGCCGTAGTCGAGGGCCTGGTGCCGGAAGAACTTGAGCTTCCCGTACTCGTAGTGCTTTGCGACGGTGCGCGGCTGCGTGCGGTTCGTCCGGGCGCTGGTCCATCGCTTCTGGATCGGGGCGTCGACCGCCAGGCCGCGATTGTAGAAGTAGCGGCGCGGCCGCTTCTCGTAGCTGAGCCCGATCCCCCTGAGGTGCCGGTGGATCAGGCTGTTCATCAGCCGGGCAAGGTCGACCTCATACTCGGTGCCCTGGGCGATCCAGTCCTCCAGATCGATCTCCTCGACCCCGCCGGCGTCGATCACGCCCGCGAACGCGGTTTCCCCGTCCGAGGGGTCCGAGAGCGTATGGATGAGCCCGCCCTTGTAGACGTAGGGCGGGATCATGCCGCTGAGCCGGTCATGGAACCCGAACTGCTTCTGCGGCAGCACCGGGGCGATCCAGACCTTCTCGGGACGGCGCTCGATCCTGAGGAGGTTGGTGTAGAGCGTCTCGCCGACCTCCATCGACACGCGTTCCGGAGCGGCCTCGCACAGGGCGAGGAGCGCCGGGTAGGCGTCCCCGTCGAAGCGGTCCTCGGACTTCGAGAATTCGATCCGGTGCGGGGCGGTCAGGGCGCCCGGGTTGTCCCGGAGGTAGGCCTTGACGTCCTTCCAGTAGAGCGCGTCGTCGTCCGGGTGGTACACGATGTAGATGACCGGCAGGTTGAAGCCGCGCCAGTAGTGCAGGTCCTTCTCCGCGACCGGGGAGGCGAAGCCTTCGTCCGTGTCCCGAATGACGAAGCTCAACCCTGACTTGGACTGGACCTTGACGATCTTGCCGGTGGCAATCGCGCCGTCTCCGTCGGAGCGGGGACGACAGAGCTCGATCTCGCCGTCGATGCCGACGTCGTCCTTCTCCTGCTCCCGCCAGATGCATTTCATGCCGTGGACGAGCAGGCCGATCCGGTCCAGCCCCTTCCACTCGGAGATCTTCGACTTCGCAACGATCTTGACGGGAGCATTCATCGGCATGGCTCCGGATGCGCCTGGCCGGGCACAGCTTCGCTGTTAACGGCGGCATTCATGGTTTGTTCGACCCGCGGACAAATTGATGCGATAGCGCCTGGTCGGAAGGGAGGTCAGTGCCCGAGCAGGTTGCCGGACCCGTCCGTCGCCATTGCCTGTGAAGCGTCCGCGCGGACGCTTGATCGGCGCGGGATAACGAGAGGCAACGGCTACTTGCGCACATTTAGCGAGATGAACGGTTCCAGGGCCGAGCTGAAGCTCGCCCACGCCATCCGTGAGCCCTGGCCCCCGGTCTCGATCATGGTCACGTCGGGGCGGCGGAAGGTGACCGAGGTAGACCTGCCAGCGAAGGGCCTGTTCTTCGCCAAGCCCTACCCGCCCGACGACATCATCAAGGCCCTGAACGGCATCGCGGCGCAGGTCTCGCACTGATCCCTATACGACGGTTGAGCGCCGGTTTCTTTCCTTTCGCGGGCCTATCGTGACCCGTCTCACCTCGCCCTTCTCGTCGCCTCGCAGGAACAGCCGGAACCGCTCGTTGACCAGCCTCGCGCAGGACTCGACATTCTCCTCGATGCGCCTGTTCGACATCCCCCGCCGTTTCGTGGTGCGTCCGCTGGACTTCTTCCGTGGCTCCTCCTTGAACATCAGGTGGTAGAAGGCGGTCCAGAACACAGCGGCGTCGTCGAACCCGATCTCGTTCATGGGTGCCAATACCGACAGACATCCGCTTTGCTGCATCAGGGTCTCCGCGAAGCCGCCGCGGGCGGCGAGGCAGGTCGAGAGGAACAGGCGTCGGCCATCCAGGTGGGGTTTGAGGAGCGCCACGAGCTTTGCGTTCGGGATCCTGCCCGTGGTGAGGGCCAGGCCCACCATCCGGTCCTTGTGGACGCTTCCGTGGCAGGACAGGTGCAGGTAGCGATGCGACGAGCCCCCGAACTCGTTTGCCACGGCCATCAGTTCGGGAACGCTCTTGATGTAGGCGTACGCGCTTCGCTTGCCGGACAGTTGCAGCGTCCTGCTGATGATCTCGCCCTCCCTCAGGCTCTGCTTCTCCAGGAAGCCAAGACTTTCGACGATGCAGACTGTCGGGTTCTTCGGCACGAGGGCTTCCTCTGGGCGAAGACGTTCCCGGGCGATGCGCGCGGTCGTTCAGCGGTTTGAGACGAAGCCTTCGTCAGCAGGTATCTGGACGTCGTGGGTCGTGATGCCAGCGTACCGGCATGACTGCTCTTGCAGGACGCCTCGGGAGCGTAATGGCGAACAGCGTCATCCGACGCCGCATACTCAAGGCATAGCGCGTTAACCCTGAGGGCGGGTTGTCCCCCGCTTCCGTTCCGGGACCGCTTGCGATCAGGGATCTTCACTCGCAATTAGGAGGGCATGTTCGCGACGTTCAAACGCTTGGCGAACCGGACGGGGATCCCCGTGCCGGCCTGCGCTGATTCCTCCCGCGGATAGCCGCGCGCCCGATCTCGCGCGTCCCGGGAGCCCGTTTGACGGAAGCCTCCCGATGACCAGGCACCTCCGAAAACACGCTGCCGTGCCCGCGGCGGGGCTTGCCCCGTCCGCCTGTCGTCACCGGCGCGTCGAGCGCCGCCCCGACCCCGACACCCGCGAGGGCTGACCCGGCGCCGAAGGACGCGCCCGGCTGCCCCGCGTGCGGAGGCAGCGATGATCCATGACCTGAAGAGACGCTCCGCCATGGCGGTGGAGCAGTACCACGCGATCCTCGATGAGGAGGAAGCCCAGCAGGCCGCCTCATCGGCCAGGCAGACTGCCCCCTCAAACAGGCCCTCCTCCCTCGTGATCTTGGGCCAGCTCCTGCTGGACGTGTTCCTAACCCCCGTGGAACGGAGGAGGCTGGTCAAGGCCCCGGGCCTTTCCGTGCTCGTCGAGGCGCCGAGCGCCGAATGGGTGAAGGCCCTCCATCGGGCCGTCGGCACCGTCGGTCCCTGGGTCCACAACGAGATGCGCGACGGCACGTCCCGCTACCGTCGCAAGCCCGACGACGGGGCGGACGAGATCGCCGCGACGATGGCCCGAGGTGGCCGTGTCTGCATCGTCTGCCACGCCCCTTCCGCCCACCTCCCCCGCTCGTTTCTCGGTGCCGTCGACCTGCACGTGAGGGTGGGGCAACCGACCGTCGAGCTCGTCAGGGAGGTTATCAGGCAGGTTACGGGCAAGCTGCCCAGAAACGGGCCCGCCACCGTCGCCGGGCTCGATTTCACCGACCTGGTGGCGGCGATCAGGGGCAACTCCGCAGCCCGTTGTGTCGCGCGGATCGAAGCGGCCGTGCGAATGAGGTCCGCCGGCTCTCAGCGTCTCAGGGACGTGCCGGGCGTGGAAAACGCACGGGGCTATGGGGCCGCGGGCGAGTGGGCCACACAACTCGTTGCGGACCTGAAGGACGGATCCGACGCCGCCTGGCGGGACGCGGAGAAGTCCGCCGTTTTTTACGGTCCGCCGGGCACCGGCAAGACGAGCCTGGCGCATTCTGTCGCCAAGTCGGCGAACTTGAGATTGGTCGAGACTTCAGTGGCTGCTTGGTTCGAGGGATCCTCTTATATCGAACGTGTATTGGGTAGGATGCAGGAAGCTTTCCGGGAAGCCCGAGCGAAGTCGCCATGCGTCCTCTTCTTGGACGAATGCGAGGCGTTCCCGTCACGCGAGCTAACTGACGACAGGAACGCCTCGTACTACGGTCCGCTACAAGCTGCGTATCTCAAGGAGCTGGAGGAGACGGCGGCGGAAGGCTCCCGGGTGGTCCTCATCGCCGCCACCAACCACATCCGGAAGCTGGACCCTGCGGTTCTCCGGCCCGGGCGGCTCGGCCGCTCGATCTACGTGGGCCCTCCGGACCGGGCGGCCCTTGCAGACATCATCCGGCAGCACCTGGGCGACGACCTGCCCGGCGCCGACCTGGGCGGCGTGGCCGCGCTCGGCATCGGCTGCACGGGCGCCGAGGCCGTGGCGTGGGTGCGGGGCGCCCGCAGGCGTGCCCGCGTCGCCGCCCGCGCCATGGAACTCGACGACCTCGTGCGTGAGGTCGCGCCGCCCGACGGGCGGTCCGAGGCGGCGCGATGGCGATGCGCGTGCCACGAAGCTGGGCACGCTGTCGTGGCTCACTATGGCGGTGAGAACGTCGAGCGTGTCAGCGTCGTCCCGCGTGGACGGGCCGGCGGCCACACGCTCACCTTCCCCGGCGAGGAAGGGCCGACGATGACGCCCGCCATCCTTGAGGCCGTCGTCGCCGCGATGCTCGGCGGCCGCGCCGCGGAGGAGGCGATGGGCCTGGGCCTCTCGACCGGCGCGCACGACGACCTTCGCGTCGCGACCGGCCTGGCGGCCGCGGCCAGGGTCTCGTTCGGGATGTCGGGCAGCCTCGTGCATCGCGCGCCGTCCGACCAGGCGGCAGCGCTTTGCGAGACCGATCCCGTCCTACGGGACGAGGTCGGTGCCGACCTCGCCAGGGCCTACTCGGCCGCCCTCGCCACGGTGACGAGACACAGGCGCTTCGTCGAGGCGCTCGCGAGGCTCCTGCTGGAGGTGAGGGTCGTCGAACGCGGGGATTTTCTTGCCCTGGCGGAGGCACACGACCGGGCCCTCGCTGAGGGAGGGCCGGACCATGGATGAGCGCGTCCTGGACCTTCTGACCGCGCTCGCCGCGATCCAAAGGGAGCTCGGCCCCGACGTCTACGACGACGCCGTGGAGCGCGCCCGCCTGGGCGTGGGAGTGGCGGCCCACATCGAGGCCGAGAGGCGTGCCCTTCGCCATCGCAGGCGCCGCCAGGCTGGCAACGTCATCGCCTTTCCGGCCTCCCCCGCCCTTGGGGACGACGGGCACGACGACGATGCATGAGCCATGGGCCGCCCTGCCGGGGGCGAGGAAACCGGACGCCTGACCGGCCCCTGCCGGACCCGAGGACGGCAGACTCGATTCACCACCAAAACCGAAACCGGCCCGATTTGCCGGCCGGGCCCACCCAACGGGCCGGCCGGCAAGGAAGGCTGAACCGGAGACGGACGATGCTTGGCCATGCAGCGGTCGCGTCGGGCAGGGAAGCCCGTGGCGACCGGAGGACGACGGCCCCCGTGATCATCACCCCGACGGAGCCACAACCCCAATACCACGCCACCATGGCGATGCCCGTCCACGGCATGCCGAAGGGTTGGTCCGCGCGGGTTCTCCTCCTCCTCCATGCGGATGGGACGGTGGCGCCGTACGCACCACTGATCGACTACATGAAGGACCATCCGACTCGCAGCCATACGTGGCAGGACGACGTCGCGCGCGGGCTCGGCCTCCTATGGGACTTCACCCGCTCTCGCGGAGAGGGAAACCTATCCGGGGCAGAGGAACAGGGGCGCGACTTCCTTCACTTCCACCTCCGTGCCTTTGCCCTGTCGCTGCTGAACGGCACAATTCGCCCCGGCGATGACGAGGACAGCCTGTTCTGGCCACGTACAGGGCTCAAGAGAGCGAAGGTATTGGTGAAGGCAATCGAGCTCTTCGCCGCCTGGCAGGCCGCAGAGCGAAAGGCTGCTCACGCCGAGCCCGATGACCGGGAGGGGCGCGACGTTCGCCTGGGCTTCACCGAGATGCTCGTCTGGGCCCGCGTCAGGAACGTCTCGATGCTGGCTTACCTCTCGCATCCCAAGACGGGCCGGGCGCGCGACAACGTCGACTTCGAGTCCCTCGGTGCCCCCGAGATGGCACCGGTCAAGTTCTTCCCGCCCGAACACATTGAGCGCCTCATCTGCGAGGGACACGTCCGACCGGGCCGCGAGCATGAGCCGGACGACATTCTCCGCTTCAACATACGCGACCAGATGATGGCGCTGCTTGATGGCTGGGGCGGCCTGCGCAGGAGCGAGGGCCTGCACCTCTGGGTGCAGGACGTTTTCCAGGACCCTGACAATCCGGGCCTTGCCATCGTGGTGCTCCACCATCCCGCCGAGGCCATCGTGAGGGTCCCCGACGGCAACTCCTCCCGGATGGTGAGGAGGTCGCGACAGGAGGTTCTGGACCTGCATTTCCACGGGCTCCGGCCGCGGCACCTACACATGCGGGGCGGCTATCACGCCGGCTGGAAGGGAATGGCGCTGAACGCAGACCTTTGCGAGTTCGTCTACTGGAGCGACCCTGCGGCGGGACGGCTGTTCTGGTCTCTGTACGTCGCGTACATGAGCCACGTCCGCCCGGCGCTGATGCGGAGACGCTTCGCGGCTGGCGGGCGCGACCACCCGTTTCTCTTCGTGTCCGAAGGTCGCGGTGAGCGGGTGGCCGATCCTGACGTCGGATCCCCGTACTCGCCCAAGGCTTACGAGAGGAACCACGAGGCGGCGGTGCGCCGGATTGATCTGCCCTACGCGAAGAATGCCGGCACGACGACGCATGGCCTGCGGCACTACTACGGCCAGACGCTGGCAGGCCGGGGGTTGTCGGCCGCCCTCATTCGCAAGTGCATGCATCACCTCAGCTTCCTGTCGCAGGTACCATACCTGGCGCCACCGCGCTCGGCCGTGAACGCTACCCTCCAGGCCGCGATCCAAGGGCGTCCAAGTTCTCGGCCGAGCGATGTCGACCTGCAGGGCTCTGAAAGCTCGCAGGCGCTGTACCGCCTCAACGAACGCATCAGGGGGAGGATGCCCGCATGAACGACTTCGAGCATGTCCGTATCGCCACGGACAAGGTCGGCCGTCACTGGTTCAATTTCGACCCCTTCCGCTTCGCCGTGCAGCCCGACGAGAGCGACGCCCACCAACACGCCATGGCGGAACGGGTCGAGCATCACGTCAGGACTTTCCGCGATGCCGACAGCCACACGGTTCGTCGCCGCATACTCCTCATGCTCCTCGACATGCATGCGGTGGGCGACATCCTCTGGCCTCTCGGCACCCCTTGGGGAACATCGTGCCTCGGCCCCTTGGGAAGGGATGGCTTTCGGTCGGCCCTCGCAGAGTTCGAGCCGTCGTTCGGCGCGATCTGGGAGTTCCTAAATAACGAGCCGACCATGAGATATGCTGGCAAGCAGCGCCTGACCATGCGGCAACATACTGGCAATGCCTTCATGGTGCTTGGCGCGATAAAGTTGGCAAGCGGAAATGATCCGAAGCGTCTCGTCGAGTTTGAAAGCGATGATTTCACGGCCTTTGTCGAGGTCGCCAGGCGCGATGGCGTTTGGGCTGCATGGTTGCCCATGATGGGACGGATGGGGCTGTTCGATATCTGCGATTACTTCGGAAAGCAGAGGCAAGACCCAAGTTTCGGCACCTTGAAGTTGCTGGCCAATTCCTATGCCCGTAGTGCCGGGCACGGGAAGGGGGACGTTTTCGGGAGGGCGCGCCATCTGCGGTGGATCGAGCAATCGTTCGACCAATACCTGAATGAGCGCAACACGATGACCCGGTTGAAGGAGAAGGCGGGCCAGAGATTGCTTGGCGAGTTCTTCGCCACCCTTCCCCGAGAGGAATGCGATGAACCGGAAGTTGCCTTTGGTCGGAAGACGATGCTGCAATTGCTGGTTTTCGCCAAGAACTGGCGCTCCTCCGGGACGCGGGCCAAGGCGGTCGCGAGTGTTCGTGATTACCTTACCTGGTACATCGACAATGTCCGGGACGAGCGCGGCTTCTCGATCCTTGAGCCGCTGTTCAAGGGTGATTATGACAGGTTCTTCCAGCAAGTGGACGCGACCGCACCCGCTAAGGTGATCGGCGAAGTTCGGGCTCGTCCGATGCCGGCGCGCTACCATGCCAAGCTCAAGGAGATCATCACGGAAGATGATTTCGCTTGGCCGAAGTCGCTGACGGTGCGCGGGAAGCCTCGTTACTGGAGGATGTTCAAGAACCCCGAAACGGGCAAGTACGAACAGGTTTTCTGTCCCGTCCTGCCCCGCCTGCTGCTGCTGATGCTCGACGTGCCGCTGAGGGGGATCCAGGCGCGCCGTCTCGACAGCGGCGAAGGCGATGCCATGCGGTGGGTGCCGTCCACGAGGCGATGGGAGGTCGCATCAGGACCGCATTCCGGCCATTGGGATAGGCAGGGCGCGTTGAATTCGCGTCGCGGGGTTTTCAGGGAACTCCAGGCCGACAAGGCTGCCAAGATCACCGGCCTGTGGATCAACTCGAACAAGTCCAACGACCGAGCCGCCCTATTCGACGAGACATCCGGATACGAGATCCCGTGGGAGTACCCCGAAGTCTTGGAGAACCTAGCGGCCATGCGGGAGTGGCAGGAAAAGTACAATCCGGTGTCCGGGCCATTGGCCCATAAGGACCTGCCGCCCGGAATTTTTCCGAACGATGACCCAGGCGAGGCCATTCGAGAGCGTCTACCCGACAGGTTCTACCTTTTTCGGTTCCCCTTCAACGCGGGGGATCGTGGTCGCGAGGCGCCTCCGAACGATCCACAGCTCCTGGCCTTCTTCCATGAAGCGCTCGGCGAGCTCGAACGGCGTTTGAACGCTGAAGACCCGGACACCCCGGTCAGGATCATCCTTGAGCGGACTGGAAAGACCGGTACGCCGACGAAGGCAGTGTTCTCGATCCACGGGATGCGCTCATCGACGCTGACGACATTACACCTCGCCGGTGTGCCGATTGAGATCCTGAGCAAGGCCGTCGCCGGCCATTCCTCTATTCTGATGACGCTCCAGTACCTGAAGTTCGACCCTCTCCACGTCAGCCGGGTGCTCACCGAGGGGCGGCTGAAGGCGGTGACCGAGGATCGGGCTGCCTTCCCCGAAGGCTTGGGCGCCACTAGCTTCGATCTTGCTGCCAGGATGACAGCACGACTTTCCGATGACGGCCTCCGTCAGATGTACGGGCCGTCGTACTCCGACCAGTCGATGTGGGCGAGGATGGACATCGGGCTTTGCCCGAACGGCTGCACGCTTTGCCACATCGGCGGCGAGGCCATCGTGAATGCGTCCGAGAAGCAAGCACAGCGCAGCATTCACGGCCGCACGCCGGGGATCCGCGCCTGCGTCAGGTGCCGCTTCTTCGTCACGGGACTGCCCTTCCTTATTCCCCTATGGACGCACGCCATGGCGGTGATGGCCCAGGCGGATGCACACGCCCGCCGCGCGGCCGAGCAGGAGGAGGCCGTGCGGGCGCTCAAGGCAGAAAAGAGGGAGGCTGCCAAGGACGGAGGCTTGATCGACCCCGGCCTGCGCGACCGGATCCGGATCGGGGAAGGCGTTGCGGACAACGCGCGTGAGCAGCGGGACCAGGCGCTCGCGGAACTCCATTCCGTCATGGCGCTGATCGAGCAGGTCCGTGCGATCAGTGCCGAGGGTACCGACGGAACCCTACCCATGCTGAGCCCGGCAGGCGAGGTCCCATCAGTCGTCGGCCGAGATTCGACCCGCTTCGAGGTCGCCGATGCGGTCGTTCAGGCCTCCCGCTTTTTCCCGTCACTGCGAAGCGACGAGCTTGAGCGCGAGCGCGACGCGTTCCTCGACCGCGTCCTCTATTCCAACGGCTACGTTCCGATAACCCTCGCCCCTCTCAGCCAGGAAGAGCGCCGACGGGCTGCCGACGCGATGAGCGCGCTGCTCCTCATCAAGCTCGGCGCCGTGGAGGCGCAAAAACTGATCGAGGGAAGCACCTCCATCGCGGATCTGGGGATCGAGGGACGGCTGCAGGAGACGTGCCGCAAGGCCATCGGTCGGCCTCTTGAGGCATTGGCACTCCCACCCCAAGCCAGGCCTGTGTTCGAGGCCGTCGCGGCGGAGTGAGGGAGCGTGACGTCATCGGGCCCGGGAATGTCCCGGCCCGACCAGCGGGACGGATGATGACCATGGATACGGCAACGAAGGCAGCAGTCGACGCCGCTGAGGGCGTCTCCGCTCGCCTGCGCGAAGGTGCCAGAACTGAGGACATGCGCACAAAGCTCCGGTTCCTCGACGAGGCGTGTAGGCGGATCGTGCTCAAGGACCGACGAAGGCTAACCGTCCCCATGGCGGTCGATGGCTTCCGGGATGCCGCACGTGGCACCGGGTTTACCCTAGCTGAGCAGTCTGTCCGGAACCGGCGGGACGCTGGAAACCCGCTCAACGAGCTCTACAAGGCGTGGGAAGCCGTCTCGATAGCCTCGCTCAGGACCGTCCAGCCGAGGCGTGCGCTGCGGATCTCGACCGACGAACTCGTCGGGCAGGACGAGCTCGAACGGATTGCCGACACAAGCCTTCGAGCCAAGGTTCGCCTCATCGTGGCGGAGAACCGAAACCTGCGAAGCGAGCGGGCGATCCTCAAGACCGCCAGGGGCGCGCCGGTCGTCAAGGTTGTCTCAAGCCTGGATCCCGACGTCCTCGAACTTATCCCTGGCATGGCGTCTCTGGAACTCGACGAGGCTGAACTGGACTCGATCCGAAACTTCGTCAATCCCTCGGCGATGGCGGCGCGGAGGCTGACGCGCGCTGATGATGGAGCCATCGAGATCCAGGGCAGGGGCCCGATCACAGACCCCGCCTTCGCCGACGCCCTGGACAAGATCCTCAGGAGCCAGGCCGGATAGGTCGCGCTCCGGCGCACCAGCTCCGGAAATCCGTGGAAGCGGCCGTCGGCTTGGGTGCCGGCGGCCGCTTTTGTTCGTGGCTGCCCCGTCTTGTCGGAATGCGGGCACCTAGTTGATCCGCGCCCCGCGCGGCTGATCCGTCCGCCCCTGCGGCCCCGCATCACATCAGTGGTAGCCTTTGGTCGACACGCGATAGGGGATCAAACGCGATATTTGTCCCCCTACCACCTACCAACCATTGGCAAACAACGTTTTTTTATTGGTAGGGCTACCACTGGCATGATGCGGGGCCGCAGGGGCGGACGGATCAGCCGCGCAGGGCGCGGCCTTCGTGTATCAGGGTTGCTTGGAAGGCTCGCCAAGAGGCAGGCATGCTGATCTCCGACATGATGCAGCCGGCCGGGCGCGTCTTTTTGAAGAGTGAGTGGGGGCCGATCAACGACTACTGGCCGTGCGTCTCCTTCACCAAGCCGTCGGTCGGGACATGGCTTCGGAGGGAGTTCGTCCCGGGGCGCGACGTGCTCGTCTACGTCGGCACCACGAGCCCGGCCTCCACGGAAAATCCCGACCACCGGAGCTGCCTGCTCTCAGCCGTCGTCATCGAGCCCAACCAGATCCTGGAGACGAAGAAGATCGTCCCGGCCGAGAGCTGGAACAACTCAATCGAGCATCACGGGGACCGGTGGCCGCACGCCCTGGCCGCGATCCGCGCCGCGGACATCGTGGGCCCGCCCTATCCCGAGGCGCGGAGGGTGATGCCGAAGTCGTACCGGTCCTTCTCCGAGATCGCCAACCGCGGCAACGTCATCGAGGCCCACCCCGACGAACGGGCGGCCATCATGGCCCTTGAGATCAAGCCGCTGACGCTGACGCTGCGGGAGGGCGTCGCCGCCTACATCGGCCTCAGGGAGAGCACGAGCCCCGCGATCGACAAGACGATCCGGCAGGAGGCATCACGGATGACCCAACTGATCTGCGAGCGGGTCAGCAGGGGAGGCGAGCAGAACGTACTGATCAACCCACAACGGTTCGCCCCTCCGTTCGCGGAGATGAACGCCCTGATCCTGCGGCTGTGGCTGGACGAGCAGCGAGGTAAGTGCGCCTTGTGCAGAGGTCCCCTGATCGCCTCCACCGGCAACCCGATGCTCAAGGCGTCCGCCGACCGGATCGACAGTGCCAACGGCTCCTACGCGCCCACCAACGTCCAGATCACGCACCTCGCCTGCAACCTCGCGAAGAACCAGTACGGGCAGGAGCAGTTCGACGATTGGGTGCTCGCCGTCCGGGGTGTCCAGCCCGAGCCGAGCGTCGCCCCGGTCACGATGCCATCCTGATCGAAAGCAGGCTGTCTCGGCTATGCGAGCGACGTCTGCTGGGCCGTCGTCGCGACGGGCTCACCGTCCAATTCCCCGACGTGCGAAGGGGGTCTTCAGGTCATCCCCAGGTGCTTGCACCTAGAGGGCTTCCGGTGCGTGCAGCAGCGCGTTCCAGTGGCCAGCCTACTGCCGCGTCCACTTCTGAATGCAGTCAGGGGGAACTTCGTGGTCAATCCGGCGGCATACCAAGTCCCAGGGGCACCAAAGATAACCTGGGGTCACGGGAAGCATTTGCCAAAGGCGACGAGGAGCTTCGGTGAGCCTTTGACGCGCAGCTTGCGCGAGAGCAGCAGGCCGGGAAGTCCGCGTTCCTTGCGTACGAACTGTAGCCAGGCTTCGCTGTCTGCCTGAACGACGAGGTTGGCGGTGCCCTTGAGGCCTTCCTCTATGGTGAGGTCACGGCGGCGCAAGGTGATGGTCACGTCCCGCTTCTCCGTTCCCGTGAAGCGGAAGTGGTAGACCGCGTCCAAATCGCGGGCCTTGTTGCGTTGGAAGGTCAAGCGCATCCCAACGAGCAAACTCGCGATGTTCTGCGGCCTGACGCCGTTTCCCACCCGCCTCACTGTCTTGGAAGGGTAACGCTTCCGGACGTGCTCCTCGGCATCCGAGCCCGGCACCACGTAGACGGGCTCCACCTTGGCTTGCAGAGGCTTGACGACGTCGCGGGCGAAGCCGACCCGATCATCGAGGTAGGGGCCGATGACGTCTTCCCCTGCCGGGCAAGCGGCGATGCAGTACGCGGCCTTGTAGTTTGCCCCGAAGGACAGGCTCTGCCACAGGGAGGCTTGCTCCGACCCGGTGAATGTCTCGCGGACGGCCAAGCCGTTCTTGGCATCGGCGATGCCCTCGACCCAGTCGGTGAAGCCCCCCATGAATTCTCGGTAGTTGTGGGTCAGGCAGGCCGAGAAGTTGAAGTAGCCGTCCGGTTCGATGGCGCCGACCGGGCAGGCGGCGACGCACAGCTTGCATGAGAGGCACGGATTGTAGTCAATCGGTGTGGTCTCGGTCGTGACCTCCGCTGCCACGAGAACTGTAGCCAGGTTGATGAAGCTACCGAAGACCGGGTGGATGACGCTGCGGTGGATCCCCACCTGCCCAAGTCCCGCCGCGACCGCAACGGGCTTATGCGAGACGACCCAGATCCGGCCCGGAAAACGGTCCATCTCCATCGGGAAGCCGGCTGCCGGATGGAGGGCCGCGACGCCCTTGTTCTCCAACGCGACAGCCACCCGATGCGCGACCTCGTTGATCGCATGGGCGTTGCGGTGGAATTCCAGGTTCCCGATTGATCGCGCTGGCGAGCGGACGGCCTCGCGGTGCAGCCGTGTCACAAGGCTGATCAGCGTCCGCGCCTTGGGGAAAGCTTCAAGGATGTGAGGCTTCTCACCAGCGAGTTCCGGACGGTCGATGGAGACAAAGCCGACGTCGTCGGCGCCCGCCTCAAGGCAGAGTGTTCGTAGCCACTCCTGATCCAACGGGGCCGGCACTGGAGGCGGTTCGTTTCGGCGAACCCGAACGACAGTTGGGTGCTCTTCGAGCCGAGACATATCGATCTCCTGAAACCAATCCGTGCACGTTCAGGCGAGGCCTCGCGAACGGGTCAGAAAGTCCTTTTTGATCAGGCGGCGCACCGAACATCCGCAGCCAACGGTGATGGATGTCCTGGGCCTAGTCGCGAGACGCGATGTCTCGGGTCGCTTCGAAACTTGGGTCTCGCTTGAGGACCGCCGAAAGGATGGCCGCCCGACCCTCGCGGATGTTCCGGACGAGATTGGCGGCCCGGCCGGGGAACTCGGGTCCGAGAATGGTCGCCAGGGAGGGGCCCGGGGTCGGCTGCTCCGCTGCCGTAGAGAACCATGACAGGGCACTAGCAGTGTCGTCGCGCCAATGGATGGCCTCGAAGCCGGCTCGCCTCAAGGCAGCTTGCGTTGCATCGGCGCTCAACACGAAGCTCGTCGAGGCGTCCAATGCCCAAGGTACCGGATAACGCAGCTCGCCTTGGCGCTGGACCACGTCATAGATGGCCAGGCGGCCACCCGGCCGGAGTACGCGGTGTGCCTCCCCGTAGAGCCGTTCGCGATCCGATATGTTCATCGCGACGTGCTGCAGGAACACGACGTCGAAAGTCTCGTCCGGGACCGGCAGGTCGAGGGCGCTCCCGAGCTTGAACGTCACTCGGTCGCTCAAGTCGCATCGTTGGGCCAGGTAGGCAGCGGCCTCGACGAACTCCTGACTCAGATCGACACCGACGACCCGGCAACCAAACGTCGCCGCCAGGTAGCGGGCGGGACCGCCGAGCCCGGATCCTAGATCCAGGACCTCGGTCTGCCCGTCGATGCCCGCAAGCCCCGCCAAGTCGGACGTAGCTGCGAGGCCGCGCGTGTGAAACTGGTCGAGCGGGGCAAGCTGCTCGACCGTTAGACGCTGCTCACCTGGGGCTAGGTCCGCTAGCAACCCTACGATGCGCGCTGTCAGGTTGGAGGGGCTGTAGTGCTCCCTGACCGCCTCGATGAGCGCATCCATGACCTTCTCCATTGACCATCGAGCTGACTAAGGTGCATATGCACCATCACGTTTGGACAGTTCGAACGATGCCGCGTCAAACCACTTCAACCGCGTCGACGACCTTGCCTGTCTAACCGCTCCGGAATCACGGCAAAATGGTGTATATGCACCTTTCGGTCAAGCGGTCATTTCAGCTTTGCCGGCGATCCCAAATCGTCGGCCCACGCTCATCGGCACGAATGCGAAGACCATGCCCTGTGATGCCACGGCGGACCGGTTGCGACCTGTGCGGCCGGTCGGGCCCTGGCGGGTCAGGCTTTCGCTACGGTGCCGTACAGGAACACTTGGACACAATGGCGAGCCCTCGCCGCGATCTCCTCATGGGACGGCAGCGCACGCTGTTTCATCATCGCCGCTCTCTGCGGCTCCATCGCCATCATCCCCCGAAGCATTCCCGCCGCCATGTCGGGATCTTCGATACTGAGGACGCCTCGCTCGCATTGCTGGCCGAGATAGGCGGCCAGCACCCTCTGGGTCGCCACGACCGCATCCGCGAAGAAGCTGGTCGCGAGGTCCGGGAAACGGTCGCTCTCCGCGATGACCAGCTTCTGGATCGCCACCGTGTCCGGCGACAGGGTGAGAAGGCCGTACTGCTCCATGATCCGGCCCAGCGCCGCGGCGACAGGCAGCGCGTCCAGGGTGGTGGGATCGACCGCCAGCATGAACCGAGAGATGCGGTCCGTCACCGAACTCTCGAACAGGCCGGCCTTGTTCGGCACCAGACGGTAGAGCGTCTTCTTCGACACGCCGGCCGATTGGGCGACCTCGTCCATGCTGGTGCCGGCAAAACCGTTCGTCATGAAGGCCTGCCGCGCCGCCTCCGCGATGAGGCGGCAGGTTTCGTCGTCCGACCGTGTCGGCGGTCGGCCACGGGAGCGGCGGGCCGGCTGGGTTTGGGGGTCCATCAGAAAAAACTCGGCGGCTCGATTGACTCCGGAGATTATAGGAACCATTTTGGAAACTAGCAAGTTTCCTAATTGCCGGATCAATCCTGAGGCCGGCATCCGCCTCATAAGGAGCAGCGGTCATGTCGAAGCACCCGGATGCATTCACCGTTGACCGCCAGGTCTCGCCGGACGAGGCGCTGGCCGATCCGAAACTTGTCGCCCAAGCCAACGAGTTGCACGCCGCTCGGAAGGGGCGGGGTGGGTTCCGCCGGTTGCTCATGGTCGGCGCGAGCCTCGCTGCAATCGCCGGCGGTTCGTACTACGGCTGGGACTACTGGACGGTCGGCCGCTTCAACGTCTCGACCGACGACGCCTACGTCCAGGCCGACAGCGTCACCGTCGCTCCCAAGGTCTCGGGCTACCTCGGCGAGGTGCTCGTCGGCGACAACGAAGCCGTGAAGGCCGGCCAGGTCCTGACCAGGATCGATGACCGCGACTACCGGGTCTCCCTGGATCAAGCCAAGGCCGATGTACTGGCCGCGCTGGCGACCATCGAGAGCAAGAAGGCCGCCTTAGAGACGCAGCAGGCGGTCATCGAAGCCGCCAAGGCGACCGTGACCGTCAGCCAAGCCACGCAAGTCTTCGCCGAACAGGAGAACAAGCGCTACGCCGACCTCGCCTCCACCGGCTACGGCTCCGTCCAGAACGCCCAGCAGGCGGCCTCCCGAATCGCCGCCTCCCGGGCGACCGTTCAGCGCGACGTCGCGGCGCTCGCCTCCGCAACCAAGCAGGTCGGCCAGCTCAAAGCCGAGCTCGCGCAGGCCGAGGCCGCCCTGGCACGCGCCCGGGCCCTAGAGCACCAGGCGGAGCTCAACCTGTCCTACACGGAGGTCCGCGCCTCGGTAGACGGCGTCGTCGGTAACCGCACGCTTCGCGTCGGCCAGTACGTCAATGCCGGCACCCAACTCATGTCGGTGGTCCCGACCGCGGCCGTGTACGTGGTAGCAAACTACAAGGAGACGCAGCTCACCGATGTCCGCCCGGGCCAGCGTGTCACGGTCGAGGTCGACATGTTCCCGGGCCGCACCTTCACCGGTCACGTCGACAGCTTGGCGCCTGCTAGCGGCCAGACCTTCGCGCTCCTTCCCCCGGACAACGCCACCGGCAACTTCACGAAGGTGGTGCAGCGCATCCCCGTGAGGATCACGCTGGACCCGGCCAGCGTCCGCACGGGCGACCTGCGGCCCGGAATGTCCGTCGAGCCGGTGATCGACACCAAGGCGCAGGCCCAGGGCCGCTCAGCCTTCGCGCAGGCCGAGTGAGGCATCGTCCCAGGAGGGTCGTCCCATGTCGAACGTCCAGCAACCCACCGCCTCCCAGCCGGCCCGCGCCAGCACCCGCGAGTGGATCGCGGTCTCGGCCAGCATGATCGGCGCCTTCATGGCGATCCTGAACATCCAGATCACCAACGCCTCGCTCCTCGACATCGAGGGCGGCATCGGCACGGGCGTCGACAACGGCGCCTGGATCTCGACCTCGTACCTGATCGGCGAGATCATCGTGATCCCGCTCACCGACTACCTCAGTCGGGTCTTCTCCTTCCGCCGCTACATCCTCGTGAACAGCATCCTGTTCCCGCTGTTCTCCATCGCCTGCGCGTTCACCCACGACCTCGGGTCCATGATCGCGATGCGGGCCCTGCAGGGCTTCGCCGGCGGCATCCTGATCCCCATGGCCTTCACCATGGTGTTGACCAAGCTACCGAAGCCCCAGCAGCCCATCGGCCTGGCGCTCTTCGCCATCGCGGTGACCTTCGCCCCGGCCATCGGCCCGACCATCGGCGGCTACCTGACCGAGAACTACGGCTGGCAGACCATCTTTTACGTCAACGCCGTCCCGAGCGCCGTGATGGTGGTGGCCCTGGCCCTCACGCTCGACCCTTCGCCGATGCGGCTCGACCTCCTGAAGGAAGGCGACTGGGCCGGCGTCGTCACCATGGCCATCGGCCTGGCGGCCTTCCAGACGGTGCTGGAGGAGGGCAACAAGGACGACTGGTTCGCCTCGCCCTTCATCCTGCGGCTGGCCATCGTCGCCGCCGTGTTCCTGACGGCCTTCGTTGCCATCGAGCTGACGGTCGCGAAGCCCCTGATCAACCTGCGCCTCCTGAAGCAGCGCAACTTCGGCATCGGCGTCCTGGCGAACACGCTCGTCGGCTTCGCCCTGTTCGGCACCGTCTACATCCTGCCCCAGTACCTGGGACAGGTGCAGCGCTACAACGCCGAGCAGACCGGCAACGTGCTGGCCTGGACGGGCCTGCCGCAGCTCCTGCTCATCCCGCTCGTGCCCATCATGATGAAGCGCTGGGACGTTCGCTACGTCGCGTTCGTCGGCATCGCCATCTTCGCCGCGAGCTGTTTCATGAACATCCAGCTGTCGCTCGACAACTCGGGGGACCAGTTCTTCCTCCCGAACGTCGTGCGGGCCATCGGGCAGGCGCTCGTCCTGACCCCGATCAGCGCCATCACGACGGGCGCCATCGCCCCGAGCGAGGCCGGTGCGGCCTCCGGGCTGTCGAACATGATGCGCAACCTCGGCGGCGCCGTCGGTACGGCGACTTTGTCGACCGTCCTGACCAAGCGTGAGCAGTTCCACTCGAACATCATCGGGCAGTCGATCACGCTGACCCGAGACGAGGTCCGCGCCCGGCTCGAACAGATGACCGACTACTTCATGGCGCACGGCGTCGCGGATCGCGCCGTAGCCACGGCGAAGGCCGTCGGCCAGCTCGGCGCCGTCGTGAAGCGGCAAGCCCTGATCATGGGCTTCAGCGACACCTTCGCGGTGATTGGGGTCATCCTGTCCATCGCGGCCATCGCCGTCCTACTGGCACGCAAGTCCGGAGCTGGTGCAGGCGCGGCGGGCGCGCACTGACTTGGATTCCGTCTCGGTGTCCGTTTCGAACGGGCAGAGGCAACTGCGAAGAGAGATGAAACGACCGAATGGCCCTGCAAAGGGTCCGACGGGTGACGGCCTGACCATCGAAGACCTGCAACGGAGAACAGAGCGATGTCCCTCTCGATGTATCGAGTCTCCATCCCCGTTTTCACTCGCGGGCTCGGGGTGCTTGCGGACCTGCTGGCTAGAGGAGCCGTTCACGTTCAGGAGAATGGTCTCGTTTCCGGTTCCATCCTGGCCACGCGGCTCGCGCCCGATATGATGCCCCTGTCGGCCCAGGTTCAGCGGGCGAGCGACACGGCGAAGTTCGCCGCCGCCCGCCTTGCCGGGGAAGCCGGGCCGTCCTTCGACGACGACGAGGCGAGCTTCGAGGAACTGCGTCAGAGATGCGCCAAGACGGCGTCATATCTGGATACGATACGGCCCGAGGCACTGGAGGGCAGCGAGACACGACAGGTCGCCTTCGGTGGCGGGGCGCTCAAGGCGACCCTCCCGGGCGATGACTACCTGCTCCGCTTCGCGCTGCCGAACTTCTATTTCCACGTGACCACTGCCTACGACATCCTGCGGCACGTTGGAGTTCCTCTGGGCAAGCTCGATTACCTCGGGATGCACGAGCGAAACTGAACGAAAGCGCCGCCGTTCTCGAATGGCGCACCGAGGGGCTGACGCGCTGGTGAAGACGCGATGTTGAGCGAAACATCGCGTCACCATGTCGGTCGGCTTCGCGCAGGAGCCGGCGGCCTGAAGGCGCCCACTTGCCGCGTTGGTGGGAAGCGGAACAGACTTCACGCTCGCAAACATGGCGACCTAGCGTTCGGTCCGATACCCGATCAGGGAAACTCGCGTCGGCGGAGAAACTCGGCCCATCGCCGAAAGGAGTTGCACGAGATCCTCGATTGGCGCGCAACGGGCAACTTGAGTTGTTGTGCTCCCGGCAGGCCCGCGCGGGCCATCGCGACGTCAATGTCGCTGGTGCCTGTGCGCTGCGGCCGTTTGATCATGCGCCTATGGAAGATCGGCGAGATCTCAATCGGACGCTGGATCAGCATACCATCGGCGTCGAGCAGCGGCCTATCTTGGATGGGGCTGCGAAACGATCCACGCTACGCGTCCATCAGGCCGTCACTGATTTCCATGATGGCAGCGGCTCCTGCTTCGCCGAGCAACGCTAACGCCCGCTTCTGCGCGGCGCGCCAAGCGGGGATTGTGGAGAGAAGCAGCTCCCTACCCTGCGGTGTGACAGCGAGGGGTCGCGCCCGAGCCCCACCGTCAGGTCTGCGCTCCTCGATCCACCCTGCTGCCAGCAGGGGTTTGAGGTGGCGTGTCAGGGTCGAGCGATCCTGCTGGTTGAAGTTCGCGATCTCCGTGCGGCTCGCCGGGCCAATGCGGAGGATGACCGAGAGCAGGATGAGCCGCGGTGCATCGATGCCAAAGGGTCGGTATGCCTCGTTATAGATGCCGGTCAGCACCTTTGAGATGAGCTGGGTCTGAGTCACGACGAGGTCGCTGGAGACCTCCGCGGGTACGTTCGCGCATTCCATGGCAGAGACCCTTTTCATGATCGAGCGATAATGCTGCATATACATCATGGATCTAACGAAGCCACCGCCGAATGGTCGAGCGGGGGGCGGATGCCGACGTTGATCGCGAAACCGCATCGAGGAACGCACATTGCTCCCGCCGCCTCAGCCTAAGCCTCGGACTTTGAGCTCGGGCGAGCCTACGGGACACCCGCGGCTGATCCTGGCCGCCTGCATCCTCGCATCGAGCCTGGCCTTCGTGGACGGGTCGGTGGTCAATGTTGGGTTACCCGCGCTGGACCAAGACCTCGGCGGCAATGCAGCGGGCCTGCAATGGGTGATCAACGGCTACCTTCTCCCGCTCACCGCATTGCTTCTGCTCGGCGGGGCGCTCGGCGACAGGATCGGACGGCGCAGGACATTGATCCTCGGCGTCCTGCTTTTCGCGGTCGCGTCGCTCGCCTGTGGCCTGGCGGCGAACCTCGCGACGCTGGTCCCCGCCAGGGTCGGGCAGGGCTGCGGCGCCGCGCTCCTCCTGCCGAACAGCTTGGCCATCCTCGGCGCCTCGTTTGCCGGGGAGGCGCGTGGTCGCGCGGTCGGAACCTGGTCGGCGGCAGGCGCAGCAACTGCTGCCATCGGACCGGTGCTCGGAGGCTGGCTCATCGACGGGATCGGCTGGCGCGCGATGTTCCTCGTCAATCTGCCTTTCGCCGCGGGCGCCGCGTTTCTGGCGTGGCGCTACATGGAAGCGGATCGAGCGAGCGATGACGCCCATCTCGATCTCGGTGGCGCGGGGCTCGCGACCGTCGGGCTCGGCGCGATGACCTGGGGACTCATCCTTGGCTCCAGCGGTCGGGGTTTCGATTTGGATGCGATGGCGCTTCTCGCCGTCGGGGTCGCGTTCCTTGCCGCGTTCGTCCTGTGGGAACGGAATCTGGGCGACTCGGCCTTGATGCCGCTCGCCCTGTTCAGCACCAGGACCTTCGCCGGCCTCACGCTCCTGACGCTGCTTCTCTATGGGGCGCTCGGAGGTATGCTCGTCCTGTTGCCTTACGTTTTGATCGAGGCTTTCGGGTATTCGAGCACGGCCGCCGGAGCGGCGCTGCTGCCGCTGCCGCTCGTCATCGCCATTGGCTCACCGGTCCTCGGCGGCCTCGCTGGCCGCATCGGATCCAAAGCCCTACTCACTGCCGGTCCACTGGTTGTCGCGGTCGGGTTCCTGCTATTCCTGCGTACCGGCGCAGACGCTGATTACTGGTCAACGGTGCTGCCCGGCCTGGTCGTCGCGGCGCTCGGCATGGCCTGCGCCGTCGCGCCCCTGACGACCGCGGTTCTCGGGTCCGTCGATGCGCGCCACAGCGGCTCCGCCTCGGGGTTCAACAGCGCGGTCGCCCGTGCGGGCGGTCTCGTGGCCACGAGCCTGATCGGGGGCATCCTGTCTGCGCGCGGAGCAGCTCTGATAGAGGCATTTCACCTCGCCACTCTCGTAACTGCCGCGGTCTGCATAGCTGCCGGTGCCAGCGGCCTGATGCTGGAGAAGCGGGAAGGCCGCAGCCTGCCTCGTATGTAGGATTGCGATAAGGTGGTGACCCGTCCCATTCGGCCATGGAGCGTCATCGTGCAGGCTGCGCAGCTGATCGGGATACGGGGCCTTGACTTGATGGTGTAGGTGCATCATATCGAGGCGATGGCGAAGAGGAAGGCTGCCGATCCCGGAAAGGATATCATCCAGGAGATTGGCAGCACATGCGTCCTGATGCGGACGCGCCTGATCTCCCGCGTCGTCACGGCGATCCATGACGAGGCGCTCCAACCTTTCGGTATTGGCGCCGCGCAATTCGTTCTGCTTGTGGTCATCGGTACGCTGGAACCGGCGAGCCGGTCGGAGATCGGGCGGTATCATCATCAAGATCGGTCGACCTTGTCGCGCAATCTCAAGGTCATCATCGGACAGGGTTGGGTTGAGGAAGACCGGGCCCGGGCACAGGGCCGAACTAGACCCCTGGTTCTGACAAAGGCCGGGATGGACTTGTTGATGCAGGCGACACCAGCTTGGCGGAAGGCCCAGGCAGCGGCCAAGGCGTTGCTCGGCCAAGTCGGCACGGAAGCCGTGACGACGATTGCCAATGGCATACTGGCTAAGCCGACGTATGCCTGAGCAGGCATTCAAAGTCTCACGAGCGAAAATTCCGACCTTTGGAGTAGGGTAGCGCTGTATCGGTTCGGTGATGCGTCTCTTGACCTGCCAATGATAGTGTATATGCATCATAGGGCAGATCGTGTCGCTAGCTTCGTCGCGAGCTCAGGCCTAGCCTACTGCAATGGTGTTTTCGGCGAATATGTCGGATAAAAATGATGAATACTCAGAGCTTCGACACAAGCCAAGCTTACTCGACAAATATATGTATAAAAACAATATTTACTATCGAAATAGTATGATTATTTCTGTCTAATAAGCACTGATTTCCGGATCCGGAATAATAATTATCGATATGAAATGCCTTAGTAGTCACGGAGATTCAAATGGATGACCGCGCATTGTTTGGCCTAAGCGTCGTACTCGGCTTGATGGCGTGGGCGGCGGTCTGCTTGACGTACGTTTGGCCGTGGGTCAGCCGGAAACCGTTCATGGAGGCGGCTCGACCGCTCATCATGCTCCATCTCTTTCGCTTCGTTGGCGCTTCTTTCCTAATCCCAGGGGTCGCGGGCGTAACGCTTTCCAACGACTTTGCTGTTCCGAGTGCATATGGAGATCTCCTCGCTGTCGTGCTTGCCTGGATTGCACTCGCAACTATGAAACGCTTGATCGGAGTCATTGCGCTCTGGGTTTTTAATGTTTGGGGAACGCTCGACCTCTTGTTCGCATTCTACAAGGGCACGGTCGGAGGTGATTTTCAGCCATCGGCGTTTGGCGCAACATTCTATATACCAACGCTGTACGTACCATTGTTGTTTTGCTCGCACTTTATGCTATTTGTCCTGTTATATAAGCAATCGGCATCTAACATCAGTCGAAGTCCGAAGGAAAAGCTTATTTGAAGCTGCGCACCTCGACTGGAAAATTGACACAAAAGCCGCGACCGCCCCTCTACTGCTTGTTTTTCCGTGGTAAACGTGGATTGCGTCAGCGGTGTCCCGAATCTCGTACTTAATGTTGCACATACACCAAGCAAGGCCATAGGGGTTGCGATGCTTACGTCACCATCTCCCATAACCGGGATGCCGTCCTTTGTTGAGCACCGCATCACCGGTCCGCTGGGTGAAATCCATGCTCGTGACTATGCAGGTGACGGCCCTGCCTTCGTGCTGATGCACGGGTTCCCCGACAACCTGCACATCTACGACGACCTGGTCCCCCATCTGGTTGCAGCCGGCCGACGAGTGGTGACCTTCGATTTCCTGGGCTTCGGGCAGTCGGAGAAGCCCGCCGGAGCACCGTACAGCTTCCGGCAGCAACTCGGTGACCTCGAAGCGGTCGTCGATCAGCTCGGGTTGGACCAAATCGTCCCGGTCGCGCACGACTCTTCCGGTGCCGCGGCGTTGAACTTCGCGCTAGGGCATCCCGGCCGGACCGCAGCCCTCGTCATCCTCAACGCCGCCTTCGCCTCCTCGCCGGTCGCGAGATGGCCGGAACTCATAACCCTGTTCGCGACCCCAAGCCTCGGGGCGCTGTCCGGTGCTCTCATCCAGAGCCCGGAGCAGTTCGGATGGGTCGTGAAATTCCAGCGCGAGGCGTTCAAGCGGCACCTCGCCGACAAGCACAGGGCGCACTACGACGCCTTCCTCGGTCCGGTCATCGACAGGAACTTCCGCGTGGACGGCGCGGGACCGGCCTTCGTGCAAATGACCGCGCAGTTCTTCGAAGAGCTGGAACGAAACGCGGCGCGCGTCCAGGAGCTCGTCAACCTCGACGTGCCGGTGAAGGTCATCTGGGGCGAGAACGACCCTTACCTGAACGTCGACCACGCGCGTGAGTACGTCTCCTTCCTGAGGAACGCATCCCTCAGCCTGCTCCCGGCCGGGCACTGGCTGCAGCTCGACGAGCCTGCCCTCGTTGCCGCGGAGATGCTGTCATGAGCCGCCTATTCACTCGCCCGGTCCCTTGGCTACTCGGCGGCCTCGCTATGGCAGCCCTGCCCAGCACTTCCCGCGCCCAGGGGGTGACCGTACCGGAGACGGCGGCGTCGCGGGCTCCGGCCCCCGTTCCCACGACGAAGGTCCTGGCCATTGGCAGCTTCACGGCGAAGGCGACCCCGGCGGACTGGCAGAAGGTGCTGCCTGACGAGGTGCGCGCGACCGTGCTCCTCTACCTCGATGGCAAGATCGACCAGTGGTTCGTGAAGCAGGATCAGAGCGGCGTCGTGTTCCTCATGAACGTCACCGAAGCCGGTGAGGCCAGGGCGCTCCTGGAAAAACTTCCGTTTGGCCCGGCTGGACTGATGGAGTTCCAGCTCATCCCGCTCGGCCCGATCAGCCCCCTCCGGACGCTTCTGAACAATCCGGCCAAGTGAACGGCCGACCGGGTCCCTCGCGCGAATAGGAAAACATCATGGATTTCGTGGAGACGCTTACGCAGCGCAACAAAGCCTTCGCCGAGCGGACGTTCGCTTCGGGCCTCAAGATGTTGCCGTCCGAGAAGACCATCATCGTTGGCTGCGTCGACCCGCGGGTCGATCCCGTGGATGTCTTCGATCTCGCTCCCGGTGAGGCCGTCGTCATCCGCAACGTCGCCGGCCGCGTCGACATGACGACGCTCCAGACGATGGCGATCCTCAGGAGGATCGCACAGGGCGCCGGCAAGGACATCGGCGAGGGCTGGAACCTGATCGTCCTCCACCACACCGACTGCGGCATCAACATCGGGTACCGGCTCGTGCCCGACCAGATCGCGGAGTACCTGCGCGTGGACGAGGCCGCCCTCGAAGGCCTGGCCATCACGGATCCCTACAAGGCGGTGGCCTTGGACGTGGCCGCGGTAAAGGCCAACCCGCGGCTGCCCGCCGGCCTCGTCGTCACGGGTGTCGTCTACGACGTCGCGACCGGACGCGTGGACACGGTCGTGCCGCCAAGCCGGCTCCGCCCGGACGCCGACGCCTGAGCGTCACTCCCCAAGGATGCCCGCGTCCATGCAGGGACGCGATCACCGCTGACGTGAACGCCCCTCCGCAATCGAGGTGCGGCGCGCGGTTCCGGTCATGGACGCAGAAGGATGCCGACGATGCAACGCAAGGTCTTGATCACGGGCGCCACCGGGGACACCGGCCGTGCCGCCGTGAGGTCGTCCATCGAGCTCGGTCTCTACGTCAGGGCAATGGTCCACAAGCAGGACGCCCGTTCCGAGGCGCTTGAGAAGCTAGGCGCCGAGGTCGTCGTCGGCGACCTGCAGGAGATCGACACCGTCCGCACCGCCATGGAGGGCGTCGACGCGGCCTACTTCGTCTGGCCGGTCGCCCCAGGCCTCCTGAGTGCCGCCGTCAACTTCGCCCAGGCCGCCAAGGAGGCGGGGGTCGGGACCATCGTCAACCTCTCGCAACGCTCTGCCGACCGCCACTCGAAGAGCGAGTCCTGCCGGGACACCTTCATCGCCGAGCAGGTCTTCGACTGGTCCGGCGTCCCGGTGATCCACCTGCGGCCGACCTACTTCCTCGAATGGCTGCTTTATCCGTGGCAGCTCCCGTACCTGAGGCAGGGCGTGCTGCGCATGCCGGTGGGGAAAGGGCGGCACTCGCCGATCGCCGCCGACGACCAGGGTCGCGCCATCGCGGCGCTCCTGAAGGATCCCGCGGCCCACATCGGCAAAACCATTCCGCTCTCGGGTCCCGTCGAGATGGACCACGAGCAGATGGCTGTCGAGCTGTCCGAGGCGCTCGGACGCAAGATCATCTTCCAGGATCTGCCAGTCGACGAATACTGCGCCTCGCTCGCCGCGATGGGCGTGCCTGCGTACATCGTCCAGCACTTCGGCGGTGCGATGGAAGAGTACCAGCACGGAGCGATGTCCGGAGCGGACAACAATGTCGAGCTGCTGACAGGCAGGCGTTCGATGACGGTCGGCGAGTTCGCTCGCGCTCACGCCGACGTTTTGAACGGGGCCTGAGAGGATCGAGGCTTCTTCTTGTGCTGAGCCGCTTCGGGCATTCCCCGAAGAATTCGGTGCCGCATGTTCCTGCGGCACTCACCCAAACTCCGGCATGACCTTGGCTTGCCTGGCAATTACCCCGCGATGGAGATCACCGGTGACCGTTTATCTTCTGGCGTTGCTCGTCGGTATCATCGCGGGCCTGCGCGCCTTCACGGCCCCAGCGGTCGTGAGTTGGGCTGCGGCCTTGGGTTGGCTCAACCTCGACGGGTCGTGGCTCGCCTTCCTAGGCTACCGGTTCACACCCTACGTGTTCACGGTGCTCGCCCTGATCGAGTTCGTCACCGACCAATTGCCAAGCACCCCGAGCCGTAAGGTCCCGATGCAGTTTGCCCCGCGACTCCTCAGCGGCGCCCTGACCGGGGCTGCCATCGGTGTCCCGTCCGGCCAGCTCGTCGGTGGCCTTGTGGCAGGCGTCGTCGGCGCCGTGGTAGGCACTCTCGGGGGCGCCGAGGCACGCGGACGCCTCGCGGCATCCTTCGGCAAGGACCGACCGGCGGCGCTCATCGAGGACGCCGTCGCGATCCTCGCCGGCGCGCTCGTGCTGGGAGCACTGGGATGAGCCAACGGTTCGATGCCATCGTGATCGGCGCGGGCCAGGCCGGTCCGGCCCTGGCCGGGCGCCTCACCGCCGCGGGCCAGCGCGTGGCGGTGATCGAGCGCAAGCTCTTCGGTGGCACCTGCGTGAACACAGGCTGCATGCCGACCAAGACCCTCGTCGCCAGCGCGTACGCCGCCCATCTCGCGCGTCGGGCCGCCGAGTACGGCATCGTGCTTCAGGGTGGCGTCGGCATCGACGCCAAGGCAGTCGCCGCGCGTCAGCAGGGTGTCTCGGCCCGGGCAAGGGCCAATGTCGAGACTTGGCTGCGCGGCATGACCGGCTGCACCGTCCTCACCGGACATACCCGCTTCGTGTCGGCGCACGCGGTGGCGGTTGGGGACGAGATCCTGGAGGCCGAGCGGATCTTCATCAACGTGGGCGGCCGCGCGCGAGTGCCTGAGATGCCTGGCATCGACGCGGTGCCGTTCCTGACCAACACCTCGCTGCTGCAGCTCGACACGATCCCGGAGCACCTCGTGGTGGTCGGCGGCAGCTACATCGGGCTGGAGTTCGCGCAAGCCTACCGCCGGTTCGGGAGTAAGGTCACCGTCGTGGAGATGGGGCCGCGGTTGATCGGCCGCGAGGACCCGGACATCTCCGAAGCGGTCGCCGGCATCCTGCGAGACGAGGGCATCGCCCTGAGGCTGAACGCCGAGTGCATCAGGTTCGAGCCTCATGCCGACGGCGTCGCTGTCGGGGTGAACTGCACCGAGGGCGAGCCGGAGGTTGTGGGCACTCACGTGCTGCTGGCGGTGGGCCGCCGGCCCAACACGGACGACCTTGGCTTAGAGGCGGCCGGCATCGCCACGGACACGCGCGGCTACATCACCGTCGACGACGGCCTTCAGACCAGCGTGCCGGGCGTCTACGCGCTCGGCGATTGCAACGGGCGAGGCGCCTTCACCCACACCGCCTACAACGACTTCGAAATCGTAGCCGCCAACCTGCTAGACGGGGCGAGCCGCCGGGTCAGCGATCGGATCCCCGGCTACGCCCTCTACATCGACCCGCCGCTGGGACGCGTGGGGATGAGCGAGGCAGAGGTGCGCGCGAGCGGTCGCCCGGCTTTGATGGGCACCCGGCCGATGACGCGGGTGGGTCGGGCCGTGGAGAAGGGCGAGACCAAGGGCTTCATGAAGGTGCTGGTGGATGCCGAGAGCCAGGCCATCCTGGGCGCGGCGATCCTGGGCACCGGCGGTGACGAGGCGGTCCACGGCATCCTCGACATGATGAACGTGGGCGCGACCGCGCCGACCCTGCAATGGGCGGTCCCGATCCATCCCACCGTGTCCGAACTGATCCCGACCGTGCTCGGAGATCTCAAGCCACTGCCGTCGAGTGGTGGCTGACCGAACGAATTGACCGAGAGCTCGTGATGGAAGGCTCGGTGGCCACGAAGCCGCCAACCCGACAGGTGAGCCTGCACTTGGCAGCAACCCGACATGCCTGACGCCCGTCCTCACGCCGAACAGCGGGATGCGCTGTTCTCCGAGATCATCGACCAGAACAATCGCGCCGACCCGTACCCACTCTATGCGCGGTTGAGGGAGAACCCGGTCTCCCGACAGCGCGATGGAAGCTACGTCGTGAGCTCGCACGCGGCGATCCGGAGCCTGATCTTCGACCCCCGTCTCAGCTCAGAGGACCTGCCGCCGTCTCGACGCCCTCACACCGGGAACCCGCTTCGAGATTGGTTCCTCAACCCGATCAAGAACCGGATCGTAAGCGCGCATCGCCCGCTGATCTTCCGTGACCCTCCGGACCACGACACCTTGAGACGCTTCGTGATGCGCCAGTTCATGGTGGGGCGGGTGAACGCGCTGCGTGAAGGCATCGTGCGCGAGGTGGACAGGCTCATCGACGCGTGTCGTGGACGCGACTGGATCTGCCTCGTGGATGACTTCTCCTACCCCCTCCCGGTCACGGTGATCTGCGAGCTTCTCGGCGTGCCGGAGGCGGACGAGCCGCGGTTCCAGGCCTGGGCGACGCAACTCGCCACCGCCATAGAGCCGGACGCTCGCCACGATGAGGCGGGCCGACACAGGACGGTGGCGGCCTTCGATGAGATTTCCGCCTACATGCGCGACCTGATCCGTGAGAAGCGACGCCGCCCGGCCGACGACATGCTGAGCGGGCTTGCCGCCCCGGCCTCCGCCGGAGGCAAGCGGATGGGCGACTTTGACCTGATCGCCACCGCCGTCCTGTT
Source organism: Methylobacterium sp. HJ2 (assembly GCF_056431005.1). Taxonomy (NCBI): domain Bacteria; kingdom Pseudomonadati; phylum Pseudomonadota; class Alphaproteobacteria; order Hyphomicrobiales; family Methylobacteriaceae; genus Methylobacterium; species Methylobacterium sp. HJ2. Next base: position 603,005 of record NZ_JBWJYM010000001.1, on the reverse strand, counting down.
GCTGGTGGCCGGCCACGAGACCACGGTGAACCTCATCACCAACGGGATGCTTCAGCTCCTGCGTCACCCTCACGAGTTGGAGCGGCTGCGGGCCGATCCCGAGCGGGCGCCGCGGCTGATCGAGGAACTTCTGCGCTTCGATCCGCCGGTGCACTTCCGGACCCGAAAGGCGCTTGGGGCTATCGAGATCGCCGGCGAGACCATCCCGAAAGGCGCGCCCGTGATCCTGGTCTTCGCCGCCGGCAACCGCGACCCCGCTCGCTTTCCCGAACCCGACCGCTTCGACCCCGACCGTGAGGATAACCAGCACTTCGGCTTCGGTGGCGGCCTGCATTACTGCATCGGTGCGCCGCTCGCGCGGATCGAGGCCGAGATTGCCCTCGTCGCACTGAGCCGCAGGCTCGTGTGCCCACGCCTTCTCCAGAACCCGCCGCCCTACCGGCCAGGCGCCTCACTGCGGGGGCCTCAGCAACTCGGGATCGCTATCGCAGGAGTCGTCTGAACCAAATTCCGGGGGCCGAACAGGGACAGGAGGGAAGTCACCGGAGGAACTCGGTGCGGCATCCACCACCTGCGCTTGCACCAAACCCTGGGCGGTTTGGCGCCGTCATCGCAACCGTCCCCAGACCGATGCAGGGATGGGCCTGCAGCCTCTTGTCGGCAAGCATCCGATAGGCCATTTTGGTGGTACACACAATTTCATGCCCGGCGGTCTAAGTCATTGCCCGGCAACGTTTTTCTGGAAGGCGGGCGGGAATCCCCCCCTCTCCGCCACTCGCGTCCGATAATCGCTTAGATTTATTACGTTTTCTCAGGCCTTTAGCATTTTGGCCCCAGCGTAGGCCCCAACACAGCCCTCGGATCTGAACGGACGTCGGCGGACGCGACGCGGCGTTGTTACGCTGATACAGTGGGATCGCTCGCGTCGACATATGCTCCGTGAGCTCGGGCCGGATTGCACACCCTCGAGTGCATCGTGCTTGGCTGAAACGGAAGCACCAGCTTGCCCAGTCAACCTGCGCCTGGTGATCTTGCAATCGATGTAATCGCCTCCCGCCGGGTTAGCCTTGCGCATTGGCGCGTCTGTGGCCGACGCTGAGGGTGCGGTCGTGGGTGCGCCGAGCTGCTCGTCTGGCTGGTCCAGGCCCGGCTGCTTGCGCGCTCGCGGTTGGGCAGCTTTGAAAAGGGGCCCCATTCTTTATTCGGCATTGGGGGGCGGCCTCGGGCAACGGGCGCGTGGCCTGCCCCCTGAAAAGCGGTCCTCTCTGTGGTTCGGATTGGGCTCGCCGCAAGAGCGGAGAGACTTCTTCCGAGGCAACCTCGCCGTATGACTCGCAGTCTTCGATGCCCATGCGCGGACATCACGCAAACACGACTGGAGGAAAGACATCGTCCGGCAAGAGACGCTCGCTTCTGAAATCGTGCCGGCGTTCCGCTCCTGGCGCAGATTGAAACCGAGTCTCAGCCGCCTCGATGCGTTCGCGGTTCCCGGCGCCCCTGCTCTTCGTTGAGATCGCGGCCTGGGCGGTCTATGCACGGCCCCCATGGACCTCCAAGCTTCCGCGAGCCGATCCTTGGCTCCTCTCGTCTCCCCGCTGCCTCGTCCCAGGAAGGCGGCGCCGTTCCTGCCCATGAGTCGCGCCGAGATGGACAGGCTCGGGTGGGACGCCTGCGACATCGTCCTGGTGACGGGCGACGCCTATGTCGATCATCCGAGCTTCGGCATGGCGATCATCGGCCGGCTGCTCGAAGCGCAGGGGTTCCGGGTCGGCATCATCGCGCAGCCCGACTGGCAAACGGCGGAGCCGTTCAAGGTGCTCGGCCGGCCGACGCTGTTCTTCGGCGTCACCGGCGGCAATCTCGATTCGATGGTGAACCGCTACACGGCCGACCGTCGTCTCCGCCACGACGACGCCTACACGGCCGGTGGAGAAGGCGGCCGGCGGCCGGACCGCTCGACCATCGTCTACACGCAGCGCTGCCGCGAGGCCTACAAGGACGTGCCGATCATCCTCGGCGGCATCGAGGCCTCCCTGCGCCGCATCGCCCACTACGATTACTGGTCCGACAAGGTGCGCCGCTCCATCCTGGCGGATGCGAAGGCCGACCTGCTCCTCTACGGCAATGCCGAGCGCGCCGTGGTCGAGGTGGCGAACCGCCTCGCGGCCGGCGAGGCCCCGCACGCCCTCGACTCCGTCCGGGGCGTCGCCCTGTTCCGCCGGGTGCCCGAGCACTACACCGAGCTGCCCGCCGACGATCTCGATTCGGCCGACGAGGCGGCCAGCCGCCGCCCCGGCGAGACCGTCATCCGGCTTCCTGCCTACGACGAGGTCAAGGAGGACAAGGAGGCCTATGCCCGCGCCTCGCGGGTGCTGCACCGGGAGGCCAACCCCGGCAACGCCCGTCCCCTCGTCCAGCGCCACGGCGACCGCGACCTGTGGCTGAACCCGCCGCCGATCCCGCTCTCCAGCGAGGAGATGGATGCGGTCTACGATCTGCCCTACGCCCGCGCGCCCCATCCCTCCTACGGCGACGCGAAGATCCCCGCCTGGGACATGATCAAGTTCTCCGTGACGATCATGCGCGGCTGCTTCGGCGGCTGCACCTTCTGCTCCATCACCGAGCACGAGGGCCGCGTCATCCAGAACCGCTCGGAAGGCTCGATCCTGCGCGAGATCGAGCGGATCCGCGACAAGACGCCGGGCTTCACCGGCGTGATCTCGGATGTCGGCGGCCCGACGGCGAACATGTACCGGATGGCCTGCAAGGACCCGAAGATCGAGGCGGCCTGCCGGCTGCCGTCCTGCGTCTTTCCGGACATTTGCCCCAACCTGAATACCTCGCACGACGACCTGATCCGGCTCTATCGCAAGGTCCGCGAGGTAGAGGGCGTCAAGAAGGTGATGGTGGCGTCGGGGGTGCGCTACGACCTCGCGGTCCGGAGCCCCGAATACGTCGAGGAGCTCGTGACCCACCATGTCGGCGGGCGTCTGAAGATCGCCCCCGAGCACACCGAGCGCGGCCCCCTCGACCTGATGATGAAGCCAGGCATCGGCACCTACGACCGCTTCAAGGAGATGTTCGACGCCGCTGCCAAGAAGGCCGGCAAGAAGTACTACCTGATCCCGTATTTCATCGCGGCGCATCCGGGCACGACCGACGAGGACATGATGAACCTCGCGCTCTGGCTCAAGAAGAACGATTACCGCGCCGACCAGGTGCAGACCTTCCTGCCCTCGCCGATGGCGACCGCCACGACCATGTACCACACCGAGATCAACCCGCTGCAGGGCGTGCGGCGCGGCGGCAGCGAGCCAGTCGAGGCAATCAAGGGGATGCGGCAGCGCCGCCTGCACAAGGCGTTCCTGCGCTATCACGACCCCGAGAACTGGCCCCTGCTGCGCGAGGCGTTGCGTGAGATGGGCCGGGCCGACCTCATCGGGCCGAGGCCGGATCAGCTCGTGCCCTTCTCGCAGCCGCCCGGAACGGGCCTCGGCAAGGCGCGAGGTCAGCCTCACCCCACGCGCCATCCGGGCGCGCCGCGTTTCACCACCAAGGGCGTGCCGCTCAGAAAATGACGTCCGGCGCGCCTGGAATTGGACGTTCCCCGGACGGCTTTCGAGGTTCCATACCGCCGGACGGACGATCTGAAAGCGACCGTTCTCGGGCGTTCGGGGACGACACCAAGGGTCGGGTTTCCGCCACCAGGAGCCGACCTCCTCCACACTGCCTGAGGCCCCTCGATAAAGCGCGTCGACGCCAGTCCGGCCTTCCGACGCGCGGAAACCGGGTCAGCGCGTCACATGCGCGCCGGCGCTCGGGAAAAACAGCTGTTCGCCGCCGATCGTGTAGCTCGCGATCGCCCGCTGCCCCTCCGGTGAGACGAGCCAGTCGATAAAGGCCTGTCCTTGCTGCGCCTTCACGCCAGGGTGTCTGTCGGGGTTCACCAGCATCACGCCGTAGGGATTGAACAGGCTCGAGTCCCCCTGAACCAGGATGACCAAATCGGCGCGATTCTTGAAAGCGAGCCACGTCCCCCGGTCGGCGAGGATATAGGCACCGAGGGCTGAGGCCGTATTGAGCGCGGCGCCCATGCCCTGGCCGACATCGCGGTACCAAGGGCCACGCACGGCCGCGAGATCGACGCCCGCCTCCTTCCAGCTGCGCAGCTCGGCGCTGTGGGTGCCCGAGCGGTCGCCGCGCGATACGAACGCGGCCTTGCTGGCCGCGAGCTTGGCGAAGACCTCACGCACGCCCAGGCCGCGCACGCCGGCCGGATCGGAGGCCGGGCCGATCAGCACGAAATCGTTGTACATCACGTCGTAGCGCCTCTTCGCGAAGCCCTCGGCCAGGAACTTGTCCTCGGCCGGGCGGTCGTGGACCAGCACCACATCGGCATCGCCGCGGCGCGCGGCGTCGAGCGCCTGGCCCGTGCCGAGAGCGACAACCTTCACGTCGATCCCGGACGCTTCCCGAAAGAGCGGAAGGATGTGCTTGAACAAGCCGGACTGCTCGGTCGAGGTCGTCGAGGCGACGATGATCGAGGTCGGTTCGGCGTGGGACGACCGCAGGAGGCCGGCCGCGCTCAGGAGCGCGGCCAACCCCAGGGTCAGGAAGCGGCGACGAAAGGGGTCCACGGCAACTCCCGAGCGAGGTAGGCCCGCGCCTCGGAGGTGCGGGGCGAGAACAGGATCTGGCGGGATGGACCTTGCTCGACGGCGCGACCGGAGGCCAGCACGATCACCGTGTCGGCGAGGCGGCCCACCTGCCCGAGATTGTGTGAGACGAGCACCACCGTGGTGCCCGCCCGCGCCATCGCGGACACCAATCCCTCGACGATCTCGGTCGAAGCAGGGTCGAGGTTCGCGGTCGGCTCGTCGAGGAGAAGCAGGTCGGGTCCGACCGCCCAGGCGCGGGCCAGCGCGAGCCGCTGCTGCTCGCCGCCGGAGAACCGCGTCGCGGCATCGCGTGCGCGCTCCGAGAGGCGGACGCGGGCGAGCGCCTCCTCCACCCGCGCCGCGCGCGCAGCACGGGGCAGGCCTCCGAGAGCCAGGGTGATGTTCGCGGCCGCGGTTGCCCGGATCAGCGCGGGCCGCTGAAACACGAAGGCCCGCCGGTGCGGGCCGACGCGGACCGTTCCGCCGTCGGGCCGCAGCAATCCGTCGATGACCCTGAGGGTCACGCTCTTGCCCGCTCCGTTCGGGCCGATGACGGCCGTGACGCTGCCCGCAGCGACCTCCAGGCAGAGGTGGTCGAGCACCGTTCGCCCATCGAGGGACAGGGTCACGTCTTCGAGGCGGATGGCCGGCATCGCGCTCATCCATACACGCGCGCTGCGTGCCGGCGGAGCCAGGCCACGGCGACGTTCACCACCAGAATGAGGCCGATCAGCACGAGGCCGAGCGCCAGGGCGAGGCTGAGATCGCCCTTCTGGGTCTCCAGCGAGATCGCGGTCGTCATCGTGCGGGTATACCCATCGATGTTCCCGCCGACGACGAGGACCGCTCCGATCTCCGAGATCGCCCGGCCGAACGCGGCGAGCGCCGCGGTCACGAGGGAGAAGCGCACGTCGTAGATCATCGCCGCGGCCTGACGGGGTGCGGAGAGCCCGAGGGAGCGCAACTGCTCCCCGAGATGCACCTGGGCGTCGGCGACGACCTGCTGCGTCAGGGCGGCGACGAGCGGTGTCGCGAGCGTCGCCTGTGCGGCGATCATCGCGCCGGGTGTGAACAGGAGGCCGAGCGGCCCGAGCGGACCGGAGCGGGAAAGGACGAGGTACAGCGCAAGGCCGACGAGCACCGGCGGCAGCCCCATGAAGGCATTCAGCACGCCGATTGCAGCGCCGCGTCCGGGAAAGCGGGCGACAGCCACGAACGCCCCCAGGGGTATGCCGAGCACGAGGCCGATGCCGACGGCAGTGAGGCTGACACGCAGCGACAGCCACGCGATCGCCAGCACGTCGCGATCCAAGCTGAACAGGCGGGACAGGATTTCCAGGAGCGTCTGAATCATGCGTCTGGGTCGGTCCTCAGGAATGGGACGAGACGGATGGCAAGATTGCCCGATGAGTCCGCCTCGAAACGCGGGATCGGCGGCATGGACCCCTCATGCCGACCAGAGACGCGCGTGCGGATAGGGGATGAGCATATCGTCGGCGGCGACCGTTGTCGTGTCGTCGGGACGGTCGACGAGGCCATCGCTCTCCGTCAACGCTGTGAGCGCGCGCACCTTCGCGCGCGAACCTGTTCGCCAGGGGGCCTCGTCGGAGGCCAGGACCAAGTCATGCCGCCGCTGGCCGCGTCCGGTCCGGCCTTCAAGGCGGCGAGGCCGTGCCGGAGCGGGCGCGCGACGGCCGGGCTCGACCGGTCAGACCGCCGACGAGAGCGTGTCCTGCACGGTCGCCGCCTCGATCCGTTCACCGACCTACACAGCCGAGCTGCGGCTGGAGCGGAATCGTGTGGCCCGTACAGCAGCGGCTGAGGATGCTACCCGCTCACCAAGAGGGTGGGTCCGGCGTGGCTGATCACTTGCGGGGCCGTCGCCGGATAAGCTCGTCCGCCCCCTTCTTCGAGCGGAAGAGCGAGAGTGGCAGCAGGGATCGAAGGCGGTGGCCGCCGACATCGGATTGGCGAAGCGCGAGAGCAGGCTTGAAAGCTCCGGTTTTCGAATGCGCGATCGGGTGGATGATGGCCGTTCGCGATGCCGACCCTTGCTCATCGAACCCGGATGGTGCAACGCCGCCACGATGACCCGACATGCGTCCTCGGCGCTGATCCCGCTCAAGGAGGCGGCGAACCTGCTGAGCGGCGAGGCTGCTCCGGTCGCCCCCGCAACCGTTACGCTCGCGGAGGCGCTTGGACGCATCGCCGCAGGAGCGGTCGTCGCGCGCTCCGCCCTGCCCGTGGGCATGACGGCCATGCGAGACGGCTTCGCCGTCGAGGCCGCTTCGGTGGGAGGCGCGTCGGCCTACGCGCCGATCTTCCTGGCGCGATCACCGCCCTGGGTCGAAGCGGGACAGCCGCTGCCTGCCGGCACCGATGCCGTTCTGCCCCCGGAGGGATTTGCGGACGGCATGGTCCTCGCGGACATCGCCACGCGGGAAGGCGTGTCCGGGGCGGGCGACGACGTCGCTGGCAACCAGACGCTGATCGAGGCGGGCACACAGATCGAGCCCCTTCACCTGCTCGTCCTGGAGGCGGTCGGCCTGAAGGCTTTAGACGTCCGTCAGCCACTCGTGCGGGTCGTCACCGCGGGGGCGTCCAGCCTCGATACCGTGTCGCCCCTGCTCAGGCGTCTGATCGCGCGGGCAGGCGGGGCGACCGAGGGCGTTCGCGCTCGGGACGTCGGGGACATCGTCGAGGCGATCCGCGGCGGTACGGCAGACGCGGTTCTGGTGATCGGAGGTAGCGGTTTCGGCCGCTCGGACCACAGCGCGGCGGCCCTTGCCCGCGCCGGAGAAGTCCGCGCGCACGGCATCGCGATGCGCCCCGGGGAGACCACCGCCGTCGGCTCCGCTCCCGGCAGGCCGGTTCTATTGGTGCCCGGGCGCCCCGAGGCGGCGCTCGCCGCGTTCTTGGCGCTCGGCCGTCCTCTCATCGCGAGGCTTGCCGGCGCGCGGGACCGCCTCCCTCGGCGGCATGTCCTCGTCCGGAAGATCGTCTCGTCGATCGGCTTGTCCGAGGTCGTCTTCGTCCGAAGGGGATCGGATGGCGTCGAGCCACTCGGCGGGGCCGGCCTTCCGCTCAGTCGGTTGGTGCAGGCGGACGGGATCATCGTGGTCGAGCCGGAGAGCGAAGGCTTCCGGGCTGGCGAGGCGGCGGAGGTTTGGCCCCTGTGAGCGCCGACGCGGACCATGACGAGGGCACGGATTTCGCCGAGCGCATCGCCGCGGCCTCAAGCCAGGAGCAATTCCTCAGGGTGATGAGCCGGGACGATGCGCTCGCGAAATTCCGGGCGGCGGTCCCGCACACGCTCCTGCCTTCCGAGACGGTGCCGTTGGAAGACGCGCTCGGGCGCGTGCTCGCCCGCGACGTCGCCTCCCCGATGGACGTCCCGCCCTTCGATCGTTCCCTGGTCGACGGGTTCGCCCTGCGCGCGACGGACACGGAGGGAGCCGGGCCGGCGAGCCCGCGGCGTCTCACGCTGAACCACGAGATCCTTGCCTGCGGCGTGGCGCCGACCGTCGTCGTCCAGCCGGGAACGGCGACACCGATCTCCACCGGCGGCATGATCCCCCGCGGCGCGGACGCCGTGGTGATGGTCGAGCACTCGGAGTTCGACGCCGGGAGCCTCGCCGTCGATGTTCTGACCGCGGTTCGGCCGGCGCAGTTCGTCGGATATGCCGGGGCTGACATGGCACGCGGCGAAACGGTGCTGCGCAAGGGAACGCGGATCACCGCCCGCGAAGTCGGCATGCTGGCCGCGTGCGGCCTCGCGGCCGTCGACGTCACCAGACTCCCGCGCGTCGCGGTCCTGTCCACGGGGGACGAGCTCGTCGCACCGGGCGACAGCCTGCCTGAAGGCGCGATCTACGATTCGAACGGCCCGATCATCGCGGCCGCGGTGACCGAGAACGGCGGGGAACCGGTTCGGCTCGGGATCGTGCGCGACGATGCCGCCGTCCTTGAGGGAGCGCTGCGCTCCGCCCTGCGAGACAGCGACCTCGTCGTGCTCTCGGGGGGCACGTCCAAAGGCGCCGGCGACGTTTCGCACCGGGTCCTGTCCCGCCTCGGCGAGCCGGGAATCCTGTTCCACGGCGTGGCCCTGAAGCCCGGGAAGCCCCTCTGCGTAGCGGTGGCTCAAGGAAAGCCGATCATCGTCCTGCCGGGATTCCCCACCTCCGCGATGTTCACCTTCCACGACTTCGTGGTTCCGTTCGTGCGGGCGCTTGCCGGGTTGCCACCGCGGGAAGACGAAACGATTGCGGCGCGCGTGTCCCAGCGGGTGGCCTCCGAACTGGGTCGCACCGAGTTCGTGATGACCTCGCTCGCCCGCGGTCCCGAGGGGACGATCGCCCTGCCGCTGCCGAAGGGCTCGGGCTCGGTCACCGCCTTCTCGCAGGCGGACGGATTCTTCGCGGTTCCAGCCGCGCGCGCAGGCGTCGAGGCCGGAGAGGACGTCGCCGTAATCCGCCTGGGCGCCGGCGTTCGGGCGCCCGACCTGACGATCGTCGGCAGCCATTGCATCGGTCTGGACCGGGTGGTCGGCCTGCTCGCGGAGCGTGGCTACCGCGCCCGCACCATCTGGGTCGGGTCGGCCGGCGGCCTCGCCGCCCTGCGACGCGGCGAATGCGATGTCGCCGCCATGCACCTCTTCGATCCCGAGACGGGCCGGTACAATTCCCCGTTCCTCGCCGAGGGGATGTCCCTCGCGCCCGGTTGGCGCCGCCTTCAGGGGATCGTGTTTCGCCGCGGCGACGTCAGGTTCGAAGGCCGGGAGGCCGCGGACGCGATCATCGCGGCGCTCTCGGACCCCGACGCCGTGATGGTCAACCGCAACGCCGGATCGGGCACGCGCCTGCTCGTCGACGGGCTCCTGAACGGTGCCCGGCCGGCGGGCTTCTGGAATCAGCCACGCTCGCACAACGCCGTGGCCGCGGCGGTCTCGCAAGGCAGGGCGGATTGGGGCGTCGCCATAGCGAGCGTCGCGGATGCCTATGGGCTGGGCTTCCGTCCGCTGACGGAAGAAGAGTACGACCTTGCATATCGCGAGCACAGCAAGGGGATGCCGGCGCTTGCGGCCTTCCTGAGATTGCTCGGCGAGCCAGAAACGGCCGCGGCTTTGCGCGATCTGGGCTTCTCGCCGGCCGCTGGAACCTCGTGACGAGCGCTTGGCTTGCCGGCCTTGTCGCAGGCTGCGTGCCCCTGACCGACCCGATCAGGATCGCATAATCGGCATCCGCCGATTCGCGACGAGGCGGATCAACCCTGGTCGAACGAGACGACCGGTCTTGGCCCTCGTCGGGATGATCGAGGATGCCGTTTCGCGTCGGGACGCCTGCCAGCCTCGAGAGCTATCTGCCATGGAACGGCTCGCCTTGAGGTCCGGCGGCACGCTCATGCGTGCCGCCGGAGGTCGAGCCGCCTACTCGGCGGCCATGGGCGTCGCGTGGACGGCGGAGGCCCGGGCCGCGCAGAACTTGAACTCGGGGATCTTGCCCATGGGATCGAGCGCCGGGTTCGTCAGCAAATTGGCCGCGGCCTCGGCGTAGCAGAACGGCATGAAGATCATGCCGACCGGCACGTCGCGGTCGGAGCGCACCTTCAGATGAACGGCGCCGCGGCGCGTCTCCAGCTTCATGGTATCGCCGGGCTCCAGCCCGAGCCGGTAGAGCTCCTTCGGTGCCATGAAGGCGACCGCCTCGGGCTCCAGCGCATCGAGGACGCCGGCGCGCCGGGTCATCGAGCCGGTGTGCCAGTGCTCCAGCACGCGGCCGGTCGACAGGACCATCGGGTAGTCGTCGTCCGGCAACTCGTCCGGGGGCACCACGGCGGCCGGGACGATCTTCGCGCGCCCGCTCTCCGTGGGGAAGCCGGCGTAGAAGATGATCTCGTTGCCCGGCTTGTCCGGCGCGTCGACCGGGTAGGTCACAGCGCCCTCGCGCTCCAGGCGCTCCCAGGTGATGTTGTTGAACGACGGCATCACCATGGCCATCTCGCGGAAGATGTCGGCCGGGCCGCCGTAGTTCCAGGGCAGGCCGAGGCGCTTCCCCAGTTCCTGAATGATCCACCAATCCTGCCGCGCGTCGCCCGGCGGCGACACCACCGGTTGCGAGATCTGCACGCGCCGGTCGGTGTTGGTGAAGGTGCCGGCCTTCTCGGCGAAGGCGGAGGCCGGCAGCACCACGTCGGCGTGGAAGGCGGTCTCCGTCAGGAACAGGTCCTGTACGACGAGGTGGTCGAGCATCGCCAGCGCGTGCCGGGCGTGGTTGAGGTCCGGGTCCGACATCGCCGGGTTCTCACCCTCGACGAACATGCCCTTGATCTCGCCGGCGTGGATCGCGCGCATGATCTCGACGACGGTGAGGCCCCTTTGCGGGTCGAGCTTCTGACCCCAGAACTCCTCGAACATCTCCCGCACCGCGGCCTTCTCGACCGACTGGTAATCCGGGTAGACCATCGGGATCAGGCCGGCGTCGGACGCGCCCTGGACGTTGTTCTGTCCACGCAGCGGATGCAGGCCGGTGCCGGGGCGCCCGATCTGACCCGTGATGAGGGCCAGGGCGATCAGGCAGCGCGAGTTGTCCGTGCCGTGAACGTGCTGGCTGATGCCCATGCCCCAGAAGATGATCGAGGACTTGGCGCGGGCGTAGAGCCGGGCGACCTCGCGCAGGGTCTCCGCGTCGATGCCGCAGACCGAAGCCATCTTCTCCGGCGTGAACTCGACGATCTTCTCTTTCAGAGACTCGAAGTTTTCGGTGTAGCCGGCGATGTACTGCTCGTCGTAGAGCCGCTCCTCGATGATCACGTTGAGCATCGCGTTGAGCATGGCCACGTCCGAGCCGGGCTTGAACGCGAGGTGCTTATAGGCGTGCCGCGACAGCACCTGCCGGCGCGGGTCCATGACGATCAGCTTGGCGCCGCGCTGCTTCACCGCGTTCTTGAGGAAGGTCGCAGCGACCGGGTGGTTCACGGTCGGGTTGGCGCCGATCACGATGATGACCTCGGCATCGAGCGCCGCCGAGAACGGCGCCGACACGGCGCCCGAGTTCAACCCCTCCATGAGGGCCGCCACCGACGAGGCGTGGCACAGCCGCGTGCAGTGATCGACGTTGTTCGAGCCGAACCCGAGCCGCACCAGCTTCTGGAAGAGGTAGGCCTCCTCGTTCGAGCCTTTCGCGGAGCCGAAGCCGGCCAGCGCCTTGGCGCCATGCGTGTCACGAACCGTCTTGAGGCCGCCGGCGGCGCGGTCGAGCGCCTCCTCCCAGGTCGCCTCGCGGAAGTGCGTCCATGGGTTGGCCGGATCGACCTGGTCGTTGGCGTCCTTCTTGACGTTGTCCAGGCGGATCAGCGGCGCCGTCAGGCGGTGGGGATGGTGGACGTAGTCGAAGCCGAAGCGACCCTTCACGCAGAGCCGGTTATGGTTGGCCGGTCCGTTGACGCCCTCGGCGTAGACGATCTTCTCGTCCTTCACCTTGTAGGAGACTTGGCAACCGACGCCGCAATAAGGGCACAGCGAGGTCACCTCGCGGTCGGGATAGACCGTCCGGGTCTTGTGCTCGGCGTCGAGATAGGCGGACGGCATCAGCGCGCCGGTCGGACACGCCTGGACGCACTCGCCGCAGGCCACGCAGGTCGAGCCGCCCATCGGGTCGTCGAAGTCGAACACGATCTTGGCGTCAGCCGAGCGGTAGGCCATGCCGATGACGTCGTTGACCTGCACTTCGCGGCAGGCCCGGACGCAGAGGTTGCACTGGATGCAGGCGTCGAGATTGACGCTCATGGCCGGGTGACTGAAGTCGCCCGTCCAGCGCTCGGCCGCGGGAAAGCGGCTCTCGGATACGTCGAGGAAGTCGGCCTGCACCCAGAAGTGCGATGTCGGGTCGTGCGACGTCTCGCGCTCGGGCTGGTCGGCCACGAGCAGCTCGAGCACCATGGCGCGGGCCTTGGTGGCGCGCTCGGTCGCAGTCTTGACCTTCATGCCCACGGCGGGCGTGCGCTTGCACGAGGCGGCCAGCACGCGCTCGCCCTCGATCTCGACCATGCAGGCGCGGCAATTGCCGTCCGGACGGTAGCCGGGCTCGGGCTTGTGGCAGAGGTGCGGGATGTGGGTGCCGAGGCGCTTGGCGACGGCCCAGATCGTCTCGCCGGGGCCGGCCTCGACCTGCTGTCCGTCGAGCTCGAACGCGATCGTCGGAGGTGCGGTCGGCCGCTCCTTCAGGTCGTGCAGCCCCGACGGCTCCGGCGCCGCCTGGCCGCCCGCCTTCGCCCCTTCCGAGTAGGAGCCGCCGGCCTCCGGTTTCGAGCCCTGGGCCGGACCACCTGCATCCTGCAGCCCGTCGGCCCGGATCTCGGTCTTCTCGGTCTTGTCGCCGTGCTGTTCGGGGGCGTTGCTCATGCGGCCGCTCCTGGCTCGGACATCGGGGTAGGGTTCGCGGGCGCCATCGGTTCCCTCACTCCGCTGCCGCCGCGTGCGGGGCGGGGAACAGGTCCGGGAAATACTTGATGACGCTGCTGAGGGGATTCGAGGCGGCCTGGCCGAGGCCGCAGATCGAGGCGTCCCGCATGCACTGGGACAGCTCGCCCAGGAGCTCGGTGTCCCAGACGCCCTGCTCCATCAGGATGCGGGCCTTCTGGGTCCCCGAACGGCAGGGGGTGCACTGCCCGCAGCTCTCGTCCTCGAAGAACTTCATCAGGTTCAACGCGGCACCGCGCACATCGTCCCGGTCCGACAGGACCACGACGGCGGCGGACCCGATGAAGCAGCCGTATTTCTCCAGCGTCCCGAAATCGAGCGGGATGTCGTTCATCGACGCCGGCAGGATGCCGCCCGACGCGCCGCCCGGTAGATAGGCCGCGAAGGTGTGGCCGTCTGCCATGCCCCCGCAATACTCGTCGATGAGTTCCTGGATGGTGAGGCCGGCCGGGCCGAGCTTCACCCCCGGCTCCTTCACACGCCCCGAGACCGAGTAGGAGCGCAGGCCGACACGGTCGTTGCGGCCGTGGCTCTTCCACCACGCGCCGCCCCGCTCGATCAGGTCGCGCACCCAGAACAGCGTCTCGATGTTGTTGATCAGCGTCGGACGGTTGAACAGGCCGACCTGGAACGGGAACGGCGGCTTGTGGCGCGGCAGCCCGCGCTTCCCTTCGAGGGACTCGATCAGCGAGGATTCCTCACCGCAGATGTAGGCGCCGGCGCCGCGGCGCAGATGGATGCGCGGGCCGCCCTCAGGGAGCTTCGCGATCTCGCGCGTCAGGATCTCGCGGGAGATCGGGTATTCGTCCCGCAGGTAGATGTAGATCTCCGGCGCCTCGACGACGTGGGCACCGATCAGCATACCTTCGAGGAAGCGGTGCGGGTCGGTGTTGAGGTAGAGCTGGTCCTTGAAGGTGCCGGGCTCGCCCTCGTCCCCGTTGACCGCCATCAGCCGGGGTCCGGGCTCGCCACGCACCGAACGCCACTTGCGCCCCGTCGGGAAGCCCGCGCCGCCGAGGCCGCGCAGCCCGCCGTCGTCGAGCACCTTCAGGATCTCGTCGACCGGAAGGTCGCCGTTGCGGAGCCGGTCGAGGGTGGCGTACCCGCCGCCGGCCCGATAGGCATCGTAATCGACATAGTCCGGGATGTGGGCGTGTGTGTCGCCAGCCTCCACCGCGGCCCTCACGGAGGCGAGGTCGGCCTTGTGCAGGAAGTTGTGTCCGACCTCGACGGCGGGGGCGTGGTCGCACAGGCCGACGCAGGGCGCGCGCACGACGCGGACGGCGTCGGAGGCGAGTTCCCGCTGGAGCGTCTCCAGCAACGCGTCGGCACCGAACATCGCGCAGGTGATGCTGTCGCAGACCCGGACGGTCAGCCTCGGGATGGAGGCGTCCCCCTCCTTCACCACGTCGAAATGCGCGTAGAACGTCGCGGTCTCGAACACCTCGGCGAAGGCCAGGGCCATCTCGTCGGCGAGCGCCGCCAAGTGCTCGGCGCTGATCTGACCGTAGGTGTCCTGAATCAGGTGAAGGTGCTCGATGAGCAGGTCGCGCTGGCGCGAGCGGGAGCCGAGAAGCTCCTCGATCTCGACCTTCGCTCGCGGCTCGACCTGGCGCCCCTTGGGTACGCTGCGCGCCTTGTTCCGCCCCCGGCCAGGATGGGAGAAGGTCCTGACTGTCCCTGGTGCCTCACTCATGCGGTATCTGGTTTCCAACTGCTGGGGCGGGTGGTCGCGGCGTCTTGAGGTTCGGTCGGGGCCTACTGGCCGCCGAAGGCCCGGAGCGGCTGGCCGGCCTCGGACCGATGTTTCATCGCAACGGCTCGGGTCGCCTCGTCCAGGGACGTGACTCTGGGGCCGACGACGGAGCGAAGTTCGGTCTCGAACGCGTCGAGGGCCTCGTTCAGGCGGTCCATCAGGGTATTCGGGGCGTCTCCGGCCGGGGAGACGACCGCTTTCGCGAGCGCATCGCGGACACGGCCGGCAAGCTCCTGCGTGAGCGGCGGTTTCGCGTCGACGCAGTAGGCGTCCGTCACGATGGCGGCCCAGTCCGCCGCAGGGGATGCAGCGCCCATGCTCATGCTCGCGCGATCCAGGGAAAGTCGAAGTCGTGCATGGCGTGCCCGTTCGGGTCCGTTGGCGTGGCGTTCGCCCGTGGCATGCCACATGGCAGCCGTTAGAGCGCAGGTGTTATATCGTTTTTGAAGGCGTTTCAATTTGCATGGAGCGGGGGCACACCCTCCGACGGCATGGCTGGCACTTGCCCTGATCGATCGAGCGGGGCAGTGAAAACGTTGCGGTGGGAGGCGGTAAGCGGTGTCCGGCATGCGCGTAATCGGACTTGCCGGGTGGAGCGGGGCCGGAAAGACGACCCTTCTTGTTCGGGCCATCCCCGTGCTCGTTGCCAGTGGCGTGAAGGTCGCGACCCTCAAGCACGCCCACCACGACTTCGACACGGACCGGCCCGGCAAGGACTCCTACGAGCACCGCAAGGCGGGGGCGAGCGAGGTCCTGATCTCGTCGGGCCGCCGGTGGGCCCAGGTCCACGAGCTGGGGGACGAGGCGGAAGCGACCTTGGGTCAGCTCCTGCGGCGGATCAGCCCCTGCGACCTTATCGTCGTGGAAGGGTACAAGCGGGAGCCGATCCCCAAGATCGAGGTCCATCGCGTCGACAACGGCCGCCCGCCCATCCATCCTCTGGACTCCACCATCGTGGGCATCGCGAGCGACGTCGATTTTCCGGCATCGGGCGTTCCCGTCGTGGATCTGAACGACACGGAGGCGGTGACGGGGCTGATGCTCGACGTGGCCGTTCCCTTCGAAGACGTCATCGGGAGGCTCTAGCCGGATGGCCCAGCTCAGCGACGACTGCTTCGCGTTCGGCGGCCCCCTGATGACCATCGAGGACGCGCACGCGCTATTCGTCGACCGCCTTGAGGCGATCGTCGGCACCGAGACCGTTCCCGTCGAGGACGCCGACGGTCGCATCCTGGCCGAGGATTGCGTCGCCCCCATCGATGTCCCGCCCTTTCCCAACTCAGCCGTCGACGGCTACGCGGTCCGCTTCGCGGATCTGCGCGCCTCCGATGCGACGGTTCTGCCGGTCGGCGCGGTCGTCGCGGCCGGCAACTCGTCCGAAGGCGTGTCGGTGGCGGGCTCCGCCGCCCGGATCTTCACCGGGGCCCCGATGCCCGCGGATGCAGACACCGTCTTCATGCAGGAGGACGTCCAGGTCCTGCCCGACGGCCGGGTGTCCGTGCCGCTCGGGCTGAAGCGCGGCGCCAACAGCCGCGTTGCGGGCGAGGACGTGGCAAAGGGCTCGCCGATCATCGCGGCCGGCCGGCGTCTCCGGCCGCAGGACCTGGCCCTGGCGACCGCGGTCGGCCTGCGCACCTTGAACGTCCGCCGCACCCTGCGGGTCGGCGTATTCTCGACGGGCAACGAGCTCGTCGCGGCGGGGACGCCCTTGAGGCCAGGCGCGATCTACGACTCGAACCGTATCCTGCTGCTTGCTCTCCTCCGGCGGATGGGCGTCGCGGCCCATGACCTCGGCGTCATCCGTGACGACCCGGCGGCACTCGCCGCGAGGCTCGCGGCGGCGGCCGACCAGCATGACGTGATCCTCACTTCGGGCGGCGTATCGACCGGCGACGAGGATCATGTGAAGACCGCCGTCGAGACCATCGGGCGCCTCGTGTTCTGGAGGCTGGGAATCAAGCCGGGACGGCCGGTGGCGATGGGCATGATCGACGGCAAGCCGTTCCTGGGTCTGCCGGGCAACCCCGTGGCTGTCTACGTCACTCTGGTGTTCGTCGTGCGACCGCTCCTTGCCCGGCTCGCCGGCGAGACTTACGCGCCGCCGTGCGGCTTCACCGTCAGGGCGGCCTTCTCGTACCGGAAGCGAGCGGGCCGCAGGGAATTCATGCGGGTCAGCCTTTCCCGGGACGCCGCCGGCACCTGGGAAGCCCGGAAATTCCAGCGCGACGGCGCGGGCATGCTCTCATCGCTCACCGAAACCGACGGCCTCGTCGAATTGGAGGATGACCGGATCGAGGTCGTTCCGGGCGACGTGGTGCGGTTCCATCCGCACGAAGCCCTGTGGTCGTGAGACCGCACGAGAAACTCTCAAGAGACAGACTACGTCCGAACCGTGCCGGGCTCGCGCGTCCGTCCATTCCAATCGGCTCGATCGCTTCTGATTGGCTGTGCGAACGGTCGCTCGGTCGGCGAGCCTGGGCCACGATGTTCCATGGTGCGTGACGGAGCCAAGCAGGTGCGGAACTCCGCCTCCTCCAGGTGGGCGAGGCCATCCGCGGGACCTACACCGTCCCCATCCCGGCTTTGCACAGATGCATCGAGGTCGCATCCTCGGCGGCACGGCCGACGGCGACATCGTCGGCTTCGTGACCGGCACGTGGTCGCCACAGGACCTCATGGCCTGGGCCGGGCGTCTCGTCCGTCGGCCCGGCGTGTGTCGACGGCGGGGTCGGCGAGGACGGCGTGGCGGAGCGCTCCTGCTGCGCGTGTGCGGGAGCGGCATCGTTCGACACGGCGCACGTGCGCCGTGATAGCCGAGGACGAGGTCGCTCCGACCACCGTCGTACGGAGCTCTCTGCCTGACCTCGGTGATCATCTGCTGCGGCATCTGCCGCTGCGCTCCGAACTGTCCGAACTCCGACGGCTCGGGGCCATCCTCCAGGGCGGACCGATCCTTCGGAGGCCACCTGAATTAGCGCCAGAATTGCGGCCGCCAAAGAGCACGCGTCACGGTTGCAGGGTCCAGAGCGGATGTGTACGATCGAGGCGAGCGACCGAGATGAATATCAGTACTGACTTCTTGCCTCGCACGACCAAGGCAAGACTCATTACCAGCGGCAGTATAGAGAACAGCTTTTCGAAATTCCAGCGGTTCAGCACTAGCGAGAGTTGAGCGTGATGAGTCGTCGGCACCCCCCACCGCGACAGGATTCTACCGTCGGCGGTGATCCGGCCGTCCCGGATGGAGAAGCATTGCGGTCGCGGCGGCAGTTCCTTGGCGGAGCGGCGGCCGTTGCCGGTACGATCGCCGGGGGCGTTGGAAGCGATCCCGCAAACGCCGAGGGCCAGGCTTCGCCGCTCAGCGTGCCCGATTGGATGAAGGTCCCTGGCGCCGATGTGGGGAGCCAGGCCTACGGGGAACCCTCGCCGTTCGAGAAGCACCTCATCCGGAACATTCCGAAGAACTTGAAGCAGTACACCTCCGCCTCAAGCCGCACCCCGCTGCAGGATCTCGACGGTATCATCACGCCCAACGGCCTGTTCTACGAGCGCCACCACGGCGGCATCCCCGAGATCGACCCGGCCCAGCATCGGCTGCTGATCCACGGCCTCGTCGCGACACCGCTGGTCCTGACAATGGAGGAGATCCGCCGGTTTCCGTCGGAGTCGCACATCCATTTCATCGAGTGCTCCGGCAATCCCGGCTTCGAAGCGATGACCGGCCGCACGGCGTCGGATCTTGTCGGGCTCGTCAGCTGCGCCGAGTGGACGGGCGTCCGTCTTCGGACAATCCTGGAGGAGGCGGGCCTCAAGCCCGAGGCGCGCTGGGTGGTCGCGGAAGGCGCCGACGCCGCCGCGATGACGCGCAGCATCCCGATCGAGAAATGCCTCGACGACGCGATGCTCGTCTACAGCCAGAACGGCGAGCGCCTGCGACCGCAGCAGGGCTATCCGCTGCGTGTGCTCCTGCCCGGCTACGAGGGCAACATGAACGTGAAGTGGCTGCGCCGCCTCAACGTCACCTCCGAGCCGATCTACGCACGGGAGGAGACATCGAAATACACCGACCTGATGCCGGACGGCACGGCGCGGCAATTCACCTTCGTCATGGAAGCCAAATCGATCATCACCCGGCCGTCGGGCACCCAGCGGATCCGCGAGGGTTTCAACGAGATCACGGGCATCGCCTGGACCGGCCGTGGGCGCATCACGCGCGTCGAGATCTCGGTCGACGACGGGCGGAGCTGGACCGAGGCCCAGCTGCAAGCCCCTGTCCTCACGCGAGCGCTGACCCGCTTCCGCCTGCCCTGGACCTGGAACGGCCAGCCGACGACCATCCTCAGCCGCGCGACGGACGAGACCGGCTATCTGCAGCCGCATTTCACCAACCTGATCGAAATCCGCGGCACGAAATCCTTCTACCACAACAATGCGATCATCCCCTGGCGGATTGCGGCGAGCGGGGAGGTCACGAATGGCTTCATCAATACTTAAGGCGGCCCTCGCCGCCGCGCTTCTCGGGGCGCTCGCCGTCCAGGCGCAGGCCGGCGAACGCTTCGGGTTCGGCCGACCGGCCACCGCGGCCGATGTCGAGGCCTGGGACCTCGATATCGATCGGGACGGCCGGAAGCTGCCGGCCGGACACGGCACCGTTGCTCAGGGTCGCACGCTCTTCGCGAGCCAATGCGCGAGTTGCCACGGTGCGAAGGGCGAGGGCGGGATCGGCGACCGGCTCGCCGGAGGTCAGGGCAGCCTGAGGACCCAGAGCCCGATCAAGACGGTCGGCAGCTTCTGGCCCTATGCCCCGACCCTGTTCGACTACATCCGCCGCGCGATGCCGCTCAACGCGCCGCAATCGCTGACACCGGACGAGACCTACGCAATATCGGCCTACATCCTGAACCTGAACGGCCTCGTCGCGGACGACGCCGTTCTGGATGCGACCGCGCTGGCGGCGATCCGCATGCCGAACCGCGACGGCTTCGTGTCGGATCCACGTCCGGACATTCGGCGCTGACCCTCGCGGTGCTTGGTTGCGGCGACTGAAGCGCGGGACATCCGCTCCTTCGCCCGCGCACCGGACAAGCCGGAGAGCGCGAATCTCGCGGCGCGGTCAGGGGCGATCGGAGCGCCGCCGGCAGTGGTGGCGCCATGGGCGGCGCATTGCGCGTTCGAGCGCATCCAGGCGACCACAGGTTTGACTGCGGCGCACAGGGCGCACAGGGCTCACAGCGTGACCCCGCGCGGCGAGGCGCAGACCCTGGGCTGCCACGAACATCAGTCGATGCCGCAGAGGCATCCACACCGCGCCCCAGACGGAATCTGTCTCAACAAGATTTGGCCTTGGTACACTGGCAGACACTTCGCTGCTGACAGGTGCCTCAAAGGCCGGCTGGACTGACAACACGCCGCTTTTCGCGAGAATTTGTCTGAAAAATCTGCGGATACGTGGTTCAGCCGGTTGAGATGCTACCTGCAGTGTGGATGGTGTCCAACTGCAACTCAGAGGACGCCATGAACGACAATACTAAAGCCGCAGACGTGGGGCATGTCGAGCTGACGGCCAGCATCGTGGCGGCCTATCTCACCAGCAACCACATCCAGGCGGGTGAGCTTCCGATCCTCATCACCAGCGTTCACGCCGCCATCGCGGGCCTTGGACAGCCTGCCAAGACGGCCGAGCCGGAGTTTGACAAGCCGACGCCGGCTCAGATCCGCAAGAGCATCCAGCCCGGCGGCCTGATCAGCTTCATCGATGGCAAGTCCTATAAGACGCTCAAGCGCCACCTGACCAAGCACGGACTCGATCCGGCCAGCTACCGCACACGCTACGGGTTGCCGGCGGATTATCCCACCACGGCTGCGAGCTACTCGGAGCAGCGCTCCGCGCTCGCGCGTCATCTCGGGCTCGGCCGGAAGAGTGAACAAGCCACTCCTGAGGCGGTGCCTGCGGCAACCGCATCGGACGCTCCGAAGCGCCGCGGCCGGAAGAAGGCTGACGCAGCCGAGTAAGGCCTCGCCGTTCAGCATGCGAGCGGGCCGGGCGTCCCGCCGCCCCGTCGCGGCGGGATGCCGCTGCGGCCGCAAGGGGCCGGTACGGTTCGTGAAAGCCTTCAGGCTGATCTCACGAGGCTGTGCCAGTCCGGCACGAGACTCGATCACTTTGAACGCTCTGGAGACGACGATGGTCCGCAAGGGCGAATTCCTGATCGTGCTGGTCGCATCCTTCGTGCTCACCGCCGCGGCCTTGAAGATCATGCCGCGGCATCCGGTCGGCCACGTGGCGCAGACCCCACCGGTCCGAAGCCCGGCGCTCAGCAACGAGGCGCCAGGCATCCGCGTGGTCCACCCCGGCTATGAGCGCAGCGCCGCGGTCGAGCGCAAGCCCTGGGCTGATCCCTACAAGACAGCCCCGGCCGCTGCAGTCCCCGGAGCGCGTTGAGGCGGCTGGTTTGTCGCGATAGGTCAACCCGAGAGCGCTCCGCCTGCGCTGGCGACGTTCGCGCCGAGGGCGAGCGCCTTCGAGCGCCTCGGTGGCCCGCGTCGCGGGCCGACGTCCGGCCATGGCCGCGATGACGCGATCCCGTTCGCTCGTCACAATCGGAAAGCCTGAAGCGAGGTGGACGCTGCGCGTCGCATCGCCTCTTCAGCAATCCCATGCGGTCGCGCCCGTTCGCCCAGAATAGAACATTGCGGCCATCAACCGCTTTCGCCGCACTCTCGGCTCGAACGCGAAGGCGTAAGACTGGAAAAGATCGAACTTCGACATGAGAACCACGCACCAGTAAAATAATCCAAATCCCTAAGGCCGACATCAGCGCGCGCACGCCCCGAGAGCGACGCCTGGAGTCGGGTTGCAAAGGGGGCGATTATGGAACTGAGTCTGATCGTCTGCACTGTGGGCCGCACCGAGCAATTCAGAAGACTGCTCTCATCCCTCAGTCACTCGACCCGTATGCCTGATGAAATTCTCATCATCGATCAGAACCCGGCAGGCTATCTCGATGGCTGTCTTGCCGAGGCGAAGAATCTACCGCTTCGGCGCATGGTCAGCGAACGCGGATTGTCGAAAGCCCGCAACGTCGGCCTGTCTGTAGCGCAGGGCGATGTCATTGGCTTCCCGGATGACGATTGTT
The DNA here is from genome assembly GCF_056431005.1 of Methylobacterium sp. HJ2. Taxonomy (NCBI): domain Bacteria; kingdom Pseudomonadati; phylum Pseudomonadota; class Alphaproteobacteria; order Hyphomicrobiales; family Methylobacteriaceae; genus Methylobacterium; species Methylobacterium sp. HJ2. The sequence continues at coordinate 580,979 of NZ_JBWJYM010000001.1, read as the reverse complement.
GGTATCCATCGGATACGATCGAACGTGTGATCGCGGCTTTCAAAGCGGATCCGCACTTGGATTTCCTTGTGGGACGGACCATTGATACGGACGGCAAGACATCGGTGAGCCCCCACATGGATGCCCGATGCGCGATCACGCGAAACAACGTCTTTCAGGCCGGCAACTCGAATGGCCTGTTCATGAAACGCGCGGTCGCGCAGGCGATCCACGGGTTTGACGAGACGCTTGGTGTTGGTTCGCGAACGATTTTCCAGTCTGGGGAGGAAACCGACGTCATGCTGCGGGCTCTCGCCATCGGAGCCTTCGGTCTCTTCGACCCAACGATCACCATATATCACGAACAGGGCGATCCAGACGCAGCGGCCCAGATTAAACGGATCGGTCAATATTCGGCCGGGTTCGGACGCGTGCTGCGAAAAAATAATTTTGGATGGATGTCCGTTCTCAATCCTGTTGCTCGAACGCTTTTTCGAGCGTCCTTGTGCACGATGAGATTCGATTTTTCGGGCGCCGCGCGGCGATGGGCCTGGGCCAGTGGAGCGGTAAAGGGATTTCGCACAAAACTATAAATGCCGATCGCTGGCGAGATTTGATTCATTCGCAGGATCATATCCTATTGAAATCTCGTGAAGATCGCTTAGCGGAACTCAAATCTGACCCCGTGGCGCAGCGGGGAGCGGGGAGCGGGACGTTGTAGATCCATCTCCTAACCCCTGCGAGATCTGATGTTCCTCGTCTCTCATGGCCCGTCGTGCTCGCCGAAGAGCCTTGCGAGCGCGTTGCCGTCAGGCGTCTTCGATACGGCACAGCGGCTGTCTTGAGCCTGAGACCGGTTTGATGCTCAAGCCATAGGCGTGCTGGACCGACGGACATGTTGCAGCGGGCTGCAAAAGGCATAGCCCAATCCGGACTACGACTCAGTTTCCGCCTGCCCGCCTCACAATTTGGGGGTACGCCCGACGTGCAGAAGCGTCGCCCCTTCGCGGCAAGAGAACCTCTGTCTCAATCGAACGGAAACCGGAAGCCGAACGTCCTGGATTTCTGTGCCGATATGCCCCTCAACGCAGTCAAGGCCTTTGATCGCACGTTTAGGCGCCACCTGTACGCGTGCCGATCCGGTATTGGATCGGCCTGTCGGTGATCGCGCCACCGAAGCCGTCGGTGCTGGGACGAGGGACCCATCGCGCGACCGCCGTGGGAGCAGGTGCAAGGAACGCTCATCGGCGCCCGTCATCGCCGATCAGACGGGCATGGGTGATGCTTCGCTGGGCCTGGAGGCGTCCGTCGCGCTTCAGCGACCAGCCTCGGGACGTCGGAGCCGGGACCCTTGGATGACAACTGAGCCTTGCCAGTCCAGGCTCAGAGGGCGGTCGACAGGGTTTTAGGCGCGCCGGCCGGCTCGGCATGAATGGCCGAGCACGACGCGCTGGGGGAGAGCGGTGCCGTCAGGCCACGCATCGCATCATCCCCGCACATTCCACGGAATGAACATGGCCACCGTGACCACCGCGAAGGCGGCCAGCATCCAGGGCTCGCCGAGATAGAACGCGCCAGCCAGCAGCCCGAACCACATGGCCAGGATGCAGGCGTACAGCGCGAGGACGTGGAGGTTCATCCCTTCTCGGACGCCGCCAGGAGGGTCGCGATCGGCATCAGCATAAGCGCCCTGTCGTCATGCGGGGTTCTCATCCACGGACCGAAGATGGGCGGGCGCAGGGCGTTTGTTTCACTGCAGAACAGTCGCTGCCGTGATGCGGTGGCCGGGTTTGCTCCCGTTGCATCGACCTCCTGAGTCAAGCTCCGATCCTGAGCGATGTCTACAGGGCCACGAGCGCAATTGTCGATGCGATCGACGGATTGGCCGAGACCCTGGCGCGCGATGGGGAGCGCGGTTTCCCCAAGCCGGCGGCAACGGCAGGGACGCACCTGAAGGCGCCGATCACAGCTCCGGCCACCGCGACCTGGACGGGCCCGTCGACCCTGTCGGCAGCGAACAGGCGCCGGAGCCCTGGCGGACACCACGCCGCGGCCGCGGCAGGCCACGTGGACGGTTGGATGGCGCAGACACGAACGCACAGGGACGCCGGGATGCCCCTGGCGGCAGAGGCTCAGGGCCACCCCCCGCTAGCTGCGGCGCATACGACCGATCCACGCCGCGACGTAGGATTTTATCGCCGGCCGGAAACCGTTCCCCGCGTCGGCTGTTGGATGTCGATGTCGAGGAAGCGCGATCCCGAAACATCGATGGTGCTGGTGGTCGAGGACGACGACCTCGTCCGCATGGTGGCCGTCGAAATGCTGGAGGACGCCGGGTTCGCCGTGGTCGAGGCGCGCCAGGCGGACGAGGCATGGTTCATCCTGCACGAGCGCCCCGGCATCGGCGTGCTGTTCACGGACGTCGACATGCCCGGGACGATGTGCGGCGTGACCCTCGCCGAGCGCGTCCACGATGCCTGGCCCGATATACGGCTTGTTCTCACCTCGGGCCGCAAACGGTTCGCGAGCGGCGATCTGCCGGATCATGGCTTGTTCGTCGCCAAGCCCTACAGCGCCAGCGAGGTCGTCGAGGCCATCCACCACGCCGAGTGAGGCCGAGACCCGTCACGGCACGCGTCGCGATCGCCTCCGCGATCCTCATGGCTTCCGACCCTCTCCCGCGGCACGGCGCGATACGACCCTGCGCTTGACGACCTGGCGGAGATTGGCCGGTCGCGTGGATTTCCGCAGCGTCGCGAACCCCGGTGCACCCTCCTTGGCGACGGTGGGGCTCTACCGGGACGAGAACACCCGGGCAGGCCCGGCAGCCCTCCCCCCGACCGCTCGGCGAGCACGGTTGCGCCCATGCTCGGCATCACGACGTCCCAGAACCCCACGTCGAAACCGCCCCAGTCCGGACCGAGGCGGTCGAGGCTAGGGCGGCAAGACCTGCGGAAGCCTCCCCGGACAGCCGGGAGAGCAACTCTTCGCGGGTCAGGCCGGTGCGTTGCGCCAGGGTCGCGCGGACATCGGGCCGGATGGCTTGCTCCAGGTGTTGGGGCGCGATTTCCCGGTTGGGACCTCGGTCGACCCGGGATTGCGCGATGGCCCCGTGCCCGGCCTGCTGGAAGCGCGCCAGCATCTCCCCCGATCCGCTGTTGAGGAAGCCGCCAGGCCGGCTTCGCCAGCATCTCGGCGCGCGGGTCACGCTTCCGTTAGCCGGCCAGGGCGAGAAGCCCGAGCAGCGCCGTCATGGCGGGGGAACCATCGCTCATGGCTCGCCTTCGGTTGGCCGCGGCGGGTCAGGTCCGCCCGCCTGATCGTTGGACCGTCCAAGCGGACGCCTGACGGATGCCGCAGGAAGGCGGTCCCAGCGACTGCTGCGCCGCGCGATCAGCGGTGCATTGCCAGCATCCAGACGGCCATCGCGACCATCATCACGTTCTCGGTCAGCGAGACGAAGCCGAGCGGCACCTTGCTCGACCCGCCGACGCAGGCGCATTTGATGTCACGCCGGTCGACGTAGACCGCCTTGAACACCGAGACCGCGCCGACGGTGCCGATGAACAGCGCCACGGGGATCGAGAGCCAGTTCAGGGCCCCGGCAATCATCAGGACGCCCGCGATGCCCTCCAGGAACGGGTAGGCGTAGGCGTAGCGCACCCAGCGCCGGCCGAGCAGGTCGTAGCCCAGGAACATCGAGGAGAAGCTCTCGACGTCCTGCAGCTTCACGAGGGCGAGCACGCACATGCTGAAGGCGATGAACCACTCGGCGGCGCGCATCGTCAGCGGCGTGCCGTAGGCGGCGTAGCTCGCCGCGAGCGCCATCAGCGCCGTCATCGAGAACACGGCGATGACCGGTACGTAGGTCGGCTTGTTCGGGTCGTTGGCGGCCTTGCCGAAGTGGCGCTGCAGGTCGTCGAAGCCGCCCACGCGCTCGCCGTCGATGAAGGTTTGCGGCGTCGACTTGACTTGGTGCTCGGCCTTGAAGCGGTCGGTCTCCGCGCGCGTGGCCAGGAGATGGTCCTCGACCTCGAAGCCCTCGCGTTCGAGGAGATCCTTGGCCTTCAGGCCGTAGGGACAGGTGTGCTCGGGGGTGACCATCCGGTAGAGGACGGCCTTGCGGGCGGCTTGCATTGCGGTCTCCTGGGTGGACGGGAACATCGTCGGGGGAGCGGGCCGGGGCCTGTCTGCGGGTATCCCCCGGCGACGGCGGTTATTTCCCGTGAAGCTTCAGCCACGACTCCATGTCGGAGATCTCGGTGGTCTGGTCGTCGACGATCTTCTGCGCCATCGCCTTGGTGGCCGGGTCCTTGGCGTGTTCCAGCGCGACCTTAGCCATAGCGACCGCGCCCTTGTGGTGCGGGATCATATGCGTGCGGAAGTCGACGTCGGGGTCGCCGGTGTAGGGGACGTCCATGTCCTTCATCATCGCCCTGTCGGCGTCCCGGAAGGCCTTCGTCGAGGCGTCGCCCTTGGGGTCGGCCCTCATCGAGCCCATCGAGGCCGGGTCCTTGCCGGACATGGAGCCGTGGTCGTGCGGGCCCTGCGCGGGGGCGGCGCCGGCCAGCCCGGTCGATAGCAGGGCGGCGACGAACAGGGTGCGGCGGTGCGTCATGGCTTGTCCTCTCTCGGCGGGAATCAGTTGAACGTGCCGCTGGCGGTGGCGCCGCCCGGGCCGGTGAGCTGCACGGCGCCCTTCGGGCCATCGCCCAGCGCCGTCGCGGCCGTGCCCGTCAGGCGGTTGCCGTCGGCGGGCTCCAGCGGGACCCGGGTCGGCCGACCGCCGACGACGAGGATGACGGCGCCCTTGAAGCCGGCGGCCGGGACCGGGTTCTGGCCCGCGTCGGACAGGAACACGTCGACGGTCGCGCCCTTGGCGACGAGCTCGACGTGGAACTCGCCCGCGTCGGTCACGGGCCCGCCATGCCGGCCGCCGGTGTCGTGGGCGCTGGCGGCGGTCGCGGCGAGCAGGACTGCGGTCAGGATCACTCTCGGTAGGATCACGCTCGTGTCTCCTCTGGGGGTCAGTAGGCCTCGGCCGGACGCGGGGGCGCGCCGTCCGGGGATGGGTGGGCCGGCGCCTCGGCGTGGAGGGCGCGCAACCGCTCCAGCGGCTTGGCGCCGAAGCGCAGGACCAGGACGGGGGTCAGGACGGTGTCGAGGAGCGTCGCGCTGACGAGCCCGCCGAAGATCGTCACCGCGACCGGATGCAGGATCTCCTTGCCCGGGCTCGCGGCGTCGTAGAGCAGCGGCACCAGGGCGACGCCGGCCGAGAGCGCCGTCATCAGCACCGGGGTCAGCCGCTCCAGGCTGCCGCGCACGACGAGGTCGGGCCCGAACGGGACCCCTTCGTGCAGCGACAGATTCAGGATGTGGCTGATCTTGAGGATGCCGTTGCGCGCCGAGATGCCGGCCAGCGTGATGAAGCCGATCATCGACGCCACAGAGAGCGGCTGGCCGACCAGCCACAGGGCCGCCACAGAGCCGATCAGCGCGAGCGGCACGTTCCCCATGATGATGAGGGCGAGCGCGGCCGAGCGGTAGCGGCTGAAGAGGATGGCGAAGACGAGCGCCAGAGACAGGCCGGACAATGCCGCGATGGTCCGGCTCGCCTCCTCCTGCGCCTGGAAGGTCCCCTCCAGGCTGGTGAAGAAGCCCGCGGGCAGTGGCTCCTTCGCCACGGCCTCGCGGATGGCCGCCACGACGGTGGCCGTGTCGCTGCCGCCCACGGTGTTGGCCTGGACCACGATGCGGCGCCGGGCGTTCTCGCGCAGGATCTGGTTCGGACCGTCGGTCTCGCGGATGTCGGCGACCTGGCGCGCCGGCACCCAGCCCGAGGGCGTCTCCAGGAGAAGGTCGCCCAGGCCCGCGGTGGTCCGGCGGTCCTCGGACAGGCGCAGCACCACGTCGAAGCGGCGCGATCCGTCGACCACCGTCGAGACCACGCGCCCGTTCGAGAGACGGCTGATCTGCTCGACGATGGCAGCCGGCTGCACCCCGTAGAGGGCGGCCCGGATGTAGTCGACGCGCACCTCAAGCTGGGGGATGCGCACCTGCCGCTCGACCTGCAGGTCGGTGAGCCCCGGGATTGCCGCCATCCGGTCGCGCAGCGCGTTCGCGACCCGCCGCAGGGCGTCGAGATCCTCTCCGTACACCTTGAGCGCGATCTCGGCGCGCACGCCCGAGAGCATGTGGTCGAGTCGGTGCGAGATCGGCTGGCCGACATTGACCGCCACCGGCAGGGCCGCGAGGCGTCCGCGGATGTCGGCCACCAGCGCCTCCTTCGGGCGCTTCGTCGCTTCGTCGAGGGCCACCTCGATCTCCGAGGAATGGACGCCCTCGGCGTGCTCGTCGAGCTCGGCCCGGCCGGTGCGGCGGCCCACCGCCTTCACGCCCGGGATGTCGAGGAGCAGCCTCTCGGCGATCCGCCCGACCCGGTCGCTCTCGGCGAGCGAGATGCCCGGACTGAACGTCATGTTGACCGTGAAGGAACCCTCGTTGAAGGGCGGCAGGAAGGCCCGCGGCAGGGTCCAGGCCGCCACGCCCGCGGCGGCAACGGCAACCGCGACCGTGCCGAGCAGCAGGCCTTCGTGCCGGAACGCGGCCCGCAGCAGGGCGGCGTTGCCACGCTTGAGCAGCCTCAGGAGACGGCTGTCATGCGCCTCCAGGTTCCTGAGCCCCGGCAGCAGCAGGGAGGCCAGCACCGGCGTCAGGGTGATGGAGGTGAGCAGGCTCGCCAGGATCGAGATGATGTAGGCCTGCCCCAGCGGGGCGAAGAGCCGGCCCTCGATGCCCGACAGGGCGAAGAGCGGCACGAACACCAGGATGATGATGAGCGTGGCGTAGACGATGCCCGAGCGGACCTCGTTCGAGGCCTCCACCACCACCTGGAACAGGCTCTTCGGGTTGCCGGCCCGCCGGTTCTCCCCGAGCCGGCGATGGATGTTCTCGACGTCCACGACCGCGTCGTCGACGAGCTCGCCGATGGCGATGGCGAGCCCCCCGAGCGTCATCGTGTTGATGGACAGCCCGAACAGGTGGAACACCGCCGCGGTCGTCAGCACCGAGACCGGGATGGCCAGCAACGAGATGGCCGTGGTGCGCAGGTTCAGGAGGAAGGCGAACAGCACCACCGCCGCCACCAGCACGGCCTCGACGAGGACGCGCTCGACGTTGCGGATCGAGATCTCGATGAAGTCGGCTTGCCGGAACAGGATCTGGTCGGCCCGGATGCCGGCCGGCAGGGTCGGGCCCATCGCCTTCAGGGCCGTCTCGATGCTGCGGGTGAGCCGCACCGTGTCGACGTCCGGCTGCTTCTCGACCGAGACGATGACCGCGGGCTTGGCCATGTAGCCGGCGTCGCCGCGCTTCACCTTCGCGGCGAAGGCGACCTCGGCGACTTGGCGCAGATAGACGGGCGCGTCGCTGACGGTCGCCACAACGAGGTTGCGCAGATCGTCGAGGCTCAGGGTCCGGCCGATGTTCCGGATCAGGTACTCGCGCGCGTTCTGGTCGGTGAAGCCGCCGCCGGCATTGGTGCCGAACTGGGCGAGCGCGGTCTCCATTTGTGCGTTCGTCACGCCGAGCGCGCGCATCGCCGCCGGGTTCGGGCTGACCCGGAACTGCCGCACCTCGCCCCCGATGGGGATGACCTGCGCGACGCCCGGGATGGTGAGCAGCCGCGGCCGCAGGGTGAAGTCGGCGACCTCGCGCACCTGCATGGGGGTCGCGGTGTCGCCCGTGACGGCGACCAGCAGGATCTGCCCCATGATGGAGGAGATAGGACCCATCACCGGGGTCACGCCCCGGGGAAGCTGGTCCTGCACCAGGGCGAGGCGCTCCGCGACCTGCTGCCGATTCCGATAGATGTCGGTGCCCCAGTCGAATTCGACGGAGGTGATGGACAGCCCCACGCCCGAGACGGAGCGCACCCGGGTGACGCCGGGAAGCCCGTTCAGCCGGGTCTCGATGGGGTAGGTGACGAGCTGCTCGACCTCCTGGGGCGCGTACCCGTCCGCCTCCGTCATGATGGTGACGGTGGGCTTGTTGAGGTCCGGGAAGACGTCGACGGGCAACTTCGTCGCGGTGAAGGCGCCATAGAGCACCAGCGCCGCGGCGAGCGCGAGGACGAACAGGCGGTTGCGGACCGACAGGCCGACGAGGGCGGTGAACATCCGGCTCCTCCTCAGCGGACCTGATCGAGGAGCTCGGCACCCTGGGTCACGACCCGCTTGCCCGGTCCGACCCCCTCGGCGACGAGCAGGCGGTCGCCGTCGAGCGGCTCGACGCGGACCGGCCTCGCCTCGAAGCGCTCGGCCGCACTGTGCTCGTACACCACGTCCTGCCCGTTGCCCGCGCGCACGACCGCCGTGCGCGGCAGCGCCAGACCGGTCCGCTCGCTGTCGGTCCCGGCGAGCACGGTGACGAACTGCCCGATGCGCAGGCCCAAGGGGTCACCCTGGACGGCGAACTGCACCGGGATGGCTTGATTGCGGTCGGCGAGGCCCGAACCCCGGTAGGAGAGCTGGAGGGTCCGGCCGCCTGCGAGCCGTGCCGTGGCGTCCTGCGCCGCCGTCAGGGCGTCGAAGCTCAGCGCCTCGACCCAGAGTCGGTTCGGGTCGACGACCTGGAAGACCAACTGCCCGGGGATCGCCATCTGGCCGGCCACCGCCGCGGCTTGCGCGACCACGCCGTCGACCGGCGCCAGCAACGGCTCGGGCTCCCGCCGGATCCTGTCGAGGGCCGCGCGTCGGTCCTGCAGGCCCTTGCGCTCGGCCAGGGCGTCGTCGAGCTGCGTCTGGGCCACGGCTCCCGTCAGGGCGAGGCGCTTGTAGCGGTCGACCCGCCGCTCGACGATAGAGATCTGCTGGTCGAGATCCCCTTGGGTCTGGCGCATGTCGGAAACGTCGACCGCCTGGATCGGCGGCGTGACGGTCGCGAGCACCTCGCCCTTGCGCACCCGGGTCCCGAGGCGGGGAAACAACCCGGATGGCGGCGGCGAGAGGCGACCGCCGACCGAGGATTGCACGACACCGCTAGCGTTGGGGTCCGGGATGACGCGGCCGGGCAGCTCGACCGAGCGGTGGAAGCGGCCCATCTCGGTCACGGCGGTGCGCAGGACCAGCAGGCGCTGGGTCGGCTTCGGCACGAAGACGGAACCGTCGGGCAGGCGCTGCGCGAGGTCCGGCGACGCGGACGCGCCCTGTCGCGCTTCGGTCGGCGCGGCCGCGTTCAGAGGTACGCCGTGGTCCTCGTCGCCGTGCGCGAAGGCGGCGGAGCCCAGCGCGAGGACGATGCCGATGGCGAGCAGCGCGATCGGCGTGGCACTTCGGCGCCCCCGCGCGAGCCCGGTCACGAGCATGCCGAGCAGGAAGGCGACGGCGACCGCGCCGACCAGCGTCGGGTCCTTCGCGCCGAGGCGCTCGCGGACATTGCGGGCGAGTTTCGAGACGCGCGACGTCACGGCCTCCATCGCTGCAGCCGAGGACGTCGTCGGTTCGGTAGAGGTCGTGGCCGTCCCGTCCGGGACGGTGACCGAGATCGCGAGGACATCGACGTCCTCGCCCGCCGTGACGGTGACGGCGAATGCGTGCCGCCCGGGCTTCGACAGCCACGGAGCATGCAGCGCGTAGCCGCCGTCGGGCCTGGCGGTCGCGGTCCTCGGACCCTCGGGGGTCTCGACCTCGACCGTCGCGCCGGTGACCGGCTCGTTCGTCCGGAAGCGGTCGAGGAACAGGATAAGGATCCCGCCGCGCGGGACGGCGACCAGCTCGAAGGCCTCGGTGACGGCCTCGCCGCGCGGGGCGATGGTGTTCGAGACGGGCGGCTGGACGGCGCCGTGGTCGTGGCCTTCGTGGGCGAGCGCGGGCCCCGCCAGGACGGCGGCAAGCAGCGCCACCGCGCCGAGGGCGGCGGCAGGACGGGTCAGCATAAAATGGTATCCTCAGCAGATGGGATGCCGGGCGCGGCCCATTGCGGGCGCATCTCGGGCGTCGCGCGCCTCAGGCGCGCCTCATCTCACGCGAGGGTTCGTGGGGGCTCGGGCAGGGCCTCGGGGCCGCGACCGATGCGGCCGGCGACGTCGCCCGGGACCAGCGTGACGGCGGTGACCAGGCAGGGAGCCAGGGCGTCGAACTCGGCGAGGACGCCGGTGGCGCAGCAGGTCATCGTCCCACAGCACCGGGTCGTGCAGCCCAGCCGACAGCCATCGTCCTCGGCCGACACGATGCGCGCCTCGATGGCGGCGGGCGAGACCCCGGACCACGACGATGCCTCGGCGCGGAACACCGTCCTCGCCGGGACTACTGCGACCTTCGTTGCCGAAGGAGCGGATGAAGGCTGCGCGACGGTTGGGCGGAGACCGTGGTGCCCATGGCCCTCGTGGGCCTGGACGGCGGACGGCGCGACGTAGGCGATGATCGCGAGGATCATCACCGCCATCAGGCGCAGGATCTGCCGGTCCGGGCTCATAGATAGGGGCTTACACCGGTTCGGGTGGCGGGACCATGTCAGCGGCTGGGCCGTGAATGCGGAGCATGACCGCGCTTCTTCCGATGACGTCACGACGAGATGGCGCTTCCCACCTTTGGAAGGTCAAGGGCGCAGGAAGGCCCGTCAAGTCGGGGAGGCCGCGGTCGAGGCGGCGGCATGGTCCTGGTGCCCGTGCCGGATGCCCTCCCAGCCGAGCCAGCCGGTGTAGAGGCCGACCAGGACGATCAGGGCGGCCGACGCGTAGGGAGCCCGACGGGCGAAGGTGCCGAAGCCGGACCAGCGCGCGACGACGTGCCTGACGCTCAGCGCCGCGATGACGCCGGCCGAGACCATTGTGAGCGCGAGGCCGACGCTGAAGCAGACGACCAGCACGAAGCCAAGGCTGACCTGCTTGAGCTGGATGCACAGGAGCAGGACGGTGATGGCCGCTGGGCACGGGATCAGGCCCCCCGTCAGGCCGAACAGGACGATCTGACCGGTCGTCACCTGCCGGCCGGCGAAGCGGCGACGGATATCCTCGGCATGGGCGCGGGCGTGGGCGTCGCTCTCATCGCCCAGGTTCATGGGCCCGTGGTCATGGTCATGGTCATGGTCTTGCTCGTCGAACGCGATCTCGTGGATCTCGTCTCCGGAGGGGCCCCTGATGCGCAGCCGCGCGGTGAAGGCGTGCGGCTCGGGGATCGTCTCCAGGCTCTCGAGGCAGTCGCGCCCGCTCGCGAAGGCGAAGGTCTGGTGGCGACCGTCGGGGCGGATTGTCTCGATCAGGAGGTCGCCGGACGGCGGCAACGCGCCCCGCTCCGCGCGCACCTGCCAGCGCGGCGGCACGCCGTCCTCAACGATCTCCAGCCGCAGGAGGCCGGTCCCGCTGGTGACGTGTTTCGCCTCGTCGTGATGGTGATGCGGGTCAAGGTGCTGCTCGCGCCAGGTGCGCCATGCCATCCAGAGCGCGATGCCGACGATCAGGACCGCGGAGGCGAACTGGAAGTAGGGCTCGGACGCCTCGCCGCCCCATTCCTGGCCCAGGTACTGCCCGCCGAGGGCGATCGCCCAGACCACCGCCGTGTGCGAGAGCGTGGCCGCGAGCCCCAGAAGCACCGCCTGCGTGACCGTCCCCCGGACCGCGATGATGAACGCGGCCATCATCGTCTTCGAGTGGCCCGGCTCCAGGCCATGCAGAGCGCCGAGGAGGATCGCACTGGGCACGAACAGCCAAGCATGCGCGCCCCCCTGCTGAAGCAGGTCGGTCAACGGCGTCATGGGGCAGATCCTTCGCTATTTGAGGTAGGTTCGCAGCACCTCGATCAGCTCCGCCGCGCCCCGGGCCCGCTCGGGGTCCGGCTCGGCGTCCGGGTTCACGACATGGTGGCGGATGTGGTCTTCCATCAGCTCGGCGGTCAGCCCGTTGATGGCCCCTCGCATCGAGGCGACCAGCATCAGGACGTCGCTGCAGCCGAGCTCGGCCTCCAGGGCCCGCTCGACGGCTTCCGCCTGCCCCTTGATCCGGCGCACCCGCGCCAGGAGCTTGGTCTTGTCCTTGATCGTGTGGGCCATCGCGGCCTTCCCCCGTGTTCGTGATATATAGGGGGGTACCCTATATGTGTCCAGCGGCCGACGGGCCGCGCGGCGTACGGAGCCCTAACATGAAGACGGACGACCCCTGCACCGGGGTTTGCCAATGGGACGGGCGGACGGGCTGGTGCTTCGGCTGCGGTCGCACCGTCCCGGAGATCCGCGCGTGGCGGAAGATGACGCCCTATCGACGGACCGCCCTGGCCCGCGATCTGCCGCGCCGGTTGCAGCAGGTCGCAGGACCGACGACGGACGCTCCGCAGGACGCGAGACCGCGTCGGTCCAGGCGGCCGGCGTAGGCTTACACGGACCTATGCATCCCGCCGCAGGAGCGGTCTGACGCGTCCAAATCGCCGGAGTTCTCCTCTCGAATCCCGTTCCGGGTTCAGGTCCCTCCTCGCCTTCGATCAGCCCCCCGGCTCCGCCTGTGACGGCCCGGCGAGTGCCCCGCGCTGTCGCGTCGGACGGCCTTAGGGCGGCGCCGGAGGCGACCTTCCGGCCCGTCGCGCGTTGAGCCTCGCTCCCCGCCCGGGAGCCCACGGGGGTCACACCATGCAATCCGATACGCCGCACCCGAGCGACGATCCGTTGCCGCCCATCGGCGACCCGCCACCGGATCCGGCGCCGCCCGCGGGCGACCCGCCGACCGAGCCGCCGGCACCGCAGCCGCCGGGGCCCATCAGCGAGACGTGAGCCGAGGGGGATCGTCGCGGCTCGGAGCGGCGGCGTGGCGGCCCCTGCCCGCCGACGGATGTGCGACAAGCGCGCCGCTGGTCATATCTGTTCGCACAGGCCATCACGGCGCCATGTCGGTGCGGAAGAACGTCTCGATCTCCCTCAGTCCCGAGCTGCACGCCGTGGCGGAGCGGCTCCTCGCCTCCGGGCGCTACAACAATTTCAGCGAGGTCGTCCGGGCGGGCCTGCGCCTCCTCGACGAGCGTGAGGCGGCATTCCAGGAGCAGCGCTCCGCGCGCGCCAAGGGGTCGTCGGAGGCATGAGAGACGGCGCGTTCTCGATTCAGGCGTTCGACTGGAGCACCACGCCCCTCGGTCCGCGGGCAGGCTGGCCCGCCACCCTGGTCACCATCCACGACATGATGTTGGCCTCGCCCTTCCCCATGTGCGCGGCGTGGGGGCCGGAGCTGACCCTCCTGTACAACGACGCCTACGCCGACTTCCTCGCCACCCGGCACCCGGACGCGCTCGGACGGCCGATCCGGGAGGTCTGGCACGACGTCTGGGCCGACATCCACCCGCTGATCGAGCGGGCGATGGCCGGCGAGGAGGTGCACTTCACCGACCTGCACCTCGTGATGACCCGCAAGGGCTACCCCGAGGACACCTACTGGACCTTCGCCTACAGCCCGTTGCGCGAGGGCGGGGTCACCGCCGGCTTTCTCAATATCGCCAACGAGACCACCGAGGGCGTGCTGGCGAGCCGGCGCCGCGACGCGGCCGAGACCGAGCTGCGGCTCGTCACCGACGCCCTGCCCTTCCTGGTGTCGTTCATCGACCGTTCGCTGACCTACCGCTTCGCCAATGCCGCCCACGAGGAATGGTTCGGCCTTCCTCCCGATCAGGTCGTCGGGCGGACCATCGCCGACATCGCGGGCGCGGAGGGCTACAGCGCCCGCCGCCCCATGATCGAGCGCGCCCTGGCGGGCGAGGCGGTCCAGATGGACCTGGACTGGCCCCGGCGTGATGGCCGGCGGCGCATCGCCGATATCCGCTACCTGCCTCGCCGCGACGCCGGCGGCGCCGTGGACGGGTTTCACGTGTTCGTCCAGGACGTGACCGCCCTGCGTGACGCGGCGGCCCTGCTGAGCGCCCGCGCCGACAGCCTCGCCCGCGAGGCGGCCGAACGCACAGCCGAGATGAACCACCTCTGGAACATCTCGCCCGACCTCCTGCTGGTGATCGACTTCCAGGGCGTCTTCCGCCGCGTGAATCCGGCTTGGACGACGCTGCTCGGCTACGCCCCCGAGGAGTTGGTCGGCCATTACGTCAACGAGTTCGTGGTCCCGGACGACCACGCCGAGACGGTCGACGCCTACGCCTTGGCGGCCGAGGGGGGCCTGCCGCGCATCGTCAACCGCTATCGCCACAAGGACGGCTCGCTGCGCTGGATCTCCTGGGTGGCGGCTCCATCGGGCGACGTCACCTACGCGACCGGCCGGGACATCACTGCCGAGCGGGAGCGGGCCGAGGCGCTGAGCCAAGCGGAAGAATCGTTGCGCCAGTCACAGAAGATGGAGGCGGTCGGCCAGTTGACCGGCGGCGTCGCGCACGACTTCAACAACCTTCTGACGATCATCCGCTCGTCGGTCGATTTCCTGCGCCGGCCGGACCTCCCCGATGCGCGCAAGGACCGCTACCTCAACGCGGTATCCGAGACCGTGGAGCGGGCCGCCAAGCTCACGGGCCAGCTGCTCGCCTTCGCCCGCCGGCAAGCCCTCAAGCCGGAGGTGTTCGACGTCGGGCAGAAGGTGCGCGGGATCGCCGAGATGCTCGACACTGTCACGGGCGCGCGTGTCCGCGTGATCGCGGAGGTGCCGGACCGCCCCTGCTTCGTCCGGGCCGACCTGAGCCAGTTCGAGACCGCCCTCATCAACATCGCGGTCAATGCCCGCGACGCCATGGATGGGGAAGGGACGCTCACTCTGCGTCTGGGCTGCAACACGAACCTTCCGCCGATCCGCGGACATGCCGGGTCGCGCAACGCCTTCGCCGCGGTCTCCCTGACGGATACGGGTTCGGGCATCCCGGCGGACCAGCTCGGGCGGATCTTCGAGCCGTTCTTCACGACGAAAGAGGTTGGCAAGGGTACCGGCCTCGGACTCAGTCAGGTCTTCGGCTTCGCCAAGCAGTCCGGCGGCGACGTCGACGTGGCGAGCGCCGTCGGGGACGGCACCACCTTCACCCTCTATTTGCCGGAGGTCGAACCCGAGGAGAGCCTCCGGCGCGACCCGTCGCAGAACGGGGACCTGGCACCGTTGGGCGCGGGCCAGCGCATCCTCGTGGTGGAGGACAATGTCGCCGTGGGCCAGTTCGCGACGCAGATTCTGGAGGATTTGGGCTACAGGCCCACATGGGCGGCCAATGCCGAAGAGGCGCTGGACAGGCTCGGCGGCGACGGCAACGGGTTCGAGGTGGTGTTTTCCGACGTCGTGATGCCGGGCATGGGCGGGATCGCGCTCGCTCATGCCTCAAAACGACGGCTGCCGCATCTGCCGGTGGTTCTGGCCTCCGGATACAGCCACGTGCTCGCGCAGGAAGGCACGCACGGGTTCGAGCTGCTGCACAAACCCTATTCTGCGGAGCAGCTCGGACGCATCCTGCACCGAGCGCTCGACCTGCCGCGCGAAGCGCCGGCCACCTAGTCGGACGCGCCACGGGTGGCGGTCGCGGAGATCTCCGTCGTGTCAACCGCTTGAGGGGTAGGACGCGCCGATGCGCCCCGCCCCTGCCACGCTCTCTCGCCGGGTGACTGCCCCGGCTAACGGAGGGTCACATCCGGTGGCCGCGGTGGCCCATCATGTGGCCGCGCATATGGTGGCGCCGCATCATGTGGTGGCCGCGGTGATGGCGCATCATGTGGCCGCGCATGTGACGGTGGCCCATCATGTGGCCGCGGTGACCGTGCATGCCGTCCATCCTGACCTCGGTAACAGCGACCGGGGCTTCGATCGCGCCGATCAGGCCGGGGGCGGCGGACGCCGGGGCGGCGGAGGCGACGCCCAGGGTTGCCAGGATGGCGGCGGCGAACAGGGACTTCCTCATGGGCTTCCTCGCATTGTCGTTGCCGGTGAGGCGTCGGAAATGACGCCGTCCGGGATTGGGGAACGGCACAGCTTCGGCTCCGTTCCGCGGAGTACGTTGTTCTCCACGCCATCCTTACCGAAGTCCGTCCTTCCCCGACGGTCGCAGCGGTCGATTCGATATCTGCTCCGGCCGGTCGCAGCTCACGGCAGTCGACGGTCGCCGGGGCAAGCGCGCATCGCATTCATCGTTGGCGAGCCCGCATCCCGGACGCCGGACCCGGTTTGCACGGATTGCCGCGGCGAAGCGGATCTCCACGATTCGGGGCAGAGGCGCGGCCGCCGAGGAGCTCGGCATCTCGGTCGAGCAGATCGCGCGCCGGGTCCAGGGCTCGGCGGAGCTGACTCGTACCGGGGAGGCGGCGACGGCCGGGCTTGTATCTGGGATCGCCGCACACCGCCGTGCCGGCGTTCAGCGCGACCTTCGAGGCTGCGCGCGGGCGCTACCGCCCAAGGCTTCGCCATCGTGTCCGCAGAGGTCGAGGCGCTTGCAAGGCGGAACGCGGGGTACTGACTGGGCATTGCCGGTCATTCCCTGAGGAGACCCAGATGACCGAGAAGAAGGGCCACGGCAGCGACACGGCGAAGAAGGCGAATGCCAAGGCGAGCCACGAGGGCAAGTCGAACCCGCGCACCTCGTCCTCGGCCCAGGCCGAGCTTGGAAAGAAGGGGGGCAAATCGAAGTAAGGACGGTTCGGTCGAGAGCGGCGTTCGGCGAGACGGTGCCGGTCCGCGCGACGCAGCGGGCGGCCTGCGACGGCGCCCCTGGGGCGACGGCCGCTGTCCGCTAGAACCGGGTGACCCTCCTGAGTGCGTACAGGGGGCTCGGGTCGCGACGCCCGCCGGGGCGTCAATGCGGTCCGAGAAACCATCGGGGAAGGCGACGCATCTCAGGGAAGAATGGGGCGCTGGCCCCAGCCGGTGGCGTACGATCGGAGCCTTCGGCCTCGTGGGCCGCGCGATAGAGCCGTCGGAAGACCCGTAGCCCGCGGCTCCGGGCGTCAGTCGCGTCCCGGCACGCCCGCAGATGTCTCGGTCCCGGTCAGGGGCTTCGCCTCCGGAGCAGGCAAAGTCACCTGCGCCCGGAGCCCGCCAGCCCGACGATTCAGGAGGGCGATCTCGCCGCCATGGGCTCGAACGCCGGAGCGCGCGATGGCGAGGCCGAGGCCGGTCCCCCCGGTCTCGACGCTGCGGGAGGCGTCGAGGCGGGCGAACGGCGCGAACATCTCCTCGATCCGGTCCGCGGGGATGCCGGGTCCGTCGTCGTCGACGGTCGCGACGACGGCGCCATCGCGGCGTTCCAGGGTGATCCTGGCGCATCCGCCGTAGCGGACGGCATTGGAGATCAGATTGCCGAAGGCGCGGCGCAGCGCCGTCGCGCGCCCGTGGAAAGGCAGTGCCTCGGGGGCGGACAGGGACACGTCGTGTCCCAGGACCCTTTCATCATCGACGAGAACCGTCAGCAGAGCGGCGAGGTCGAACGGGCCGTCCTCCTGGCTGAGCGCGTCCTCCCGCGCGAAGGCGAGCGTCGCCTCGACCATTCCGCGCATGTCCGAGATCGTGCGCACCATCGCCTCGCGCAGCTCCGCATCCTCGACCATCTCCGCGCGCAGCCAGAGCGAGGCGATCGGCGTGCGCAGGTCGTGGCTGATGGCGGCGAGCATCCGAGTCCGGTCCGTGACGAAAGCCCGCGAGCGCGCCTGCATCAGGTTGAAGGCGGCCGTCATGGTCCGAAGCTCGCGCGGCCCCCGCTCCGGCAGGGGCTCCACGGCGACGCCCCGGCCGGCGCGCTCGGCGGTCCGGGCCAGGGCCTTCACGGGCCCGACGATGCCCCGCAACGCGATGCCGGTCACGGCAAGGACGGCGGCGACGCTGGCGGCGACTTGGATCAGCCCGACGCGGATCCAGGGCGGCGTCGGGAGCGCGAGCGGCGCCTCGCCGTTCAGCCATCGGCCATCGTCGAGCCGGACGGACACGCGCAGGATCTGCGGCTTGTCGGCGAGACGGTCCGACGTCGCTTCGGGCTGACGGTCCTGATCCCGTTCGACGAGCAGGAGGCGGGCTTGGCTCGCCCCGTCCCGCATGCGCCGGTCGAGGCGACGGGCGAGAATGGCCTCGTCCGCGTCCATGGCGTTGTCCGGCACCAAGCTGGCGGTGTCGATGGTGAACCGGTGGCGGGGCGAGCCGTAGGCCTCGATGACCCGGGGCACGGCGTCCGGCGGCACCGTATCGAGCAGGCGAACCAGGGTGGCGACGCGGTCGACCACCTGGGTGCGCGCGGCGGCTCGGCCGACCCAGGACGTTTCCCGCGTGAACATGGCGAAAGCCACGACCTGCGCGCCGACGACGGCGAACACCAGCAGGAGGGCCAGCCGACCGCCGAGGGAGCCCGGTCCCAACCTCACGACGCCACCCTGACATCGGTCGCGAGGACGTAGCCGCCGCCCCAGACGGTCTTGAGAAGCTCCGGACGGGCCGGATCGCGTTCGAGCTTGCGCCGGAGCCGGCTGACCTGGTTGTCGATGCTGCGGTCGAAGCCCTCCGCGGCCCGGCCGCTGGTCAGGTCGAGGAGCTGGTCGCGCGACAGGACGATGCGCGGATGGCGCGTCAGCGCGCAGAGCAGGCGGAACTCGGCCGTGCTGAGGGCCACCGCCAGACCGGCCTGGTCGACCAGCTCGCGGCGGTCGGTGTCGAACACCCAGCGGTCGAAGGCGAGCCGGCTTCCATCGGTGGCATCGCGCGCGCGGGGAAGCGCCCGGGCACGGCGCAGGAGATTCTTGACCCGGGCCAGGAGCTCGCGCGGGTCGAACGGCTTCACCACGTAGTCGTCCGCGCCGATCTCGAGCCCGACGATGCGGTCCGTCTGCCCGGCCAGCGCGGTCAGCAGGATGACAGGCGTGTCGTGGACCTCGCGGATGTGACGGCAGAGCGAGAGCCCGTCCTCGCCCGGCATCATCACGTCGAGGATCACGAGGTCGATGGCCGAGCCCGACAGCGCCGCCCGGGCGGCCGTCGCGTCGGCGGCAACGCTGACCCGGAGGTCGTGCCGCTTCAGGTAGGCCGCGAGCGGGTCGCGGATGTCGCGGTGGTCGTCGACCACCAGAACGTGGGCGTGGTCCATGGCTGCGTGTCCCATGTGCCGGTTCTAACGCGGTGCGCGATCCGGCTCTCGACGAAGTTGTCGCAAGGTGTGTCAGGCTCCCCGGTCCCGCGACCGTCCGCGACACAATCGGGGTTTCCCGGCAAACCCCTGCGACAGCACCCGGGCAATCTTCCCCCATCGCAATCAACAAGGGAGAACCTGCCATGACGGGTCTGACGAACATCGCCGCCTCCGGAGTGAAGCGCCTGCTTCCGGCTGCGCTCCTCGCCGCGGGTCTCGCGGCACCGCTGGCCACGGCCGGCACGGCCGAGGCCCGTGACGGCTGCGGCCTGGGCTTCCATCGCGGGCTCTACGGCTTCTGCCGTCCGAACCTCGGGCCGCGCGTCTACGTGGTCCGGCCGGCCTTCTACGGTCCCCGCGTCTACGGCCCCCGGTTCTACGGGCCCCGTCGCATCGGCTGGGGCGGCCCGCGCTGGCACCGCTGGGGCGGCTACCGCCACGGCGGCTGGCATCACCGCTGGTAACGGGTCCGCTCCGGCCCCCGACCACGGGATCGCACGGAAGGGTGCGATCCCGCCCTGCCCATCCAGCAAGGATCCAGACATGGCCTGCAGACCCCTGTGCCTGACCCTCGCGGCGTTGTTGTCGGCCTCAGCCGCCATCGCCCAGGCCCCACCGCCGGAGGCACCCTCGCCGGCTACGCCCGCTGCCGAGCAGAAGCCCGAGGGCGTCGACTTGGCGACTTTCCAGGCCCGCCACCGGACCCGCCTGATGCGGGCGGACAGCGACCACGACAACCGCATCAGCGAGGCGGAATGGACGTCCTGGTGGGCCGCCCATCCCGGCAAGGGCCCGGCCGATCCGGCCAAACGCTTCCGGCGCCTGGACGCGAACGGGGACGGCTTCGTCACCGCCGAGGAGATCGACGCGGTCACAGCCAAGCGGTTCGCGCATCTCGACGCCAACCATGACGGTCGCGTCACCCGCGCGGAGCGACCCGGCCGGACCAAGTGATCCGGTGAAACGCGACCTCCCGCCGCTCTGTCCAGGACGGCCTCCTTGGGTCCGGCCATCACGTCACGCAGGAATCGCCATGAAACTCGTCATCGCCGCCGCGGCATCCGTGGCACTGTTCGCCATCGGCCAAGCTCAAGCATTGCCGCTCGCACCGAACCCGGCCGGCCTCGACGCGCCCATCGTGCTCGCCCGCGGCGGCTGCGGCTTCGGCGCCCATCGAGGCCCGTACGGCGGATGTCGCCTGAACCAGGGCCCGCGTGGCGCGATCCGGCGCGCCATGACGGGCGCACCCCGTGGGTGTCCGCCCGGTCTCTATCGCGGGCCTGCCGGACGCTGCCATCGCTGACCGCCGGCTCGGCAGGGCAGACCCGGACGGCGGCCGAGACGGCCGTCGCACCCCATCCGCGGATTTCGCCGGCAGCCCCGTGACCCGCGCTCACCGGACGGCGCCGCGCAAGGGCACGGCGCCGTCTCCGCGTCAGTAACCGACGTAGCCGCCGGCGCCCTGGCTGGGGCGGGCGGCGGCCCCGGTCCTCACCGGCGGAGCTGCCCGCTGGGCCGAGGGAGCGACCTGCTGACGCTCAGCCTGACGTTTGGCCAGGGCTCGACCGGCCGCGCAGCCGCCGACGGCGCCCAGGACGCCATGCCCGGCGTAGTGTCCGGCGATGCCACCGACGATGGCGCCCTTGATGCAGCCCTTCGCCTCGGCGGCTTGGCCGGCGGCCAGAAGGGCACTCGCCGCCACGGCGGCCACAGCGACACGCTTCATCATGGTATTCTGTCCTCGGCGGCCTGAACGCCGCAACGGCGATGTAAGTGCTCGCTGGCCTTACGGTAGGGATAGCCGCGCAAATTTTAGTGAGCGAATACGCAGGGTCCCCGCATTCCATTGGCGTCCTGGGGCCGGCTCGCCATCGATCCAAAGACCAGGCCCAGATGAATGCTGCTTGAACGGCGTCTTAATGGGGGCGTCACACTACGCATCAGCCTGGACATCCGCGTCGCGTGATCACCGAGCCGGGCCCGTATCCGGGGTTGTGACGGGGCCCGTGCTGTCTCTGCCGGTGTCGGCGAGGACCGCGCCGCGAAGGACGGCGGATCCACTCCAGTGACGTGGCCCGGCCCGAGCTATGGCTTTCGAGCCAGGACGCGCGCGGACGGACGGGAACGAAGCCGCGATGCGGCTCCAGCGCGAGACGCGGAGTTCCTGAACGCCGGAACTGCCCCATCCCGGCCGATCCGAGCCGTGCGACGTCCAGCACCTGAGACGCGGAGGCGACCATCGGAAACTTCCGATCGGCCGCGAACGCGCGTTCTGTTGCAATCGACCGGCTCTATCAAGCTTCTCTCAACCAAACCTGGTCCCGACCGATCGGACGTAACGATACCTTCAGCGCGCGGTGGAACACTCCTGCATCGGTTCGGAGGAACGATTCACCATGCCGCAGAAATTTCGCCTCGTGACGCGTAGTGATTTCGACGGGCTCGTCTGTGGCATGCTGCTGCGTGAGCTCGACCTGATCGATGAGATCAAGTTCGTCCATCCCAAGGACATGCAGGACGGCATCGTCCCGATCACGGACCGCGATATCATCACCAACCTGCCCTATGTCGACGGCTGCCACCTCGCCTTCGATCATCACTTGAGCGAGATGACGCGCAACGCCGGACGGCATCTTCCGAACCACGTCATCGACCCGACGGCGGCCTCCGCGGCCCGCGTCGTTCACCGACATTTCGGCGCCGCGTCCTTCCCGCGCGTCAGCGACGAGTTGATGGCGGCCGTGGACAAGGCTGACGCGGCGCAGTTCACCCGCGAAGAGATTCTCGATCCGCAGGGCTGGGTGCTGCTCAACTTCCTGATGGATTCTCGCACGGGCCTCGGACGGTTCCGCGATTTTCGCATCTCGAACTACGAGCTCATGATGCAGCTCATCGAGCATTGCCGCGACCACAGCATCACTGAGGTCTTGGCCCTTCCAGACGTCAAAGAGCGCGTCGACCTCTACAACGCGCACCGCGAGCCTTTCGCGGAACAGCTCCGCCGCTGCACGTCGGTGCACGGCAAGCTCGCGCTGATCGATCTGCGCGACGAGGAGATCATCTACGCGGGCAACCGCTTCACCGTGTACGCGCTCTTCCCCGATTGCGACGTCTCGGCTCACGTCATGTGGGGGTTGAAGAAGCAGAACACCGTGTTTGCCCTCGGCAAATCGATCCTGGACCGCGGCTCGCAAGTCGATATCGGCGCGCTGTGCCTCGGCTACGGCGGCGGCGGGCATCGGGCTGCCGGAACCTGCCAGATCCCCAACGCGCGCGCGGATATCGTCAAGGCTGAGCTGATCGGAGCTCTCTCGGGCGAGAGCTGCAAGGCTGCGGCCTGAGGCGACCGGGGCGCCCGGTACCTGAGTACCGGGCGCCCCGCGGACTGGGGGTTTGGACCGGCCCTCGTCCCAATGGACATGCCCGCCGCCCCACCTCGCCACCGAGGCTGCCGGCACCGCGCCTTCATCACCCCCGGCCCAGCGCTTCATGGCCGCCCGCTTCCTGCAGGCGCTCGGGCGGGGGATTGCGGCTCCACGATCGGCGTCTGCGGCGCGGCGATGCCTCTGGGCAGCGCGACCGTCTCGCGTCCCAACGCGAGCGTGACCGGGCGTCGCCTTCCGGTGTCCCACCCCCCTCCCCTGCCCCCGGACCCGACCAAGCCCCAAGGCGCGTATCAGACGTCTCCGGGAAACCGGGCCGCGTCGCACCGCCGCTCGGCTGCTTGGCGACTCGCATCGGCCGGCGCGGGTACCGGACGAAGAGGCCTCGTTTTCGGCCGTCCCGCTTGTCCCCGTTTGCCTGCGGTCTGATGTAGAGCTTGGGCACGAGCCGGCGGGATGGGAGAGGTCTTCGATGGCGGGCGTCCGGCGCATCGGGCTCGTGCTTTGCGAGGACTTCGACTTCATGGGCTTGGCCGCGACCTCGCCCTTTGCCGTAGCCAATAGATACGTCACCGATACGACCTACGACATCCGTGTGCTGTCGGAGGCTGGGGGCCTCCTTCCCTCCGGGTACGGCCCCGTCGTCGGAACCGAACGCTTAAGCGAGCCGTCCGCCTTCGATACGATCCTCGTCGCCGCGGGCATCAGCCTTCCCGAGCCGAGCCCGAAGCTTCTCGCCTACCTCCGGGAGGCGGCCGGGTCCGTCCGCCGCCTGGCGGGCCTGTGCCTCGGCGCTTTCGTCCTGGCCGATGCCGGCTTGCTGAACGGACGGCGCGCGACGACCCACTGGCGGTATGCGTCCCAGTTCCGCACCCGCTATCCCGCGTGCAGCCTCGACATCAACAAGATCTACGTCGCGGACGGCAACATCTGGACCTCCGCCGGCATGTCGGCGGGCATCGACCTCGCCGTCGGCATGATCGAGCGCGACCATGGCCGGGACTTGGCCCAGACCGTGGCGCGGGGCCTCGTGATGGAGCGCCGCCGCGCCGGGGGCCAAGCTCAGCACTCGGCCCTGCTCGACTTCGACGCGCCGAGCGACCGGATCCAGAGCGTGCTCGCCTATGCGCGGCAGAACCTGGGGCGAGCGCTGACCACCGACGATCTCGCCGCGGTCGCCTGCCTGAGCCCGCGCCAGTTCACGAGGACGTTCCGGGCCGAGACTGGGGCTTCGCCGGCGAAGGCGGTCGAGGCGATGCGCGTCGAGGCCGCCAAGCACATGCTGGAGCAGAGCCGCCTGCCCATCGAGGAGATCGCCCACGCCGCCGGCTTCGCCAATCGCGAGCGGATGCGCCGGGCGTTCCTTCGCGTCCAAGGGGAAGCCCCGCGGGCGATCCGCCGGGCGGCCGGGCCGCTCGCCGTCGTCTGACCCATCGGCTTGGCCGAAAAGGTGGCAATTATGACGTGGTTCGTTCCGAAGGCTCTGCGTAAGCATGGCCTCAGGGAGCTGCTTACTGTCGGAGAGTCGCGGCCATGATGAGCCTGACGATCAACGGTCGCCAATACGCAGTCGATGCCGAACCCGATACGCCGCTGCTCTTCGTCCTGCGCGACACGCTCGGTCTGACCGGGACGAAATACGGCTGCGGCATCGCGCAGTGCGGGGCCTGTACCGTCCACGTGGACGGGCAGGCGACGCGGTCCTGCCAGGTGCCTCTGGAGAGCGTCGGCACCCAGGCCGTCACCACGATCGAGGCGATCGAGCAGGACGAGATCGGCCGGAAGGTCGTGGAGGCCTGGGTGGCCTTGCAGGTGCCGCAATGCGGCTATTGCCAGTCCGGCCAGGTCATGGCCGCCACCGCCCTGCTGAAGCAGACGCCGCGCCCGACGGACGGCGACATCGCCGACGCGATGACGAACCTGTGCCGGTGCGGAACCTACAACGCCATCGCCGCCGCCGTGCGGCAGGCCGCCGCCTGAGGGGCCCGCCATGAATCCAGACCGCTCCCGAACGGCTCCGTCCCGCCGCCGCTTCCTCGCGGCGACCGGGGGCGTTCTCGTCCTCAGTGCCGTCCTGCCGGCGCGCATCGCGCGCGCCGAGGCGCAGGGCCCCGCGGAGGGCGCGGGCGCCCTCGCGCCGAAGCCCGGGACCCGGGTCGCGGCCTTCCTGGAGATCCATCCGGACGGCACCATCAAGCTCCTGAGTCCCTTCGTGGAGGGGGGCCAGGGCATCGCGACCGGCATGGCGCAGATCGTCGGCGAGGAACTCGACGTGCCGCCGTCTCGGTTTGTCGTGGAATGCGCGCCGCCCGGGCCGGACTACGCCGTCGTGAACGGCATCCGCATGACCGGTGGAAGCTTCTCCACCCGGTCGAGCTACGAGACCATGCGCCGCCTCGGCGCCACCGCCCGCGACCTGATGATCCGCGCGGCGGCGGCCCGGCTCAAGGTGCAGGACGGAGAGCTCACCACCCGGGACGGGGTCGTGCTGCACGCCGCCACGAGCCGCGCCCTCGCCTATGGCGAGCTCGCGGCGGACGCTCTGAAGCTGAAGCCGAACGAATCCGTCCCGCTGCGCGATCCGGCGACCTTCCGCTACATCCGCCGGCCCGTTCCCCGACTCGACGTGCGGGACAAGTCTATGGGCCGGGCGATCTACGCGATCGACCAGAAAGTCGAGGGCATGCTCTACGCGGCCGTGCAGCACGCGCCGCGCCTCGGCACGGATCCGAAGGGCCTCGGCAACGAGGCTGAGATCAAGGCCATGCCGGGCGTGCACTCGGTCCACCGCCTGCCCGGCGCGGTGGCCGTCGCCGCCGACAGCTGGTGGCGGGCGAGGAAGGCCGTCGAGGCCCTGACGGTCGAGTGGTCGGCGCCCAAGCCCAGCAGCATCGAGACGGTCGCGGCCGATTTCTCGTCCGAGGGCATGCTCGCGGCACTCAGGGCCTCGACCGACCCGGGCCACGTGGCCGAGGAGGAGGGCGACGTGGCCGGCGCCTTCGCCAAGGCGGCCAAGGTCGTGGAGGCCGATTACGACGCCCCCTACCTCGCCCATGCCCAGCTGGAGCCGCCCTCGGCCATCGCGCGGTTCGACGGCGACGGCAGCCTCGACGTCTGGCTTCCGAACCAAATGCCTGAGGTGTTCCAGGCGGTGTCGGCAAAGGTCGCCGGGCTTCAGCCGGCCCAGGTCCGCATCCATTCGCCGATGCTCGGCGGCTTCTTCGGGCGCCACTTCACCTACGAGGCCGGCAACCCGTTCCCGCAGGCGATCCTGCTCGCCAAGGCCACCGGCCGCCCCGTGAAGGTGCTGTGGTCGCGCGAGGAGGAGTTCGCCCGCGACGCGGTGCGGCCCTTGAGCTTCAGCCGCTTCCGCGCCGCCCTCGACGCGGCGGGGCGGCCGACGGCGCTGGACGTGCGGACCGTCGGCGAAGGCCCGATCGGCCGCTACTTCAGCATGATGATGCAGACGCCCGTCGACCCGTCCGCGGTCGAGGGCCTCGTCGAGAAGCCCTACGCGGTGCCGAACCGGCGCATGACCTTCACGAAGGTCCCCCACCCCGTGAACATCGCGTTCTGGCGCTCCGTCGGACATTCGATGAACGACGCGTTCTACGAGAGCTTCCTGGACGAGATCGCCGAGGCTGGCGGTCAGGATCCCTTCGCGCTCCGCATGGCGCTCCTTCAGGGCAGCGCCCGGCACCGCACCCTCCTCTCGGCGGTGGCGGACATGTCCGGGGGCTGGCAGCGCGGCCCTTACCGGGCCGAGGGCGGGATGCGCGCCCGCGGCATCGCCATGGCCTCGCCCTTCGGGTCGGAGACCGCGACGATCGCGGAGGTCTCGGTGGAGGGCGGCGAGGCGCGCGTCCACACCCTCTGGATCGCGTTCGATCCCGGCAGCATCGTGAACCCGGCCATCGTGAAGGCGCAGGTGGAATCGGCGGCGGCGCTCGGCCTGTCCTCGGTCCTGTTCGAGCAGATCGTCTACCGCGACGGAGTGCGGCAATCGCAGAACTACGACACCTATCCGGTCCTGCGCCGCGAGCACATGCCGACGGTGCACGTGCGGATCGTCGAGAGCGGCGCACCGATGGGCGGGGTCGGCGAGCCGGGCCTGCCGGGCGTGCCGCCCGCAATCCTCAACGCCATCGCGGCGCTCACCGGCCAGAGGATCCGCGCGCTGCCGGTCGCCAACACCAAGCTCTCCTCCGCCTGACGAAGGATCCGCGGCGACACGGCTGACACGGAGCGCGGGCATCGCGCGTGTCGGGCCTGTGTCCCGCGATCGCCGACGCCCAGGCGGATCGACCGGCCGCCGCGGCGGGCGGGGTTTCGAGCCCGTCCGCCGCCGCGATCCTCATCGCTTCCCGCCCCCGGGGACGGTCCCGGCCGATCCGATCGACCGGCCAGGCCCAGGGCCGCCGGCACGCTCGAGGCTCAAAGAGCACCGAGCTTGACGGTGCCGGCAGCGTCCGCGGCCGGGACATCGGGCAGCCAGCGAACGGCGCCCGCGGTCGCGAACCCACCCTGCCTGAGGACCTCGGGGCCGTCCGTCGCGATGCGGGGATGCCGGTAGGCGACGGTGAACGCGACGGGCGTCTTGAAGGGTTCGGCCGCTGCCGTCGCCTCGGGCGCCCGCCGCCAGCGCGACAAGCCCGGCACGACGCCTTCGCCCTGCGCACGAACGTCGGCGGCGCTCAGCGCGATGCCCGGCACGTGGTAGCCCGCTCCCAGAACGGTGGGGACGGAGACGGCGTTGCCTGCGGGACCGGTGGAGATCACCTCGGAGGCGGAGACCGCGGAAAGGATACCGGCCGTGAGTGCAAGGGCGGCGGCGAGGGCGTTGGTTGGGTGTCTCATCGTTCGAGCCTCTCGGTGTGGCAGCGTGTGCCGCCGTGCGATGAGGCGAAGATGCGAACGAGGGGCACATCGATCAAACAGATACGATCGATAATTGATATTGATGAAGTCGATAGAGGGCCGCTGTTCAAGGCTCTATCGGAGCCCTCCGTGAGCGTGCAGCCGTTCAGTCCGAGAGAGGAACCGGACGCAGGACGTCCGCTCGTGTCGGTCCCCATCCTCCGCGAGGGCCGTCTGGACTCGTCAGAGATCCAGACCCCTAGGCGACCAGTTCCCCGCCGACATCGGCTGACCCCGTGCCGGCCGATGCGGGCAACCCGGTGGGGCCCGCCTCTTCGAATCTGCGCGCGAGCGCACCGATCCCATCATCGTCGCCGGCACGGCCGATGAAGCAGAGTGCGGACGGCAAGCCATCGCTGCGTGCACGGCCGGGCACGGTCACGGCACAGAGGTCGAGCGGGTTCACGAAGTAGGTGTAGGTCCCCATGATCGTGTTGCGCGCCATCGGCTCGGCCAGCATGTCCGCGATGGTGAAGATCGTCGGCACCGTCGGAACGACGAGGGCGTCCGTGCCCTCGAGGATCGCCGCCGTCTCCCGCTTTAGATCCTGGAGCCGGTAGAGAGCCGCCAGGGCATCGCGGGCGGAGTAGGCGGAGCCGGCCTCGATGGCCCGGCGCACCGCAGGATGTATCGCGTCCGGCCGCGCCGCCAGGATCGGGCCGTAGGCGATCAGCCGCTCGGCCACGAGTGCCGATTCGAAGACGATGCGTCCGGCCTCGGCGAACGGGGCGAATGGCACGTGCCGGAAGCGATGCCCCTCCGCGGCGAGGGACGCCAGATTCGTCTCGTAGGCGCGCCGGGCCTGCGCGTCGCCGAAGAACGGCATCTCGTCGTCCCGGAAGACGGCCAGCGTCGCCGGCCCGTCGGGCAGGCGCCCGCGTCCGATCGGATCGGGCTGCGCCCGGCTGCACGGATCGAGCGCGTCGTATCCCCTGATGAATGCGAGGATCTCGTAGGCGTCGCCGCAGGTCCGGGCGAAAACCGGAATGCAATCGAACAACCGGCTGTTGAGAACCATCCCGCGGTTGCTGACGAGGCCGAGCGTCGGCTTCAGGCCGACGATGCCGTTGCAGGCCGCCGGGACGCGGCCCGACCCACCGGTGTCGCTGCCGAGCGAGAAGGCCACGAGGCCGCGCGCGACCGCGACCGCCGAGCCCGAGCTCGATCCGCCCGGGATGAAGGCTGGATCGACGGCGTTGCGGCACAGGGGCTCGGGACTGCGCGTCCCGTTCAGGCCGGTGGCGAACTGGTCCATCGTATTCTTGCCCACGAGGAGGGCGCCGGCCCGCTCCAGCGCGCCGATCGCCGGGGCGCTCTCCTCGGGCCAGATCGAGAAGGCCGGGCAGTTGCAGGTCGTCT
This sequence comes from Methylobacterium sp. HJ2, assembly GCF_056431005.1. Taxonomy (NCBI): domain Bacteria; kingdom Pseudomonadati; phylum Pseudomonadota; class Alphaproteobacteria; order Hyphomicrobiales; family Methylobacteriaceae; genus Methylobacterium; species Methylobacterium sp. HJ2. Next base: position 552,298 of record NZ_JBWJYM010000001.1, on the reverse strand, counting down.
CCATGCCCGCGACGTGGAGGTTGTCCTTGACGCTGAAGGTGAGGCCGAGGAGCGGCAGGTCCTCGCCCGCGTCGGCGCGCGCCTGCAGGGCCTCGGCCCTGGCCAGAACCGTCTCAACGGGCACGAGGGCGGTGAAGATGCCGTCTCCGGCACAGGCCTGCGCCCGGCGGCAGCTCTCCGCGACGAGATCGACGGCACGGACGCCGGTGCGCAGGGCGGCGCGGACGGCGGCGAAGTCGAGGGACATCGAGTGGAGGGTCATGAGCCGTTCCGGGATCGCCGCCTGGAGGGGAGTACCGTCATCGCTTGCCTTCCCAATGGACGATCCAGCGCGCGAGACCCGCGATGGCGCGGTCGCTCGCGAGCCCGAACAGCCCGATGAGGATGATCCCGGCGAAGACGTAGGTCGTGCGGAAGAAGCTCGACGCGTCGAGCACCACGAAGCCGAGACCGCGGTCGCCTCCGAGCAGTTCGGCGGCGACCAGGATGGTGAGGGCCGTGCCCATCGCCACGCGGAGGCCCGTCATGATCTGCGGCAGCGCCGAGGGCAGCACGACGAAGCGGAAGATCTGAACGCGGCTGGCGCCCATCGACCGGGCCGCGCGCAGGGCGTCCAGGCCGCAGGAGCGGGCCCCCGCCTGGGCGTTGACCATCGCGATCAGGAACACGGAGAGGCAGATCAGCAGGATCTTCGAGGTCTCCCCGATCCCGAACCACAGGATGAAGAGCGGGATCAATCCGAGCGGCGGGATCGGTCGGACAAGCTCGGACGGCACGAGGAAGAGGGCGTCGATCTCGGGGACGCGCCCGCGCAGGAGGCCGATCAGGGTGCCGAGGAGAGCGCCGCCCAGGAAGGCGATGCCGACGCGCCGCAGGCTCGCCAGCACATGGACCGCCAGATCCACGCCGGAATAGCCGTGCGTGATCATGTCCTGCAGGCTCGCGAGGACGGCGAGCGGGGACGGGAGGATGATCGGCGTCACCAGCCCCTGCGCGGTGACGGTCGCCCAGAGGGCGAGGAGCGTCAGCGGCGAGAGCGCCGCCAGGATGCGGTAGCGGGTCCTCGCCCGGGTCTCGTTGGTGCGCATGGGCCCTCCGCTCGGCGCTGTCAGGTCTGATGGCGCATGCACCGGTAGATCGTCTCGCGCAGGCGCAGGAAGGCGGGCGCGAGGCGGTTCTCCGGCATGGCCCGGGGCGCCGGCAGGCTCACGTCGAAGCTCTCGAACCGGCCGGTGCGAATGTCGTCGAGGAGCAGGACCCGGTCGCCGAGGAAGACCGCCTCGTCGATGCTGTGCGTGACGAAGAGGATCGTGCAGCCGGTGCGGTCGCGGATGCGCAGCACCTCCTCCTGAAGCGCCTCGCGGGTCTGCACGTCGAGCGCGGAGAAGGGCTCGTCCATCAGCATCACCCGCGGCCGTGCGGCGAGGACCCGGGCGAGGCCCACGCGCTGGCGCATGCCGCCCGACAGTTCGTACGGGTAGGCGTCCTCCCGGCCGGAGAGTCCCACCAGGGCGGCCATCTCCTCCGCCACCCGTCGCCGCTCACGCCTGGGCCGGCCGGCGCAGCGGAGGCTGAAGGCGATGTTCTCGGCCACGCTCATCCAGTCGAACAGCGCCGCGGCCTGGAACACCACCCCGCGATCCGGCCCGGGGCCGGCAATCGCCCGCCCGTCGAGCAGGGCCACGCCCTCGGTCGGCTCGAGGAAGCCCGCAACCATGTTCAGGATCGTCGTCTTGCCGCACCCGGAGGGGCCGAGCAGCGCGACGATCTCGCCGGGACCGACGCGGAACGAGACGTCGCGCATCACCGTGCGGCCGTCATAGGCGAAGCCGACCCGGTCGAAGGCGAGGACCGGATGGGAGGCCGTCCGCGGCGCCGGGATCGCGGCCGCCTCGGCGTCCGGATCCGAGGCCATGGCGACGCGCAGGGCCGGCCGGCTCATTGCGAGGCGCCCGCGAGGTGGCTCTGGATCGGCTTCGTATCGAACAGGCCCGGCCAGTCCGCGGGAGCGGACTGGATCCGCTTCTCGGAGACGAGGAAGGCGGCGATGCCGTGGAGGTGCTTCATCAGCCGGGACTCCATCTCCTGGCCGGGTGCCCCGAGGTAATCCGCAGTCAGGGTCTCGCGGAATGTCGGATGCGCGACGCTCTGGCCGGCGACCAGGGAATCGAAGTCGGGACCGCTCATGCCGATCCGCTTCGCCTCCGCCGCCCGCACGCGGACAGGGTCGGCCGCATAATCCCGCTGCGCCCTGTCCCAGGCCTTCAGGAAGCGCTGCACGGTCTCGGGCGAGCCGCTCACGAAGGCCTTCCGTGACACCCAGACGCCGCCGGTGATCATGCCAAGGCTCCGGGTCGACGCGATGGGCTTGGCGCCCTGGCGCTCCATCGCGCCGACATTCGGCTCCCAGACGAAGGCGGCGTCGATCTGGCCGGCGGCGTAGGCCGGCGGCATGTTGGCCGGGGTGAGATTCACCAGGCGCACGTCGTCCGCCTTGAGCCCGGCCTGGGCGAGCGCGCGCAGCAGGTGGTAATGGCTCGTCGAGCCGATCGCGACCCCGATCCGCTTGCCCCTGAGATCCGGAAGGCCGGCGATCCCGGCGGCCGGGTTGGCGACCAGCCGGACGTTGGTCGCATCGATCCGCTCCATGAACAGGATCTCGATCGGCAATCCGTTGGCGTAGCCGGTCACAGCCGGGAACTCGCCCATCCAGGCGAGATCGACCTCGCCGGCCGCGAGGGCCGGCAGCATGGCCGGGCCGGCCGGAAACTGGGAGAGGGTGACGGCGAGTCCCTCCTTCTCGAACAGGCCGGACTGGACGGCGTAGGAGAGCAGGACGTTCACCTCGCCGGTCTGGAAGCCGATGCGGATGGGCAGGGCGCCAGCCGCCCGTGCCGGCGCGCTGCCGGTCAGGAGGGATCCGATCAGCGCGAGCCAGAGAGCGATCTGTTTCATGGAGGCCTCGAGGGTTGTCGTCGGGTGGGAGGCGGCGGAGGCTCAGGCCGTGCCGAGAAGGTCGAGGACGGTGAGCGCCAGCACCCGAGTCGCCGCCACGGCCTTGTCGATGTCGACGTACTCGTTGACCGGCGGCCACCCGTCCTCGCCGGGCCCGAAGGTCACCGCGGCCTGGCCGCGCTCGGCGAAACGGATCGTGTCGTTGAAGGCGTTCTTGCGGTAGATGTGCGGGGGCTCGCCGAGCAGGCGTCCGTAGGCGCGGGCCAGCGCGGCCGTGGGGTTCGCGGTCTCGTCCTGCTCCAGGGTGCCGTCCACGAAGAGGGCGCCGGGGTAGAGCCGCGCATACGCCTGGATCTCGGGGTCGGCGGCGGCCGCCCTCTCGATCACGCCGCGGATGTCGGCCATCACGCTGGCCTCATCCATGCCGGGCAGGATGCCCACGACGGCGATCACGGCGTGGCAGATGTCGGGCGTGAACTGCATCTCCCGCTTCGGGCCACCCGAGACGCGCAGGATGGCGGTGCGCGGTGGGGTCCCGCCCGCGAGCCGCGCGGGCACGTGCGAGAACGTCATGGTCTCGAGAGCCTGGAGCAGACGCGCCATCTTGGCGACCGCGTTCACGCCCGTGTCCGGCCGCCACAGATGCGTCTTCACGCCCCTGGTCTCGATCTCGACGAGGACGTGGCCGCCATTGGCGACGGCGATGCCCATGCCCCAGCGCCCATCCGGCCCGGTCCAGCCGGTCGGCTCGCAGACGATCGTGTAGTCGGCGGCCAGCCCCTGCTCGTCGAGAAGGAAGATTGAGCCGTCGGGACCGTCCTTCTCCTCGTCGACGGTGTACACGCATCGGAGCGTGCCCCTCAGACGGATCCCCGCCTCCCGGATCGCGCGAACGGCCAGCAGGGTGCAGGCGAGATTGCCGCGCGTGTCCGACGTCCCGCGGGCGTAGAGGCGGTTCCCGTGCCGGGTCGGCCGGAAGGGATCGCCGCCGGTCATCGTCCAGGCCGACCAGTCGCCGGCCGGATAGGTGTCGAGGTGGTCGTTGAGGATCAGCGAGGGACCCGACGGATCGGCTCCGGGCAGCAGGCCGAGGACGTTTGGACGCCCGGGCCGCTTCGCGACGAGATCGACGGTGAGATCCATGCCGCGGAGGAGGTCGGCGACGAACAGGGCCGCGGCCTCCTCGCGCGCGGCGGGCTCGTCGGGATCGAGCGGGTTCTCGGCCTCGGGCTGGCCGGCCGGGATCAGGGCGCAGGCTAGGTCGAGCCATGCGGCCTCGTCGATGCGCGCGAGGACGCGGCTCTCGACCTCGGTCAGACCAGCCTCGTGGCTCATATTCGGCTTCACGATCAGCATAACTCCTGCTCTGGTTAAAACAACGAGCAATGTCCGTGCCAGATATCCACCTTGGCGACTGCAATGTGGATTGACCTGAACTAGGGAGCTATCGGCCTCTGATCTGAAAAGGCTGCAGCGATGTCAGAAAATTTCCTTCGCAATACAGGATGCCCGTCACGCGTGCAGAGCCTGCGGCGGATGCGATCAGTCTGCGCGGCCCGCGCTCAGCGCGGTCAGGCCTCCGCGGCGGCGACCGTCAGAAGATCAGGCCGCCGGATGACCAGCAGGCCCTTGCGCTGCGTGAGCACGCCAGCCGTCTGGAGCCGGTTGAGGCTGATCGTGACCCATTGGCGCGTTCCGCCGATGAGGTTGGCGATCTCCGCATGGGTGAAGGCCGCGGCGACCGTGACGCTTCCGTCCGCCTCGGGCAGGCCATAGGTCGTGGCGAGGTGCCTGAGGAGCTGGGCGAGCCGTTCGCCGAGGCTGCGCGTGCCGAGCATCTGCGCGAGCGAGGCGTAGCATTTCGCCTTGAACACCAGGGCATCGATCAGGGCGAGCGCGAGGTCCGGCACCTCGCGGGCGAGGTCTCTCAGCCCCTGGCCCGGCAGCACGGTCACGGTGCTGCGCTTGGCTGCCACCGCCGACCAGATATGCGCGCCGCCGCCGAAGATCTCCGGCCCCCCGATGAAGTTGCCCGGTGTCCAGTAGGCGAGCGTGATCTCGCGCCCGCCCGGCGCCGTGTAGAAGCTCCGGACGAGTCCGCTCTCGATGATCAGGATGCCCGCGTGCACTTCGCCCTGCGCCAACAGGGTCGCGCCCCGCTCGACGGTGCGCGTCGCCCCGTGCGCCTGAACGCGCGCGCGATCCGCGGGGGAGAGGAGATCGAGGAAACCGGGCGCCGCCTCCGCGCCGGGAGAGGCCTCCACCAGGAGACGGACGCCCCCGAACCCGGCATCGGAGCGATCGAGCGGCCCGTCGGTGATCATGGAATCCCTACTTTTCGACGAAGGCCTTTTCGATGACGTAGTGTCCGGCCTCGCCGTGGTTGCCCTCCTCGTAGCCGCGGCCGGTGAGGAGGTCGCGCGTGTCGCGGATCATCTCGGGCGAGCCGCAGAGCATGAAGCGGTCGGCCGCGATCGACATCGCGGGCAGGCCGATGTCGGAGAACAGCTTGCCCGAGACCATCAGGTCGGTGATGCGGCCGCTGTTGCGGAACGGCTCGCGCGTCACGGTCGGGTAGTAGATCAGCTGGTTGGCGATCATCTCGCCCAGGAACTCGTGCTGGGGCAGGTCCTGCGTGATGGTCTCGCCGTAGGCCAGCTCTTGCACCTGCCGGCAGCCATGGACCAGCACCACCTTCTCGAAGCGCTCGTAGGTGTCGGGATCCTTGATGATCGACAGGAACGGCGCGAGCCCGGTGCCGGTGCCCAGCAGGTAGAGGTGGCGGCCCGGCAGCAGGTTGTCGAGCACGAGCGTGCCGGTGGGCTTCTTGCCGACGATGATGGGATCGCCGACCTTGAGGTGCTGCAGCTTGCTCGTGAGCGGACCGTCCGGGACCTTGATGGAGAAGAACTCCAGCTCGTCCTCGTAATTGGCCGAGACCACCGAGTAGGCGCGCAGCAGCGGCCGGCCCTCGACCTCCAGACCGATCATGGTGAACTCGCCGTTGCGGAACCGGAACGCCGGATCGCGGGTGGTGCGGAACGAGAAGAGCGTATCCGTCCAGTGGTGCACCGACAGAACCTCTTCCTCGAAGTACTTGCTCATCGCTCACCTTCTCCTGCGGGCATCGGCGGTCACGCCGCAGCCGGATCCGCGGTCCCGAAGGCCTCCGCCAGCTTGTCCGCCTGGCCGTCCCAGGCGGCGGCGTCCTCCGGCGGCTCGGCGCGCGCCGTGATATTGGGCCAGAGGGCCGCGTATCTGGCATTGAGCGCCTTCCAGCCCTCCAGGCCCGGCTCGGTGTCGGGCTTGATCGCCTGAGCCGGGCATTCGGGCTCGCAGACCCCGCAATCGATGCATTCGTCCGGGTTGATCACCAGCATGCTCTCGCCGACGTAGAAGCAGTCGACGGGGCAGACCGCGACGCAATCGGTGTACTTGCAGCGAATACAATTCTCGGTAACGACGTAGGTCATGGGCTCCGGCCTTCGGGCATGGCATGCCGCGTCGGGCGGGACAGGCTCCGCGCCGCGGGAGTGGATCGCGGGCGGCAGGCCCACCGGGTCACAGCACCGCGGCGAGATCCTGGCCTTCGAGGTTGATCGCGAGACCCATCATCGCCTCGGCACTCACCTCGCCGCCCATGGCGCGGATGCTCTCCTCGCGGATCAGCGACATCAGCCCGCGGCGCAAGCCCAGGAATTCGGAGGACAGCGTCATCGCGGGCAGGCGCGGGCGGGGCAGCGGCACGGCGACCTCGGCCTTGATGCTGCCGGGACGCGCGGTCATCACGTAGACGCGGTCCGAGAGGAAGATCGCCTCGTCGATGTCGTGCGTGACGAACAGCACTGAGATCTTCAGCCGCTGCCACATGTTGGTGAGGATCTGCTGCATGATCAGCCGGGTCTGCGCGTCGAGGGCGCCGAAGGGCTCGTCGAGGAGCAGGATGCGCGGTCCCGTGGCGAGGGCGCGCACGATGCCGACCCGCTGCTTCATGCCGCCCGAGAGCCGGTCGGGATAGTGGTTCTCGAAGGCGGAGAGCCCGGCGAGGCCCAGCAGGGTCCGCGCCTGCCGCTCGCGCTCCGAGCGGGGCAGGCCCTTCATCTTCAGCCCGAACTCGACGTTCTCGCGCACAGTCTTCCAGGGAAACAGCGAGTATTGCTGGAAGATCATGCCCCGGTCGGCGCTCGGGCCCGAGACCGCCTCGCCGTCGACCGTGACGGAGCCGGAGGAGGGCTCGAGGAAGCCGGCGAGCGCGTTGAGCAGGGTGGACTTGCCGCACCCCGACGGGCCGATGATCGAGACGAATTCGCCGGGCTCGACCGTGAGATCGACGTCCGAGACCGCCTCGACCGATCCTTCCAGGGTCTCGTAGCGCAGGCAGAAATCGCGGACCTCGATCCGGCCCCGGCTCAGCTCACCCATCTGCGGCTCCTTCGGTCGCGTGTTCAGTGGCAGGGACGGATCAGCGTGCGATCCAGGGCATGGCGAGCCGCCCGATCAGCCGGATCAGCCAGGAGGAGGCGAGGCCCAGCACTCCGATCGCGATCATGCCGAGCGCGATGTCCGAGTACTGGACCAGGGAATAGGCTTCCCAGGTGAAGTAGCCGATGCCGAATTGCCCGGAGATCATCTCGGCGGCGATGAGCGAGACCCAGGCGACGCCCATGCCGACCGTGAGACCGGTGAAGATCTGCGGCAGGCAGGCCGGCAGGTAGACATCCCGGAACAGGGCGCCCTCACTCGCCCCGAGGCAGCGGGCAGCCCGCACCAGGACCGTGTCCACGCCGGCCATGCCCTGGAGCGTGTTGATCAGGATCGGGAAGAACGAGCCCAGGCAGGTGATGAAGACGATCGAAGCCTCGTTCGTCGGCCAGAGCATGATGGCCATCGGCACCCAGGCGATGGCCGGGATCGGCCGCAGCACCTCGCAGATCGGGAAAGCGACCTCGCGCAAGGGCCGGAAGCGGCCCATCAGCAGCCCGAGCGGCACGGCGATGCCCGCGGCGAGCAGGAAGCCGAGCCCGATGCGGCGGCAGGAGAGGAGGACGTGATCGGCGAAGATCGGATTGCGCAGGGCCGCGAGGCCGCGGCCGAACACGTCGCCCGGCGTCGGGATATTGGTGAAGCGCACGTAGAAGACGACGCGGTTCGTGGTCAGCAGGTGCCAAGCGAGCACGAACAGGACGAGGGCGAGGAAGCCGACGAGGGCGGACCGGATCTGATCCCGGTGGAGGCGCAGCCAGCGCGCGATCCGTGCGCGGCGCTGGTCCGGGGTCGGAGCCGGCTGGGCTCGCCTCGGCGCCGGCGCGGGGACCGGGAGCGCGGCGGGAGCGGGTCGGAAGGCAACGGCTTTCATGGGCTCAACCTCCCGCCACGGCGGCCTTCACGGCCGCCTCGAAGGGCATCACCGTGCCGCCCCCCTTGGCTGCGGCCTCCGCGTCCTGCTTCAGCAGGTAGGGACTGATGCCGCCCTTCCCGTCCACCACATAGAACGCCTCGCTCGCGAAGAGTTTGATGCCGCGCACCGTGTCGAAGACGTAGGCGACGTTGATCGCCTGCCCCTTCGCCTTCAGGTCGGAGAAGGCCGCGAGCGTGCAGGCGGCGCTGGAATAGGGCTGGATCTCCCCGTCCTTGATCCAGATCTCCCCGGCCTTGCGCGGCTCGGTGACGGGCTTCTTGCAATAGCTGTCCTCGCCGCTCACCTCGTAATTGGCCGTCGAGACAACCTGCCGGTCGTAGTCGAGACCGCGTTCAGCGAAGACCTTGCGGATGTAGCTGTCGTTGACCCAGGGGCCGACGTCGAAATCCTTGATGCGGTCGAGCTTCTGCAGGACCTTCACGTCCTCGCGGGCCGCCTCGATCAGCGGCGCCTTGATCGTCGGGTCGATGGTCATGATCCCGCCGGGCCCGAGGAAGATGTAGACCACCTCCTTGTCGGTGCCCGTCCAGGCGGCGATCTGCTCGGCGGCGCGCTTCGGGTCGGCGCGGACCCAGGCCTGCGCGTCGATCACGGCCTTCAGGTAGGCCTCGACGATCTCCGGGTACTGCTTGGCGAAGTCGGTGCGCACCACCATGCCGTGCCAGGTCGGCAGCTTGGTCTCGACACCGTCGAAGATCTTGCGGGCGAAGCCCCGGAAGGGCAGCAACTCTGCGAAGGGTACGAAATCGGCATGGGCGTCGATCTTCTTCTCCTGGAGGTTGGTCGAACCGACCTCCGGGCTCTGGCTGACGAGGCGGAACCAGGTCTGCGGATAGCCTTTATCCTGCAGCGCCTTCAGGACCATGCCGTGGGCGGCCGAGCCGAAGGGCACGCTGACGAGCTTGCCCTTCAGGTCCTCGAAGGAGAAGAACTCGGACTCCTTGTGCACTACGATGCCGTTGCCGGAGCCGTAGAAATTGTAGGCCGCGACAGCGATCAGCTCCGAGCGGCTCTCCGGGTTGTTCTGAAACGTGTAGCCGTTGACGACGAGAGGATAATCGCCCATTGCGCCGAACTGGAGCTTGCCCGCCATCATCCCGTTCGTGACGGGCGGGCCCGAGGTGAAGTTCTGCCAGTCGAGCTTGATCTGCAGGTCGGCGTATTTGCCGGTCTTGGGCAGATACTTCTCGATCATCTTGAGCTGCCGGACCACGACGCCGACCGTCGCGGTGTTGGTCGTCGTGTCCTGCGTGCCGATGCCGACAGTCAGCGTCTCGGCGCGCGCCGGAAGGACGAGGCCCAGCAGCGCCAGGAGCGCGAGGGTCGAGACGGAGGCACGATCCGAACGCTTCGCTCTCATGAACCGCTCCTGCGCTGAAGATGTCGACTCGACATCGCAGGAACATGATCGGGCGGTCCCACGGCCCCGATCAAACGACGATGGGATTCGCCGGTCGATTAGTTGCACAAAAACCGATGTCGCGGTCATACATGCCGCTTGTTTGTGCGACCCGCATGCGAATCATGCGGCTTCCTCGCTGCCCCGCATCTGCGCGAGCACGTCGGCGCGGCGGATCACGATCTGCGAGCGCCGCGTCGCCAGCACGCCCTGCTCGGTGAGGCGCTTGAGGCTGATCGTCACCCATTGCCGCGTCGCCCCGACCATGTGGGCGAGGTCGGCGTGGGTGAAGGTCGCGGCGACGAGGACGCCGTCCTGCTCCGGCACGCCGTAGAGGTCGGCGAGGTGCAGGAGGAGATGGGCGAGCCGCTCGGTGATCGAGCGGGTGCCCAGCATCTGCGCCAGCGTCGAGTAGCAGCGCCCCTTGAAGGAGAGCCCTTCGATCACGCCGAGGGCGAGGGTGGGGATCTGAGTGACGAGTTGGCGGAGCGCTTTCCCGGGCAGGTGCAGCACGGTCGAATTTGCGGCCGCCATGCCCGACCAGCTGTGCACCCCGTCCCCGAACACCTCCGGGCCGCCGACGAAATTGCCCGGGTTCCAGTAGGCCAGGGTGATCTCTCGGCCGGAGGGCGCGGAGTAGAACACGCGCATGCGGCCTGTCTCGATCAGCCAGATGCCGTCGTGGGGCGTCCCCTGGGTAAACAGCGTCGCCCCGCGGTAGAGCACGCGGCGTCGACCGCGCGCCATGACCAGGGCGAGTTCCCGCTCGGTCAGGTCCTGGAGCAGGGGCCGCGGGCCACCGGCCTGTGGCGCTGCCTCGGTCAAACGCAGCGCGCTCGCCTGCGCGGGAAGCGGCCAGGCCGCGGCCGGCGCCCAGGTGGTTCCGGTGGTCGTCTCCATGGTCGGCTCCTGCCTTCCTGTGCGGAGAAGGCAGCAAAGCTTGTACCAATTCTGATCTGGCCGCGAGAGACGGGCGCGTGCGTTCTGTGCCGCGCGTGGGGAACGGCCTCCTCCCGGGAGCGTGGTCCTCGGATGAGATTCGGCGCCGGGCTCCTTCGTGAGGCCGGCGCCGCTGGCGCTGTCGGGACGGTGTCTGGTGGGAACTCGGAACCGGGCGGGCCGATCAGGTCCCGCGACAGCGCCCGATCGCCCAGCGCACGAGCTTGCGCACATCCGGATCGGGGTCGTCGTAATCCGCTTCGAGGGCAGGCAGCCCGCGCGGGTCGGCGATCTCACCGAGCGCGGCGGCCGCCTCCTTGCGCAGGTTGCTGATATCCGATTCCAGGGCTCGGCCGAGCACGTCGACGGCCGCGGGCGCCCCGATGCGCCCCAGCGCGTTCGCGGCCTTGGTCCGCACCTGCCAGACCGGATCCTCCATGCGGGCGATCAGGGGCTCGACCGCCTCAGGCAGGCGGATCTTGGCGCAGGAGATCGCGGCCTCCTCGCGCACCTGCCAGTTCCCGTCGTCGAGCCCGGCGATGAGGGTCGCGATTCCGGGCCCGCCCGGACGCAGGAAGACCAGGGCTGACATGGTCGCCCGGCGCACGCTCGGATCGGCATCCGCCGCGGTGGCGATGAGGGCGGGCAGCGCCTCCTCGGCCTTGAGATAGCCGATGACGCCAAGCCCCTCGCGGCGAACCTCGGGCGCGGGGCTGCGCAGGGCTTTCAGCGCGGCGGCGAGCGCGTCGGGCAAGACGAGCTCGCGCAGCGCCCGCAGGGCCGCGGCCTGGACGAAGGGATCGGCATGGGCCGCCCGCGCGATGAGGAGCGGGCCGCAGGCGGGCTCCTTCTTCTCGGCAAGCGTGTCCGCCGCGACCCGCCGCACCTCGGCATCGGCGTCCTCGAGCGAGTGGATGAGGCCCTCGACCACGTCCGGGCCGTCATGCTCGTCGAGGGCCTTGGCGGCGGCGGCCCGGACCGTGGCGTCGTCGTCGCCCAGCCCCTTGAGCAGGAGGACCTTGGCCGCGGGCCCGACCGCCTCGGCAAGTTCCATCATCGCCACGCGGCGGATACCGGGGTCCGGATCGGCGCAGCGCGCGCCGAGATCGTCGAGATCGTCGTCGAAGGTATCGAACACGGGCATGGCGCTCACCGCAGCAGGTAAGGAATGTTGACCTTGACGGCGTTCGTCGGACAATCGACCTCGCAAGGCATGCAGTACCAGCATTCGTCGTATTTCATGTACGCCTTCTGGCGGTCCTCATCGATCGCGAGGATGTCGAGCGGGCAGACGTCGACGCAGACGCGGCAGCCCTTCTCGGCGATGCACTTCTCGTCGTCGATGACGACGGCGGCACTCTTGGCCTGGGTGATGATCGGCATGCGGAATTCTCCGGATGATCTGGCAACTTATTCGGCCGCGGCCGGCGTCTTGATGCGGAGCTGGTGGTAGGCACTCATCTCCTCATCGGCGACGGGCACGATGAAGGGGTCGACGGCGCGCTTGGCGTGGGCCATGCGGCCCTGTCCGTCCTTGAAGAGGACGGTGTGGCAGTTCCAGTTGCCGTTGTCGGTCTCGGGAAAATCCGTGCGCAGGTGATAGAAGCCCCAGCGGCTCTCGGTGCGGTAGAGCGAGGCGGCCGCCGCCATGTCGGCGCAATCGAGGATGGTCTGCATCTCCAGCGCCCGGTGCAACTCGTGCGGGTCGCGGGCGCAGAGATGGTCGAGGTCCTCGCGGATCTCGGCGAACCGACGCTGGCCGAGCTCCATCTTGGCCGTGACCTTTGGCGGCTCGAGATAGTCGTTCACGAGACGGCGCGTCTTGAATTCCATCTCGTGGGGGGTGAGCCCGTCCGCACGGCGGGTGGGGGCAAGCACGCGCTCCTGCTCGGCGACGAGGTCACCGCCGTCGTATTCGGCGAGCGCGTGCGCCGCGCAATAGGCGGCGGCATCCGCGCCGGCGATGCCGCCGTTCACGAAGGCGCCGAGCATGTAATTGTGCGGCACGCTCGCCATGTCGCCGACCGCGTAGAGGCCCGGGATCGTGGTCCGGGCGTGCTCGTCGACCCAGACGCCCGAGGCCGAGTGGCCCGAGCAGAAGCCGATCTCCGAGATGTGCATCTCGACCGGCCGCTTGCGGTAGTTGGTGCCGCGCCGCTCGTGGAAGCGCCCGCGCGAGGGCCGCTCGTTCGAGTGCAGGATCGTCTCGATCTCCGAGATCGTCTCCTCGCGCAGATGGTCCATCTTGAGGAAGACGGGCCCGTTGCCGCCCTGCAGCTCGCGCCAGAACTCGAGCATCATCTGACCCGACCAGTAATCGCATTCGATGAAGCGCTCGCCCTTGTTGTTGGCCGTGTATCCACCGAACGGCCCGGTGACGTAGGCGCAAGAGGGGCCGTTGTAGTCCTTGATCAGGGGATTGATCTGGTAGCATTCGAGGTTCGCGAGCTGCGCACCCGCGTGATAGGCCATCGCGTAGCCGTCGCCGCAATTGGCCGCGTTCTCGTAGGTGCCGAACAGGTAGCCGGAGGCCGGCAGCCCCAGCCGTCCGGCCGCGCCGCAGGCCAGCACCACGGCCTTGGCCTTCACCACCAGAAACTCGGCGGTGCGCGTGTTGACCCCGATCGCGCCCGCGATGCGCCCGTCCGGCCCCTTCAGCAGGCGGGTCGCCATGTAGCGGTTGGTCACGCCGACCTGCAGGCGGCGCAACTGCCGGTAGAGCACCTTCTTGACGTTGTGCCCCTCGGGCATCGGCAGCACGTAGGTCCCCATGTGATGGACCTTACGCATGTTGTATTCGCCCGAGCCGTCCTTCTCGAATTTCACCCCGAGCTTGTCGAGGTACTGGATCATCGGAAACGATCCTTGGGCATAGGCCATCACGGCCTTCTGGTTCACGATGCCGTCGTTGGCGACCGTGATCTCCTTCACGTATTGCTCGGGGGTGGCGTAGCCCGGCACGACGGCGTTGTTCAGCCCGTCCATCCCCATGCTGATCGCGCCGGACCGCTTGACGTTGGCCTTCTCCATCAGGACGACGCGCAGGCGCGGATCGGCCTCCTTGGCCTTGATCGCGGCCATCGGGCCGCCGGTGCCGCCTCCGATCACCAGAAGGTCGGTCTCGATGATCTCGGTCTTGAGCTCGATGGCGCTCATGCTGGCCCTCTTGCGGGTGGGCGCGGTCGACCGCGCGGGTCCTTGGGAAGTTGGCGGCCTTCAGGCCGCATTGGGGGCGCTGTCCGCCGCAGGAGCGCGAGCCAGGTCGCGCAGGTAGACGAAGGGATAGATCCCGCGGGCATGGCCGTCGGAGAAGCCGAGATGGAGGGCATAGCCGCCCATCGGCTCGACCGTCGTCACCGCCACGGCCTCGAACGCTGCGGGGAACCGGTTCTCGACCCGATCGCGCGTGCACCACGCGCAGCGGCACCCCTGACGAAGCCCCTCGGCGCTCAGGCTCGCCGCAGCGCCGTCCTCCCAGGCGAGACGCAGCGCACGACCGCCACGGGCGAGCGTGATGCCGATCGGAACGGCGTCCGGGTCGAACGGCGGCTCGGCGGGAGATCTCATCGCAACATCCGTCTTCGGCCCTCTCATGCGGATGCATTAGGGCCCGGCCGACAGATGCGAGATAGCAATTAGTTGCCCGATCCCCGAAGACGGCGCGGTGCGAACTCATTCACTGCCGATCGACGAAACTCGACGAGCGTATGTTTCGAGCCGATCTCCGGCGGAGAAGGCTTGAGCGAGACGATCACCGAAGCGCGCTGACCAATGCTGCGAAGAAGTCGGCATCCACGATCGGAGGCGCGCCGGTCGGCTTCGACCGGGCGCCCCACATGGCGATCACGACATGCTCCTTCGGGTTCACATAGACATATTGTCCGAAAATCCCGCGCGCCGTGAATGCGCTCTCATTCGGCGTTCCCGGCGCGGCGCCGAGCGGCCACCACATGTAGCCGTAATTGACGGTCTTCCCGTTCAGCTCCTTCGGGGACCCGGCCTGCTCGAACCAGCCCTCGGGGACGACGCTCTCACCGTCGATCACGCCCTTGTTCAACACGAACTGGCCGAAGCGTGCGTAGTCGCGAAGGGTGGCGCTGAACCCGCTGCCTCCGACCTCCAGGCCGTTGGGGGACTCGACCCACCAGGTCGCATCCTGCTCCATGCCGAGCTTCGACCAAATCTTCTCGGACAGGTAGACGGACACGGGTCGTCCGACCGCGGCACGCACCAGGGCACCCACGAGATGGGTCTCGCCGGTGCTGTAGTTCCATGCCGTTCCGGGCTCGTGGGCGCGAGGCAGCTTGGCCATCATGGCCACGATCGTGCCCGGCTTCCCGTCGAGCTGTAGCTCCAGCATGTGCCGCCGGTCGGAGCGCGGGTCGGTGTAGGTCTCGTCCCACTTGGCACCGGAGGCCATCTGCAGGAGGTTTCGGACACTGACGCCCTCGTAGGCGCCTCCAACCAACTCCGGAAGGTACTGGGTGATCGGATCATCGATGCTCTTGATGTAGCCGTCCTTGATCGCCGCACCGACAAGCGTGGAACTGATCGACTTCGCGACCGACATCGACATCCAGCGGGTCGCCTCGTCGTTGCCCAGCTCGTAATCCTCGTACGCAATCTTTCCGTCCTTCAGAACGAGAAGGCCGGCCACCCGATTGAGCGAGAGGTAATCGAAGAGGTCGACCGTCCTGCTGCTCGACTGGAACTTCACATCCGTCAGCGGCTTCGGCGCAGGCTCAAGCCGGATGGCAGGGCCGCCCCGATTCACCGTCCGCGTGGGAAACAGCCGGTCGATGTTTCTGAAGGTGTTCGCCTGGAGGTCGGGGGTGAGGCGCCCATCGTAGACCTGCTGCACGGTTCCGATCGCGCCCGAGCGGCCATCCGACCCGTAGGCGCAGACCGCCGCGAAAACGCTGAGGCTGCAGAGAGCCGTCACTCCGGCCTTGCGGATCGAACCCTGCATCGCTCGCCTCTCCAATCGCGTAACCGTCTGCGCGCGATCGAACGCGGGGGCGTCGGTCGCGCGGGGCCATAGCCGTCGCCGTCGATCCGCGCATCGGTGCGTGGTCCCGCGCCTCGCTTCGTGCGAGGCGCGCGCCCTTGCGTGAGTGGCACGCGCCTCGTGGATCGCGCCGACGTCGGCGGGTGCTATGCGAGACCCCGCTGCGCTGCGGCGGTCCCCTCGACGGGCCGATCCGACGGAAGGACCGACTCGACCTCCTCCAGGCTCTGCTGACGCGGCTCGATGCCGAGCGTGACCACCGTGACGATCTGGAGGACGAGCAGGCCGATCATCAGGGCCATGACGCCGCCGATCCCGTAGGTCTGGAACAGGGAGATGACGATGAAGGGCGTGACGATGGTCGCCCCGCGCCCGAAGGTGTTGCAGATGCCGGAGGCCCGCAGGCGCACCTCGGTGGGGAACAGTTCGGGAATGTAGATGCCGAAGAGCAGCGCCACGAGGACGTAGATCGGCACGGTCAGGCCGAATCCGACGAGAGGGAGGAGCCACGGGTCGGTGGTGAGCGGATAGACGATCCCGAACAGGATCGCCGCCGCCGAGGCGCCGACGATGGTCGGCTTGCGGCCCCAGCGATCGGCGGTGAGGGCGCCGATGGCGCTGCCCACGGGCGCACCGAGGCCCATCAGCAGCGAGTAGCCGAAGGAGGTCGCGACGCTGAGGCCCTGTTTGATGAAGAAGACCGGCAGCCACGTCACGAAGCCGTAGAGCAGCGTGTTGATGACGATCAGGCAGAGGCAGCCGACGATCATCCGCGCGAGCAGCGGGGGGCGGAACAGGGTCGCGAACGCGATCTTCGGCGCCGGTGCCGAAACCGGCGCAGGCGGCGGCAGAACGCCGCCGCGGGCCGCCTGGGATTCGATCTGCCGAAGCAACGCCTCCGCCTCGTCGGTGCGCCCGACAGCCTCCAGCCAACGGGGCGATTCCGGCAGGTTCTTGCGCAGATACCAGACGCCGAGCGCCCCGAGGCCGCCGAGCACGAACATCGCCCGCCAGCCGAAGACCGGGATCACGAGATAGCCGATCAGCGAGGCGACCGGCAGGCCGGTGACCACGAATACCGCCATCAGCCCGAGCCAGCGCCCCCGCGAGCGGGCGGGCACGAACTCGGTCATCGTGGAATAGCCCACGACGTTCTCCGCGCCGAGGCCGAGGCCCATGATGAAACGCAGCGCGATGAGCGTCATCATGTTGGGCGCGAAGGCGGCCGCGATGGCCGCGAGGCCGAAGACCAGGAGGTTCGCCTGATAGGTGAACCGCCGCCCGTAGCGGTCCCCCAGGAAGCCCGTGAAGAACGAGCCGCCCATCATCCCGACGAAGGTCGCCGAGACGAACAGGGCGTTCTCCGGCAGGGTCGAGAAGCCGCTCTTCAGCGTGGCGCCGAGCACGGTCGCCGCGATGTAGATGTCGAACCCGTCGAAGAACATCCCGATACCGATCAGCCACATGATCCGGTAGTGGAACGGGCCGATCGGGAGCCGGTCGAGCCGGCCTCCCGCATTGACGGTCGGCGTCATGGCGTTTCCTCCGCGTTAGGGATAGGCGCGGAGGGCACCCGTCTGACGCGGGTCTGTCGCCCTCCGTCCGGGTTGCGTGGTCGTCAGTTCAAGCGGCGCTGGCCCGCCGTGTCGCGGTACCAGTCGAACGGGGTGTCGTGGGTCGCGACCATGACGCTCTTCACGTTGAAATGGTCGTCGAAGCTCTCGAGCCCGCATTCACGGCCGAGCCCGCTGTCATCGACGCCGCCCCAGGGGGAGGCAGGATCGAGCCGGTGATGGTCGTTCACCCATACGATCCCCGCCTTCACCGCCGCCGCGACCCGGTGGGCGCGCGCGACGTCCCGGGTGCGGATGGCGGCGGCGAGGCCGAAGGGCGAATCGTTGGCGAGACGCAGCGCCTCCTCCTCGTCCTTGAACGGCGTGACGCTGGTGAAGGGGCCGAACACCTCCTCCTGGAAGATGCGCATGTCGGAGCGCACGTCGGCGAAGACGGTGGGCTCCACGAAGAAGCCCTCCTCGCCGCCCGCGACCCGCGCCGCTTGCCCGCCGGCGACCGCCCGGGCGCCCTCGTCGCGGCCGTAGCCGGCATAGGCCAGCACCCGGTCGCGCTGCTTGCCCGAGATCACCGGCCCGAGTTGGGTGGCCGGATCGAAGGGATCGCCGATGCGGATGCTCTTCGCCTTGGCGGCGAGCTTCTCCACGAAGGCGTCGTAGATCGAGGCCTGGACGAGGTGGCGGCTCGCGCAGACGCAGGTCTGGCCGGCGCCGATGAAGGCGCCGAAGGCGGCGTAGTTCACCGCCTGCTCGAGGTCGAAATCGTCGAACACCATCACCGGCGTCTTGCCGCCGAGCTCCATCGTCTGATGCGCGAAGACTTTCGCGGCGGCGCTCCCGGCGATGCGACCCGCCTCGGTGCCGCCGGTCAGGACGAGCTTGTTGATGTCGGGATGCTCGGCGAGATGCTTGCCGGTCGTCGGTCCGAGGCCGAGGACGATGTTGAACACGCCCTTCGGCAGGCCCGCCTCCGTGAAGATCTGCGCGAGCTTCAGGGTGGTCAGCGGCGTGTATTCGGAGGGCTTCACCACGGTCGTGCAGCCGGTCGCCAGCACGACCGCGAGCGACTTGCACAGGATCATCAGCGGGTGGTTGAATGGCGTGCAATTAGCCACCACGCCGATGGGCGTGCGCCGCGTGTAGTTGAGATAGGACCCCTCAACCGGGATCACCGCGTCCCGCCGCGCCAGGGCGAGGCCGGCGGCGTAGCGGAAGAAATCCGGCAGGCGCGAAAGCTGGGCGCGGGTTTCGTTGATCGGACGGCCGTTGTTCAGCGTCTCGAGCTTGTAGAGGGTGTCGAGGTTGGCCTCGAACGCGTCCGCGAGGCGGTTCACCAGCCGGGCGCGCGCGCGGGTATCCAGGCCGCCCCATTCCTTCGACTCGAAGGCGGCGCGGGCGCTGCGCATGGCGCGATCCACGTCGGCTTGGGTCGAGTTGGGGATCCGGGCGATCACCGCTCCCGTGGCGGGGTTCCTCACGTCGATGAGCGGCCCGTCCCCAGCCTCGACCTCGCGTCCGTCGACGAAATTGCCCCGGGTCTCGACGGCAAGGTCCGGTCTCGTGATCATGTTCATGGGGTGATCTCCCTCAACGGATGACGGCGCTGCGTTCGAGCGCCGGGATGATGCGGCGCTGGGCCTGGGCGACGTGCTCGCGCACGAGACGCCGGGCCGTGCGTGCATCGCGCCGCTGGACGGCCTCGATGATCGCTCCGTGCTCCGCGATGAGTTGGTTGGGCTCGCGCCCCTTGATGCCCGCGAGGCTGACCCGCACGAGGCGGTCGGCCTGCTCGATCAGGTCCCGCGCCGTGGCCGCCATGCGGAGGTTGCCGGAGGCCTGGGCCAGGGCGGTGTGAAAGGCGCGGTTGTAGTCGATGAAGTCGGTGCCCTCGTCGAGCGCGCGGAAGGCGTCGAGGGATTCCAGCGCCTTCGCCGTTCCGGATTCGGCGGCATCGCCCGCGCAGGCCGGCTCGATCACGAGGCGGAAGGCCAGGAGATCGCGCGCATCCCCGATCGATATCGGGTTCACCTGATATCCCTGGCGCGCGTGAACGGTGACTAGACGCTCGCGCTCCAGCCGCAGCAGCGCCTCGCGCACGGGCTGGCGGCTCACCGCGTAGCGCTCGGCCAGTTCCTGCTCTCGCACCTCGGCGCCCGGCGGCATGCGGCACGCGAGGATCTCGGAGCGGATGGCGTGGTAGATGTTGTCGCGAAGAAGCACGGTTCTGACCCGATCAGGTTGCCTCAGGATTGCATCCGTGAAATATCACGTCAACGAAATTTTCGGGTGGCCGGCCGGTCGTTGCGGCTGTCCGACCCGGGAACGTGGAGGATGAGGATGCGGATCACGCTCGCTGGCGGACGGATCGCGGCGCAGGCATCGGGGGCCGGGGAGCCGCTCGTCCTGTTCCACTCACTCCTTGCCGACGCGGCGAGCTTCGCGCGGATCGCCGGGCCCCTCGCGGAGCGGTTCCGGGTGATCGTTCCGGACCTGCCGGGCTTCGGAGGGTCCGAGGCGGTCTCCGGCGGTCTCGAGGCCGTGGCCGACCGCATGGCCGAGGCCGTGCGGGATCTCGGCGGGCGCCCGACGGTGCTCGGCAACGGGTTCGGCGGGTTCGTGGCCCTTCAGATGGCGATCCGCCATCCCGGTCTCGCGCACCGCCTGATCCTGGCCGATTGCGGCGCCTGCTTCTCCGAGCCGGGCCGCCAAGCCTTCCGCACCATGGCCGCCGTCTCGCGCGAAAAAGGTCTGGGCGCTCTGAGCGAAACCGCGATGCGCCGCCTCTTCGCCCTCGATTTCCAGGCAGCGAACCCGGCGCTGATGCAGGAACGTCTGGCGGCCTTCCTGCGCACCGACCTGACGGTGTTCCGCGCCGCCTGCGATGCCCTGGCGGGGCTCGATCTCCGGCCGAATCTCGGTGCGGTCGACGCGCCGGTGCTGGTGCTCGTCGGCGAGCAGGACGAGGCGACGCCGCCGCCGATGTCGCGGGAGCTGGCGGCGGGGCTGCCGGACGCACGCCTCACGATCCTGCCGGGCTGCGCCCATGTCCCGCAATTGCAGGCGCCGGAGCTTTTCCTGGCGGCCCTGGGCCCGTTCCTCGACGAAGCGGTCCGCGCCGCCGAACTCGCGCCCACGGAGGCCTGAGGGCCGGCGCGCCCGGCCTCGGGCCGACACCGCCGGGCGATGCGTGTTCGGCGGCGAAGCCAGCGTCCATTCCGCGCTCGCGCGTCGGATGTCCGAACCGATAACCCTGCGGGTCGCGGCGGCCGCGATGCGCGAGCCGCAGCGCCTGCCGAGGTCTCTCGCCCACCTTCCGTGACGACCTCACGACCCAGGGCGCGATCTATGATTTGGCGCAGGCTCATTCGCACCTGCGGATCCTGCCCGAGACCCGCGATCGGACGGCGATGGCGCTTGTGGGATCGGACGTGGCGCAGGGAGCCGAGCCGGCGCTGCGGCATCGCTAGTCCGTGCCGCGCCCCCTTCGGATGGGCCTTGCGCACCGATCCGCCGCCCTGTCGGATTAAGGGCGAGTATCAGCCCTGTGAGCAGCACCGCCTCTGGTCTCGGAGATGCTCAGCCGCCGATTGCAGAACCTCGACAGCCGATTGGGGGTCCAACCCACGCATCTGCCACATGCGAGGCTCCAGGTCGGGGACGCGCTCAGCGTTTGGAGAGCGTTCGACGGATCAGCATGAGCACCTCAGGATCGTCGTAGAGCTTGAGGCAGCTGTCGAACCGCAAGGCAATTCCGCCTGTGGCCGTCAGAGGCGCTGGCGCCCTCGTGCGGCCGATCTCTGCCAGGTCCTTGTAGAGTGCGCCCGGTATCCGGCCGTTCTCGACAAGCCCGGCGGCCCAGGCATCCGCCTCACGCGCTATCGGGGTGTCGGGATATCGGCTCATGAGGCAGGACGCGAGCACGTAGGAGCGTGCAAGAGACAGGTCTTCGCTCGAGGCACTTCGCGGACGCGGCTTCGCAAAGGTCGATCCGGCGAGGGCCTGCAGCAGAAGCACGAGACCCAGCGTCGTGCGCGTCCCTCTCACAGCGGCCAAAGGACCATCTCCTCTACGGTGCCTTCGTTCTCTGCGGTGCTCGGATCGTCCTGTTGGGCGCGGTAATCGTCGTGATCGTTCTCTCGGAACGAGGATCCGTCCCAGAGGGCGATATGACCGGAGGCGCTCTGCCACCCGGCGACGCGAAAGGCGACGATGCCGCGCTCGCCCGCGAACGCGCCCTGAAAACCCTTCTTCACGATCTTGGGCGTCACCCCGATGGTATGGGTCAGGTAGGTTCGGAGTTCACGCACGCGGAACAGGTAGAGCTTCTTGTCGTCTCCGAGCAGAGCATTGAGATTCAACTGCTTGATCTGCTTGGCCGTGATCGGGTGGTTGCCATAGTTGAGCGCCCGCGACATCCGTGCCGCGCACGTGTTCCCGGCCGGGCCGAAGCCGGGCTCGTCGATGTTTCGCTTCAGGCCACCGCCCAGCCAACCGAACAGATCCTTCAAGGTCGGATACTTGCTGTGGTCGGGGAAATTCGCCCACATCAAATCGAAGCTCGGCTTGGCCACGATACACCTCGCGACGGTTCGACTGGTCGCCGAGATTGCCTGCGGCCTCGCGACCTGTCCAGTGCCCGTCAGGTTGATGGCCAGTCTTGATCGTCAGACTTACTCGATAGGAAGCTTGGCTATTGGCACGCAAACCTGATTTCAGCGCTCGCCAGCGCTGGAGTGCCGTGCGATATTACAGGTCGCCGCTCAAACCTGCACCGCCGCAGAATCCTCTCTGACCACGGTGGATCGAGCAGGACCGGGCAGCCTGTCCGGACGTGTGCGTCCCGTTCTCGAATTGATGCCGTCTCCGAACGAGGGCGTTCTACCCGTTGATGCGAGGAGGTCAGACATGCCGACCATGCTCATCCTGCGAGGCAACAGCGGCACCTTCCCCGACGAGAACGGCAATCCGAAGGATTACTCGAAGGGCGCTCTCCATGAGACCGCGGCAACCCAATATGCGCAGCGCGTCGGGTTCACCGGCGAGGTTCTCGACATCTCGGGCGATCGTGGGGGCAGCACCAGGTCGCGCAGTCCGCAGACAATATTTGCCCTGGAGACGTTCCAACGCCGGGACGATATCACTGCGTTCTACGGATTTTCCGGTGGGGGCTACAACGTCTACTGGATCCTACAGGCGTTGAGTGAGGCAGAACGGCAACGATTGACCTTGATTGCCGTCCTGGGTGCGCCCGAGACGGCGAAACAGAAATATGCCGCCTCGGCCTATCCGGGCGGATCGTGGCATTTGGTCTATCAATTGGATCCGCCCCTGTCAGCCGCACCCAAAGGAAAGGGTCTGAAAGACGCTCATATGTTCGGGCCGGATTGGTTGCTCTCGAAGACGCCCGCCGCGACCGCCGCTACGCCTTGATGTGTTCAAGGTGAAGGATTCAACCACCAAGGCCTTATTCTCAACTGCTCTGAGCGACCAGCGAGACGGCTGTCATCCTTCTCGATCGGCCGGTTCGGGCAGCGCAGACCGACTGAGGCCGCTGCATCAGCCCACACCCCGCTCATGGCCGCCAAGGCCTCCGCCGAGACCCCGGCGCCACTTTTTCGGATCCTGGACGTTGATCAGAACCGAAGCCGGTTCCCCGACCAGAACCAGGGCTTCCTTTCGAACCCAGAGAACCCCTGATGAAGCGCACTTTCCTGATCGTCGCTCTCTTCCTGTCCCCGGCCGTCTTGAGCATGCCGGCTCAGGCGCAAGGCACCGTCCGCGGCGCCGAACGCGGTATCGAAGACGGCAATCGTGCGGCCGGTCCTGTCGGCGGTGTCGTGGGCGGTGCCGTCGGGGCTGCCACCGGCACGGTCGGTGGGGTGCTCGGCGTCGATCCGGAGCCGCGTCGCGGCCGGGTCGAGGAGCGCGAGGAGCGGACCATCGTTCGCGAGCGCCGCGAGCGCTGAGACGGTCGGGCCGGCTGCAGAGCGCAGCCGGCCCGATGCCCGATGGGAATTCCAAGCCGCCACCGTGTCTCCCAGCACGAGCGGCATTGAATGGACGCCGGAATATTTTAAGATCCAGACGCGTGAACTCCTGAGGGAAGAGCACGCCGTTGCTGTCTCCCTCACCCGGCGTCGAGCAGGGTGATGCCGTCGAGCGCCAAGCTCTCGTCCGGACCGCGCGATAGCCAAGCCGTCAGGACGACCAGCCCAGCCGTCGTCACGAGCACGCGCGTGACAGGAGCGGAATGGGCGCGGGTGGCACGGATCAGCGCGCAGCCGCGTGCGAACGCGCAAGCCCGTGTGATCGGCAAAAGAGCGATCGCACTCATGCCCGCGTCCAGAGGCGCGCCGTGGCTGCCGAGATGGCGGCGATCGAGACGGCAACGCGCATCCGCCGAAGGCTGCCCGATGTGACCTGGTCGGCGAGACCGCGGCTCCACTGGCGGGACGGCGTCTCGCACCAACAATGCGTCCAAACAGCGAGGCCGAGATAGGCGCGCACGAGCGCATCGGCTGCGCCGTGCAGGGCGGCACCGTGACGCCGCGCTGGACCAGGGCGCGCGATTGGCTTAGCCAGCGCAATCCTCAGAGAACCCGATGTCGAGCCTCACCGCAGACCACCTTCGTGTCGCCGACGTGATGACGCGGGACGTCGAATTCATCGATCCACATGCGAGCGCGCAGGACGCGGCCGTCCTGATGGGCGAGATCGAGGTCGGTGCCGTGCCGGTCGGCTCGGCCGAGGATCTCGTCGGCATCGTTACGGATCGGGACCTGCTCTACCGGGTGGTGGCACGTGGACGCGACCCGACAGCCGTCACCATGCAGGAGGTGGCCTCCCGTCCTGTCCTGTCCTGCGGCCCGGACGACACGCTCCGCGCGGCAATGGACGTCATGGTTGCGAACTACATCCGGCGGTTGCCGGTGCTCGACGGACGCCGCACGGTCGTTGGGTGGCTGACCCTCGCCGACATCTCCCGGCACCTGCTCGTGAACGATGACGCCCTGCAGGTCTCCCTTCAGGCACTCACCGAAGGGTCCGATCCGCGCTGATCAGGCCCTGTAGCGGCGCTCCGCGGCGCGCACCGCCGCGGTCGGCAACGCGCGGTGCAGCGCGACGTAATGGGCGAAGGCCCATCCGGCGGGGCCCGCGCCGCGCGCGGCGACCAAGCACAGGATGAAGGCGATCAGCGCGGTATCGGGTTCCGCCAACAGGGCAAGGGCTGCGTCGAGGGGTGGGGGCGATTGAAGGGCGACGTCGAAAGCCGCGATCAGCGCGGCATCCGCCCCGGAGCTGGAGAGCCACGTCCGCACCCGGCCGGGGGCAGCATCCGCATCGCATGCACGGGCCGCCACCGCGGCAAAGCCCGCGAGAGCCGCGCGGTCCGCTTCGGCGAGCCGCGCCACGTTGACGCTCAGGGGCATCCGCGTCTGGTGCCGGTTCTGCAGGAAGCCGTAGAGCACCTTCTGGCCGACCGCTTCCGCGATCTGGCGACGGCTCGGCGGCATTTCGCGATGACGGCGATCGATTGCCTCTCGCGGGCTCTCGAGCGGCTGGCGCTCCGGTCGACCCTGGACTAGCTGCAACACCCGTTTCTCCCACCCCGCGCCGCAGCGTTCAGGTGTCCCCAGATGACCGTCGATCAAGTGCTCGCCTTCGGTCTGATCGGCGTAACCGTCGCGGCGTTCGTCTGGGATCGCCTGCCTTATGACGTCGTGGCGCTCACCGCGCTCGCCGCCGGCATAGCGATCGGCCTCGTGCCTGCCGACAAGGCCTTCTCTGGGTTCTCGGATGACATCGTGATCATCGTCGGGGCCGCGCTCGTCCTCTCGGCGGCGATCGCCCGCTCGGGCGCGGTCGAGACCCTGATGCGGCCGCTGATGCCCCATCTGACGAGCACAGGACGGCAGGTCCCAATCCTCGTGGGCGGGGTGCTGCTCCTCTCGATGGTGACGAAGAACGTGGGTGCGCTGGCCATCTTCATGCCGATCGCGCTGCAGCTCGCCCGCCGAAGCGGCACGCCGGCCTCCGCGATGCTGATGCCAATGGCCTTCGCCTCCCTGATCGGCGGCATCGTCACCCTCGTCGGCACCTCACCCAACGTGATCGTCTCGAAGGTCCGGGCCGATCTGACCGGCAAGCCGTTCGGCATGTTCGACTACGCGCCCGTGGGCCTCTGCGTGGCGGCAGCCGGCTTCGCCTTCCTGTGCCTCGGATGGCGCCTTCTGCCGCGGCGGGACGGAGGCACCCGCTCGATGGAGGCGGCCTTCACCCTCGAACGGTATACCACCGAGGCGCGCCTGCCGATCGGCCACCGGACGGTCGGCGGCACCGTGGCGGCGCTGGAGGCCGAGGGGGACGGCGACGTGCGGATCGCGACGGTCCTGCGCGAGCGCTTCCGGCGCTATCCCGCCAGCGCGGAGTTTCGCTTGCAGGACGACGACGTGCTCCTGCTGAACGGCGAGCCTGACGCGCTCGAGCGCTTCGTGGCGCGCACCGGCCTCACGCTCGCGGGCGCCGCGCCCGCAGCCGAGGCCGTCGTGATGGAGGGTGTCGTCACGGCGGAGTCCGACCTGGTGGGCCGAACGGCTGGTCAGCTCGATCTGGAACGCGCGTCGGGCCTCGGCATCCTCGCCGTGAGCCGGCGCGGCCGACGCATCGAGCAGCGCCTCTCCTCGGTCCGCTTCCGGCCGGGGGACGTGGTGGTGGTGCGCGGCCGAGCCGGCGCGCTGGCGCCCGCACTGGGCGCGTTCAAGGTGCTGCCCCTCGCAGCGCGCGAGATCGCCCTTGGCCGCAACGATCGGAGCTGGCTGCCGGCCGCGATCCTGCTCGCGGCGATGGCCTTGGTCGCCCTCCACGTCGTGCCGGTGGCGGTCGCCTTCTTCGGTGCCGTGGTCGCGATCCTGCTCCTGCGCAGCATGACGCCCCACGAGGCCTATCAGGCGGTGGAATGGCCGGTGCTGGTCCTGCTCGGCGCCCTGATCCCGATCTCCGAGACGGTCAGCAGCACCGGAGGGGCCGATCTCATCGCCGCGCACCTCACCACCCTGGTGCAAGGCTTGTCGCCTGTGATGGCGCTCGGCACGGTCCTCATCCTCGCAATGGCGGTGACGCCGTTCCTCAACAACGCGGCGACCGTCCTGGTGATGGGCCCGATCGCCGCCAAGCTTGCGACGCGGCTCGGCCTCAACATTGATCCGTTCCTGATGGCCGTGGCGCTCGGCGCAGCCTGCGACTTCCTCACGCCGATCGGACACCAGTGCAACACCCTCGTCATGGGACCGGGCGGCTACCGCTTCGGCGATTATGCGCGCCTGGGGTTTCCTCTCTCCCTCATCGTGCTGATCGTGGGCGTGCCGATGATTGCCTTCATATGGCCGCTCAGCCTTCGGTGACGTGCCCATCGCACCCCCTTCAGGCGCACCGACGAGAACGCCAGGTCGCGGTGTCCTCCACGGCACCGCTCTTGCCGAGCGGCTGGGCTCGGCATCCACCCCGAGAACGCGAGCGGTCGGGTCGCGCGACGGAAACGCGGCAATCTTCTCCGAGGCAGCAAGCGCTTCTGCGCCGAGACCCGCGCAGGATCAGACCAGAATGAGGACGATTGCCAGGATCAGGAACGCCGCGAGGCCGGACAGGAGCACGATCCGGTCGACGCTGGTGCCCTCTCCGGACGACCCGGCTGCGGCAGGTGCCAGCACGGTCTCCCCCGAGGGTCCGGCCGACGGCCCTCCGCCCGCAGCAGCCCTGGGGGCTTTTGGCGGGACATCCACCGATGCAACGGGCAGTTCGGGCACGAGAGGCACGGGCCGGTCCGCGCGCAGTCCGAACCCGTCCGGTTCGACGCTGACGCCGGCAGCCTCCAACTCCAGCATCACCAGGACGAGGGTGTCCACGTCGAGGCTGTCGACCGGAAAGGCTGCCTGAAACTCGTCGACCGTCAGGGCCCCGCGCCCACGGCCGCGCGCGATCAGCCGGTCGAGTGTTCCGCGGTCGATCGTGCCATCCATCGCGCTTCCCTATCGTCTTTGAGGGGCCAAGGCCCCATGCACCGCGAGGCGCCGTCGCATCGCACGCGAAAGGGCCCTGGGATCTACATCGTGTCGCAAAGGAGCGACCTGACCCTCGGTCTCGCCAGCATGTGCCTTCCGGCCAGTGCGATGAAGCGCCCGCCTGCGGGAGCCGCAGCCCGACCGAATGCCACAGCGCCGAGCCGCCCACCTTCTGTCGATGGACCGGGCACAAGGCCGGTGCCTCTCCGACATCCCATCCCCACCCCGCGACACGATTAGACCGCGTGACCGTTGCCTGAGGACGGTCACGCCAGGATCTCTTCGAGCGCGACAGCCCCCGTATCCCCGTTGCGCGCGACGCCAGCTTCGGCTAATCACGGCGTCGGTCAGCACCCGTAGCTCAGCTGGATAGAGCGTTGCCCTCCGAAGGCAAAGGTCACACGTTCGAATCGTGTCGGGTGCGCCAAGCTTCTCAATGACTTAGAATGTTGCGGAGCGCGGTTCATATGGCGCCGCGAAAGCAAGCGGCGTGAACTGCCTATCCGCTGCGGTCGGGGCGTCGCCGACATGTACGGGCCATCACACCGTCTACCGCGCCTGATCCCACTACGCCGACCTTCCGGATCTTTAAGATTGTCGACCCGGACGCGATCGGCGATGCCTTCGACTGGCTCGCCGCGGTATCTGCGTCCGCGGCTCCGCATCCCGGCTTCGCGGGCGCCGAAGCCGTCGAGCGACCCGTGTCCAAGAACATCCCATAACGACCGGGATCGGACACGCCGTAAGCGGCGCCCACCCTCTGATCCCGATTGCTGAGGCGAATCCCTATCTAACCTGCGCGCGCGGTGTCGCCCGCCCCTTCAGCTGCTACCGCGCGGGGACGGCCGGGCTGAGTGTCACACCATCCGTGCCGGGCCCTCCGGTGCTCGGGGTACCGCCGACCCCGCTGGTGGGCGGAGACACCCGCGTGACGGTGCCCGTCGTCGCTTCCGATTCTCTCAAAGTGGGTGCCGCACCTTGCCTCGGCTCAGCACCGACCTCCAGCGGAGCGGGACGCGATGCACCCTCGGGGATCGCCGTGGCTCCCTGCGCCAATGCGGATCCACCGAGCGCGAAGGTCAGGAAAGCTGCCATTCCGAACGTCGTCTGCCTCATCGGAGTGTCCTCTCTGATATCGATGAGCGGCAACGGGCGATGGCGGATGAAGTTCAGCGCGGCCGATCACAGCAGCCGGGAACGATGACCGGCCAAGCCCGAAGCCGCTCCGATCTTTCATCTGCCGCGGGCTGCCAGGTACGAAAGAAGTGGCCGTGTCGGAGCGCTGGACCGGATTTGAGCTGGTCAAGCTGTGCTTTCGCCAGACGATCCACTGCTCCTGACAGGGGGCGAAGATGGTCACGAGGCCGACGTTGCGGAGGCGAACCGACCCAGCGAATCTTGTGACCGGAGCCGATGGGACCACGTTTGGCGAAACATGTGCGATGCAATGGCTTGTCGGTCGGCCACACTCTCTCGATAACGATTAATACTCCTTTCGCTATAGTAAAATTCTGCGAGAGCGCAATATATCAAATTACAATGATGGAAATGGTCGCTCTGACTCAAATTTACGGGGTATATTACAAATCCAATCTGTAATCTCGACAATGCGCGGGCTGAGCGACCGCCTTCCGTTGGCCGATTCATACTCATCTGCGGCGCGAAGCTGGTCACGTCAAACGGCACACAGGCATCAGGATCCGTCCGCTCACCGCTGCGGCCGGCAACCACCGAAATCGATCTGCCGCATGAACGACGGGACACGCTGAGTGGTCAGTGCAGACGCTACGCATCGGTCCGAATACGTCGTCGATCCCCAGGGCGGCTGGATTGATTTCCAAAGAAATGATCGCCGGTTCAGCAAACGACAACACATCACGGCCAGGATCTGGAGCTGTTTTCCTCCGCAATATAGATCGGGAACGGCGCCAAGACCCAGAACTGCTGATCGCGCGCCACCAGCATGACGTCAAGGCCGGAAGCGAAGCCGGGCATCCGATCAACGGACGGATTTTTCTGACTGGGCTACAGATGGAGAAATCGCCGGGCATCCAGCCGGAACGATCAAGGCGCGCTGGGTCTGCGAGCAGGGCCGCCGGCAGCTCAAAGAGGAACTCGGCCTCGACCACTTC
This sequence comes from Methylobacterium sp. HJ2, assembly GCF_056431005.1. NCBI lineage: Bacteria > Pseudomonadati > Pseudomonadota > Alphaproteobacteria > Hyphomicrobiales > Methylobacteriaceae > Methylobacterium > Methylobacterium sp. HJ2. The sequence continues at coordinate 522,817 of NZ_JBWJYM010000001.1, read as the reverse complement.
GAGGGCCGCTCTTGCACCGGGTTGCACCGGCACGCGCTCATAACGTGCATCGCCTGTGCTTACCTGCAGCACCTGCGTTTGGCTGGGCCCGACCGGAGGGATTGGGGGAAAAAAAGGCGGCCGGCCTCCCGCGTCCACCACCGTCTCCAAGACTGCTCGCCGTGCGTCACGCCATCATCGGCCGACTGTTCGTCGCTGTCATCCCGCCCATGCGATGCCCGCACTGTCAGCGCCGCTTCCGGCTGCCATCTGACCTCAAAGTGCCCAGGTAGTGCTAAATCGAATGAGGCGGCGTGCCGGGCGGACGTGCCTTGTCGCGCAGCAAACCTTCGACGCCGGCCCGTTGGGCGACGTCCTGGACACTCGGGCGCTCGGCTGAGAGTAGAACGATGCGGCCGCGCCGGGTGTGCTGGAGCGGCCGAGAGCGTTCGCTCACGATCGCAGCCAGCCGTTCCGCGTCGGTCGCACCGAGAAGCACGCATACCGTCTTAGCCATCGCACAGACTCGCACATCTCATCGTACGCGTGAGTCATCCACCCACGTCACTGCACTAGCCATAGATAAATATATATGCACGGTAATACGCGTCGAATGTAAGCTGTCGGTCTTTGAAATTATACCTCGTTAAATTATTCGCCCACTTGATTCCTAAATCTGAAATCAAAATTGGGTGCAATGGAACCTGATAGCCTTGTGCGTGATCAGGAATTTCTTTTGCCGAGAACGTTGCCGGCAACCCAACCAACTTGCATGCGGCGACCGCAATTTTTTCGATTAGGTCAGTAGTCGGATGAGTTACAGTATGAAACAACCTCTTTATACGAAGATTATCAATAATATAGTCCGTTAAATTCGTTCCGAACCGTTGGTCTGTAGCTTGCAGCCTGACAGTCTCTAGTTGCAGAAGCCTTTGGAAGTTCGTCTTACGCCCATGGCTTAAATCTCGGTACGCATTGAAACGATCGTCTTGACCAGGTATTTCGCTTCGCAATTTCGCAAGCAGGCTGTCTTGATAAGAAAAACGCAAAGTATCCGGTAAGTTTTGGTTTAGGGCTATCGCAACTTCATCTCTTTGCCCATGGGCGGCGTCGAATGGCCATAGAGAGCCGAAGTTCACAAATGGGAATTTGCCAAATATTTTCCTTTCTGCTTGTTCCCTAAATGGATAACCCTGCCAATCTTGCACATCCTGTGCGAGAAAAATGTCAGCTTGATCGACTTGACGTTGTTTAACATCCTTTTCATGATCTAAAACTTCAACAAAGTGATAAAAGATATCATATTGATTTGCGATTGCCGAAGCGCTCCGCAAAAAATCATAAAGGACCGCCCCCTGACAGTTACCATAGACCACAATACTTTTTCTTTTCATAGTCCGAAGCCTTATTTTATTGCTTCTTGGATAAGATCGACTAGATCTCCGACATTATCCATCTCAAGGGTCCTATCCAGCGGAAGTTCGATATCAAAATCGCTTTCGATATTAAGGATCAGCAGTGCGTGGCTCAAGGAGTCCCACCCTTCGACATCGTTGGCTGTCATAGACCGGGTGGCAGCGGGTATGGACGAGGCGCCCTTCAATGTTTCGCGCATGGTTTGCGTAATGCGGTCTAGGACTTCCTGTTCGGTCATCATTACATAGCCCCCTCAGAATATTTTTTGATCGTCGCTGCGCGGGAAATTTTTCCGCTGCTCGACTTGATTAGAAATCCAGGATCTAGGAAAGCTATTTGTGATGGATAAACACCGCTCGCGGAGTAAACAGCGCTTCTCACCGCCGCTTCGATCGGGGCGCGATCTCCGGGGTCCGTCTGAGATTCTGCCAGAATGACCAGTTGCGAGGTTCCGAGGGCATCGTCGAAACGACCATGCACTAGCACGCGTCCAGGCGTCAGGCCGGCAATGGTGTTAAGTTGATCCTCGATCTCATGGGCCATCAGGTTCTTGCCGTTGACGATCAGGAGATCATCAAGCCGGCCGATAACGAAGAGCTGTCCGTCCTCGAGGGTTCCGAGGTCGCCGGTTCGATACCATCCCTCGTGCAGCTTTTGTGCAGTCAGGTCGGGCTGTCGGAAATAGCCCTCGAACAGACATGAACTCCGAATCCAGATTTCTCCGACCTCGCCGGCCAGCAAGCGACTTCCGTCATTCGACCGAATCGCGATCTCGGTCTCGGAGAGTGGGACCCCGCAAGCTGCGAACCCTTGAGTTCTCGACCCAACGCCGGGTCGTGCGACCGCCCCTGGCGGTGTATGGGTGGCTGCAAAAACGTTCTCGGCCAAGGCATAGCTGACCTGCAGCGATTCCGGGTTCAGTCCGGAGTCCCCGTATTTGCCTAGGAATGCTTCGAAGGTGGCTGATCGACAGGGTTCCGAGCAGCTTATAATCGCCTTCAGCGAACTAAGATCCCATTTTCGTTTGCCAGGGTCGAGCCGCACGATGTGTTGAAAGGCAAAATTGGGGAGCCAAACATAGCGCCCCTGATGCTGCTCAATGCGCTGAAGGAGGCTTGTGGGTCGCATCACCCACTCCAGCGCGTCGAGACTGACGATCGGCGCACCGACGACCGCCGGAAGCAGAAAGCAGGCGATGAGCCCCATGTCGTGATACAAGGGCAGCCAACTGACGATCGTGTCTCCGGCCTGAATGCCGATAGACTCGGCGTACAGGCGGCACTGCGTCAGCACCGCGTCATGCGATAGCATAACCCCTTTTTTCAGGCCGGTCGTCCCGGAGCTGTGTTGAAGAAAAGCCGTGTCCCCGCCACGCAAGGCGCAGGCGCGAGCGGCTTGAGCCTGAACCGCTTCGTCATCAGCCGGCGGCAGCCGATCAACGGTGATGATGGCCGCGTCGATGCACGGGATCGAACTGGCTGACCTCTCCGAGGTGATGATGGCGGCCGGTTCGATCCGATCGATCAGCGCGGCAAACGAGCTGTGATAGACGGCGGGATCCTGCTTACGAGTTAGCGGCGCCATGAAGCTCGGAACACAGCCCGCAAGCAATGTTCCCATAAACGACGAATACAGAAACTCGGAATGCTCTAGGACGATCAGAACCACGGAGCCTGGCTCAATGCCCTTCCCGGTGATCTCGCGTCCGATGGCAGCCGATGACCTAATCACGTCGCCGACCGTAACGGTGGTTTCACGGGCGCCTTGGACAAGGATGCAGAAGGGCTGATCGGCCTCCGCATGGGCACGATCAAGCAGCGCCTGAAAAAGGTGTGCCAACGTCAATCCTCGCCGGTTGCGATGCTCTGAGGCAAGGGCAATTCCATAAGGGCTATCCTCAGATCGAGCAAACCGTGCCGGGCCGCAATAGCTGGTCCTGCCCCGGCCCTTGCGCCAGTCGCCGGCAGGAGGGTCATGCCTTCTCGGGCCTCCCCAGCAGGATCGCGGTCCGCACCATGGTGCGCCTGACTTCTCGGTCCGGATCGGCAAGCGCCAGCACCGTCGGCTTGTGCCCCTGGACCGCTTCGGCGAGGTCGAGCAGGTAGCCGCCGCCGATCAGGTCTGGCCGATGTCGAGCTTGGCGACCATCCGGACGTAAGCCCGCCGCGCACTCAAGTCCGACTTGAGCTGCGGCGAAGCTCAAAACGTCCTGGCTGGACAGCTATGCGGGTAGCGAGGGCATTCGCGCACGGCGTGAGGCCGACGCTTGCGGCCCGGGCGTCTTCGGCTTGAGCAGAGTGTGCTGCCAAATAGGCATAATGCACCGCTCCTTCAGCCAGAGCGTTGTGTGAGACGCGAATATGAGACGACCCGAAGTTCTGGTGCTAGATACTTGACGCGGCTGGCGCTCCCAAGGGGAATCGAACCCCTGTTTTCGCCGTGAGAGGGCGACGTCCTAGACCGCTAGACGATGGGAGCTTTCCGGCGGCGTGGCGTTCCTATACCCACGGCTCGGCGCAGGGGCAAGGGCCGTCCGCCGGCTTTGTCGGAAAACGTGGAGTTTCGGGTGGCGGTCGATGCGGGTGGGGCGGAGCGGCACGGGATCGTCGCGGCGGAGGCGTCCGCCGGGCGGCTCGACCGGGCCCTCGCGACCCTGTTTCCCGACCTGTCCCGCTCGCGTCTCCAGGATCTCGTTCGGACGGGCCATGTCAGCCGCGACGGGACGGTGGTGCGCGACCCCGCGCTCAAGGTCGCGCCGGGCGCCGAGCTCGCCGTCGTCGTGCCGGCCGCGACAGCGCCGGAGCCGGCTGCCGAGCGCCGCGACCTCGCGATCTGCTACGAGGACGCCGACCTCGTGGTGGTCGACAAGCCGGCCGGGCTCGTGGTGCATCCGGCGCCGGGCCACGAGACCGGCACCCTCGTCAACGCCCTCATCAGCCATTGCGGCGACAGCCTGTCGGGGATCGGCGGCGTGCGCCGACCCGGCATCGTCCATCGCCTCGATAAGGACACCAGCGGCCTGATGGTGGTGGCCAAGAACGACGCGGCGCATCAGGGCCTCGCGGCGCAATTCGCCGACCACGGCCGCAGCGGGCCGCTGGAGCGCGCCTATCTGGCGATCGCCTGGGGGACGCCCGAGCCGCCCAAGGGCACCGTCACGGCCGATCTCGCCCGCAGCCGTCACAACCGGGAGAAGATCGCGGTGGTCCGCCCCGGCGAAGGCCGGCACGCGGTCACCCACTACGCGGTCGCGGCGCGCTACGGCGCCGAGGCGGCCCTGGTGCGCTGCCGCCTCGAGACCGGGCGCACGCACCAGATCCGCGTCCATCTCGCCCATATCGGGCATCCGCTGCTCGGCGACGCGGTCTACGGGGCAGCCTTCCGAACCAAGGCCGCCCGCCTCCCGGAGGCGGCGCGCGCCGCACTCGCGGCACTGGGGCGGCAGGCGCTGCATGCCGAGTTGCTCGGCTTCGCCCATCCGAGAACGGGTGAGACGCTCCGGTTTCAGAGCCCGGCGCCGGCCGACCTCGCCCGGCTGATCGCCGCCCTCGATGGGCAGAACGCCGATCGGTGACGGACGCGCCGTGACGGGCGCGACACGGTCAAGAAAAAGTTCGGATTTGTGCGATAGGACACGCCGGGCCGCGACCATTCGTGCCAGTCTCAACCGACTGGGCCCCTCGTGCGTTGAGGGTGATGTTCGGGTCGCGGACCCGCTACCGGCCCCGAGGCTTACCCTTTACAGATGGTGAGTCGAACGGCCGGCTCAAGGAGCGGCGGTCCGCATCATGCGTCCGCCCGCTCGGGGGACCACCCAAGGAGAGATGCCATGGCAGGCGCATTGCCCGTGCTCGCCAACGAAGGTGGCCTGTCGCGCTACCTCGACGAGATCCGCAAGTTTCCGATGCTCGAGCCGTCGGAGGAATTCACCCTGGCCAAGAGCTGGCGGGACGGGGGCGATCGCGAGGCCGCGCACCGGCTCGTGACCTCGCACCTGCGCCTCGTGGCCAAGATCGCCATGGGCTATCGCGGCTACGGCCTGCCGATCGGCGAGGTCGTGAGCGAGGGCAATGTCGGCCTGATGCAGGCGGTCAAGCGCTTCGACCCCGACAAGGGCTTCCGGCTCGCGACCTACGCCATGTGGTGGATCAAGGCGGCGATCCAGGAATACATCCTGCGCTCGTGGTCGCTCGTGAAGATGGGCACCACGGCCAACCAGAAGAAGCTCTTCTTCAACCTGCGCAAGGCGAAGGGCAAGATCTCCGCGCTCGACGAGGGCGACCTCAAGCCCGATCAGGTCGCCCAGATCGCCACCCGGCTCGGCGTGCCCGAGCAGGACGTGATCGACATGAACCGGCGCCTGTCGGGCGACACGTCGCTCAACGCGCCCCTGCGCGAGGAGGGCGAGGGCGAGTGGCAGGACTGGCTCGTGGACAACAGCCCGAGCCAGGAGACCGTGCTCGTGCGCGAGCAGGAGGGGCAGAACCGCCTCACCGCCCTGCGCGACGCGCTCGGCGTGCTCAACCCGCGCGAGCGCCGGATCTTCGAGGCGCGCCGCTTGGCCGACGACCCCATCACCCTGGAGGACCTCTCCGGAGAGTTCGGCGTCTCGCGCGAGCGGGTGCGTCAGATCGAGGTGCGGGCCTTCGAGAAGGTCCAGGAGGCGGTCAAGCGCAACCTCGCGGTGCGCGAGGCCTCGGCAGGCCGGGAAGCCGCCCAGCCCGGCGCCTGAGCGGCGCCGGTCGCCGGCTCACGGAAACTCCCTGAGAGCGCGGGCCCCTACCGGACCGCGCCCGGCGCTGGCGTGCGCCCTGAGCGTCGGTGTCGAACGGGACGGCGCGGCGCCCTCAGCGCCACTGGTCGAAGGCGCGCTGCATCGCCTGAGCGCCCGCGCTGCCCTTCTCGAAGGTCAGCACGGCGCGGCGACCGTCCGTGTAGCGGATCCCGAGATCGAACCAGTTGCGGTGGAGCAGCAGGTCCGTGTTGCGGTCGACGTCGCTGCGCAGCGACGACAGGCCGATGAGGAACCGGTTCTTGTCGACCGGTACCGGCAGGCCCGAGACCGGGGTCCCGCGCGCGTTCTCGTCGTCCTTGGCCTGGAGCAGGCCAATATCCTGAACGACGCGCTTGGCTGCATCCGCTCCGGTCTGGCTGAAGACCAGATTGATCGTGTGCGAGGCCGGGAGCGTCGCGTCGAGGTTGCGCTGGATCGTCATCACGAGTGTCAGGCCGGCATCCGGGATGGTGACGGTGGCAACGAGCGCCGTCTCCAGCGGCTGGCCCTGCTCGCCGCTCACGGATTCGAGCCGCCAGATCGCCCGCCCGCTGATCGTGGACGGCTGGTCCGAGGGCGCGGTCGCCTCCTCGACGAGAACCGCGCGCTGCGCGACCGCGAGATCGCTCGCCGGGGAGGTGGGCGCGGTTCCCTCCGCCGCTTTCGGAGCGATGGGCGCCTGTCCCGGCCGCTCGGCCGGAGCGGGCTCGCCGCCGACCCGGTCGGCGAATTTCGCGTCCGGCGCCTCCGCTTGCTGAGCGCCCGGGCTGCCCGCATCGCCCGCCTGCAATTCGGACGGCTTGTCACGCAGGAAATAGGCCGCCACCGCGATCATGCCGATCACCAGCACGAGGACGATCGCCACGAAGGCGTTGCGCAACAGGCGCGACCGGCTCCGGGGGGCCACCACGTCGATCCGCGGTCGCTGCTGGCGCCCGCCCCCGGCATCACGCCCCGACGCTTCGGCCGGACCGGGGGCCGGCGGCGCGGAAGGCCCGCTGCCCGCCGGATCGAGACCCGCCGGCTCCTGCGCCTGCGCTTCGGTGGCCGGTTCGGTCGCGGCCGAGCGCGGCGGGGCGATCGGCACCGGCGGCTCGCGCGGCACCTCCGGCACCGGGGCCGTCGGAAAGATCGGTTCCGGCGCGGGCGGCAGGAAGGGCTTGGGCGGCAGGAAGGGCTTGGGTTCGCTCTCGGCTTCGAAGCGCGGCTCCGGGGCGGGTTCGCTCTCGCTCCGAGGCGCCAGCGGATCGATGGTCTGAGCGGGCGGGACGACCGGCGCGGGTTCCGGAGCGGACGGGGGCTCGACCGCGGGCGCGGCCGGATCGTTGGCCGGCGGCGGCACGTCGTAGGTCGCCTCCAGCCGCCCGATCGCGGCGTCGAGCGCCTGCCGCTCCAGATCGATATCGCCCTCGGAGAGCGGCGGATCGATCGAGCGGAGCTGCGTCACCAGCGCGTTGCGCGCCCGCTCGTAGACGGCCCGGCGCATCGCCGGCGTCCGATCGGGCAGCGCATCGAGGGCGCGCGCCAGCAGCGGGAAGTAGTCGGCCATGCTGTCCCGGTCCGGTCCCCTCGGCCCGAGCCCTGCCCCGCGCCGGAGCGCGCGAAGCCCGGGCCCGGCGCGCTCAATCCTCGAAGGGGTTGTGCATCAGGATGGTGTCGTCGCGCTCCGGCGAGGTCGAGAGCAGGGCGACCGGCGCTCCGATCAGCTCCTCCAGGCGGCGCACGTACTTGATCGCCGAGGCGGGCAGTTCCGCGAAGGAACGGGCGCCGGCCGTGGTCTCGGACCAGCCCGGCATGGTCTCGTAGATCGGCTCGACCCGCGCTTGCGCGGCCTGATTCGCCGGCAGGTGGTCGATCACGCGCCCGTCGAGGCGGTAGCCGGTGCAGATCCGGATCTCCTCGAAGCCGTCGAGGATGTCGAGCTTCGTCAGCGCGATACCGTCGATGCCGGAGGTGCGCACGGTCTGGCGCACCAGCACCGCGTCGAACCAGCCGCAGCGGCGCTTGCGGCCGGTGTTGACGCCGAATTCGCGGCCTTTGCGCCCGATCGTCTCGCCGATCTCGTCGAACAGCTCGGTGGGGAACGGGCCCTCGCCGACGCGGGTGGTGTAGGCCTTGGCGATGCCGAGCACGTAGCCGATCGCCCCCGGGCCGAGGCCCGAGCCCGTCGCCGCCTGGGCCGCGACGATGTTGGACGAGGTGACGAACGGATAGGTGCCGTGGTCCACGTCGAGGAGCGCGCCTTGGGCGCCCTCGAACAGGATGCGCTTGCCGTGGCGGCGCTCCTCGTCGAGCAGAGCCCAGACCGGCGCCGCGTAGGGGAGCAGCGTCGGCGCGATCTCGGTCAGCTCCTTCAGGAGCGCCGCGGCGTCGACCTCGTCGATGCCGAGACCGCGCCGGAGGGCGTTGTGGTGGGCGAGCAGCCGCTCGATCTTGGCCGGCAGCGTGTCGGTATCGGCCAGATCGACGACGCGGATGGCGCGGCGCCCGACCTTGTCCTCGTAGGCGGGGCCGATGCCGCGCTTGGTCGTGCCGATCTTCAGACCGACATTGGCGGTCTCGCGGAAATGGTCGAGCTCGCGGTGCAGCGGCAGGATCAGCGTCGCGTTGTCGGCGATCCGCAGGGATTCCGGCGAGATCGACACACCCTGGCCCTGGAGCCGGGCGATCTCGTCGACGAGGTGCCAGGGATCGACGACGACGCCGTTGCCGATCACCGAGAGCTTGCCGCCGCGCACGACGCCCGAGGGCAGCAGCGCGAGCTTGTAGGTGACGCCGTCGATGACGAGGGTGTGCCCCGCATTGTGGCCGCCCTGGAAGCGGACCACGATGTCGGCCTGCTCGGAGAGCCAGTCGACGATCTTGCCCTTGCCCTCATCGCCCCATTGGGCGCCTACGACGACGACGTTCGCCATGCGTGCCTTCGATCTCGTGCCGGTGCCGCGCGGACGGAACCGCCCATACGGGGACGGTTAACCCGTTGCCGTGAGCCCCTTTCCGCGATCCCGCCCGGGAAATCAAGCAACGGGCCCGGTCGCGCCGGACTTGGGCGTGTACGGCGCGGGCGCCGACCAAGCCGGCCGCGAGCGAGCCTCCCGGCCGGACGGTGCTGGCGACAGCGCGCCTGGCCGGCCCTAAACATCACTCGAGCGCGCCCGAAAGCCCCCTCCCCCCGCCTGCCGAGGATCCCCAGCCGATGCGAACCGAGACGCCCCTGCTGATCCAGCTCTCCGAGTACCGGCCGAGCGACTACCTCATCGACCGGGTCGATCTCGACGTCAGCCTCGATCCACGGCGCACCCGCGTCACCGCCGCGCTGAGCCTGCGCCCGAACCCGGAGGGTGAGGCGCGGGCCCCGCTGCAGCTCGACGGGGACGCCCTCGTCCTCGTGGCGCTCGCGCTCGACGGGAATCCGCTGCCGCCTGACGCCTACGCGGCGAGCCCGTCGGGTCTCGTGCTGGCCCGCCCGCCGCAGCGGCCCTTCGTCCTGACGATCGTCACCGAGATCGATCCGACCGCCAACACCGAGCTGATGGGCCTCTACCGCTCCGGCGGGGTCTATTGCACCCAGTGCGAGGCGGACGGGTTCCGGCGCATCACCTACTTCCTCGACCGCCCGGACGTGCTCTCGGTCTACACAACACGCATCGAGGCCGAGCGCGCGGAGGCGCCTGTGCTCCTCGGCAACGGCAACCCGGTCGAATCCGGCGCCGCCGGAGCCGACCGGCACTACGCCGTCTGGCACGATCCCCACCCGAAGCCCGCCTACCTGTTCGCCCTCGTCGGCGGCCGTCTCGGCGCGGTCTCGACGCGCTTCCGCACGATGGAGGGCCGGGAGGTCGCGGTCGCGGTCCATGTCGAGCCGGGGAAGGAAGACCGGGCCGGCTACGCCCTCGATGCCGTGATCCGCTCGATGGCGTGGGACGAGCGCGCCTTCGGCCGCGCCTACGATCTCGACGTGTTCAACGTCGTGGCGGTCTCCGACTTCAACATGGGGGCGATGGAGAACAAGGGCCTGAACATCTTCAACGACAAGTACGTCCTGGCCTCCCCCGAGACCGCGACCGACGCCGATTACGCGGCGATCGAGGCGATCATCGCGCACGAATATTTCCATAACTGGTCGGGCAACCGCGTGACCTGCCGCGACTGGTTCCAGCTCTGCCTCAAGGAAGGTCTGACCGTCTACCGCGACCAGGAATTCTCCTCCGACATGCGCTCGCGCGCCGTGCACCGCATCGCCGAGGTGCGCCAGCTGCGCGCCCGCCAGTTCCCGGAGGATGCCGGGCCGCTGCGCCATCCGGTGCGTCCGAGCGCCTATGCGGAGATCAACAACTTCTACACGGCCACCGTCTACGAGAAGGGCGCCGAGATCGTCCGCATGCTCGCCACCCTGCTCGGGCCCGCGCTGTTCCGGGCCGGCATGGACCGCTACTTCGCGGAGAATGACGGGCGCGCCGCCACGGTCGAGGATTTCCTGGCGGCGTTCGCGGCGGTAAGCGGGCGGGACCTCGCCGCCTTCGCCCAGTGGTACGTCCGGCCCGGCACGCCGGTCCTCGCCGCCGAGGCGACCTACGATCCCGCGGAGCGGAGCCTCTCCCTCACGCTGTCGCAAAGCCTCGATGGCGGGCCGCCACTGGTGATCCCGGTGGCTCTCGGCCTCGTGGGCTCGGGCGGATCGCTCGCGGCGGCGCGCTGCCCCGATCTGCGAGACGGGCTCTTCGTCCTCGACGCGACGCGGTCCGTCGTCCGGTTCGAGGGCGTGGCGGAGCGACCGGTGCCCTCGCTGCTGCGCGGCTTCTCCGCGCCGGTGCGGCTGGAGATCGATCTCTCCGAAGCCGACCGCCTCACGCTGCTCGCCCACGATCCCGACCCGTTCAACCGGTGGCAGGCGGCCCAGGACCTGGCGCTCGGCCTGATGCGCGCGGGCGGCTCGGCCGAGGCCTTCGGGCAGGCGCTCGGCCTCGTGCTCGACGCCGAGGCGGAACGCGACCCGGCCTTCGCCGCCCTGGTGCTCGCGCTGCCCGGCGAGGGCGAGGTCGCCAACACCCTCGACGCCGACGTCGACCCGGACGTGATCCATGCGGCCCGGACGGCGCTGCGGCGCGATCTCGGGCGGATCCTGCGCCCGCGCCTCGACGCCCTCGACGCCGCGCTCGCCGTGCCGCCCGGCACGGCCTACAGCCCCGATGCGGCCTCGGCCGGCCGACGGGCCCTGCGCAACGCCGCCCTCGACCTCGTCGCGGCGGCGGACCCGGCAGCGGGCGAGGCCCGCGCGACGGACCGGTTCGAGGCGGCGAGCAACATGACCGACCGCCTCGCGGCGCTCGGCACCCTGGCGCTGATCCCCGGCGAGGCCCGCGAGGACGCCCTGTCGCGCTTCGCGCTGCGCTTCGCGGACGAGCCCCTCGCCCTCGACAAGTGGTTCGCCATCCAGGCCATGATCCCGGAGGCCGGCACCCTCGCGCGCATCGCGCGGCTGAGGGAGCATCCGGCCTTCGCGATGACCAACCCGAATCGGGTTCGGGCCCTGATCGGCAGCTTCGCCTTCGGCAATCCCACCCAGTTCGCCCGCGCGGACGGGGCCGGCTTCGACCTGGTCGGAGAGACCGTCGCGGCGCTCGACGGGACTAACCGTCAAGTTGCATCGAAGCTCCTGACGGCCTTCGGATCCTGGCGGAAACTGACATTCGTGCGGGCTCGCAAAGCCGAGGAAATGCTCAAGCAAATCAAGGCGATCCCCACGCTATCCCGCGACGTGGCCGATATCGCGACGCGGACTCTTGCGCCGGTTAACCATTTGTAAACGCTGCCGAATTGAGAATCGGGGCAGAGTCGCAACAGGGGCGGCCTGTCAAGCGCGCGGCGGAAAAAGCCGTGGACAAGCCGCCGTCCGGATGATCATATTGCATACAGATTCGGGACGGCGCCGGGCGCCTCCCCAGATGCAATCACCCCGCGTGCGAGGTTCGACCATGCCGGAGGCGGCTTCCGCTTCCTTCTCCGCGCGTGCGGACACGATTCTCGGGGTCGAGTGGCCAGCGCGGGCGCGGCCCACCCGGCTCAGCCGGATCGAGTCCGGCCTCCGCTTCGCGATCCCGGCCCTGCTCTCGACCTTCCTGGCCTGCCTCGTCGGCGTGGTGGCGCTGCATGTCCGCAGCCAGCGCGAGGAGATCGTCGCGACGGCCGCGGCCGAGGTCGACGCCTATCTGCGCCTCGCGGCGGCCTCGCTGCCGGACCGAGCGAGCCAGCTGCACAGCCCCGCTCACGGCGATATCGCCCGGGTCGGGCGACGCCTGCTGCTGATCGATACCGACGAGCGCATCGTCGCGGCCCACCCGCCGCTGCCGCCCGGGACCCGGACGCTCACCGAGGTCTTCGGCGAGGCGGAGGCGCTGACGACGTTGGGCGAACTCGCCGGGGTCGTGACCCTGACGCCGACGGACGGCGAGACCATGCTGGCCGCCATGCACCGCCTGCCGGACGGGCGTCGGATCGCGGTGACGCAGCCCCTGGAGCCGCTGCTGCAAGGCTGGAGCGCGCGCACGCGCGACCAGATCGTCCTGATCGGCGCGGCCGCCCTGGTGATCGTCGGCGTCGGCCTCGCCTACGGTCTGCAGACCCGGCGAGCGCAGAGCGCCGGCCGCGTCTGCGAGCAGATCCGCCAACGGCTCGACATCGCCCTCGGGCGCGGCGGCTGCGGGCTCTGGGACTGGGACATCCCGCGCGGGCGGATCTACTGGTCGAACTCGATGTACGCCCTGCTCGGCTATCGCCGCGAGCAGGAATACCTCTCCTTCGGGGCGGTGAACGCCCTCGTCCACCCCGACGACGGCGATCTCTACAGCCTCGCCCGGGGGCTGGCCGCCAACCAGACCGCCGTGGACCACGCCTTCCGGATGCGCAGCGCGGACGGTTCGTATGTCTGGCTGCGCACCCGCGCCGAGGTGGTGCCGGATCCGGACGGCGGCGGGCGTCACCTCGTGGGCATCGCCATCGACGTCAGCGAGCAGCAGCATCTCGCGGAAACCAGCGCCACCGCCGACATGCGCCTGCGCGACGCGATCGAGGCGATCTCCGAGGCCTTCGTGCTCTGGGACACCAACAACAAGCTGGTGCTCTGCAATTCGAAATTCCGCCACCTCCATGCCCTCAACTCGGAGGATGCGCAGGCCGGCCGCCGCTACGCCGATGTGATGGGCCGCGGCGTGCTCCCGCAGATCCGCCGCGAGATGCCCGAGACCGGCGCCGCCACCGCCCGGACCTTCGAGGCCGAGCTGACGGACGGGCGCTGGCTGCAGATCAGCGAGCGGCGCACCAAGGACGGCGGCTACGTCTCCGTCGGCACCGACATCACCAACCTGAAGCGGCACCAGGAGCAGCTCGTGGCCTCCGAGCGCGAGCTGATCGAGACGGTCAAGGACCTCAAGCGCTCGCGCCGCACCCTCGAGGTGCAGACCCAGCAGCTCGCCGACCTCGCCGAGCGCTACCTCGACCAGAAGGCCACCGCCGAGAGCGCGAGCCAAGCGAAGTCCGACTTCCTGGCCAATATGAGCCACGAGCTGCGCACGCCCCTCAACGCGATCATCGGCTTCGCCGACGTGATGGCGAGCGAGGTCCTCGGCCCCCTCGGATCGCCGCGCTACACGGAATATTGCCGCGATATCGGCGAGAGCGGGCACTACCTCCTCTCGGTCATCGACGACATCCTCAACATGTCCCGCATCGAGGCCCACCGCGTCCGCCTCGCGCAGCGCGAGCTCCCGGTCGCCCGGGCGATCGGGAATGCGACGAAGCTCGTGGCCGAGGCCGCCCGCGCCAAGTCGGTCGACCTGCAGGTCGACGTCGCGCCGGATCTGACGCTCCTCGCGGATGAGCGGGCGCTCCATCAGATCCTGCTCAACCTGCTGCAGAACGCGGTGAAGTTCACCAACGCGACGGGCCGGGTGATCGTCCGGGTCCGCAAGGCCGGCGACCACGTGAACCTCTTCGTCGAGGACAGCGGCATCGGCATCCCGAAATCGGTGCTGCCGAAGCTCGGCCAACCCTTCGTCCAGGTCGAGACCAACATGACCCGCACCCATTCGGGCTCGGGCCTCGGCCTCGCCATCGCGCGCTCCCTGGCGGAGCTGCACGGGGGCGCCCTGCGGATCCGCTCGGAGGTCGGCCAGGGCACGATCGTGCTGGTGCGGTTGCCCGCCGCCACGGCCGAGCGCCTGGCCGCCCTCGATCCGGGATCCAGCGCCGCGGATGCGGTCGCGGCCCTGCGAGAGGCATCAGGGGCGGGCCGGAGAACCAGTCAGCCGGTCGACGCCTCGGCCTGAGGATGCCCCGAGGCGTCCGCTAACGGGAAAGGCCGGGATTGACCTGACCCGGTCCCCGCTCAGCGCAGGTAGATCACGCTATAGAGCGTGCGCCGGATCTCATCCTCCCAGAGCCAGATCCGGCCGTCCTCGCAGCGCTCGCGGATCCCCGGACGCATCCGCGCGCAGTACTCGCCCGTATTGTCCTGCACCCGGTACTGGCAGCGCCCTCCGACCCGGCGGCGCGCGATCACAGTGCTCGAATGATCGGCGGCGAGGTCGGGATCCTTCGGATCGCGATCCTCCAGGATGTACCAGCTGTAGCCGATCGTCGGCGCGCGCGCGTGGTCCAGGGCGTAGTCCACCATCGCGAGCATCCGGTCGACCTGGGGCTTCGTCGGCGGCTCGGTCTCCAGCATCTCCATGAACTCGAGCTGGTTGGCGGCGACCCGGAAGGAGATCGGCAGCAGCGGGACCGGGCTCGGACGGCGTCGGCAGCGGGCGGCGACCTCGCGTAGCCACGCATCGTTGACCGCATCGGCCCGTCGGCTGCGCAGCTTGGCCACGGTGGCGCCGGTGCTGCGGAAGCACTGGTTCGGCGCCCGCGCCACCGCGCCGAAGCGCTGGGCCAGGAAGAAGCGGCGGAAATGGGCGTAGCCCTCGTGCGAGGGCAGGTCGCGCTCGTCGCAAAGGCCGTCGAGATTGTAGAGCAGCGCCGCCGCATCCTCCTCGCCGCCCTCCAGCGTGTCGAAATAGGGCTCGGTCCCGGGATTGTGCTCCCGGGCGATGTCGACCGCGTTGCGGGCGAACGCGATGTCGGCGAGCGTGTCCGGATGATCGCGCAGATGCGCGGCGATGCGCCGATCCGGCAGGGTGGCGAGGCGCGCGGGATCGGCGAAGTAGAACTTGGTGGCGACGTCGAGCGGCGAGACCGCGCGCCCGACCCGCTGCGAGATCATGTCGGCCGTGGCGTAGGCGTAGCAGATGGCGCTGTCGCCCTGCCCCACCGGGATGTCGGCGGGGCGCGGCGAGATCAGGACATGGCCCGGCAGCGCGTGGGTCGAGGGCGGCATCGCGATCCGCACCGAGGTACAGGCGCGCGCACGCGGGTAGCTCGGATGCGCGGGCAGCAGCCCCGTCTCGGCCGCGGCGCAGGGGCCGCCGACCAGCAGGAGGAGCGCGGCGCGGAAGGCCGTCCCGACGCGGCCCTTCGCCGGCCGTCCGCGCGAACCGCCCCTCGTGTCCCCCAACGCCCCCGCCCCCTCACAGAACCGGGCCGGGTGATGGACACCGTCCGGCCCCTAACCGCGCACGATCGCGCGCAGCAGATACACCAGGCCGGCGAAGACCAGGAGGCTGACTCCGTAGAAGACGACGAACCACAGGAGCCGGCGCCCCTTCAATGGCCGTAGCCGCCCGCGCCGATATCCTCGGCGACCTTGCCGCGGAAGACCCAATAGGCATAGGCCGTGTAGGCGAGCGTCAGCGGCATCACCACCGCGTAGCCGACGAGGGCGAACCGCAGGGCGCTCACCGCGTTCGCGGCCTGCCAGATCGTGTAGCGCGGTGGCACGATGTAGGGGAACAGGCTGATCGCCAGTCCGAGGAAGCCGAGCAGGAACAGGCTGATCGTCAGGAGGAAGGGCGCCACGTGCCGGCCGTGGTCGAGGGCGCGCAGGAGCCAGAACGCGACGAGCCCCGTCACCACAGGCACCGGCGCCACGTAGAACACGTTGGGCACGGAGAGCCAGCGCCACTGGATGTCGAGGCCGAGGAACGGCACCCAGGCGCTGACGATCGCCATCGACAGGATGGTGCCCGCCAGGAATTGCCGGCTCTTGATCCGCGCCCAGACTTCCAGCTCACCCGAGGTCTTCATCACGCACCACGTGGCGCCGAGCAGCCCGTAGCCGCAGACGAGACCGATGCCCGTCATCACGCTGAAGGGCGTGAGCCAGTCGAAGCTGCCGCCGGCAAAGCCGCGACCCTCGACGTGGAAGCCCTGGACGAAGGCCCCGAGCACCATCCCCTGCGCGAAGGTCGCCACCAGGGAGCCGTAGTGGAAGGCGTAGTCCCAGATCGCCTGCGAGCGCTCGGCCTTGAAGCGGAACTCGAAGGCGACGCCGCGGAACACCAGGGCGATCAACATCAGGATGAGGGGCAGGTAGAGCGCCGGCAGCAGGATCGCGTAGGCGACGCTGAACACCGCGAATAGCCCCCCGCCCCCGAGGATCAGCCAGGTCTCGTTGCCGTCCCAGATGGGGGCGACCGAGAGCATCATCTGATCGCGCCAATTGCCGCGCTCGGCCGCCGTGAACAGGATGCCGACGCCGAGGTCGAACCCGTCGATCACCACGTACATGGCGACCGCGAGCCCGAGCAGCACCGCCCAGACCAGCGGCAGCCAGAACGCCGCCCCCTCATATTCCAGACCGAATCCGAACATCCGCCCTCGCCGCTCCGGGACGCCGTCAGCTAACCACAGGCAGCCGCCGCAGGCCAAGCGGGTCGCAGCAACCGCGCGGGCCGGCCGTGCCCCGGAGCGGGCTCAGGGCGCGACGCCGCGCCAGCCGAGGGCGCGGTCGGCGGGCGAGAGCGTGTCCTGCGAGGCCGGATCGGGCACGGCGGGCACGGTCTGGCCGGCGCGCCGCACGAGCTCGGCGAGCGCCGCCTTGGCGACGCGCTCGCGGGCCTCGGTGGGGACCGAAGCGACGGAGGCCGCGAGGATCGAGGAGACCGCGTCCGGGACGGCTGCGACCGGGGCTTCGGACGGGCGCGCGTGTTCGCCGCGCTGCTGCAGGGCGAGATAGGAGAGCGCACCGATCACCAGCGCGGCGCGCAGCAGGAACGACATGGCCTCTCTCGCGAACTTCGGATACGGGGCGCGCGGGAGCCTCGCGCGGCAAGCCTGAAGCGCGCGTCAACGCCGTCCCGAAATCCTCCCGGATGGTAAATCCCGCCGGGTCAATCCGCGGGGGCGCCGGTTACCTCGCGGAAAGCATCCGGGCCGATCGGGCTCGCGCCGCAACACTCGTTTAAGCCGCCCCTGCGACCGTCAGGCCGTTGTTCGACGGTCGAACCGGAGGCGTGGGGACCGCGAGGTCCCGCGTTGCGCGTGCCAGTCTTGCGTATCAAAGATGTCCTCCCTTCGGTGATCGACGCCCGCCTCGCGAGCCTCGTCCACGAATCCGCCCATCGGGATCCGAACGTGCGCGACCGGCACGAGCGCTTCCTGGTGTCGCGGCTCGCGACGGGCGCCGTGATGATGGCGGCGCTGCCCCCCTACCTGCTCTGGCGCGGCGTGCCCTCCCTCATCGAGGCGATGGCGGTGGCGAGCCTGATCCTGCCGGTCCTGGCCGCGGTGATCCTGTCGCGGTCCGGTCATCTCTGGATCGCCCACGCGGTGGCCTCGATGGGGCTGACGGGTCTCGTGGTCTGCCTCGCCGGGATGACCGGGGGCGCCGGCTCGGCCGCCGCCGTCTGGCTGGTGGCGATCCCCCTCGAGGCCGCGGTCTCCGGCTCGAAGCGCTCGACGGTGACGGCCGCGGTGATCGCCGCCATCGGCGCCCTCGTTGTCGCCTGCGCCGGCACCTGGATGTCCCGCGCGCCGATCGTCGACGTCTCGGCCTCGATTGCGATGCCGGTCTTCGTCATCACGGCGATCGGCCACGTCGCCGCGCAGATCCTCGACCACATGCGCCACGAGCGGCGCTGGCGGACGCAGATGCAGGACAACGAGGCCCGCGACCGCATGCTGCTCTCGGCGATCGACGACCTCGTGACCTGGCACGACGCCAACGGGCGCGTGCTGGAGGCGAGCGCCTCGGCCGCCCGCTTCGTCGGCGTCGAGGCGCCCCGGCTGCGCGCCCACGGCCTGCTCGAGCGCATCCACGTCGCCGACCGGCCGGCCTTCCTCCAGGCGATCAGCGACGTCGCCGCCCATGGCCGGCCCGCCACCGTGCAGTTCCGCCTGCACCTCGACGCGGGCGCCGAGCGCGCCGACGGCGCCCGCCTGATCCATGCCGAGATGCGGGCGCACCGGATCGAGCGCAGCCTCGGCGGCGCGGCGCCGACGAGCGTCGTCGCCGTGACCCGCGACGTGACCGAGCACCGCCGCCACGCGGAGGAGCTGGAGCGCGCCCGCGCCGAGGCCGAGCGCGCCGACGAGGTGAAGAGCCGCTTCCTCGCCAACGTCACGCACGAACTCCGCACGCCGCTCAACGCGATCATCGGCTTCTCCGAGGTGCTCGGCGGCGAGGGAGCGGTCTGCCTCGGGCCCGAGCGCGCCCGGGAATATGCCGGCATCATCGGCGATTCCGGCCGGCACCTCCTCGACGTGGTCAATTCCCTGCTCGACATGAGCCGGATCCAGAGCGGCAATTTCGACTACGCGCCGGAGGTGATCGACGCCGCCGCGCTGGTGCGGACCTGCTGCGACCTGATGAAGCTCCGGGCGGACGATGCCGGGATCGCCCTCGTGCACGCCCTCGACCAGACCCCCATCGAGATCACCGCCGACGCCCGCGCCTGTCGGCAGGTCCTGATCAACCTGATCTCCAACGCGGTGAAGTTCACGCCGCGCGGCGGCCGGGTCGAGATCGGCCTGCGCCGCAGCACGACTGGCCTCGATATCGTCGTCTCCGATACGGGCAGCGGCATCCGGGCCGTCGACCTGCCCCGCCTCGGCACACCGTTCTTCCAGGGCGGCGGCGGCGATTACCGGCGGCCGCACGAGGGCACCGGCCTCGGCCTGTCCGTGGTCCAGGGGCTCGTCGGCCTGCACGGCGGCACCATCGCCATCGAGAGCGCGCCCGAGGCCGGCACCAGCGTGACGGTGACGCTGCCCCTGCAATGCCGCCCGGCCGATGCGCCGCTGGCCCCCGCCCCGGTCTCGACCGTGGTGCGCAGGGCCGCGGAGGCGGCGACGGTCGGCGCGAGTGTGGGCCGGCGCCCGCTCGGGCTGTTCGAGCCGGGGCCGATCCATCCGAGCGACCCCGTTCCGCTGAGACGGGCCGGCTGACGGCCCGACCGCAACGCAGCGCGCCCGTCCCGGATCCCGGGCGGGCGTGCAGCCATGAGGAGACAGGATGCCAGAGTACCGCGAGATCACCCTTCCGGCCGACGAGCGGGCCGTGCGTCGTGGCGCGGCGAGGGTCGCTCCGAAGGCGGCCCCCAAGCGCCGCGCGCCCGCCCGCCGGGCGGGCGGCATCGACTGGACGGGGCTGCTGCGCAGCGGCCTCGCCGGCACCCTGCGCGTCTGCCGCGAGCGGCCGGCGAGCGTGCTCGGCTCGCTCGCCGCGCTCGGGGCCGTCGCCGCGGTCTCGATGAACGCGCTGGGCTCGCAGGCCGGGCGCCATCCCGCCCCGATCCTGCCCAAGGTAGCGCTCCGTCAGGACGGCCTGCCGAAGCCGGCGCCGGAGAAGCCCGCCGACGGCCGCGCGGTCCCGGGGGCTCTCGCCGCGGCTCAAGCCGCCCCGTCCGCCGCGCAGCCCGGCGAGAAGCCGAAGCCCGACGGCGCGCCCGGCCGCGACGCGATCGGTGCGCTCATCCGCAACGACGAGACGACAGCCTCCGTCACCCCGAAGTCCGAGAAGGTCGAGAAGTCCGGAGCCGCCGTGCTCCAGGCGCAACGCGCGCTGATCAAGCTCGGCTACGGACCGATCAAGGCGGACGGCCGGATGGGACCGGGCACGCGGGCGGCGCTGGAGAAGTTCGAGCGCGACCGCAAGCTGCCGGTGAAGGGCGAGCCGGCCGGGCGCACGCTGCGCGAGCTCGCGGCGAGGGCCGGGTCGCCGCAGGGGTAGGGTCCGGTTGCCAGATGCGTCGGGCCCGACCATCTCGGGCGGACCACGAGGTCCGACCATGCCGCGCCTGCGCTCCGATTTCTTCGTCTCCGCCCATCTGCGCCGCCTCAACGACGCGGCGATCCCGGCGGTGCTACGCCGCCGGGGTGCGGCGGAGGCCGGCGCCATCTTCGTCAAGGTCGACCGCCTCGACGGCAGTGCCGACCTCTACGGGCCGGCGCCCCAGGCGCTGCTCGACGGGGACGATTCCGGCGACCGGCGCTTCAGCCCCCTCCTCCGGGGCGCCCCGCCGCTGGAGGTCGAGGAGCGCTTGAGCCGCGAGATGCGGTTCGATTCCGATCTCTGGGTCTTCGAGATCGACGACCGGGAGGGCCGCCACTTCCTCGATCTGGCGGAGTGAGTCCGCGGCCTCAGCCCCAGAGCGCCCGCTCGGGCGGATGGATGGTGCTGCCGTCGAACCGCAGCCCCGGCTCCCGATCGCGGGCGAGCAGCAGGGGGCCGTCGAGATCCACGTAGTCGGCTTGGTCGGCGAGCAGCATCGCGGGCGCCATGGCGAGGGACGTGCCGACCATGCAGCCGATCATGAGCGCCAGGCCCCGCGCCCGCGCCGCCTCGGCGAGCATCGCCGCCTCGGTGAGGCCGCCGGTCTTGTCGAGCTTGATGTTGATGGCGTCGTAGCGGCCGGCCAGCGCGTCGAGCCCGGCGCGATCGTGCAGGCTCTCGTCCGCACAGATCGGGATCGGACGGGCGATCTCGGCGAGCAGGTCGTCGGCACCGGCCGGCAGCGGCTGCTCGATCAGCCCGACGCCCGCGGCGACGCAGGCAGCAAGGTTCGCTTCCAGGGTCTCGGGCCGCCACGCCTCGTTGGCGTCGACGATGAGGCGCGCATCCGGCGCGCCCCGGCGCACCGCGGCGATGCGCTCGGGATCGCCGGCGCCGCCGAGCTTCACCTTGAGGAGCGGCCGGGCCGCGGCTCCGCGCGCCGCCGCCTCCATGCTCTCGGGACTTCCGAGGCTGAGGGTGTAGGCGGTGATCGCGGCGCGCGGCGGGCCGAGCCCCGCGATCTCCCAGGCGGGGCGCCCGGTGCGCTTCGCATCCAGGTCGAACAGGGCGCAATCGAGGGCGTTGCGGGCGGCGCCCGCGGGCAACAGGCCAAGCAGCCCGGCCCGGTCGAGGCCTGCGGCCACCGGCCCGGCCTGCGCCTCGATCAGCGCGGCGACGCTCTCCACGCTCTCGCCGTAGCGGGCGTAGGGCACGCACTCGCCGAACCCCGAGGCCCCCGAATCGTCGTCGATCCGCGCGACGACGACCACAGCCTCGGTGCGGCTGCCACGGGCGATGGTGAAGGCGCCCGCAATCGGGAAGCGCTCGACGGCGACGGTGAGGCTGCGGCTCATCGGATCCTCAGGCGGGCGGGAAATCGACGAGCAGGCGGTTGACCAGCCCCTCGACGCCGAAGCGCACCGGGTCGGTGGCGGGCAGATCGTGCTCGGCGGCGAGGCGCTCGAGTAGCGTCTCCGCCTCGGATGTCTCCAGCGCCTGGGTGTTCACCGCGATGCCGACCGGGCGGATCCCAGGGCTCGTCAGGCGCCCGAGCTGCACGGTGAGATCGATCACCTCCTGGATCGTCGGCAGCGGATGGGCGACGCCGCGCATCGTGGTGCGGGTCGGCTCGTGGCAGACCACGAAGGCGTCGGCCTGCGCGCCGTGCAGCAGCCCGAGGCTGACCCCCGCGAAAGAGGGGTGGAACAGCGAGCCCTGGCCCTCGATCAGGTCCCAATGCTCCGGGTCCGCGGCCGGCGCGATCCACTCGACCGCGCCCGAGATGAAGTCGGCCACCACCGCGTCGATGGCGACGCCTCTTCCCGAAATGAACACCCCGGTCTGGCCGGTGGCGCGGAAATCCGCATCGAGGCCGCGCGCGCGCATGCCCTTCTCCAGCGCCAGCGCCGTGTACTTCTTCCCCACCGAGCAATCGGTGCCCACGGTCAGCAGCCGGCGTCCGGGCCGCGGCGTGCCCTTGCCGGTGGCGAAAGTCTCGCTGGTATGGCGCACGTCGTGGAGCTGGCGGCCCCGGCGCGCGGCGGCTTCGGCGATGGCCGGCACCGCGCCGAGGCGGGCGTGCAGGCCGCTCGCCACATCGAGCCCGGCCTCCAGCGCCGCCACGATCTCGGCGACCCAGTGCTCGGGCAGCACGCCGCCCGCGTTGACGACGCCGACCACCAGGGTGCGACAGCCCTTCGCCAGCGCCTCGGGCAGGGTCATGTCGGGGATCCCGAGATCCGCGGCGCAGCCCGGCATCCGCATCTGCCCGATGCACCATTCGGGGCGCCAGTCGGCGATGCCGTAGGCCGTCTTGGCCGCCAGTGTGTCGGGCACGTCGCCGAGAAACATCAGGTAGGGCGTGGCGATCTGCATCCGGATGGTCCCTGCTCGCTCCGTCGGGCTCGGCGCGCCACTATGCGGGAACCGGTGCCCGGGGCAACGCCCGGCCGGACAATGCACGATCGCAGCCAGGGCATCCGCCGCCGCCTGCACCCCACCACTCTTGCGTCCCACGGCTCTTGCGCCCCACCGCTCTTGCGGCCGACGCCGATGTAGGGTGTCCTCACCGCCCCTCACGCCGCGAAGGCTCGTCGACGATGAAGATGTACGGCAACTGGCGCTCGGCCGCCGCCTTCCGGGTCCGGATCGCCCTGAAGCTGAAGGGCATCGCCTACGAGGAGACCTTCATCGACCTCGACGCGGGCGACCAGCACAAGCCGGAGTTCCGCGCCATCAACCCGCAGGGCGCGGTGCCGGCCCTGTTCGACGGCGACGGGCCCCCGCTGACGCAGTCGCTCGCGATCCTCGACTACCTGGAGGAGACGCGGGGCGGTCCCGCCCTGCTTCCCGCCGACCCGCGCGAGCGCGCCCGGGCCCGCTCCCTCGCCCAGGTCGTCGCCTGCGACACCCACCCACTCTACGTGCCGCGGGTGCGGACCTACCTGATGGAGGCCTACGGCCTGCCGCGCGAGCGCATGATGGAGTTCGTGCGCCACAGCTTCGTCACCGGGCTGAAGACCCTGGAGACGCGGCTCGCGACCGAGCCCGGCACCGGGCGGTTCTGCCAGGGCGATGCGGTGAGCCACGCCGACCTCTGCCTCGTCAGCCTCTGGGTCGGCACCGGGATCTTCGACGTCCCGACGGAGCCCTATCCGACTGCGCGCCGCATCGCGGAATCCTGCCTCGCGCTGCCGGCCTTCGCCGAATCCCACCCCCTCCGCCAGCCCGGCGCGCCCGCACCCTGAGCCGGCCGCGCGGGAAGATCTGGCACAGGGCCGGCCGAGTTGTGTAAGCAGGGCGTGACACGGGCGGCCGAGAAAGCCCGGTCGGCAGGCTGCGGGGAACGCGATGGTACCATCCGAGAACAAAAGCGGCCTTCACCGCATCGTCGTGGTGGGCGGCGGGGCCGCCGGTCTGCAGCTCGTCACGAAGCTCGGCGACAAGCTCGGCCGCAGCGGGAAGGCGCATGTCACGCTCGTGGACCGGGCGCGCACCCATATCTGGAAGCCGCTGCTCCACGAGGTCGCGGCGGGCAGCCTCGACATCGGGCACCACGCCGTCGACTACCTGCACCACGCCCACCAGCACCATTTCCGTTACCGTATCGGTCAGATGACCGGGATCGACCGCACCGCCCGGGTGATCGAGCTCGCCGCGAGTCATGATTCGGAGGGCCGCGAGGTCACGCCGCAGCGCACGGTGGGCTACGACACGCTGGTGATGGCGGTGGGCTCGACGACCAACGATTTCGGCACGCCGGGGGTGGCGGAGCACGCCATCGCGCTCGACACCCAGGCCCAGGCGGTGCGGTTCCACCAGCGCCTCGTCAACGCGATGCTGCGCGCCCACACCCAGAGCGGACCGGTGCGCCCCGGCCAGCTCCACGTCACGGTGATCGGGGCCGGCGCCACCGGGACCGAGCTCGCGGCCGAGCTCCACCGCACGATCCGCGACGTGGTCTCCACCGGCATGGACCGCATCGACCCGGCCAAGGATCTCAAGATCACCCTGGTCGAGGCCGCCGACCGCATCCTGCCCGCCGTGCCGCACCGGCTCTCCGGCGAGGTGATGGCGCTCCTCGCCAAGATCGGTGTCGAGGTACGGGTGCGCGCCCGCGTCACCGAGGTGCGGGCCGACGGGGTGGCGCTGGCCGACGGCAGCTTCATCCCCTCCGAGCTCGTGGTCTGGGCGGCCGGCGTGAAGGCGCCGCCCTTCCTCAAGGACATCGGCGGCCTCGAGACCACGCGCACCAACCAGCTCGTGGTGACGCCGACGCTCCAGACCACGCGCGACCCCGACATCTTCGCGATGGGCGACTGCGCCTACCTCGTCGAGGCCGGCTCCGACACGCCGGTGCCGCCCCGCGCCCAGGCCGCCCACCAGCAGGCGAGCTACCTGATCAAGCAGATCCCGGCCAAGATGGCCGGCCGGCCGCTGACGCCGTTCAAGTATCGCGACTTCGGCTCGCTGGTCTCGCTCGGCGAGTACTCGACGGTGGGCAGCCTGATGGGCTTCATCCAGGGGAAGAACATGTTCATCGCCGGGCTGTTCGCCCGGATGATGTACCGCTCCCTCTACAAGATGCACGAGCAGGCGCTGCACGGCACGGCCAAGACGGTGCTCGACGCCATCGCCCGCGCGCTGACCCGCCGCACCGAGTCGCGGGTGAAGCTGCACTGAGGCCGACCGATCCGGATTGCGCGGACCGGCATTCGGTGGTTCCGTCCGCGCCGGCCCGCAGGAGACGGGCCGTCAGGGAGTGACGCGATGGTGCTCGTGAGCGTGATGTACCCGGCCGGCGGCCGGTTCGACATGGCCTATTACCTCTCCCACCACATGCCGATGGTGCGCGAGCGCTGGTCCTCCTTCGGCCTGCACGAGGCGAAGGTGCTGCGCGGCGCCTCGACGCCGGACGGCGGGACCGCGCCGTTCCAGGTCATGGCACTTCTGACCTGGGATTCGGCCGAGTCCTTCGGCAAGGCCGCGGCGGCGCACGGCAAGGAGATCTTCGGCGATATCCCGAACTTCACCGACATCCAGCCGCAGGTTCAAATCAACGAGCTGCCCGAGGCGGCTGCGTGATCGACATCGTCAAGGCGGTCCAGGACAAGGATCCGAGCCTCGGCACCTGCGTGATCGTGCTGCGCGCCGATTCCCGCGCCCTCGACGGGGCGGGCCGGCTCAACGCCGAGGCGCAGGCCTGGCTCGACGCCCAGGCCCCCGGGGCGCGGTTCACGGAGGTCAGCGTGCTGCTCGCGCCCTATCCGGGCGCGATGCCGTCCGAGCGCACGGTGCCGGTGCTGGCCTTCACGGAATCCCGGCACCTCGCCGCCTTCGCCACGGCCTGGACCGCCGATCCTGAGCCGGAGGAGGACGCCGCCGTCTGAGGCGGCCCAGCCTCCGGGACCGTTCGGGCGCGGCGCCCGGCCGCCGGCCAGCTAGCGCCGCGCGGGACCCGGCGCCACCTCGGTCCGCGCCCGGAGCACGTCGATCAGCGCCCGGTCGCGCCGCGCCTCCAGCTCGGGGAGGGAGAGGCCGGCCGCCTCCGCCTCCACGCCCTCGGCGATCGCCGCCTTGACCGCTTCGGTCAGGCTCGGGCTTCCCAGGCTCGCCCAGCGGCGCTCCTGGCTCGGGCCGAGATGATCGAGATAGTGGCGGATGCCACCCGCGCCGCCGCCGAGATGGTAGGTCATGTGCGGGCCCATCGCGGCCCAGCGCAGGCCGGGCCCGTTGCAGAGCGCCGCGTCGATGTCGGCGACGCTCGCCACGCCCTCGGCCACGAGGTTCACCGCCTCCCGGTAGAGCGCCGAGGCGAGGCGGTTGGCGATATGGCCCGGCATCTCCCGCCGCAGGATCACCGGGCGCCGGCCGATCCGCGCGTAGAACGCGGAGGCGCGCTCGCCCGCCTCCGGCGTACCCGCCACGATCTCGACCAGCGGCACGAGATGGGGCGGGTGGAACGGGTGGGCGACCAGGACGCGCTCGGGGCGGGCGCAATCGCCGACGATCCGGCTGCGCAGCATCGCCGAGGTGCTGGACGCCACGAGCACGTCCGGCGGCAGGGCGGCGTCGATGCGGGCGAGCAGGCTCCGCTTCAGCGCCTCGTCCTCGGGGGCGTTCTCCTGGACGAAGCCGGCGCCCGCGAGGGCGGAGTCCAGCTCCGCGTGCGCGGAGAGCCGACCGGCGCCGTCGAGCCCGAGTTCGGCGAGCTGGGCGCGGGCGCGGGCGACGGCCGCGCGCAGGCGATCGCCGAAGCCCGGGGACGGATCCCAGGCCGAGACGTCGAGGCCGTGGGCCAGGAAGAGCGCGGCCCAGCTCGCGCCGACGGTACCGCAGCCGACCACGGCTACGCTGCGGATTTCATCCATGTCAGGATCTGCCCCGTCGTCTCCCACCCGCGCTTTACTTTCCGGGCGCCCCTCGCTTAGTCAATGGGACACCATCCGTATTCAGGATGCACAGCGGGCGGCACGACCCGCGATCCGGAGGAAGCCCATGTTCAAGCGCGCCGTCGCCTGTGCCGCCCTGTTCGCGCTCGCCGCCGCCGGCCCCGCCCGGGCCGAGGACGTGGTGCGGCTCGGCAACCTCAAATTCGCCCATTACGGCGCCATCTCCTACATGAAGGAGATCGCCCCGAAATTCGGCCTCAAGATCGACGAGCGCCAATTCGCCAAGGGCGCCGACATCTACCCGGCCATGGCGGTGGACCAGATCGACATCGCGGCGTCCGGCGGCGACGGGGCGGTGGCGGCGCGCGGCAACGGCGTGAAGCTCTACGTGGTGGCGGGCTTCGCCGACGGCGGCGTGCGCATCCTCAAGCGCCCCGACCTCCCGGCCAAGACCGCGGCCGACCTCAAGGGCCTGAAGGTCGCCACCGTCCGGGGTGGCACCCAGGACCTGATGCTCCTGGCCGAACTCGACAAGTACGGCATGACGTGGTCGGAGCGGCCCGGCAAGGACGTGCAGCTGACCTACTTCAACAACTACGCCGATCTGAACCAAGCGCTGGCGCAGAAATACGTCGACGTGATCTGCCAGAGCGAGCCGCAATCGACCCAGGCGATCAGCGCCGGCTGGGGCGTCGAGCTGGTCAAGCCCTACGACACCCCGATCGGCCGCCCAGTGCGCCCCCTGGTGATGACCGAGAAGATGTACAACGAGCGGCCCGAGGTCGCCGCGCGGGTGCTCAAGCTCTTCGTCGCCGCCACCAAGGCCTTCATCGACGATCCGGCGCTCGCCGAGAAGTACGTGCGCGAGCAGGTCTTCAAAGGCCAGCTCACGAGCCAGGATTTCCGCGACGGCATGGCCAACGCGACCTACACCTACGACGTGCCGGCCGGCCATATGCAGACCACCACCGACTACATGGTCAAGTACGGCCTCGGTAAGATGGTCAACCCGCCCAAGAGCGACGCCGAGTGGGTGAAGACGGATCTCCTCGACAAGGCCAAGGCCGAGTTGAAGACCAACTGATCGATGCGCCTCTCCTCGCTCCGCGGCGCCATCGTCCCGCTCGCCCTGCTGGTCCTCTGGGAGATCCTGAGCCGCACGGGCGTGTTCTCGCCGATCGTGCTGCCGCCGCCGACCGCGGTGGCGGTGAAGTGGTTCAACGGCCTGCTCCCGGGCCTGCCCTACGAGCCCGGCAGCCAGAGCTACGTCGCGTGGCTGTTCTCCGGCGAGATGCCGCACGACGCGGTCTCGAGCCTCGGTCGGGTGGTGAGCGGCTTCGTCATCGGCGCCGGCCTCGCGGTGCCGGTCGGGCTCGTGCTCGGCACGAACGACCGGCTCTACGCCCTGTTCAACCCGCTGCTGCAGGTGCTGCGGCCGATCCCGCCGATCGCCTACATCCCGCTCGCCATCGTCTGGTTCGGCCTCGGCAACCCGCCGGCCCTGTTCCTGATCGCGCTGGGCACCTTCTTCCCGGTGCTCGTCAACACCATCGCGGGCGTGCGTCAGGTCGATTCGATCTATATCCGCGCGGCCCGCAATCTCGGGGCCGGCTCGTGGACGATGTTCCGCCGGGTGATCCTGCCGGCGGCGAGCCCCTTCGTTCTCGCCGGCATGCGCATCGGCATCGGCACCGCCTTCATCGTGGTGATCGTGGCCGAGATGATCGCGGTCTCCGATGGGCTCGGCTACCGCATCCTCGAGGCGCGGGAATACATGTGGTCGGACAAGATCATCGGCGGCATGCTGACGATCGGTATTCTCGGCCTGATCATCGACGGGGCGATGAGCCGCCTGAACGACCATCTGCTGCGCTGGCACCGCGGCCTGGAGCGCTAGAGCCCGTCCCGATCGCCGCGCGGAAGGGAACGGCTCCGCGCTTTCGGTGTGGCGCGCGTCACGTCGCCGAACCGGCATCCACCTCAGGGGAAAGCACGCTCACGTATGTCGGCAGAGATCGTGGTCTCGAACGCCAGCAAGGTGTTTGGCAGCGGCAGCAGCGGCGTCGCGGCGCTCCAGGACATCGACGCCACCGTGCCGGAGGGGCAGTTCCTCTGCCTGCTCGGGCCCTCGGGCTGCGGCAAGTCCACCCTGCTGAACGCCATGGCGGGATTCACCCCCCTCAGCGCCGGCCGGATCACGGTGGGCGGGCGTCCCGTCATCGAGCCCGGGCCCGACCGGGGCATGGTGTTCCAGGAATACGCGCTGTTCCCCTGGATGAGCGTGGAGGACAACGTCCGTTTCGGCCTCGACGTGAAGGGCGTGCCGAAGGCGGAGGCCGCCGTCACCGTCGACCGCATCACCGCGACGCTGGGCCTCTCGGATTTCCGCAAGCGCTACCCGAAGGATCTGTCCGGCGGCATGCGCCAGCGCGTGGCCATCGCCCGCATCCTCGCCCTCGACCCGCCCGTGATGCTGATGGACGAGCCGTTCGGCGCCCTCGACGCGCTGACGCGGCGCACCCTGCAGGACGAGTTGCTGCGGATCTGGTCCGAGCTCGGCAAGACCATCGTGTTCGTCACCCACTCGATCGAGGAGGCGATCTACCTCGCCGACCGCATCCTGGTGATGACCTACCGGCCGGGCCGGATCAAACGCGACGTCGCGGTGACGCTGCCGCGCCCGCGCGACACCGCCTCCGGGGATTTCAACGCGATCAAGCGCGAGCTCGCCGGGCTGGTCATGGCCGAGCAGCAGCGCTTCACCGAAGCGGAGATGCACGCCCCGGCCGTCGATTGAGGCGCCTCGACGGAACCTCAGATTCGCCGCTTTCCTGACGGATCCGTCCCGGCCGAGGCCCTCGCCGGCGGAGCCGGCGCTCAGAGAGCATGGTCAGGCGACGGTGATCCGCTTCGACAACGTGTCCAAGATCTATCGGACGGACGGCAATCGGCGCACCATCCTGGAGCGGGTGTCCATGACCCTGAAGCCGGGGGTGAGCTACGGCATCCTCGGCATTAACGGCGCCGGCAAGTCGACGACGATGCGCATGATCGGCGGCGTCGAGGAGCCGACGAGCGGGCGAATCCACAGGGGCCTGCGCGTCTCCTGGCCGCTGGGCTTCGGCGGCGGCTTCCACGGAGCGATGAGCGGACGCGACAACGTCATCTTCGTGGCGCGCATCTACGGCGAGGACCCCAAGCGCGTGCTCGACTTCGTGGAGGATTTCTCGGAGCTCGGCAGCTACCTCGACGTGCCGATCAAGACCTACTCGTCGGGCATGGGCGCGCGGCTCGCCTTCGGGATGAGCATGGCGATCCAGTTCGACTGCTACCTGATCGACGAGGTCACGGCCGTGGGCGACGCGCGCTTCCAGCGCCGCTGCGCGGAGGTCTTCGCGAGCCGCCGCAAGAACGCCGACGTGATCATGGTCTCGCACGGCATGGAGACGCTGCGCGAGTGGTGCCACCAGGGGATCGTGCTGATCAACGGCCGGGCGATCGTCTACGAGAACATCAACGACGCGATCGAGGTCTACCATCGCCTGAACGCCTGAGGGGCGCGGCTCGGCGGACATGGTTTCGCCGCGGAAACGCGCGACATCTGCGTCCACGCCTCTTCGGCGGACCCGCAACGGGATGTGAACACCGCCCATGAACGTCGAGATCCGCAATCCGCAGGGCCAACCGCTCAGCACCGCGGACAAGTCGAACGCGGTCGCCGAGTCGCTTCGGCAATTCGCCCGGATGTCCCGCTTCGCGGACCGGAAAAAGGGCATCCGGTCCTATCAGACCCATGTCCGGCGCGACCCGTGGCTGCCGTTGCTGTTCGTGCTCTGCTGTGCGCTCCCGACCCTGGCGGCGGGCGTCTATTACGGGCTGATCGCCTCCGACCGCTACGTGAGCGAGGCACATTTCGCGATCCGCCCGGCGCTCGGCGGGGTCGAGAAGGCGACACCGGATTCGATCGGTACGAATACGGGCGTGCCGAAGGAGCTGATCGCCCAGGACACCCTGATCACGTGGCAGTACCTCTACAGCCGGCCGATGCTGGAGGCGCTCGAGGCGAAGCTCCCGCTCCGCACCTGGTTCAGCCGCGACAGCATCGACTTCTTCTCGCGTCTCGATCCTGAGAAACCGATCGAGAAGGTGCTGAAATACTGGCGCCAGCGCGTCGACCTCGAGGTCGAGAGCGGTTCGGGCATCATGAGCCTGACCGTCAACGCGTTCGACCCGCAGGAATCCCTGGCGATCACGAAGGCCGTCATCGCCGAGGCCGAGCAGATGGTGAACACGCTGACCATGAACGCCCGCGCCGACGCGGTGGCCGAGAGCGCGCGCGAGCTGAAGCTCGCGGAGGAGCGGATGACACGGATCCGCGTCGCTGTGCGCGACCTGCGCAACCGGGACGGCGTTCTGGACGCGCAGAAGTCCAACGAAGCCAACCTGAAGACGATCGGCGAGCTGAGGCTGACCCGCATCAACCTCTCGGTGTCGCTCAACCTGGCGATGCGCGACCTCGGGCCGAACTCGAACCGCATCATCGAGCTGAAGGCGCAGATCAAGGAACTCGATGAGAACATCGCGCGGCTCGAGAACCAGGCCACCAGCATGGACCCGGAGAGGAAACGCCTGCTCTCCGACGCGCTGACCCGGTTCGAGGCCCTCGACAACGAGCGCAAGGATGCCGAGAAATACTACGCCAGCGTGCTCGCGGCCAACGAGCGCGCGCGCATCATCGCGGCTCGGCAGGTCGAGTTCTTCAGCCTGATCGTGCCGCCGGTCCTCGCCGAATCGGCGACGCAGCCGCGCCGGCTCCTGATGTTCAGCCTGATCGCCGCCGGCTCCGCCGCCCTGTTCGCGGGCGTCGTGTTCGCCCGCAAGCAGATGGCTTGACCTGCACGCCTCCCGCGCGGATGGCGCGGGAGGCCGCTTTAGGGCTCAGCGTGTGGTTGAGCCGAGAGTCTGGCTCGGCGCGGGGGGCGAACCGGCCTGGCGCCCCGCCCCCGGATCCGCCTCGGTCGATCGCGCGGACACGTCCGTCGTGCTCGGGATCGCGCCCTCTGCGGTCGCGGCGCCCACCGTCCCGCCGGTCCAGCCCTCGGCGCGCCAGCCCTGCGCCCGCTCGTCGAGATCGATCGAGCCGTGCCGGTCGAGGATCGTCATGGCGCGGTCCGCGATCTCGTCGGGCGCACGCACCGTCACCAGCGTGCCGCCGCGGCGGACGCCCTCCGCGTAGGTCTCGGCCTCGTGCTGGCTCAGCCCCGCGCCCGTGAGGCCGCCGATCAGGCCGCCGGCCGCAGCTCCGACGCCGGCCCCCGTCAGGGTGGCGACGAGCCAGCCCGCGGCCACCACCGGCCCGACACCCGGGATCGCCAGCAAGCCGAGCCCGGCGAGCAGGCCCGCGCCGCCGCCGAGCACGGTGCCCAGCGTGGCCCCGGTGCCGGCTCCGTCCGCGGCATCGGATTCTCCGGGCTGATCGGAGGCCGGCTTGCGGGTCTCCAGCCGCTTGTCGGGATCGCTGGCGACGATGCTGATGTCGCCGTGCGGGATGCCCTCGGCCTCAAGCTTGTCGACGGCGCGGGCAGCGGCGTCGTAATCGTCGAACAGGGCGGTGACGGCGCGTGTGGCCATGGTCGGTCTCCTGGCTTGGGCGCTCTCCGCCGGGGCGGCGGAAGCGCGTGACTGCGGGGGCCTCGGGTCGTGCCGGCCGCCTCTCGCGGTTCGAGCGTCGGCGCCCGCGCGGGGCGACCGCGCGGCGGCGTTTTCAATGGGCGGCGACGCGGCCGCGGACATCCATCCCGATCCGGACGTCAGGGCCCGCCCGGGTCGCGGTGCCGGCCCAGAACCCGGCTTCGTCCTTGGTCAGGTCGCGCACCTCGTCGAAGCCCATCTTGCCCAGGCGCTCCCGGACCTGGGCCTCGGTGAAGCTGTTGACCCCGGGCTGGAGCAGCCTGCTGACGGCGCCCTGCCCGTCCGGCCGCATCGGAGCTCCATCGGCCTGGGCCAGCGCACAGCCCGCGATCGAGCTCGCGGCCAGGGCCGCCGCGAGGGCGAAGGGTCTCTGCATCGGCGCTCCGTCAGGCTTTCGTCCGGCGTCTCCCGTCTCAAGCCCGGGCGGCGGCGGCGGTTCCAGGGCGGAGGTTAACGCGGCGCTAACCATCCGCCCGGCAAATCTTGCCGGGTCCGTCCGGCGCGGACGGCGGCCCTGGACACGAGCGGGACATGAGCGAGACGGCAGCGGCGCCGGCAACAACCAGGGTCGGCAGCGGGCTCGCGGCCCTCGGCGGCCTGTCCATGCCGACGCGCGGGGATTTCCAGGCGCTCTCGCGGCGCTCGGACCTGTTCTTCGCCACCGCCGTGATGGGCATCCTGGCGGTTCTGATCTTCCCGCTGCCCTCGGTGCTGCTCGACCTGCTGCTCGCGGTGTCGATCATCATGTCGGTCCTGATCATGATGACCGGGCTGTTCATCGACAACCCGCTCGAGTTCACCGTCTTCCCGACGCTGCTGCTCATCGCCACCATGCTGCGGCTGGCGCTCAACCTCGCCTCGACGCGCCTGATCCTCGGCCACGGCCACGAGGGCACGGCGGCGGCCGGCCACGTCATCGAGGCGTTCGGCAACTTCGTGATGGGCGGCAACTTCGTCATCGGGATCATCGTGTTCGCGATCCTGATCATCGTGAACTTCGTGGTGATCACGAAAGGCTCGGGCCGCATCGCCGAGGTCGCGGCGCGCTTCACCCTCGACGCCATGCCGGGCAAGCAGATGGCGATCGACGCCGACCTCTCGGCCGGGCTGATCGACGAGAAATCCGCCAAGGCCCGGCGCGCGGCGCTGGAAGAGGAATCGGCCTTCTTCGGCGCCATGGACGGCGCCTCGAAGTTCGTGCGCGGCGACGCGGTGGCCGCCTTGCTCATCACCTTCATCAACGTGATCGGCGGCATCATCATCGGCGTCGCCCAGCAGGGGATGCCGATCGGGGCGGCGGCCAAGAGCTACACCCTGCTCACCATCGGCGACGGGCTGGCGAGCCAGGTGCCGGCTCTGATCGTCTCGACGGCGGCCGGTATCCTGGTGTCGAAGGCGGGCGTGCGCGGCTCGGCCGACAAGGCCTTGGGCAAGCAGCTCGCCCATTATCCCAAGGCGCTCGGCATGTCGGCCGGCGTCATGGTGCTGATCAGCTTCCTGCCCGGGATGCCGATGCTGCCGTTCCTGCTGCTGGCGGCAGGCTCCGGCTACGCCGCATGGCGCACCGCCAAGACGGCGCGGGAGGCGCCGCCGCTCGACGCCGAGGGCAAGCCGACCGACCCGACCGCGGCGGCCGGAGCCAAGGAGGAGACGGTCACCGACCTCCTCAAGCTCGACGACCTCAAGCTCGAGATGGGCTACGCGCTCCTCGCCCTCGTGAACGGCGACGGGGGCGACCGCCTCACCGATCAGATCAAGGCCCTGCGCCGCCAGCTCGCGGCCGAGCTCGGCTTCGTGATGCCCTCGGTGCGCATCCTCGACAACGTGCAGCTCGAGGCCAACGCCTACGTGGTGCGGGTCAAGGAGATCGAGGCCGGCACCGGCCGGATCTTCCCCGGCCAGTTCATGGCGATGGATCCGATGGGCGGGCAGGTGCAGCTGCCCGGCCAGCACATGCTGGAGCCGACTTTCGGACTGCCCGCCACCTGGATCGACGCGGGCCTGCGCGATCAGGCGCAGCTCAAGGGCTACACGGTGGTCGACGCCGCAACCGTCGTCTCGACGCACCTGACCGAGGTGATCAAAGCGCACGTCTCGGAACTGCTCAACCATGTCGAGGTGCAGAAACTGCTGCGCGAGCTGCCGAAGGAACACGGCGAGCTCCTGAAGGAGATCACCCCGAGCCAGATCTCGACCACGGGCATCCAGCGCGTGCTGCAGTTCCTGCTGGCCGAGCGTGTCTCGATCCGCGATCTCGGCGCCATCGTGGAGGGTATCGCCGAGGTGGCGGGCGGGGTGAAGAACCCGCGCGACATCGTCGAGCACGTGCGCGCCCGCCTCGGCCGCCAGATCTGCGCGCAGTATCAGGGCCCGGACGGCATGCTGCCGATCATCACCCTGTCGCCGGCCTGGGAGCAGGCCTTCCTCGATTCCATCGTGGGCGAGCGCGACGAGCGCTACCTCGCGATGCAGCCCTCGAAGCTGACGGAGTTCGTCACCCTGGTGCGCGACCGCTTCGAATCCGCCGCCCGCCAGGGCGAGATGCCGGTTCTCGTCACCTCGGCCCAGTCGCGTCCCTTCGTGCGCTCGATCATCGAGCGCTTCCGGCGCGAGACCCCGGTGATGAGCCAGGCGGAGATCCATCCCCGCGCGCGGCTGCGGACGGTGGGCTCGGTGTGATTGCGGCGCCCGGAGCCTGCCGTCCGAGGGGGTCGATGAAGCGGGCGGCCCGCCTCAGACCGTCTTCTTCTCCATGCGGCGCTCGATGGCGTGGGCGTCGAGGCCCGGCGCCGTGAAGGGCGCTTCCGGGGCGGTGGGGTCGTGCGGGCTGCCCTTGAGGACGCCGGCGAGACGGTTGCGCTCGTAGAGCAGCACGACGATCACCGAGATCACGAACGGCAGCCAGAAGTAGAACAGCCGGAACACCAGGAGGGCGGCGATCACGGAGGGCCGGGCGATGTCGGGCATCGCCACCACGAAGACCAGCTCGAACACCCCGAGCCCGCCCGGCGCGTTCGAGACCAGCGCCGCCGAGAACGAGGCGAGGAACACGGCGAGCACCACGAGGAAGCCGGGGTTCCCGGCCTCGGGCAGCGCGAAGTAGATGATGCCGGCCGCGCCGAGCAGTTCCAGCGGTGCCGCGATGAGCTGGCGCACCATGATGCGCGGGCGCGGATATTCGAGCTTGAAGGCGCGGATCGTCAGCGGCTTCAGGTGCAGGAGCGAGCCCGCGACGTAGAGGGCGACGAAAGCGAGCAGGCCGGCGCCGAGGATGCGGGCGGTCGCCGGGTCGGTCAGCACCGAGGGCAGGTAGCCGTTCAGCCGGGTCAGGGTGTCGGGCAGCACGGTGAGCACGAAGCCGCCGAGCAGGATGGTGCCGAGCCCGAAGGTGAACGAGCAGAGGGCGACGAGGACCGCGACCTGCGCGGCCGAGAGGCCCTTGGCCGTATAGGCCCGGTAGCGCACCACCGCCCCCGAGAACACCGAGGCGCCGATGTTGTGCGACAGCGCGTAGGTGGTGAACGAGCAGAGCGAGACGAAGAACCACGAGATGTGGCGGACGCCCAGGTGCAGCAGGGCGATCCGGTCGTACCAGGCGAGCGCCGCGTAGGCGACGATGGTCGAGAGGGCCGCGAGCAGGAAGCGGTGGACCGGAATCGCCGCGAAACTATCCCGGATCTCCGCGATGGAGATGCCGCGCAACTCGCGATAGAGCAGGTATCCAGCGACGACGACCGCGGCGAGGCCGACGATCGGCCAAATAAAATCGCTGATCTTCTTCATGGTACCCTTGCGCCCCCGGTGGCGATCCTGATGCGCCAGGACGCGGCGCCTCGCAAGCGGAGCCAGGGCGCCGCCTCGGGCGCGTCATGTCAGGCGATCATGACTGTTTCGTGCAAGCCGTGGCGGGGAATGCGGCGGGCCCCGGGCCCTGCCCGCCGCGTGCGGGCTCGGGGCCGGAGCGCCGGTCGGCTCAGGCGCGAGCCCGGGACAGGCCGATCCCGTCCATGGCCGCCTGCTCGCGGCCGGCCTCCGCGGCGCGCTCGGCGGAGCGCTCGCGGTCGTCCAGGATCTCGACCTTCTTGAGGTCCTCGAAGGCCTCGCCGAGCTCGGCCTTGGCCTCGGCGAGCTGGTCCTCCAGGGCGGCGGCGGACTGGCGCATGTTGTCCCGGCGGCCGGCGGCGGCGCGGGCATAGGTCGGGTACGCGAAGTGACCGGTATCGGTGATGCCGGCGCGCGCCTCCTCCTGGGCGATCTCGCGGTCGAGCTCCATCGCCATGCGCTGGAAGTCGGCCATCATCATCTCGATCTGGGTCACGCGGCGGCGCTTCTCGTCGACCTGGAAGCGCCGCAGGCGGATCAGCGTGTCACGCGATTTCATGGGGGACGCTCACTCCACGCTCAACGAGAGGCCGCGTCCCGGACGCACGCGCAGGACCCGCTCTCAGCCCGTGCCCACGATCTGGGCCAGCCGAGAGTAACCATCGCCGATGGACGTTGCTTCTTCCTTACCCTGACCCAGAAAAGCCTCCAGATCGGGCATCAGCGCCACCGCCTCGTCGACCTCCGCGGAGGCCCCCGCGCGATAGGCGCCGAGCCGGATCAGCTCCTCCATGTCGGCGTAGGTGGCGAGCACCCGGCGGGCGCGCCGCACCACGGGCAGGAAGGCCGGGTCGCAGGCGCGCGGCATGGTGCGGGAGACCGAGCGCAGCACGTTGATCGCCGGGTAGCGCCCGCGCTCGGCGATCGAGCGCTCCATCACGATGTGGCCGTCGAGGATGCCCCGCACGGCGTCGGCCACCGGCTCGTTGTGGTCGTCGCCCTCCACCAGCACGGTGAAGAGGGCCGAGATCGTCCCCTCCCCCACCCCGGGTCCGGCCCGCTCGAGAAGGCGGGGCAGCTCGCTGAACACGGTCGGGGTGTAGCCCTTGGCGGTGGGCGGCTCGCCGGCCGCGAGGCCGATGTCGCGCTGGGCCATGGCGAAGCGGGTGATCGAATCGATCATGCACAGGACCTTGGCGCCCTGATCGCGAAAGTGCTCGGCCACCGACAGGGTGACGTAGGCCGCGTTGCGCCGCATCAGGGCGGGCTCGTCGGACGTCGCCACCACCACGACCGAGCGGGCGAGCCCCGCCGCGCCGAGGTCGTCCTGGAGGAATTCCTGCACCTCGCGCCCGCGCTCGCCCACGAGCCCGATCACCGCGACGTCGGCCGCGGTGTAGCGGGCGAGCATCGACAGCAGCACCGACTTGCCGACCCCCGAGCCCGCGAAGATGCCCATGCGCTGGCCGGCGCACATGGTCAGGAAGGTGTTGATGCAGCGGATGCCGAGATCGAGCGGCCGGCCGACCCGGCGCCGCGCGTGGGCGGGCGGCGGATCGGCCCGCAGCGGGTAGATCGCCGGGCCCGGCGGCAGGGGGCCGAGCCCGTCGACCGGTCGACCGAGAGCGTCGATCACCCGGCCGAGCCAGGCCTGCGAGGGCCGCACCGCGCCTGCCGCCTCGTCGCGGACGAAGGCCGGGCAGCCGCGGCGCACCCCCTCGAGCGAGCCGAACGGCATGGCGAGCGCCCGATCGCCCTGGAAGCCGATCACCTCGCAGGGGATCAGGCCGTTGGCGCCCTCGACGTCGAGCCGGCCGCCGAGGCGCATCGCGGCCACCGGCCCCGCGACCTCGACGAGGAGCCCCCGGATCGCCACGATCCGGCCGTAGGTCTCGACGGGCTCGATTCGCTCCGCCGCCGCGCGGAGGGCGGCGAGCGAGGACGGCCCGGAGGGTTGAGGATTCTGCGACACCCGGCCCGCCTCTCAACGCTTCGTTTACCTCCCTCCTTAACACTGAGGTCATCGGGCTTGTAACGGGTCCGAATTCCCCGACTTTCGGGCGTCCTCTCCGAGGGCCGTCCGACGAGCCCGACCGGCGTTGCCGGGCGGACACAGGGAGAACGGAACCGTTACGGGCGAGGGACTTGACCAGGGGTTGGATACGATCTGCGCGCTCTCGACGGAGGCCCTGTGAGAACAGACCGTCAACGGCGCGGACAGGGTCTCGCAAGAGACTCAAAAGGATCGCTTGCAACCGAGAATCAGGTTTTGTTAACGATTAACCCATAGCGTCCACGTCAATCTCGGGGGAACGCTCGTCCACAGGCCGGTGGCGGGCGAACGACGGGGACGTGACGGAACGCTGATGCGGCCGGCCGGGCTGGGGACCGACGATGCGGGTACTTCTGATCGAGGACGACAGCGCCACGGCGCAGAGCATCGAACTGATGCTCAAGTCCGAGAACTTCAACACCTACACCACCGATCTCGGTGAGGAGGGTGTCGATCTCGGTAAGCTCTACGATTACGATATCATCCTGCTCGACCTGAACCTGCCCGACATGTCGGGCTACGAGGTTCTGCGCTCCCTGCGGGTCGCCAAGGTCAAGACCCCGATCCTGATCCTCTCCGGCATGGCCGGGATCGAAGACAAGGTGAAGGGCCTCGGCTTCGGCGCCGACGACTACCTGACCAAGCCCTTCCACAAGGACGAGCTCGTCGCCCGCATCCACGCGATCGTGCGCCGCTCGAAGGGCCATGCCCAGTCGGTGATCACCACCGGCGACCTCGTGGTCAACCTCGACCAGAAGACCGTCGAGGTGGCCGGCGCTCGGGTTCACCTTACGGGCAAGGAATACCAGATGCTGGAGCTGCTCTCGCTCAGGAAGGGGACCACGCTCACCAAGGAGATGTTCCTCAACCATCTCTACGGCGGCATGGACGAGCCGGAGCTGAAGATCATCGACGTGTTCATCTGCAAGCTGCGCAAGAAGCTCGCCAACGCCAGCCACGGTCGCAACTACATCGAGACCGTCTGGGGTCGCGGCTACGTGCTCCGCGAGCCGATGGACGGCGAGGAGCGCATCGCGGTCTGATCCGCCGAGGGCTCCGCCACGGACGACCGCGCTCGCGCGGAACAGGGCCTGCCGCCGCGATCGGGATCGCGCCGGCGGGCCCTTTCGTGTTCGGGTCTGGCCGATTCCGCGACGCGCCCTCGCCGGTCATTCCACCGACCGGTCGGTTCGTGCATCGGTGATTCCGCGCAGAGGGGAATGTTCGCGGCCCCTCCCCCGCGTCTTGCCAGAGACACTGATCGTACGAGCAGGACTACCGTCAGCAAAGGCGTAACGTGCCGGCTGGCTCAACGCGTCCGATAGGCGACGTTGCTGGGAACGCGGCAAAATCTGCAGCCCCAAAACGAGACGCGCGGCGACGCACCGGCATACCCGACCTTTACCGTATCGGACGCATGGTCCCCTGGTCAGTCGCGTAACCGGTGTTTGCCATGGCTTCCCCGCGTACCGTGGTCGCTGGCGCACCCGCCCGGAAACAGGTCTCGCGTGCCGGGCGGCCCGCGTCAGCGCCACGGATGGGTCTCGTACCCGCCACCCAGCGCCTTCCCCTCGACGAGATCCTCGTCGGCGACTGCGTCAGCGCCATGAACGCGCTGCCGGCAGCCTCCGTGGACTGCGTGTTCGCGGACCCGCCCTACAATCTCCAGCTCGGCGAGGGCGCGCTGCTGCGCCCCGACCAGAGCCGCGTCGACGCCGTCGACGACGACTGGGACAAGTTCTCGACCTTCGAGTCCTACGACGCCTTCACCCGCGATTGGCTGACCGCCTGCCGCCGGGTGATGAAGCCGAACGCGACCCTCTGGGTGATCGGGTCGTACCACAACATCTTCCGCGTCGGCAGCGCCTTGCAGGATCTTGGTTTCTGGATCCTCAACGACATCGTGTGGCGCAAGGCCAACCCGATGCCGAACTTCCGCGGCAAGCGCTTCACCAACGCCCACGAGACGCTGATCTGGGCCTCGCGCTCGGCCGACTCGAAGGGCTACACCTTCCATTACGAGGCGCTGAAGGGGGGCAACGAGGACCTCCAGATGCGCTCGGACTGGTTCATCCCGCTCTGCACGGGCGAGGAGCGCCTGAAGGGCGCGGACGGTCAGAAGGTCCACCCGACCCAGAAGCCCGAAGCGCTGCTCGCCCGCACCCTCCTGTCGGCGACCAACCCGGGCGACGTGGTGCTCGACCCGTTCTTCGGGACCGGGACCACCGGGGCCGTGGCCAAGCGCCTGGGCCGCCGCTTCATCGGCATCGAGCGGGAGACCGTCTACGCCGAGGCGGCGCGCGCCCGCATCGACGCGGTGTCGCCCCTGTCCCAGGCCGCGCTTCTGGTGGCCCCGGCCAAGCGCGCCGAGCCGCGGGTGCCCTTCCTCAGCGTGGTCGAGGCCGGGCACATCCGCCCCGGCGAGACGCTGATCGACGAGCGCCGCCGCTTCAAGGCGACGGTTCGCCCCGACGGACAGCTCGGGATCGGCCCCGTGGTCGGCTCGATCCACAAGATCGGCGCCCTCGTCCAGGGTCTGCCGGCCTGCAACGGCTGGACCTTCTGGCACGTCGAGCGCGGCGGCCGGCCCGTGGTGATCGACACGTATCGGGACGCGCTCCGGGCCGCGATGGGCAAGGCGGGCTGAAGAGCGTCACAGGGTGGGCCGCCATCGGGCGGCCGCCCTCACCGCCTGCGGCGCGCGGGCCTGCGCGCGGCGGGCCTCGGCTCCGGTTCCCCCTCGAACGACTCGTCGGCCTCGGGCGGCGGCGGCGGCAGCCTCGGGGCGGGCTTCGGCACCGGGCGGAAGCGCGGCTCCGGCTCGGCCACGGTCTCGGGCGCGTCGAAGACCGCGAGCAGCGGCATCGGCGGCGGGTCCTTCCGGGGCCTGCCCCGGGGCTTCTTCTGGGGTTCCGGCTTCGGGTCGAAGGCGTGGGCCAGGACCTTCTTCATCAGGCCGGGCAACGGCTCCTCGCCGAGGTCACGCCGGGGCGTGAAGCGCATGCCCGGCGGCGCCTGTGCGGCGAGCCCGACGCGGGCGAGGAAGACCGTCAGCTCCAGCGGAAAATGCGTGAAGCCGTGGCGGACGAGGCCGGGCAGGCGCTTCCAGCGCGCGTCGAGCGGCGCGTCGAGGAGCGCGCCCGCGGGGTCGTAATCCGGCTCCCAGGCGCTCGTCGGCGGCTCGGCCATGGTCCCCAGGAGTCCCTCGGCCGGGCGGGTCCGCAGCAGGACCGCCTCGTCGCCCGCGCGCACCGCCACGAAGGCCGCCCCCTTCCGCAGCGCGCCCTTCTGCACCTTGAGCTTGCGCGGATAGGTCTCCTGCATACCCGCGGCCCTGGCCCGGCACGGAGCCATCCAGGGGCAGAGGGCGCAGGCCGGGCGCTTGGGGGTGCAGATCGTGGCGCCCAGATCCATCACAGCCTGGGCGAAGTCGCCGGGCCGGTCCGCCGGCACCAGCCCTTGCGTCAGGCGCCGGATCTCGGGACGGCTCTGGGGCAGCGGGGCGTCGACCGTGAACAGGCGGCTCATCACCCGCTCGACGTTGCCGTCGACCGCGGCCTCCTGCCGGCCGAAGGCGATCGCCGCGATCGCGCCGGCCGTGTAGGCGCCGATCCCGGGCAGCTTGCGCAGGCCCTCGGCGGTGTCGGGAAAGCGCCCGGCCGCGGCCACCAGCTTGGCGCAGGCCTGGAGGTTGCGCGCCCGGGAATAGTAGCCGAGCCCGGCCCAGGCCGCCATCACCTGCTCCTCGGGCGCGGCGGCGAGCGCCGCCACGTCCGGGAAACGGGCGAGGAAGCGCTCGAAATAGGGACGGACGGCTGCGATCGTGGTCTGCTGCAGCATGACCTCCGAGAGCCAGACCCGGTAGGGCTCGGGCGTCTCGCCGGCGAGCGCGCGCCAGGGCAGGACGCGGCGATGCCGGTCGTACCAGGCGAGCAGGTCGGCGGCGCGCGGGGGCGGAGGGCCCGGGTCGGCTGGGGCGGGCGCTGGCATCGGCTCCGGTGATACCCCGCCGGGCGGGCCGGTTCCAAGGGCCTCCGGCCGGGCCGAGGCGAGACTCCCGCGTTAACGCGACGCGGGGTAAGGTCGGCGCCCCGGCGAAACGGAACTGCACTGATGGCGCGCGTCAAACCGCTGGCCGAGCTGATCGAGGGCTGCATCGGGCCGGCCTTCGCCGCGCAGGGCTTCGCCTCGACCGACATCCTGGCGGCCTGGCCCGACATCGTCGGCGAGCGGCTCGCGCGGTTCTGCCGGCCGGCCAAGCTCGAATGGCCGCGCAAGCGCCGGACCGGCTCGGAGGCGCCCGATTCCGGCACCCTGGTGGTGCAGGTCGAGAGCGTGTTCGCGATCGAGTTGCAGCACCTCGCACCCGTGGTGATCCAGCGCATCAACGCCCATTACGGCTGGGCCTGCGTCGGCCGCCTCGTGCTGAAGCAGGATCGCGTCGGGATCCGGGGCCGAGCGGCGCGGCCGGCCGAGGTCGATCCGGCCCGCCGCGGAGAGGTCGCCCGCGCGGTCTCGCACATCCCCGACGACGGGCTGCGCGACGCGCTCGACCGGCTCGGCCTGGCGGTGGTGGCCGCCCGCCGCGGCTGAGGCCCGCGCAAACGCGCCGCCTTGCCAGCCCCGGCGCGCACGATTAACCGCAGGGGGACAATTCGAGGACAACCGAGGGATCCCGGCGGATCTCGCAGCGGAGCCAGTCACGACATGATCACGCGGCGCGACGCTTTGAAACTCACCGGGCTCGCCGTCGGCGCGGCCGTCCTGCTGCCGAAGCTCGGCCTGCCGGCCCTCGCCCAGAGCGCGGATCTCTCGACCCTGATGCAGCCGGGACCGCTCGGCGACGTCTGGCTCGGACCCAAAGACGCCAAGGTCACGATCATCGAGTACGCCTCGATGACCTGCTCGCACTGCGCCGCCTTCCATCGCACGACCTGGCCGGCCCTGAAGGAGCGCTACATCGACACCGGCAAGGTGCGCTTCACCTTGCGCGAGTTCCCGCTCGACCCGCTCGCCACCGCGGCCTTCATGCTGGCGCGCTGCGATGGAGACGCGAAATACTATCCGATCACCGACCTGCTCTTCGACCAGCAGCCGGCCTGGGCCTTCCAGCAGAAGCCGGTCGACGCGCTGGAGCAGATGCTGAAGCAAGCCGGCTTCTCGAAGGAGAAGTTCGAGGCCTGCCTGAAGGACCAGAAGCTCTACGAGGCGGTCAACGCCGTGAAGAGCCGCGGGCTCGACACCTTCAAGGTCGATTCGACGCCGACCTTCTTCATCAACGGCGAGCGCTACAAGGGCGAGATGACGATCGAGGGCATGGAGAAGGTGATCAAGCCGATCCTCGGCGCCTGACCCACCCGGGAGAGCCGCTCCCGGGGCCCGTGAGACCCCGGTGAAGCTTTCCCGGAAAACCTGCCCGCGCGACGTCCCGAAAACGCCGAAACCTCAATCCGCGCAATGTCTTGATTGGTATTTCGGACGCCTTGACACGCCATAGGGGCGAAACTATGGTGCGCCGCGCTTGAAGGGGGCAAGCAGCGGTTCCCGTCCTCTCGCCAATGTGAGTTTTCGCCGTGAGCGGCAACGACGCAAGCGACGAGGGGAAGGCGGACCGCTCGCCGACGGACAGCGAACTCTCCGCGAGGCTCAGACGTCTCGAGACGCAGATCGACCGGAAGCGGCCCGCGGCTGCTCCCGATCCTTCGCCGCGTTCAGGGTCGTCTGCGCAATCCTCGCTCGGCCAGGCGATGACGCTCTCGACGGAGTTCATCGCCGGGGTCATCGCCGGCGGGATCCTCGGATGGATCTGCGATCATTTCCTCGGGACGAAGCCCTGGGGTTTGATCGTATTCCTGATGTTGGGCTTCGTGACGGGCGTCTACAACCTCATGCGCCTGTCGGGCTTCAACCGGTCGGACGACCGGAAGGGCCCGGGGCAACCATAAGATCGATCGGGTTCTCGGCCCGGGCACGGCCTCAACGGCCGCACGGGTACGAAGGGAGCAGAAGCAGAGCATGGCGGCCAGCATCGACCCGATCCACCAGTTCGAGCTGAAGCCGCTCGTGTCGCTCGGACATATCGGTCACCAAGAGATCGCGTTCACCCAGTCCGCGCTCTACATGTTCGCGGCCGTCGGCGTGATCGCGCTGATCACGGTCGTGGCGACGGCGGGCCGCTCGGTGATCCCGGGGCGGATGCAGGCGCTCGCCGAGATTTTCTACGAGTTCATCGCCGACACCTTGCACCAGGCGACCGGCGACAAGGAGCAGCGCTTCCTGCCGCTGGTGTTCTCGCTGTTCATGTTCGTGCTCGTGCTGAACATGTTCGGGATGATCCCCTACGCCTTCGCGGTCACCAGCCACCTGATCATCACGTTCGGGCTCGCAGCCCTGGTGATTTCCACCGTGGTGATCTACGGGGTGATGAAGCACGGCAGCCATTTCCTCGGGCTGTTCATTCCCTCGGGCGTTCCGAAGCCCCTGCTGCTGATCATGGTCCCGATCGAGATCGTCTCCTTCCTGTCGCGGCCGATCAGCCTCTCGGTGCGTCTGTTCGCCAACATCCTGGCGGGGCACATCGCGCTCAAGATCTTCGCCTTCTTCGTGGCGCAGCTGCTGCTCGCCGGAGCCTGGAGCGTGCTCTCGCCGCTGCCCCTGTTCCTCACCATCGCGTTGACCGCACTGGAATTTCTGGTGGCGG
Source organism: Methylobacterium sp. HJ2 (assembly GCF_056431005.1). Taxonomy (NCBI): domain Bacteria; kingdom Pseudomonadati; phylum Pseudomonadota; class Alphaproteobacteria; order Hyphomicrobiales; family Methylobacteriaceae; genus Methylobacterium; species Methylobacterium sp. HJ2. Next base: position 477,841 of record NZ_JBWJYM010000001.1, on the reverse strand, counting down.
CCCTCCAGGCCTACGTCTTCGCGACGCTGACGGCGGTCTATCTCGCCGACGCCCTTCACCCCGGCCACTGATCTCGGTCGGCTTCCCTCCGCCGTAACGAAAATCGTTCGAAACTCCAGGAGCTTACTATGGATCCCGTCGCTGCGAAGTACATCGGCGCCGGTCTCGCCTGCCTCGGCATGGCGGGCGCGGGCATCGGCCTCGGCAACCTGTTCGGCCAGTTCTACGCCGGTGCGCTTCGCAACCCCTCCGCGGCCGACAGCCAGCGCACCAACCTGCTGCTCGGCTTCGCGCTGACCGAGGCGCTCGGCATCTTCTCGCTGCTCGTCGCGCTGCTGCTCCTGTTCGCCGTCTAAGCAGCGGTCGATCCCCGCCCCGGCGCCCGGCGCCGCGGCGGAGGGATCGTCTCGGCCGGTCCGCCGGCCCGGTCGAGCGCTCCGCCCTCCAGCGCGAGCGCTCATTCTCTTTCCCGCAAGCATCCTCACGGACGGGGTCATGGCGCAGCCGAATCCTCTCACCACCCCGCCCGCCGGGACCGACACGTATGCGGGCCACGGCGAGGTCCTGCACCCGGCGGATCACCACGCCTTTCCGCCCTTCGAGAGCCACACCTTCCTGGCGCAGCTCGTCTGGCTCGCCCTGGCCTTCGGCCTGCTCTATTACCTGATGTCCAAGATCGCCCTGCCGCGGATCCAGGCCATCCTGCACGACCGCGCCACCCGCTTGTCGAGCGATCTCGACGAGGCGCAGCGCATGAAATCCGAGGCCGACACGGCCGGCGCCGCCTACGAGAAGTCCCTGCGGGACGCGCAGGGCAAGGCCCGCGAGATCGCCCAGGAGACCCGCAACGCCCTCACCGCGGAAGCCGAGGCGAAGCGCAAGACCCTCGAGGCCGAGCTGAACCAGAAACTCGCCGCCGCGGAGGCGACCATCCGCACCCGCACCGACGCGGCGATGGGCAACGTTCGCGCCATCGCGGGCGAGACCGCCGTGGCGATCGTCGAGCGCCTGACCGGCCAGGCGCCCGACCCGGCGAGCCTCGCGCGCGCCCTCGACCAGACCGCGACCGCGCACTGAGACGACGCCCGCTCGATCGGAGCGGGGTCGTATCCGGCAAGCCCGCGCGGCTTTTGAGCGAAGCCCGAATCCGCCATCCCGAGGGGGATCATCCGGATTTGCTATGAGACGGAATCGATAAGCCATGCTGCTCACCGCGGAATTCTGGGTCGCCGTCGCCTTCGTCATCTTCCTGGCGATCGCCGCCAAGGCCGGTGCCTTCGGTGCGATCACCAAGGGGCTCGACGCCCGTGCCAAGCGCGTCCGGCACGAACTCGATGAAGCCAAGCGCCTGCGCGAGGAGGCCGCCACCGTGCTGGCCGATTACAAGCGCCGCCGCTCCGAGGCCGAGAAGGAGGCCGAGACCATCGTGGCGAGCGCCCGCGAGGAAGCCCAGCGCATCGCCGACGAGGGCCACCAGCGCCTGAACGATTTCGTCACCCGCCGCACCAAGGCCGCCGAGGTCAAGATCGCCCAGGCCGAGGCGCAGGCGGAGGCCCAGGTCCGCGCCGCGGCGGCCGACGCCGCGATCCGCGTCTCGGAGACCATCCTGCGCGAGCGCATGCAGGGCGAGGCCGCGCAGGGCCTCATCCGCACCAGCCTCGGCGAGGTCCGGACTCGCATGCGGGCCTGAGCCTAGACGCCGTCGATCCTGTCGCGAGCCGCCTCCGGGCGGCTCGTCGCGTTTCCGGCCCCTTCCCGGTCCGGCACGTGCCCTTTGGCACCGCCCGGATCCGGGGCCGGGATTAACGAGGCGACCCTGCTTCGGCCCTCGCGCCCGCCATGATGCAGGGCGGATCCGGTCCCGGACGCCGCACCGGACACCCCAAGAGCGATGCAGCCGATCCTCTCGATCCAGAACCTGTCGAAGACCTACGCGTCCGGCCTGTCCGCGCTCAGCGACATCAACCTCGCGATCACGCGGGGCGAGATCTTCGCGCTGCTCGGACCGAACGGGGCCGGCAAGTCGACCCTGATCAACATCGTCTGCGGCATCGTCACGGCGAGCACCGGCACGGTGACGGTCGACGGCCACGACATCGCCCGCGACTACCGGCAGGCGCGGGCCACGATCGGGCTCGTGCCCCAGGAGCTGACCACCGACGCCTTCGAGACGGTGATCAAGACGGTGAGCTTCACCCGCGGCCTGTTCGGCCTGCGCAAGGACCCGGCCCATATCGAGCGGATCCTCACCGAGCTGTCGCTGTGGGAGAAGCGCGACAGCCGGATGATGCAGCTCTCGGGCGGCATGAAGCGCCGCGTGCTGATCGCCAAGGCGCTGTCCCACGAGCCCCGCGTGCTGTTCCTCGACGAGCCGACGGCGGGCGTCGACGTCGAGCTGCGCCAGGACATGTGGCGCCTCGTGCGGCGCCTGCGCGATCAGGGCGTCACCGTGATCCTGACCACGCACTACATCGAGGAGGCCGAGGAGATGGCCGACCGGATCGGCGTGATCCGGAAGGGCCGCATCATCCTGGTCGAGGAGAAGGCCGAGCTGATGCGCAAGCTCGGGCGCAAACAGCTCAGCCTGCAGCTCTCCGAGCCGCTGGCGGCGCTGCCCGAGGCGCTCGCCGGGCGGGCGCTGGAGATCGCCGGCAACGGGCGCGAGCTGGTCTACACCTACGACACCAAGGCCGAGCGCACCGGCATCACGCGGCTCCTCACCGATCTCTCCGCCGCGGGCATCACCTTCACCGATCTCCAGACCCGGCAGAGCTCCCTGGAGGATATCTTCGTCGGCCTCGTCCGGGAGCAGGCATGACCACCATGAACTGGCCGGCAGTCCGCGCCATCTACGCGTTCGAGATGAACCGCTTCTGGCGCACGGCGATGCAGAGCATCCTGGCGCCTGTGATCTCGACGTCGCTCTACTTCGTGGTCTTCGGCGCGGCGATCGGCTCGCGGCTGCAGGTGGTGGACGGCGTGCCCTACGGGCTGTTCATCGTGCCGGGGCTGATCATGCTCTCGCTGCTGACGCAGAGCATCGCCAACGCCTCCTTCGGCATCTACTTCCCGCGCTTCGCCGGCACGATCTACGAGATCCTGTCGGCTCCGATCTCGCCGGTCGAGGTGGTGATCGGCTATGTCGGAGCGGCGGCCTCGAAATCGATCCTGATCGGCCTGATCATCCTGGCGACGGCGGCCCTGTTCGTGCCCCTGCGCATCGATCACCCGCTCTGGATGATGGGCTTCCTCGTGCTGACCGCCGTGACCTTCAGCCTGTTCGGCTTCGTCATCGGCCTGTGGGCGGACGGATTCGAGAAGCTGCAGCTCGTGCCGCTCCTCATCGTCACGCCGCTGACCTTCCTGGGCGGCAGCTTCTACGCCATCGAGATGCTGCCGCCGTTCTGGCGCGCCCTGAGCCTGATCAATCCGGTGGTCTACCTGATCAGCGGCTTCCGCTGGAGCTTCTTCGGCCAGGCCGACGTCAGCATCGGCGTGAGCCTCGGCATGACGTTCCTGTTCCTGGCCATCTGCCTCGGGCTCGTCACCTACATCTTCCGCACCGGCTACCGGCTGAAGAGTTGACGCCGGCCGTCGCGGTCCGGTCATCCAGCGAACGCACCGCTCGGGATCGGTGTGGCGCGGCCTGAGGGGCCTCAAGCGCCCGCCGGATGATCCGTGCTCAGGGTGAGTTCGGTCCAGCGTGCCATCTCGCTCTGCATCGCGTCGCGCTGGCGCTGCGCCCGGGCGAGCGCGTCGGACCCGAGCAGCAGGTGGAGTGGCGGCTCGGGCGCATCGACGACGGCGAGGATCGCCTGCGCCGCCCGGACCGGATCGCCGACCTGCCGGCCCACCATCCCGTCGAAGGCCGCCATCCTTTGCCCGACGCTGGCGCCGTAGACGGACTCGCCGGGCGCCCGGTCGGAATGGCGGATCGAGTGGGCCGACAGGAAGTCGGTCCGGAAAGCGCCGGGCGCCACCGCGGTCACCCGGATGCCGAAGGGCTCGACCTCCTGCGCCAGGGTCTGCGACAGACCCTCCAGGGCGAACTTCGCCGCCCCGTAGAGTCCGGCCCCGACGCCGGGCGCCCGTCCGGCGATCGAGGTCACGTTGACGATGTGTCCCGAGCCCTGCGCCCGCAGGCGCGGGAGCGCCGCGCGGATCACCCGGAACGGCCCGAAGACGTCGACCGCGAACAATTGCTCCACCTCGGCATCGGTCGCCGCCTCGATCGCCCCGAGCAGGCCGTAGCCCGCATTGTTGACGATGACATCGAGGCGATCCCCCGCCAGCCGGAACGCCTCCGCGACCGCGGCATCGATCGCGCCCGCATCGGCGAGATCGAGCCGCAGCAGGTGGAGCGTCCCGCTCTGCGGGTCGATCTGCGGATCGCCCGTGCGAACGGTCCCCACGACCGTGTCGCCGCGCCCCAGGGCCGCCTCCGCCAGCGCCTTCCCGAGCCCCCGCGAGATGCCGGTGATGAACCATGCCGTCATGTCGATCCTCCGTGTGCGGCTCCTCCATCGCGCAGGGGCACCGGCCACGGAATGGCGCTTTTCCTCACAGGACTTGTAAGTTCAGCTTCATGATGATCCGCTGCGCGGCATGGATCCGATCATCACCGGCAGCGACTTCGCCCATCTGCGCGCCTTCGTGGCGGTGGCGGAGGCGCTCAGCTTCAGCCGGGCCGCCGAGGCCCTCGGCGTCTCGCCCTCGGCGCTCAGCCAGACCATCCGGGCCTTCGAGGACCGGGTGGGGATCCGCCTGCTCAACCGGACGACGCGCAGCGTCGCGCTCTCGGACGCGGGCGAGAACCTGCTTCGGCGCGTACGCCCCGTCCTGGCCGAACTCGGAATGGCGGTGGGGCAGGTCAGCCGCTACCGCGAGCAGCCGTCCGGCACGGTGCGAATCCACGCCTCACGGGCGGCCGGACGGCTCTACCTCGAACCGGCGCTCGCCGCGTTCCACGCGCGCTATCCCGAGGTAATTCTCGACGTCACCCTGGACGACGCGGTGGTGGACGTGGTGGCACGCGGCTTCGACGCGGCGCTCCGCATCGGCGAGGTGATCGCGCAGGACATGGTGGCCGTGCGCCTCGGCCCGGACCTCCGCCAGATCGCGGTGGCCGCCCCGGATTACCTCGCCCGGCACGGCCGCCCGGACACGCCGCGGGATCTTCTCGGCCATCGCTGCATCCGCTGGCGCTGGCCCGGCCGCAGCACGCCCTACGATTGGGAGTTCTACGAGGACGGGCGCTGGTTCGAAGTCGCCGTGGAGGGACCGCTGATCGTGAGCAGCAAGGGTCTCGCCCTGCGCGCGGCGCTCTCCGGCGTCGGCATCGCGTTCACGGTGGAGAGGACGGCGCGCCCCTTCGTCTCCGCCGGCCGGCTCGTGCCGCTGCTCGAGCGCTGGTCGGCCCCGTTCCCGGGCTATCACCTCTGCTTCCCGCGCCAGCGCCAGATGGCGCCGGCGCTCCGGGCCTTCATCGACCACCTGCGCGCGCATGCCGAGGAAGCGGAACCCGCGGAGGCGTGATCGCTCGCCCCGTCAGGGTTGCGCCGCCAGGAAGGCCAGAACGCCGTCCTTGTGCTCCTTGGAGCCGACCGCCGTGCTGTGGTCGCGACCCGGGATCTCGAGGGCGCGGGCGTCCGGCAGCAGGGCGGCGAGACCGGGCCCGGAGCCCGCCACCGTGTCCAGGGTGCCGACCGAGACGAGGGTGGGCGTCTCGATCTGCGAGACCTCGGCGCGCGACAGGGTCTGGCGCGAGCCGCGCATGCAGGCGGCGAGCGCCCGCAGATCGCTGCGGGTCTGCTCGGCGAAGGTGCGGAAGGCCGCGGCCGTGGGATTCGGGGCGGGCGCGCCGCGGGGCGCCTCGAGCGCCTCGGCGATGCCCTCGGGCAGGCCCCGCCCCTCGACGAGATGGAGCCCGAGCCCGCCGATCATCAGCGAGCGCACCCGGCCCGGATGGTCGAGGGCGAGGAAGGCGCTGATGCGGGCGCCCATCGAGTAGCCCATCACGTCGGCCCGCGCGATGCCGAGATGATCGAGGAGCCGCAGGGCATCGCCGGCCATGTGCTCCGAGCTGTAGAGCGCCGGATCGTAGAGCTTCTCGCTCTCGCCGTGGCCGCGATTGTCGAGCGCGATGGTGCGGTAGCCGGCGCGCGTCAGCGTGCGGACCCAGAGGGTGTTGACCCAGTTGACCGCGTGGTTCGAGGCGAAGCCGTGGATCAGGAGGATCGGCGCGCCGCTGCCGCCGACCGCCGGCTCGTCGATATAGGCGATTCGCACGCCGTCCGAATCGAAGCTCTGCATCTTGGAAAAACCCGCGCCGGTGGTCCCGTGCGCCCCGCTTAGAACGGCGCGGGCCGCCGGGGCAATGCGGGGCCGCTTGCCGCGGACGGGTTCGGCTGTCATCACGCCGCGCGATGAAAGACATAGCGCCCTTCGGCACCTACGCCCCGGCCGGCCTCGTGGCCGCGATCGCCCGGCGGACCGCACGCATCCCGGCCGGCTCGTGGACGGGGCGGCGCCTCGCCCTGTTCCTGCGCCGGATCGCGATCTCGCTGCTCGGCGGCAAGCCCCTCGACGTCGAGCGCTTCGGGGCGCGGATGCGGCTGCACCCCTACAACAACAATTGCGAGAAGAAGGTGCTGTTCACGCCGCAATTCTTCGATCCGGAGGAGCGCGCGGTGCTGCGCGAGCATCTCGAGCCGGGCTGCGTCTTCATCGACATCGGGGCGAATATCGGCGCCTACACGCTGTTCGTGGCGGCCTTCGCGGGCCCGACCGCCCGCATCGTCGCGGTGGAGCCGCAGCCCGACGTGTTCGACCGGCTGAGCTACAACATCGCCCAGAACGCCTTCCACACGGTGAAGGCGGTGGCCTGCGCGGTGGCCGACAAGGCGGGCGAACTGACGCTGTTCGTCGATCCGCGCAATCGCGGCGAATCGAGCCTCAAGATCGTGGGCACCAACGAGGGCGCCCAGATCCGCGTGCCCGCGGTGACCCTGCTCGGCCTCGTGCGGGGTGAGGGCCTGACCCGGATCGACGCGCTGAAGCTCGACGTGGAGGGGGCCGAGGATCTCATCCTCGAACCGTTCCTGAGCCAAGCCCCGCCCGCGCTGCTGCCCCGAATGATCGTGGCCGAGAACGGCACCGACCAGTGGCAGCTCGACCTGCCCAAGCTCCTGGCCGGCCACGGCTACCGCGAGCTGACGCGCACCCGGCTGAACCTGATCTTCCGGCGCGACGCGGATTAGGTCTACGCCCGCCGAAGGGGCGCCCGGGTCGCCGCGAGACGATGCGGAATGCGTCAGACCGGCGCGACCACCGGAATCGCCTCGGCGATCGTGACGCCCGCGGGCCCGACCCGGCAGCGATAGGCGTAGGCCTCGACGCCGGCCTGCCGGGCCTCGCGAAAGGCCTGATCGAAGGCGGGATCGAGATCGCGGGCGACGTCGAAGGCCTCGGCCCGCATCTGCACCACCACGATCACCATCGCCCGGCCGCCGGCCCGCACGATGCCGGCGAGCTCGCGCATGTGGCGGGCGCTGCGCGCCGCCTTGCAGTCGGGGAACTCGGCGAGGCCGGGACGGCGCATCAGGTGGCAGTTCTTGACCTCGACGTGGCAGGGCCCCTGGCCCTCGGCCTCCGCCACGAAGTCGACGCGGCTCGCGGCGCCGTAGCGGACCTCGGGCCGCAGGGTCGCGTAGCCGGCGAGCGGGGCGAGCCGGCCGGCGCGAAACGCCTCGGCCACGAGGGCGTTCGGCCGCATCGTGTTGATGCCGACCCATTGCGGGCCGCCGGGCAGGTCCGCCTCCACCAGTTCCCAGGAATGGCGGAGCTTGCGCGCCGGGTTGTCGGAGACCGAGAGCAGCACCGGGCTTCCCGGCACGGCGAGCCCCAGCATCGCGCCCGGGTTGGCACAATGGGCGGTGATGCGGCTGCCGTCGGGGCGTTCGACGTCGGCGAGGAAGCGCTTGTAGCGCTGCAGCAACCGGCCTTCGAGGAGCGGGGCGGGAAAATCCATGCGCCGGCCCTTACGGAATGTCCCGCCGGCGGGGAAGACGGCCGCGCCGCTTGGTCGGACCGCACTGCGCGCGCTATCTGCGGGGGAACACGCACAGGCCCGGACCCTCATGACCACCGATTCCACCGCCGTCACCGCCGCGATCCTCGTGATCGGCGACGAGATCCTGTCCGGCCGCACGAAGGACAAGAACATCGGCACCATCGCCGAGTATCTCACCGCGAGCGGCATCGACCTGCGCGAGGTCCGCATCGTGCCCGACGTCGCCGCGGCGATCGTCGAGGCGGTCAACGCGCTGCGCGCCCGCTACACCTACCTGTTCACCACCGGGGGCATCGGGCCGACCCACGACGACATCACGGCCGATTGCGTCGCCGAGGCCTTCGGCGTCGGCATCGACGTCGACCCGCGCGCCAAGGCGATGCTGCTGGAGCGCCACAAGCCCGAGGATCTGAACGCGGCGCGCCTGCGCATGGCCCGGATCCCGGACGGGGCCGACCTGATCCCGAACCCGATCTCGAAGGCGCCGGGCTTCCGCATCGGCAACGTCTTCGTCATGGCGGGCGTGCCGGCGATCATGCAGGCGATGCTGGACGCGGTCGGGCCGGGGCTCGCCCGCGGCGCCCCGGTCCTGTCCGAGACGGTCGCCGCCCACGGCGTGCCGGAGGGCAATTACGCGACGGCCCTGGGCGAGATCGCCGCGCGCTACCCGGAGCTCTCGGTCGGCTCCTACCCGTCGATGACCCAGAACGGCTTCGAGAACCGCATCGTGGTCCGGGGCAAGGACACCGAGGCCCTGGCGCGCGCCCGGTCCGAGATCGAGGCGCTCCTCGCCCGCCTCGCGGGCTGAGACCGAACCGCGCGTCGGAGGTTGTCCGAGCGAGACCGGCAGATTCAGGGAGCGGCATGAACGGGGACGAGACGGGCGAGCAGCGCGCCAAACGCACCGAGCGCGAGGAGACCGTCTCGTCGATCAGCCGGCCCGACGCCTACGTGCTGCACGAGGTCATCCGCGCCAACGGCAACGAGGAGTTGCGCCGCCATGGGGGCGCCCTGTTCCTGTCGGCCTTCGCGGCGGGCCTGAGCATCGCCCTGTCGCTGATCGTGCCGGGCGTGCTCTCGGCGCACCTGCCCAGCGGGGACTGGACGAAGGTCATCACCACCATGGGCTACGCCGTGGGTTTCCTCGTGGTGGTGCTCGGGCGCCAGCAATTGTTCACCGAAAACACCATCACCCCGGTCCTGCCCCTGCTGCACGACCGCACGGCGAAGACCGCGTGGCGGGTCCTGCGGCTCTGGGGCATCGTGCTCGCCGGCAACATCCTGGCGACCGCGGCCATCGCCGCGACGATCGCCCATTCGGGCGCCTTCCCGCCGGAGGTTCAGGCGGCCTTCGCCGAGATCAGCCACACCACCATAGCGTTCGGGTTCGGCGCCACGATGGTGAAGGCGGTCTTCGCCGGCTGGATCATCGCCTTGATGGTCTGGATCCTGCCTGCGACCGGCACGGCGGCCACCCTCGTCATCATCCTGATGACGTGGCTCGTTGCCCTCTGCGGCCTCGCGCACGTGGTGGCGGGCTCGGTCGAGGCCTTCTACCTCGTGGTCACGGGCGCGGCCACGATGGGCGACTATCTCTGGCGCTTCTTCCTGCCGACGCTGATCGGCAACGTCTTCGGCGGCGTCACCCTGGTGGCGGTGCTGAATTTCGGCCAAGTGGCGCCCGAGGTGGAGGAGACGCGGGAGGTCGAGGGCACGGAGCCGGATTGAGGCCGCTCACCCGCCCTCCGCGTCCTGCTCCAGGCCGCCGCGCACGTAGCCTCGGGAGATCAGGCGGTCGCGTCGCAGCGTGCGCCGTTCGGCCTCGCAGAGGTCGGTCAGCGCGTCGCTGATGACCCGGCGCATCGCCAGCACGGCATCGCCCTCCGCCGCCGCCAGATAGGCAGCCATGATCGTGTCGACGGACGGAGCGGGGGACGGCGTCGTCGGGCGCGGAGGCATCGCGAATCCATGCGTGAACATAACAAGAACACGCCACGGTCGAACCGGTTCGGTCAAGGCTCGCGGGGCCGTTGCATGAACGGTTGTGGACAACCGCCTTTCGCGGCCGTTCAGCCATCACGGCGCAGGATCCCGCCATCGATGGCTCGAGAGGATGACACCCCGTGTCGAACAGGATTCGCGTTGCAGGGCTCGTCGCCCTGGTGCTCACAGCCGCGACGGCGCAGGCCGCCGATTTCGACGGCCCCTACCCGCCCCGCCCCGACGAGGCCGAGGGCTACGAGCATCGCCCGCCGCCGGAGCCGGTGCTGCGCGCGCCCCGCTTCAGCGCCGGTCCCCGCTTCGTACCGGCGCCGGAATCCTGCCGGGTCTTCGTGAAGCGCCGCTTCGACGCCGACGGCGAACCGGTGATCCGACGCGTCCGCGTCTGCGACGAGCCGGACGACCGCGGGCCGCCGCAGCGGCATTTCGGCGGGCCGCGCTTCGAGGGATCGGATTTCGGCAGGCCGGATTTCGACGGGCCGCGCCCGCCCGCGGACATCCCGTACAGGCACTGGGACGGGCCGCGCTGGTAGGCCGGACTCGGACGGGCCCCGCTTCTTCGGGAAGCGGGGCCCGCGCCGTATCCGGGTTCGCTTGACGGAAGCGGGTTGGCGAAGGTAGGCGCCGGTTGCGCGATGAAAACCGGCGCCAGCAACGCTCTGGAGCCGGTCCCGATCGCTCCGCGACAGGGCACGGCTCCAGCCCCTTGCTGTGCCGCGCCTCCCGTCGCCGAACCGCCCCCACTCCGTCGGACAGGTCGGCGCGCGGAGGAAGCGTCGGCCCGCCGGCGCAAGGCCGCTCGGCTCAGGCGCGAACGGGCGCCTTCTTCAGGGCCGCCGCGAAGGCCTTGAGCTGGCGGTTCAGGTCCGCCAGCTCGTTGAGCGCGATGGTCTTGTGACCGTCCTTCACGGCCCGCTCGATATCCTCGACCTGGGTCGCCACGAGGCGGCGCAGGGCATCGGCGAGTTGTTCACGGTTCATCGGTCGTGCTCCCCGATCGGTGGCCGGCAGTGATCCGGTGATACGGGGGTAGCCTTAACCGTCGGTTGTCGGAGACGCCGGAAACCGGATCCCGCTCACGTGCGCCAGGGATGGGCCGGGAGTTCGGTCTGGCCGACCGCGCGGGCGCCTGCCTCGGCCACGGTCTCGTCGTTCTCCACCGTCGAGCCGCTGACGCCGATCGCGCCCGACATCACGCCCTCCGCGTCGACGATCGGGATGCCGCCCGGGAAGGTGATGAGACCGTCGTTCGAGTGCTCGATGCCGTAGAGCGAGCCGCCGGGCTGGGAGAGCTGCCCGATCTGGCCGGTCTTCATGCCGAAGAACACCGCCGTCTTGGCCTTCTTCTGCGCGATGTCGATGGAGCCGACCCAGGCATCGTCCATCCGGTAGAACGCCTTCAGGTTTCCGCCGGAATCGACCACGGCGATGCACATCTGTGTGCCGAGTTCGACGGCCTTGTCGCGGGCCGCACGGATCGCGGTCTCGGCCTGATCGATCGTGACGTGCATGAAACTCTCCGGTTTGGGCGCCGACCGGCGCCGGGTGTCGGGCGCGGCATTGGCGCGCCCCGGTAGAAACGGCGCCGGCCTCGCACCGGTGCCGCCAAAAAGAAACGGCCGCCGGATCCCGTCCGGCGGCCGTCTCCGCGACCGATGGCGCCGGCCTTACTTACCCGACATCGCGTCGGCCTTCTCGATCAGCGCCTCGGCCATGCGGATCGAGGCGATGTCGATGAGGCGGCCGTCGAGGGCCACCGCGCCGCGGCCGGCCTTGGCGGCCTCGTCCATGGCCACGAGGATGCGGCGGGCCTTCTCGACCTCCTTCTCGGAGGGCGTGAACACCTCGTTGGCGAGCTCGATCTGCGAGGGATGGATCGCCCACTTGCCCTCGTAGCCGGCGGCGGCACAGCGGCGGGCGGCCGAGAGGTAGCCGTCCTGATCCGAGAAGTCGCCGAACGGGCCGTCGATCGGGCGCAGGCCATAGGCGCGGCAGGCCACCAGCATGCGCTGCTGAGCGAACAGCCACGGGTCCTGCCAGTGCGTCTCGCGCTTGCCGGCCTCGTCCTTGTCGGTGAGCACGGAATAGTCGGGGTTGACGCCGCCGATCACGGTCGAGCGGGTGCGGCAGGAGGCGGCGTAGTCGGCCACGCCGAAGGACATCGCCTCCAGGCGCTTGGAGGAGGTGGCGATCGCCTCGACATTGGCCATGCCGAGCGCGGTCTCGATCAGCACCTCGAAGCCGAGCTTCTTCTCGCGCTTCTTGGCCTGCTCGATCTGCGTGACGAGCACGTCGATAGCGTAGACGTCGGCCGGCACGCCGACCTTGGGGATCAGGATCATGTCGAGGCGCGGACAAGCCTCCACGATGTCCACGACATCGCGGTACATGTAGTGGGTGTCGAGACCGTTGATGCGGATCATCATGGTCTTGGTGCCCCAATCGATCTCGTTCAGGGCCTGGATGATGTTCTTGCGGGCCTGCTCCTTGTCGTCGGGGGCGACCGCGTCCTCGAGGTCGAGGAAGATCACGTCCGCGGCCGAGGTGGCCGACTTCTCCATGAAGGTCGGGTTCGAGCCCGGCACCGCGAGTTCGGAGCGGTGCAGGCGGGGCTTGGCCTGCTGGATGAGGGTGAAGCTCATGATCTGTGTCTCTCTCCTGATGAAAGCGTTCCGACGCCGCCCGGCTTGCGCGCGGCTAGGCCGTCTCTGCGTCGGCGAGCCGATGCGTCGTCGAGCGAGGCTCCCGATGCGGCGCAGGTTCTTCTCGCAAAACCGGGGACCACCTGTGCGAAACCCGCTTAGAGCGTCCGGGCATCCGGGTACAACATGGAGTCCGGCGGCCCGCGCGACAGGGCGGGCGCCTCCGTCTCAGCCCGTCGCGCCGAAGCCCACGGCGATGCAGTTGATCGAGAGGAGCAGCGCCGACTTCACAGCCTCGCGGCGGTCGTCGTCGCTCTCCTGGCGGAAGCGGCGCAGCAGCTCGACCTGCTCGCGGCTCACTTGATTGATCGTCGGCAGGCGGCCCTGCAGACGGTCGCGGAACAGGGGGAAGCGCTCGGCCAGCTCGCTGCCGCCGCTCACCCGCAGCACCATCTCGCGGGTCAACGCGTACTCGGCCTCCACCATCCCGAAGATGCGGTCGCGGATCTCCGCGTCGGCGACGAGCCCGGCGTAATCCCGGGCGATGCCGAGATCGACCATCAGCAGCGTCTTCTCGACCTCGTCGAGGACGAGGCGCAGGACGCGCGATTCCTCGAACAGGCGCCGCAACTGCGCCTCGCCCTCGGCGCCCCGCACGTCGAGGAAGCTGCGGATGCCGGACCCCACCCCGTACCAGCCGGTGACGACGTGCCGGTTCTGCGACCACGCGAAGACCCAGGGGATCGCCCGCAGGTCGCCCAGCGAGCGCGCGCCGAAGCGGCGGGCCGGCCGCGAGCCGATATTGAGCAGCGCGATCTCGTCGAGGGGGCTCGCGGCCTGGAAGTAGTCGACCAGGCCGGGCGTCTGCAGCAGGTTGACGTAGGCCGCCCGGGAGGCGCCCGACAGAGCCTCCAGCGCGTCGTCGGCCCCGAGCCGGGCGGCGCCGTTGCGGCCGATGCTGCGCTCGCTCGTGAGCGCGTGCTCGAACACCGAGGCCGCGAGCAGCTCCATCTGGTACGCGGCCGTGCCCCGGTTGGCGTATTTGAACGAGACCACCTCGCCCTGCTCGGTGATGCGGAAGCGCCCGTTGATCGAGCCCGGCGGCTGGGCCGCGATGCCCCGATGCGTCGGCACCCCGCCGCGGCTGACCGAGCCGCCGCGCCCGTGGAAGAAGGCGATCGGCACGCCCATGTCGCGCCCGAGCGCGGTGAGCCGGGCCTGCGCCTTGTAGAGCTCCCAGTTCGAGGCGACGAAGCCGCCGTCCTTGTTCGAATCCGAGTAGCCGATCATCACCTCCTGGACGCCGCCCTGCCAGCGGGTGGACCGGCGCACCACCGGGGTGGCGAGCAACTCCTTCATGATGGCCGGCGCGGCGCGCAGGTCGTCGATGGTCTCGAACAGCGGCACGATCGGCAGGGGGCAGATCTCGGTGCCCGCCGTGTCGAGGTAGAGGCCGGCCTCCTTGGCCAGCAGGTAGGCGCCGAGCACGTCCTCGACGGAGCGCGTCATCGACAGCACGAAGGCGCCGAAGGCCTCGCGGTCGAGGGAGTCCCGCATCTCGCCCACCAGCGCGAAGGTGGCCAGCGTCTCGCGGGCGGCGTCCGGCAGGTCGTCGAAGCTGCGGTCGGGGTTGCGCGGGGTGGCGAGTTCCGAGAGCAGCCAGTCGCGCCAGGCCGGGGAATCGGGCTCGGGCGCGGGCCGGCCGCCGAATTGCTGCGCCCACAGCGCCCGCAGGGTCTCGGTGGTGCGGGTGGTGTTCTCGCGCAGGTCGAGGCGGACCGTCGAGAAGCGGAAGATCTCGACCATCCGGCGCACCGGGCGCACGAGGTCGGTGGCGAGCCCCGTGCACTTGGCGTCGGCGAGGCCCTTCTCCAGCACACGCAGGTCGTTGATGAGCCCGTCCGCGCTCGGATAGTCCGGCCCGGCCGGGCGGCCGCCAGAATTGCGCTCGATGGTGGCCTCGAGCTTGCGCAGCACGCAGGTCAGGAACTGGCGATAGGCCTCGCCGGGGTTGCGGCCGGTGATCGCCCGGGCGTCGTTGCTCTCGGCGAGCTGGCGGGCGAGCTCCTGCCGGAAGGCCTCGGGCACCGGCAGCGCGCGCTCGGTCAGCGAGAGCATGCGCCCGAGATGCAGCAGGCCGTCGCGGTAGCGGCAGAGCGAGGCCAGCGCGTTGCGCTTCAGGGTTTCGCGGGTGACGCTCGCGGTGACGTAGGGGTTGCCGTCGCGATCGCCGCCGATCCAGGAGCCGAACTGGAAGAAGGGCGGCACCTCGAAGGTCTCGTCGGGATAGTGGCGCGCCAGCGCCTCCTCCAGCGAATACATCACCTCGGGCAGCATCTCGAACAGCGTCTCGTCGAAGAAGTGCAGCCCCCAGGCGACCTCGCGCTCGACGGTGGGCTTCTCGAGGTGCAGCTCACCGGTCATCCAGACCAGCTCGATCTGTGCACGCAGCTCGTTCATCAGGCCGTTGCGCTCGCGCTCGGTCCAGCGCGGCATCTCCAATTCGCGCAGCACGAGGTAGATCCGGCGGAACTTCTCCAGCACGGTGACGCGCTTGCCTTCGGTGGGATGCGCCGTGATCGTCGGGCGGATGCGCAGGTCCTTGAGCAGGGCCTGGATCTGGGGCGCCTTGATGCCGCTGCGGGCGGCCTCCGACAGCACCTTGGCGAAGGAGCCGCCGAGCGCCTCGCGCCCGTCGCAGCGCTCGATCTGGCGCCGTCGGCGCATGGCCGCGTTCTGCTCGGCGATCGAGATGAGCTGGAACCAGATCCCCTGCACCTGCAGGGCGCGGGCCAGCATCTCGGGCGTGAAGCGCGAGATGTCGGCGGTGCCGTGCAGCACCGCCTCGAGCTCGGGCTCGTGGCGGCGCGCCACGTCGAGCAGGGCGTGGAACAGGATGTCGAGCGGTTCCTTCGCGGAGGTCCCGGTGATCACCGGGGGCGCGAAGGCGGCCTCTGTCACGGCCGCGGGCACCGCATGGAGCGTGGCGGGCATCGGGGCGACCTCCTTGAGGGGTTTTCTCGTGAGCGGGCGACGGGTCGCGCCGCTGCGGGCCCTCCTCCCGACGGGGAGGAGGGCGTGGCGGCCGCTCAGGCCGCGCGCTTCATCACCTGCGCCACCGTCTCTCCGAAGGATCCCGGATCGGGCGCCACGGTGAGGCCGTAGGAGCGCATGATCTCGGCCTTCTCGGCGGCGCTGTCGCCGGTGGCCGAGATGATGGCGCCGGCGTGCCCCATGCGGCGCCCCTTCGGGGCGGTGAGGCCGGCCACGAAGCCGATCACGGGCTTCGACATGTTCTCGCGGATCCAGGCCGAGGCCTCGGCCTCCTGCGGGCCGCCGATCTCGCCGATCATCAGCACCGCCTGGGTGTCCGGATCCTTCTCGAACAGGGCGAGATGGTCGAGGAACGAGGAGCCGTTGATCGGGTCGCCGCCGATGCCGACCGAGGTCGAGATGCCGATGCCGAGCGCCTTCATCTGCGCGGCGGCCTCGTAGCCGAGGGTGCCGGAGCGCGAGATCACCCCGACGTTGCCCTTCAGGTAGATGTGGCCGGGCATGATGCCGAGCATCGACTTGCCGGGCGAGATGATGCCGGCGCAGTTCGGGCCCACCACCAGGGTGCGGCGGTCCTTGGGGTAGCGCATCAGGTAGCGCTTCACCCGCATCATGTCCTGGGCCGGGATGCCGTCGGTAATGGAGCAGACGAGCTTCAGCCCGGCATCGGCGCCCTCCATGATGGCGTCCGCGGCGAAGGGCGGGGCCACGAAGGTGATCGACGTGGTGGCGCCCGTGGCCTCCACCGCCTCCTTGACGGTGTTGAACACCGGCAGGCCGAGATGCGAGCGCCCGCCCTTGCCGGGGGTGACGCCGCCGACGACGTTCGAGCCGTATTCCAGCATCTCACGCGCGTGGAACGTGCCCTTGTCGCCCGTGATGCCCTGGACGATGATCGGGGTCTTCTCGTCGATGAGAATGCTCATGGGGTGATCTCCCTCCCGATCGTTCAGCGGTTGGCGGTGGCGCGGGCCTTGGCCGCGTCGCAGGCCTCGACGGCCTTGCGGGCGGCCTCCGACAGGGTGTCGGCGGTGATGAGGTCGAGGCCGCTCTCGGCGAGGATCTTGCGGCCGGCCTCCTCGTTCGTGCCGGCGAGCCGCACCACCAGCGGCACCTCGATCTTCACCTCGCGGGCCGCCTTGATCACGCCCTCTGCGACCCAGTCGCAGCGGTTGATGCCCGCGAAGATGTTGACGAGGATCGCCTTGACGTTCTTGTCCGACAGGACGAGCCGGAAGGCCGTGGCGACGCGCTCGGGGCTCGCGCCGCCGCCGACGTCGAGGAAGTTCGCCGGCTCGCCGCCCGCGTGCTTGATCATGTCCATGGTGGCCATGGCGAGGCCGGCGCCGTTGACGATGCAGCCGATCTCCCCCTCGAGCCCGATGTAGCTGAGGTTGTGCTCGGCGGCCTGGGCCTCGCGCGGGTCGCTCTGCGAGGGATCGTGCATGTCCGCGATGTTGCGGCGGCGGAACATGGCGTTGTCGTCGAAGGACATCTTGGCGTCGAGCGCCAGCACGCGGTCGTCCTTGGTGACGACGAGCGGGTTGATCTCCAGCATCGTGCCGTCGCAGTCGCGGAACGCCCGGTAGGCGTTCATGATGGTCTTCACCGCGGCCGAGACCTGCTTGATGTTGAGCCCGAGCTGGAAGGCGATCTCGCGGGCCTGGAACTGCTGCAGGCCCACCGCCGGCTCGACCACCACCTGGATCAGCGCCTCCGGCTCGATCGCGGCGATCTCCTCGATGTCCATGCCGCCGCGCTGCGAGGCGATGACGCGCACGCGCTCGGCCTTCCGGTCGAGGACGTAGCCGAGATAGAGCTCGCGCTCGAACGGGTCGGCGGTCTCGACATAGACGCGCTGGACCGGCTTGCCCTCGGGGCCGGTCTGGAGGGTGACGAGGCGCTTGCCGAGCAATTCGCGGGAGGCGTCGCGCACCTCGTTGTAGGTGCGGCAGAGCTTGATCCCGCCGGCCTTGCCGCGGGCGCCCGCATGGATCTGGGCCTTCACCGCCCAGAACGAGCCGCCGAGTTCGGTTGCCGCGTAGACCGCCTGATCCGGGCTGAAGGCCACCGCGCCCTTCGGGACCGCGACGCCGAAGCTCGCGAGAAGCTCCTTGGCCTGGTACTCGTGGACGTCCATTCGCGCCTCCTCCTGTGTTCTTGAACAGGGTGTACGCCCAAGTTTTGTTTCATGGGAGCACCCGGAGAGGTCAAATTTTTTCACGCGCGCATTGAGTTCACCTTGAAGGCAACGCGGATGGCGCCTGTATTCAATGCTGCACCGCAAGATAGCCCCGGTGAGCAGAGAAGATCTTGAAACAAAACGGCCCCCGATCCGTCGGATCGGGGGCCTGATCTTGCGCCGGCGATCAGACGACTTTCGCCTTGACCACCTCGTAGACCCGTTCGTTCAGTGCCGCGGCGTCGGACAGCAACCCTTCAAGTTCCTCCAGCCGCTCGTCGGCGAATTCGCGGTCGTCGAGGCCCTTGGCGTTGATGTAGACGTTGAGCGCGGCGCTGCGCAGACCCGCATAGGCCGAGAGCACCGCGACGCCCGCGTCGCTGATCACGTTGAGATTGCCCTTGTCGGCCGCGATCGCCGCGAGGTCGATCACCGCGCGGCAGGCCCGGCAGCAGGCGAGCGGCACGTCGGTGGCCGTCCTGAGCGCCGCCTGGATCGCCTCGGCGCGGGCCGCCTTCTCGTCGTCGCTGGCCTTGGGCAGGCCGTAGGCGCCCATCACCGCGTCGAAGGCCGCGACGTCCTCGGCGATCATGCCGGTGAGGGCGACACGCAGCCCCTCGGACTTGGCGAGCACGTCCTTGAGGTCGGCCTCGACCTCGACGTACTTCTTCTTGCCGATCGTCAGGTTGCAGACCATCGAGACCAGGGCCGCACCCATCGCCCCCGAGATCGCGGCGGCCCCGCCGCCGCCCGGCGTCGGGCTGGAGGAGGCCAGCCCGTCGAGAAACGTCGCGATCGTGTCGTGCTCGGCCATGGACGTCTCCTCAGGCCATCTTCTTGGCGAGCGCGTAGATCTCCTCGGCATCGAGCACCTGCTCGGTGTTGTCGAAGAGCTGGCCGACGCAGGCGCGGTGGAGCTTGAGCTTCAGGCCGCCGATGCCGAGGGCGCCGAAGACCTTCTTGCCGTGCCGGTCCTTGCCCTTGTCCATGGCCTCGATGCCGCCGAAGCCGAGCGGGGGCTGGGCGTTGTAATCGGCCAGGAACTCGATCGAGGCCTCGTCCTTCCAGGCGTCCTCCGGGAGGAGCTCCAGGCCGATCGCGCCGGCCGAGAACACGAGGTTCTGGCCCTTGACGATCCGGGCACGCGAGCCGGCATCCGGGGTCTCGGCCGCCTGGATCTCGACCTTGAAGCGCTTGTTGATGGCGTCGGCCGCGGCCTGCGCCTTGTCCATCGAGCGACCGCACAGGGTCACCTGGGCGCCCTCGCGGGCGAGCAGCGCGGCCGAGCGCATGCCGACCGGGCCGGTGCCGGCGAGCACCACGGCCTTCTTGCCCTCGAGGGAGCCCGCGGCCTTGGCCACCAGCGCCACGCCGGCCGCGGCGGTGGTGTTGGAGCCGTTCGAATCGAGCATGGTCGAGACGCGGAAGGGACCGAAGAAGCGCTTCTTGACCGCGGCCAGCACCGCCTCGCCCGCCGCCATGCTGCCGCCGCCGACGAAGATCGCCGTCGACTTCTTCTCGGAGCCGCCGCGGGTGTAGATCGTGCCGTCGACGAGCGCGCCGACGTTCTCCGGCGTGACGTTGCCGTAGCCGGTGATGTGATCGGCGCCGCCGTCGTAGCCGACGACCGTGTCGAACACGCTCGGCACCGCGTCGGTATCGAACAGGAACAGCAGCTTCTTCATCGTTTCCAATCCCTTGTCGCGCCGTGGCGCGGTGTTGCTTGCCCGCGCGCGGCGCGGTTCCGGCTGTGATGGGTTGAGGCCGTCAGGCCTCGACCACGTTCTGCGGCTTGCCGGCGACGAAGGCCTCGACATTGTCGACGAGCTGGTCGGCGAGGATCTGCATCGCCTCCTTGCTGGCCCAGGCCACGTGCGGCGTGACGATCAGGTTCGGCAGGTCGGCCTCGCACAGGATGTTGCCGTCTTTCGGGGGCTCCTGCGCCACCACGTCGAAGCCCGCGCCCGCGATCGTGCCGTCCTTCAGGGCCGCGAGCAGCGCCGCCTCGTCGACGAGGCCGCCGCGGGCGGTGTTGATGAGGATCGCCGAGCGCTTCATCTTGGCGAGCTGCTCCGCCCCGATCATGTTGCGGGTGTCGGGCGTCAGCGGCACGTGCAGCGTGATGACGTCGGACTGCGTGAGGATCGTCTCGAAATCCACGAGTCCCTCCTGCGGGAAGACGTCGTAGGCGAGCACCGTCATGCCGAGGGCCTCGGCGCGCTTGGCGATCGACTTGCCCAGCGCCCCGTAGCCGACGATGCCGAGCGTCGAGCCGGCGATGTCGTAGATCGGGTAGTCGAAGTAGCAGAACTGCGTCGACTTCGCCCAATCGCCCCGGCGCACGGAGTTCGCGTAGGGCACGATCGCGCGCCGCAGGGCGAACATCAGGCCGACCACGTGCTCGGGCACGGTGTTGAAGGCGTAGTTTCGGATGTTGACGACGGTGATGCCCTGGGCCTTCGCCGCCGCCTTGTCGACCACGTCGGTCCCGGTCGCCGCCACCGCGATCAGCTTCAGGTCGGGAAGCTGCTTCAGGGTATCGGCGCGCATCGGCACCTTGTTGATCAGCGCGATCTCGGCACCCTGCAGGCGCGCGACGATCTCGTCCGGGGTCCAGGTCGAGTCGTACTCCACGTACTCGTGCGGGAAGTTGAATTCCCGCACCTTGGCGTCGAGGGATTCGCGGTCGAGGAACACGATCTTCTTCGTCATGGAAACCCTCTCCTCATACCAGATCCGGATGATCCCTTCGGGACGGCGGATCTGGGCTTGGCTCAAGCGCCGCGCGTCGCGCGCTACGGGCCCGCCTTCGTCGAGCGGAACCCGTATCGGGCGCGCCAACGGCGCGCGGCGTTCCTCCGGGCGGCCCTCGATCGACACAGCACGGCCGGCGCCCCGTGGGACGCCGGTCGGTTCCGGCAGCGCCGATGGATCCCGTACTTGTTGGACCCGGATCGATGTCGCAGGTCGGGCCGCGGGGCGGTGGAGCGCGCCGCGGCCGTCAGGTCCGGTGCGGCCCGAGGCTCCGGCTTCAGGCCTTGGCGAGCGGGTGCTCGCGCAGGTAGCTCGACGCGGCCGCGACGCCCGAGCCGGGGGTCACCGAGACGCCGTTGTCGAGCATCGCCATCTCGGCGCCCGCGATGGCGCCGAGCAGCGACAGCTCGTTCAGGTCGCCCACGTGGCCGATGCGGAAGACCTTGCCGGCGACCTTGCTCAGACCTGCGCCGAGGGCGAGGTTGTAGCGCACGAAGGCGTGCTTGATGATCTTGGCCGCATCGACGCCCTCCGGCACGACGATCGCCGTGACGGTGTCGGAGTTCCACTTGGGCTCGGACGCGCAGGTCTTCAGGCCCCAGGCGGCCACGGCCTGACGGGTCGCCTCGCCGAGCACGTGGTGACGGTGGTAGACGTTCTCGAGCCCTTCCTCGAACAGGCAGGCCAGAGCCTCGCGCAGGCCGTAGAGCAGCGGCAGGGACGGCGTGTAGGGGAAGTAGCCGGCCGGGTTCTGCTTCTTGTGGTCTTCCCAGTCGAAGTAGACGCGGGCGAGCCGGTCGTTCTTGCCGGTCGAGCCCTCGGCCACCTTGAGGGCCTTGGGGCTGACGCAGATCACGCCGAGGCCGGCGGGCAGCATCAGGCCCTTCTGGGAGCCCGCGATGGCGCAGTCGACCTTCCACTCGTCCATCTTGAAGGGCAGCGAGCCGATCGACGACACGCCGTCGACGAAGAGCAGGGCCGGGTGGCCGGCAGCGTCGATCGCCTTGCGCACCGCGCCGATGTCGCTGGTGACGCCCGTGGCGGTCTCGTTGTGGACCACCATCACGGCCTTGATCTCGTGCCCCTTGTCGGCGCGCAGGGCCTCCTCGATCTTCTCGGGCTTGGCGCCGGTGCCCCACTCCTCCTCCTGGACGATCACCTCGAGGCCGAGGCGCTGGGCCATGTCGATCCAGAGATGGCTGAACTGGCCGAAGCGGGCGGCGAGCACCTTGTCGCCGCGCGACAGGGTGTTGGTCAGCGCCGATTCCCAGATGCCGGTGCCGGAGGCCGGGAACAGGAAGATCGTGCCGTCGGTCGAGCCGTAGACCTTCTTGGTGTCCTCGAAGAGCGGCTTCGTCAGCGCCGGGAAGTCGACCGAGCGATGGTCCTCGGAGGGCACCAGCATCGCGCGCTGCACGCGGTCCGGGATGTTCGTCGGACCCGGCACGAAGAGGTGATTGCGCCCGGGGCGTCGTGTGGCCGCCATGATGTGTCCTCCAATTCTCAAGATTGCAGCCGGCTTCGCGGCCCTGTCCGTGATGGTGCGCGTCGGCAGGCGGCCATGCCCGGGCCGGTCACGTCCGAACCGACCGGGATTCCCGGATCGGGCCGGTGCGCGGCCGGTCGGTCGATGGCTCGGATCATCGGGCGATACGGAGCGGCAGGGCGGCCTCTCGCCGCTCGCGTCGCGGCATGCCTGATGCCGGTCGCCTCCGAATTGCCGCGCTCTCCATGCTGCGGCCGGGCCTCGCGCGCAAGCGCTCCGGCCCGTCATCGACATCTTCCTTGAACGATCGCCCCGCACACCCGAGACTGGTCCGCGCCGCCACTCGGCTCGGGCCGGATTATGGCCGCCCAAGTCACGGAAAGAAAACCGGAAAAACTTCGCGGGACTGGAAAAAAAATTTGCCGTGCAGCGCAGCGTTGCGCCGCCTGAGTTTACGATTTCGGGTTGCAGCGCAGCAATCAAGCCCCGCATCCCGCGCATCCGCAAGGCTCTCCGAAGCGTCATCAAACTGATACCGGATTTCGGTTTGGCTCTGCCCGCATCGGACCGGAGGCGCGCGTGGCAGAGGAAGCGGAGACGACCCGCGTCCGAACATTGTTTCTGTCGGACATGCATCTCGGAACGCGGGGCTGCCAGGCGGCGCTGCTCCTCGACTTCCTGAAGGATTACGACGCGGACGCGATCTTCCTCGTCGGGGACATCGTCGACGGCTGGCAGCTGCGCTCGGGCTGGTACTGGCCCCAGGCCCACAACGACGTGGTGCAGAAGCTGCTGCGCAAGGTGCGCAAGGGCTCGAGCCTGATCTATGTGCCGGGCAACCACGACGAGTTCCTGCGCGACTACATCGGCACCACCTTCGGGGGCATCGAGATCGCCGACAGCCTGATCCACGAGGCGGCGGACGGGCGCCGCTACCTCGTGATCCACGGCGACCAGTTCGACATGGTGGTGCGCCATGCCCGCTGGCTCGCCCATCTCGGCGACGGCGCCTACACCCTGGCGCTCTGGATCAACACGGGGCTCAACCGCCTGCGCCGGCGCCTCGGCCTGTCCTACTGGTCCCTGTCGGCCTGGGCGAAGCTGAAGGTGAAGAACGCCGTCAACTTCATCGGCCAGTTCGAGACCTTCCTGGCCGACGAGGCGCGGCGCCAGGGCGCGGATGGGGTGATCTGCGGCCATATCCACCACGCGGCCAACCGCGAGATCGACGGCCTGCGCTACCTGAACACCGGCGACTGGGTGGAATCCTGCACGGCGATCGTCGAGCATTACGACGGCCGCATGGAGGTACTGCACTATCCCAGCGTGCTGCGCGCCCGGGCGGCCGCCGAGCCGCAGGCTTCCGAGCCCGAGGCGCTGCCCGGACGACGGGCGGTCGCGTGAGGCTGCTCATCGCCACGGATGCCTGGCACCCGCAGGTCAACGGCGTGGTGCGCTCGCTCCAGCACATGGTGGAGGCGGGCGGCACCCACGGCTGCGACACGGTGCTGCTGACCCACCAGGATTTCCGCTCCGTGCCGATGCCGGGCTACCCGGAGATCCGCCTCGCCCACGCCACTCGCCGGAAGGTGGCCGAGCGCTGGGCCGGGCTCGCACCGACCCATGTCCACATCGCCACCGAGGGCACGGTGGGCTACGCCACCCGGCGCCACTGCCTCGCCGCGCGGCGGCCCTTCACCACGAGCTACCACACCCGCTTCCCCGAATATCTCGCGGCCCGTCTGCCGGTGCCGGAGGCCTGGAGCTACGCGTGGCTGCGCCGCTTCCACGGCGCGGCGAGCGCCACCATGGTGAGCACGCCCTCCCTCGAGCAGGATCTGCGCGCACGGGGATTTTCAAACCTGATGCGCTGGACCCGGGGGGTCGACACCGAGCTGTTCCGTCCGGCCCGACCGGGCGAGGCGCCGCCCGAACTCGCCGGCCTGCCGAGGCCGCTCTTCCTGTTCGTCGGGCGTCTCGCCGTCGAGAAGAACGTCGAGGCCTTCCTGCGTCTCGACCTGCCGGGCAGCCGGGTCGTCGTCGGCGACGGGCCGGACCGGGCGCGCCTCCAGGCACTGGCGCCGGGCGCGCACTTCCTCGGCACCCGCACCGGTGCGGCGCTTGCCCGGATCTACGCGGCGTCCGACGTCTTCGTCTTCCCGAGCCTGACCGACACGTTCGGGATCGTGCT
This sequence comes from Methylobacterium sp. HJ2, assembly GCF_056431005.1. Lineage (NCBI taxonomy): Bacteria > Pseudomonadati > Pseudomonadota > Alphaproteobacteria > Hyphomicrobiales > Methylobacteriaceae > Methylobacterium > Methylobacterium sp. HJ2. Next base: position 453,460 of record NZ_JBWJYM010000001.1, on the reverse strand, counting down.
CCTCGAGGCGATGGCCTGCGGCACGCCGGTCGCGGCCTACCCGGTGACCGGTCCACTCGACGTGATCGGGGGGACGGGGGCCGGCATCCTCGACGCCGATCTCCGGGCCGCCGCGCTGGCGGCGCTCGCCCTGCCGCGCGAGGCCTGCCGGGCCGAGGCCCTGCGCCACACCTGGGCCGAGAGCGCGCGCCAGTTCTTCGGCAACATCGCCAACGCGCACGCGCAGGGCGCGGGCGCCGCGATGCAGGGCGAGCCGCTGCTCGGGGTCGGCTGAGCCGCGGGCGGGACACGCGGCTGCTTGACGCGTACGGCACCTGGGGCAAGACACGCCGATGCCTCCCTTCGATCCCGCCCTCGCCAGCCGCTATCCCGTCGCGATCGGCTGCGACGAGGTCGGGCGCGGGGCCCTGTGCGGGCCGGTGGTCGTCGCCGCGGTGTGGTTCGACCCGGCCGCCTTTCCGGCCGATCTCCTGGCGCGGCTCGACGACAGCAAGCGGGTTCCGCCTCCCCTGCGCGAGGCCCTGGCGCCGCTGATCCGGGCGCATGCCCGCGTCGCGGTGGCGGCGGGCTCGCGCGCCCTGATCGACCGCGTCAACGTCCGCGTCGCCACCCTCGACGCCATGCGCCGCGCGGTGCTGCGCCTCGGCCTCGATGGCCCGGTTCTGGTCGATGGACGCGACACGGTGCCGGGCCTGCCCCAACCCTGCCGGGCGGTGATCGGCGGCGACCGCGCCGTGCCGCAGATCGCTGCGGCCTCGATCGTGGCGAAGACCCTCCGGGACGCGTTGATGCGCCGGCTCGCCGGACGCCACCCGGATTATGCCTGGGAGCGCAACGTCGGCTACGGCACCGCCGCCCACCGGGCGGGCCTCGAGGCCCGCGGCCGAAGCCCGCACCATCGGCTGAGCTTCACCCGCGCCTTCGCCTGAGGCGCCCTCCCCTCGCTCGGATCGGCCTCCGCGCCGAGCTCGCGCGACGGCGCGGCGGGCTTCGTCGGCCGAACCTCCCGGGCCCGATCCACGGCCCCGAGCAGCCGGCGCTCAGAACAGGGCGAGCTGGGTGCCCGGCACCGCGAAGGCCCCCGCATCGAGGGTGACCCGATCGCTCGCGTAGCCGAGGCGGTCCTTGGCGAGGCGCATGCGCTGCGCGATCAGCGCGGCGTAGGCCCCCTGCCCGGTCATCCGGGTGCCGAACGTCGCGTCGTAGTCGCGGCCGCCGCGCGCCTGCCTGACCAGCGAGAGCACATGCGCGCGCCGGCCCGGATAATGCTCGCCGAGCCAGTCCGCCACGAGGTCCTTCACGTCGTGGGGCAGGCGCAGCAGGACGTGATTGGCCTCCCCCGCGCCGTGCTCGCGCGCCGCGGCCAGGATCGCCTCGATCTCGTGGTCGTTGAGCGCGGGGATCACCGGCGCCACGATCACCATCACGGGAATCCCGGCCTCGGCGAGGGCGCGGATCGCCGCGAGCCGCTTGGCCGGGTGCGGGGCCCGGGGCTCCATCCGGCGGGCGAGGACCGGATCGAGGGTGGCGAGCGAGATCGCGACCTTGACGAGCCGACGGGCCGCCATCGGCGCCAGAAGGTCGAGATCGCGCGTGACGAGATCGGATTTCGTGACGATCCCGACGGGATGGCCGAAGCGCGCCAGCACCGCGAGCACGTCGCGGGTGATGCGGTGCTGGCGCTCGATCGGCTGGTAGGGATCGGTCGCGGTGCCGAGGGCGATGGTGCTGGGCCGGTAGCCCGGTGCCGAGAGTTCACGCGTCAGGAGATTCGCCGCATCGGGCTTGGCGAACAGGCGCGTCTCGAAATCGAGGCCGGGCGAAAGGCCCACATAGGCATGGTTCGGCCGCGCGAAGCAGTAGACGCAGCCGTGCTCGCAGCCGCGATACGGATTGATCGAGCGGTCGAAGGGGATATCCGGCGAGCTGTTGCGGCTGATGATCCGGGCCGCGCGCTCGGTCGTCACCTCGGTTCGGAGCCGACCGGGCTGCTCCGCCTCCCAACCATCGTCGAAGGCGGCCCGCGCGGCCGGCTCGAACCGGCCCGTGGGGTTGGCCGTGGCGCCGCGTCCGCGCCGCGCCTCGGGCGGCGGCGTCGCGCCCGCGAGCCTTCGCGCGGGCTCGGCCGCCTCATTGCCGGTCGTCATGATCGGATTCTCGGGCCGCTTCCTACGGACCCGGAACATAAAGCGAACAATGGGGATGCCAACGCCTCAATATCGGGCAATCCGTCATCTTTCGGCGGATCGGAACCGGGCTCATACGGGATCGGCCCCCGCGGCAGGTTCCCTGGCTGTCAAAATCGGTTATCGGCGCGCATGCTCTCCGCGCTCACCTTCATCGCGCGCCCGACCGAACCGGACGCGATCGACCAGCTGGCCGACACGCTCAGCGCCCTCGTGGCGGGCGTCGCCGGCGGGCTCGTGGGCGATGCCGTCATCGTCACCGGCACGGCGAACGAGGCGGTGGCGGCCGTGGCCGAGGCGACCGGGGCGGCCCTGCTCGTGCGCCCGCGCGGGGCGAGCGCGTGGGCGGCGGGCGCGCGCCTCGCGCGGCGGGATTGGGTCCTCTGCCTGGAGGCCGGCGACGTGCCGGCGGAGGGCTGGATCCGCACCCTCGACCGCTTCGTCGGCACCGCGCGCCCGGATGTTGCCCTGGCCCGCCTGCGGCGCCCGCATGACGGGCTCCCGGCGCGGATCGCGGCACGGGGCGAGCGGGTGATCGGCGTCGCGCGGCCTCGGGCCGGCGACCTCGTGCGCCGGGACAAGCTGCTCGCGGGCCCGACCTTCTCGCCGCGCCTGAAGGTGCGCCCCCTGATCGCGCGGATCGACCGGGCCTGACGCGGACGCGCGGCTCGGGCGTGCGCGCTAGACGGCGACCGACGCGCCGCGGCGCAGGTGCTCGTCCAGCCGCGGCATGATCTCCACGAAGTTGCAGGGCCGGTGGCGATAGTCGAGCTGCTGGGCCAGGATCCCGTCCCAGGCATCGCGGCACGCGCCGGGGGAGCCCGGCAGCACGAAGATGTAGGTCGCCCGCGCGACGCCCGCGGTCGCGCGCGATTGCAGGGTCGAGGTGCCGATCTTGTCGTAGGAGATCCGGTGGAAGATCGCCGAGAATCCGTCCATGCGCTTCTCGAACAGCGGCTCCAGGGCTTCCGGCGTCACGTCGCGCCCGGTGAAGCCGGTCCCGCCGGTGGTGATCACCACGTCGATGGCCGGGTCGCGCGTCCAGGCCTCGACGCGCTGGCGGATCGCCGCGACCTCGTCGGGCACGATCGCGCGGTCGGCGAGGCGGTGCCCCGCGGCCGTGAGGCGCTCGCTCAGGGTGTCGCCCGATCGGTCGTCCTCCGGGCGGCGGGTATCCGAGACGGTGAGCACCGCGATGCTCAGGGGAATGAAGCGGCGGTCTGCGGCGTCGGCCATGCGTGCGGTTCCGGTCTCACGGGCTCCCGATATGGGCAAGGGCGCGCCCGCCGTCACGCCCCCCCTGCGACCGCGCCGCGGCGGAGCCGGGATCAGCGCGGGCCGAACAGCTCCGGCCGGCGCAGGCGGAGAGCGTAGATCAGCAGCAGGGTCTTCATGTCGGAGATCGTGCCGCGCTCGCTCATCGCCGCCACGGCATCGAGGGGCATCTCGTGCACGGTGATCGCCTCATGCTCGTCGGCGAGACCGCCGCCGGGACCCTCCCGATCGGCCTCGCGATAGGGCGCGAGATAGAGATCCATCCGCTCGGTCGACACGCCCGGCATGCTCCAGGCGCTCGCCACCGGCTCCAGCGCGCCGAGGCGCAGGCCGGTCTCCTCGTAGGCCTCGCGGCGGGCGCCGTCGGCGGGATCGCCCTCGTCGAGGATCCCGGCCGGCACCTCGATCATCTCGGGAGGCCCTTCGGCGAACAGGACGGGCGCGCGGAATTGCGAGATCAGCACGGCGACGCGGCGCTCGGGATCGTAGGGCAGCACCGCCACCGCACGGCCGTGATCCTCGATCTCGCGCTTGACGCGGGTTCCGTCCGCCATCGTCACCTCGGCGACGAGGAAGCGCGCCCAGCCGTCGTGGATGAGGCGGGTCCCGCCGATCAGGGGTGCCATTCGGATGCCTTCCGCCCGTGGATGCCGCGTGGGGGTTCGGCACGCCGGATGGATCAGGAATGCGGCGTCATCGCGAAGGCGGTGCGGCCGGGAGGGGGCCGCGGCGGATCCGGAAGCGGATCGCACTCTCCCGGCGCTCGATCTCCTCGAGCCGGTGGCCGTCCTCGCGGACCATGTTGGGGATGTCGATGGCCGCCATCGGATCGGTGCAGGTGATGGACAGGCAGAGATCGGGCGCCAGCGCGCGCAAAGCCTTGCGGGCACGCAGCACCGGGAGCGGGCATTTGAGGCCGCTCAGGTCGAGCTCGATCGGATCCGCCGATGCCGTCACGCGAGAACCCCGCCGGCGCGGTCGTCGCGCCGACGGGGTGTCTAGGGTCTCGAGAGGCTGCTGTCAGCCTTACCAGCCGTAGCCCGGGTAACCGTAGCCGTAGCCGTAGCCATAGCCCGCCGGGGCGTAGCCGTAGGCCGGGGCGCTGTAGCCGTAGGCCGGGTAGCCGGCGCCGTAATAGCCGCCGTCGTAGTAGCCGTAGCGGGGCGCCGCGCTGGCGGCGATCGCGCCGCCGATCAGGCCGAGCGCCGCGCCGGCCGCCAGGGCGCCGCCGACGCCGCCGCGGCGGTAGCCGTAGCCGCGATAGCCGTAGCCGCGCCCGTAGCCGCCGTAATAGCCGCCGCGCCGCCAACCGACGTGATCGACCGTGGCGTTGGCGCCGCCGACCTGCACGCCGCTGAGGGCGGGGAGCGGCGCGGCCTCGGCCGTCGTCATCGTGCCGGTCGAGAGCCCGAGGGCGGTGGTGCCCGCGAAGGCGAGGGTCATGATGCGCGACATGATCGCAATCTCCCGCATGTGAAAACTGCGTCTGAAACGGTCCTGCCCGGCTTCCGTTCCGCGCAAGCACCCGGCCGGTCCGTCGATACTGCGCGGGAAGGTGCGGCGGCGCACGTGGACGGCATTCCGGGGCGGCACCCGAAGATCTCGCGATCCCCGACGATCAAAACAACTTTCAGTGGGAGGTATTTCCGGTGATCGCCTAGAAGATGCACTCCCGGAACGCCGGCTCGATCGAGCGCTGCCAGGAGCCCTCGTAATCGGCCAAGCGGTCCTCGGCACGGGAGCGGCCGGCCGCCACGATCGCCTCCAGGGGCTGCAAGTAGTGCGTCTCGTCGAGGCCGGCCCCGTCGCGGCGCGCGCGGGCCTGGAGGCCGGAGCGGGCGATGGCCACGGCCTCGGCCGCGACCGCTCCGAGGCTGCGTCCGCCGGCGGGGGTCGCCAGGCCGAGGCGCGGCACCGTGGCGCGGATCGCCTCGCGGGTCGTGGCGCTCCAGCCCTTGGCGAGGTCGAGGGCCGCGTCGAGGGCAGCCTCGTCGTAGAGCAATCCGACCCAGAACGCGGCCTGGGCGGCGATCATGGCGGCGTCGCCGACATCCGAGCCGCGCATCTCCAGGAAGCGCTTCAGGCGCACTTCGGGGAAGGCCGTCGAGGCGTGGTTCGCCCAGTCGGAGACGGTGGCGTACTCGCCCGGCAACTGCGGCAGGCGACCCGCCATCAGGTCGCGGAACGAGGCGCCCGAGACGTCGTGGTAGGTATCCCCGCGCTTGACGAAATACATCGGCATGTCGAGCAGCCAGTCGACGTAGCCCTCGTAGCCGAAGCCCGGGTCGAAGGCGAAGCCCAGCATGCCGGTGCGGGCGGCGTCGGTGTCGCGCCAGATCTCGGAGCGCCGCGACAGGAAGCCGTTCGGCCGGCCGTCGGTGAACGGCGAGTTCGCGAAGAGCGCGGTTGCCACGGGCTGGAGGGCGAGCGAGGCGCGCAGCTTCCGGACCATGTCCGGCTCCGAGGCGAAATCGACGTTCACCTGCACGGTCGCGGTGCGCAGCATCATGTCGAGGCCGAGGCTGCCGACCTTCGGCATGTAGCCGGCCATGATGCGGTAGCGGCTCTTGGGCATCACCGGCGTCTCCTCGCGACGCCATTTCGGGCTCATGCCGAGGTCGAGGAAACCGATTCCGAGGGCATCGGCCACCCGCTTCGTCGCGGACAGATGCGCGTCGAGTTCCCGCGCCGTGGCGTGGACGTCGGGGACCGCGGCGCCCGAGAGCTCGAACTGTCCGCCCGGTTCGATCGAGATCGCCCCGCCCTGGTCGGAGGCGAGGCCGATGATGTTGCCCAGATCGGTGATCGGCTCCCAGCCCGTCTCGCCGGCGAGCCCTTCGAGCAGCGCCCGGATCCCGGTCTCGCCCGCATAGGGCACCGGCTCGTTCGTCTCGCGATAGAACGGGATCTTCTCGTGCTCCGTGCCGATGGCGAAGCTCGCGCGCGGCTTCTCGCCGTCAGCGAACCACGCGATCAGCTCGGCGCGCGTGGTGAGCGGGGTGGTGTCTGAAGAATCGCGCGCCATGCGCCGCCTGCCCGTGAGATCTGATGCGGTGGATGGATGCGCGCCGGCCAAGCCGGCGAGTCCAGGGTCTCGAGTCGAAGGTTGTGCCGCCCCCTAGGACGGGATGTCGTGCGCCGAGTCCAGCCGGCAAGGCTGGGCCCTGCCCCGCGTGGGGCCGCAGGCGGGGCAAATGCCCAATCCCGCTCCCGCGTCACGTGCGTCGGCGCACATCGGGGGTCTCGGGCGGTGGCCCGACGCGCTCAGCGCCCGTCGCCGAGCACCGCCTGGACGAGGGCCAGGACGGCGACGGCAGCGGTGTCGGCCCGGAGGATGCGCGGCCCGAGCGAGAGCGCGACGGTGTTGGGGCGCTCCCCGATCAGGGCGCGCTCGTCCTCGGAGAAGCCGCCCTCCGGGCCGACGAGGACGGCGAGCGGCGGCGGCGCGGCGGGATCGGCCGCGCCGCGGAGCGCCGCCACCGGGTCGGAGACCGGCGCGTCCTCGTCGCAGAACACGAGGAGGCGCCCGGGCGCGAGCGCGGCGAGGGCGTCGGGCAGGCGCGCGGGCTCCGGGAAATCGGGGATCGCCAGGATGCCGCATTGCTCGGCCGCCTCGATGGCGTTGGCGCGCAGGCGCTCGGGCTTGATCCGGTCCCCTTGGGTGTAGCGGGTGAAGACCGGGCGGATCGTGCCCGCGCCCATCTCGACGGCCTTCTGCGCCACGTAGTCGAGCCGCGCGCTCTTCAGGGGCGCGAACAGGTAGTGCAGGTCGGGCCGCGCGCCCTGCGCGCGCGTCCGCTCCATCACCACGAGATCGGCGCTCTTGCGGCCCGACGGGTCGAGGCGCGCGCGCCATTCGCCATCGCGGCCGTTGAACAGCAGCACCGGATCCTCGGGCTTCCGCCGCAGGACGTTGAGCAGGTAATTCGCCTGCGCCCGGTCGAGGGGCAGGCGTGCGCCCGCGCCGAGATCCGCCTCGACATGCAGACGCGGCGCGGTGAAATCGTAGGCCGCCATGCGTGTCTGGTCGCGCGGGCGGGAGCGGCTGTCAACGCCCGCGGCGCCCTGGCTCGACCGGTCGCGACGCGCCGTGTTGCGGATATGTAACGGCGCCGGATTTTCAAGGGATTTCCGCCCTCCCCCGGTCTTGCCGGCGCGTCCCCGGGCGGCGATCCGCCCAGGACCGCTGGATTGACGCCACATTCCTGTGGCGAAGCGGGGGGACGCGAGAGACACAGCCGGCAGCCGCCGCGTATCCGGTCGCAGCGCCCGACGCGCCGCGGAGCCGGCGCGGGGCTCGGGCGACGGAGGCAGGGAGTCGAGACGATGGCATTCAGGATCTGGGCACTGGCCGGCGCGGCGCTTGCCGGCAGCACGCTGACGAGCGTCGCGGCGCTCGCGCAGGCGGCGCCCGAATGCGGCGCGATCCAGCAGACGCTGATGGAGCGCAAGGAGCTCGTCGGCCGGGCCAACGCCGCCTCGACGTCGAAGAAGAAGATGACCCCGCAGGAGGCCTGCGCCCTGTTCGGCAAGCTACAGGCCAATGGCCTCAAGGGCGTGAAGTGGATCGAGGCCAACAAGGAGTGGTGCCAGATCCCCGACTCCTTCGCCGAGGGCTTCAAGGCCGATCACGTCAAGGTCTCGGGTATCCGCACCAAGATCTGCGGCGTCGCCGCCCAGGCCTCGAAGATGGAGGCCCAGGCCAAGGCCCAGGCCGCCAACGGCGGCGGTGGCGGCGGCCTTCTCGGCGGCCCGGGTCTCACCGGCTCGTTCAAGCTGCCCCAGGGCGCGCTCTGATCCCGGCCGGATCCGGCCGCGACCTCTCAGACCGGCGGGCCGTGACCGACGGGCGCGTCGCCGATGCGGTGGCCGGCCACTGGGTCGACCGCTTGGCGCCGCGCCGCGCGCGGCCCTACCTGCGCCTCGCCCGGATCGATCGGCCGATCGGGTGGTGGCTCCTGCTGCTGCCGTGCTGGTGGTCGGCGGCGCTGGCCGCGACCCGGGCCGGTCTGCCCGCTCCGGATCCGCGGCACCTCGCGCTGTTCCTCGTCGGCGCGGTGGCGATGCGGGGCGCCGGCTCGACCTACAACGACATCGCCGACCGCGACCTCGACGCCCAGGTCGAGCGCACCCGCTCGCGTCCCCTCCCCTCGGGCCAGGTGCGCGCGCGCGACGCCGCCCTGTTCCTGGTGGCGCAGGCGCTCGTCGGCCTCCTGGTCCTGCTGCAGTTCAACGGCGCGGCGATCCTGGTCGGCCTGGGCTCGCTCCTGCCGGTGGCGATCTACCCGTTCATGAAGCGCGTGATGTCGATGCCCCAGCTGGTGCTCGGCCTCGCCTTCGCGTGGGGCGGGTTGATGGGCTGGGTCGCGGTGTTCGGCCGGATCGATCCGGCGGCGCTCTTCCTCTACGCCGGCAGCATCGCCTGGGTGATCGGCTACGACACGATCTACGCGGTGCAGGACATCGAGGACGACGAGATCGCCGGGATCCGCTCCTCGGCGCGCCTGTTCGGGCGCCATCTCAAGGCGGCGGTCGGGCTCTGCTACGGGCTGGCCGTGCTGCTGATCGGGCTGGCGGCCTGGAACGCGGGTGCCGGGGCGCCGTCGTATCTCGGGATCGCGGCCTTCGCCGCGCATCTGGGCTGGCAGGTCCTGAACCTGCGGGAGCGCGACGGGCGCGGGGCGCTCGCCCTGTTCCGGGCCAACCGCACGGCCGGCCTGCTCCTGTTCGCCGGGCTCGCGGCGGATAGCGTCCTGCGGGGCGCCCTCGCCTGAGCGGGTCTAGCTGCGGGCGATGATCTCCTTCTCGCCGCGGTGGATCAGGGGGCGCGCCGGCAGGCGGCCGGTCTTGCGGCGGACGAGGAAGCGCGGACGGCGGTCGCAGAGCGAGCCGTGGCGGCGGCGGATCCGAACCCGGCCGAGCGCGAGGCGGCCGATCTGCTGCGAGACGGCGCTGATCACGCCGTCCTCCCGCACGATCATCCGGGGCAGGCCGCTCCTGGCCGCCATGTCGCGCCAGATCGCCACGACATCGTCCTCGCCGAACGGCCCGAACTGCGAGAACGCCGCGCCCGCGCCGTCGACGAGGGCGAGCATGAAGCAATCCTCGCCGCTGGCCTCGCTGGCTTCGTTGGCGTAGGCGAGCGCGATGCCGGCCGGCTTAGCCGCCTGCGCGGTGACGCCCGTGACCCGGCCGAACACCGGGAGGCTCCGAAGGGGGAGCACCGTACCGGCCGGCGCGGCGCCCTCGCGGCGCGGGTGTTCGAGGCTCACATCCATGGTCTGGTAAGTGTTCATCGTCTCGATGCCCTGTCGCAAGTGGCGGTCTCTGTCGGACCGTCCGTTATGCAGAGCAGATTGCCGCGCAGGCGCCCTCAAACGGCTTAAGAGCCAAAGTTAAGCGTTTCTGGACAGCGGGTTTGTCGATGGAATGCTCAATGCTTCCTTGCCCGGATCGTCCGTATGCGCCGCATCGCGCGGGGGGCGCGGCGCGGTTTCGCGGGTCTGCCAGCCGCCCCGTGCGGCTTCGCAATCCTTGTGGCCTGCCGCAGCGCACCTTAGAACGGAGACGGGAACCGGGACCGATCCGGCTCCCGCCCCACTCCGTCCCTCGCGTCTCCGGTCGGGCCCCTCGGGGAACGACCGTACCGCCCTGGGCTGCCACGCACCCGATCCGGAGCACGGATGACAGACCCGATCTCCGCCGATGCCGTCACTGCCCTGATGCCGGCCCTGCGCAACGTGATCCGCGAGGCGGCCGGCCTCGCGCTGCCGTTCTTCAACGCGGGCGGCCACACCTCGGCGCGCGTCTGGTCGAAGGCCGGCGGCTCGCCGGTGACCGAGGCCGACGTCACCGTCGACACCTTCCTGAAGATCCGGCTGAGCGAGATGATGCCGCGCGCCGCCTGGCTCTCGGAGGAGACCGCCGACGATCCCGCACGGATCGGCCGCGATCTGGTCTGGATCGTCGATCCGATCGACGGGACGCGGGCGTTCCTGTCGGGTCATCCCGACTGGTCGATCGCCGTGGCGCTCCTCTCCGGGGGAGAGCCGATTCTCGGCTTCGTCCACGCGCCCGCGGGGGGCAAGGCCTACGAAGCGGTGCGCGGACAGGGGGCGACCTGCAACGGCGTGCCGATCCGCGTGTCGGAGCGCGGCCGCTTGCCGGGCGCGCGCGTGACCGGCCCGAAGCCGATGTTCGAGCGGGTCGAGCGCGGCCTCGCGCAACAGGGAGAGACGGCGGATTTCCTGCGGATCGACCGCATCCCGTCGCTGGCTTTGCGCCTGGTGCGGGTGGCGGACGGGTCCGTCGACCTCGGGCTCGTCACCGCCAATGCCCGCGACTGGGATCTGGCGGCGGCCGATCTCATCCTGCGGGAGGCCGGCGGCGCGGTCTGCGATGTGGAGGGACGAGCGCCGGTCTACAACCGGCCGGATCCCGTCCATGGCGAACTGGTCGCTGTGACGGGAGGCCTTCGGACCGAGGCGCTCGCCGCATGGGCGGGAGGCTGAACCGATCCGGGTTTGAAACGTGCATGAGGCGGCGGGGTCTCCGCCGCCCGTGGGGGGCCTCAGGCGTCGGCGCGCTCGCGCAGCGCGAGCGTGGCGGGCGCGAGACCCAGGCGCTCGGCCAGATGCCAGCGCAGCTCGCGCTGCGAATGATAGCCGTAGCTGCCGTCGATCAGGTGGCTGAGGTCGGCCTTGCGGCCCGTCGATGAAGCCTCGCTGAGGCTCTTGACCTTGAAGGTCGGCGCGTCCGTGACGGGCGACCGGGCGCCGTGACGGCGCGTGAACTCGAACATCATGTTTCTTGTTATCGTTTTCTCAGGTGTCGCGCAGGTGATAAGCGGCCGGTGCATACCAGGCCGGACCCTGCGGCGTTGGTTATGGTTGATTCGTGTTAAGATTTGATGCCGTCCGGCGCCACCGGCCGGAAGGCCGAGGCGTCGGATGGTTTCGGCCATGGCTGTGGCCGCGTGGCGGGTGATCTATGCGAGACCCGCGGGTGGCGCGTCAGGCCGCCTGGAGGTTGCCCGCAGCGTCCTTGCCGCTGCGCTTGTCGGTGAGGATCTCGTAGGAGATCTTCTGGCCCTCGACGAGGTTACGCATCCCAGCGCGTTCGACGGCGGAGATGTGGACGAAGACGTCCTTGCCGCCGTCGTCGGGCTGGATGAAGCCGTAGCCCTTGGTCTCGTTGAACCACTTCACGGTGCCGGTATTCACGTATAGTACCTCGTATCGTCCATTAGACGCAGGCACGCACGAACAGAGGCGCGCGGCTCTCACGTCTTCAGAAAGTCTTGCAGAGCAGGCGGGGCACGAGACGCTTGACCTTCAAAAGCGCCGGTCTCGATGCGTGGCCCCCCGACAACCTATTTAGGATGTCCTTGCGGCTGCAACAAGGCGAATGCGGCCTCCAATTTGCCCGGCGGCCGGTCGTTTCGCCGCGCCGCCCCCCCGAAGGCCCTGTGATTCCCCGACCGCGGGGTGCATATAAGAATACGCGATCAGACAGTTAGGCGACCATGGCAGGAATCTCGGTATCGTTGGAGGGCGCGAACATCCAGCTCTCGTTCCAGAAGGACGATCAGGCCACGGCCGTGGTGATGGACGCGCGCGCCGCGCGGGCTCTCGTAAGGGCGGTCGGCCAGCTGCTCACGGCCATCGACGAGCCGGAGGACGGCGACATGTCCGATGAGATGAACGAGGAGGACATCGCCATGCTCGACGTCACGTCCTCGGCGATCGAGGTCGGCACCGACGAGCAGGGCCAGGCCGTCGTCGCGTTGCAGGCCGGCGCCCTGCCGCCGTTCCAGCTGCGGCTGACGGACGAGGAGGCCCGCCACGTCGCGACGAGCCTGTCCGAGATCCTGAACGCCCCGCGCGACGTGCGCGCCTCGCACGGGGGCCATTGAGGCCCCTGTCGTCCATGAGGATGCCCGCAGCGAGCCGGCGCCCGCCGCGGGCTGTTCTTCCTACATCCGGACGCCGGGATCGGTCGGGCTGCCGGGGAAGACGTCGGGCTCCGAGCCCGGACCGCCGGGCTCGCCGATGCCGGGGTCGTTGACCGGGTAGGGGCTGCGCGGACCCGTCGGACCGATATCCGGCAGATCGTCGGGCTGGGGCGGCAGCGGCAGGTCGCCGGGTGTGGGATCGGGGGTCGGGACGCCGGGATTGGCCATGCGATCTCTCCATGCTGTCGGGGGTCGAGAATCCAACAGACGGCTTCCATGCGGGGTTCCGTTCCCGGCCGCGGACGGCTCCGGCGCGGGCCAGACCGGAGTGCAGGAAAGGCCCTCCCCGCGCAGCCCTGACGTGCTGGTAAGGAGCGGAACGTCCGTTCGGCGATCCCGTTGCCCGTCCACGAAGACGCCCCAACACGGAGACGCCCCATGCCCGACATCGCCCAGGCCAAGGTCCTGATCCTCGCCACCGACGGCTTCGAGGAGACCGAACTCACCGTCCCGCTGACCAAGCTGCGCCAAGCGGGCGCCACCGTGCACGTGGCCGCGCCGCGCAGCCGCGACGCCAAGGAATCGATCCGCGCCTGGGACAAGACCGACTGGGGCAAGAACGTCGCGGTCGATCACGATGTCGAGGCGATCGATCCGGCCGCCTACGACGTGCTCGTCCTGCCGGGCGGCCAGATCAACCCCGACAAGCTCCGGACCGAGGCCCGCGCGCTCGAGACGATCCGCAGCTTTCTGACCGCCGGCAAGGTCGTGGCCGCGATCTGCCATGCGCCGTGGCTGCTGATCGAGGTCGGCGCCGTCAAGGGCCGCAACGTCACCTCGTTCCAGTCGATCCGGACCGACGTGGTCAATGCGGGCGGTCAGTGGCACGACGAGGCGGTCGTGACCGATCAGGGCATCATCACCAGCCGCAATCCCGGCGATCTCGATGCCTTCTGCGCAAAGATCATCGAGGAGGTGAAGGAAGGCCTGCACCAGGGCCGCCAGCTCGCGGCCTGAGCGCCTCACGCGCCGGTCCGCCCAGGCGGACCGGCGTTCCCTTCAGGGGCTTGGCTTCTGCGCGGCGACGAGATCGAGATCGACGCCGACCGCCAGGGCTACCCACTGCCCCGAGGCCCAGGGGCCCTGGCCCACGCCGAACTCCGTCCGCACCAGGTCGAGATGGCCCAAAGCCCGGGCCTGTCCGCCGTCGAGGGTGAGCCGGAAGGGGAGCGTCACGGGGCGCGTGACGCCCCGAATGGTCAGGGTTCCGATCGCCTCGTAGCGATCCCCGCCCTTGGCCACGAAGCGCGTCGCCTCGAAACGGGCCTTCGACTCCGCCTTGACGTCGAACCAGTCCTTCTGCGGCAGCGCCTCGTCGCGCTGGACGTCGCCCGTGCGCGCGCTCGCGAGATCCACGAGGACCGTGGCGCGCCCGGATTCGGGGGCGTTCGGGTCGAAGCTCAGCGCGACCGTGAAGCGCTCGAATCGGCCGGAGAAGGGCGCGCCGACCTGTACCCCCGAGAAGCCCAGGCTGCTCCGGGCCGGATCGACCTGCCACTCGGCCGCTCGGGCCGGAACCACGGCAGGCGTGAGGAGCGCGAGGAGGATCGGCAGGGCGCGGGTCATCGGTTCGGCCTTGGCAGGGGTGACTCGGCCGTTGCGCGGCCAGGCAGCATCCGGCGCAACACATCGTCGCGCAGGATCCAGTGATGGCGCAGGGCCGCCGCGACGTGCAGCGTCAACAGCGCGGCGAGTCCCCAGGCCCCGTAGGCGTGCAGCCGCTTGAGCCAGGCCTCGCCGAGCGCCGGGTCGGGCAGGATCGCCGCCAGCGGCAGGTGCGGCCAGGGGATCGCCCCGTAGAGCACGGTCGGGATGTTGAAGGGCGAGAGCGAGACCACGCCCCAGCCCGCGAGCGGGAGCCCGATCAGCAGGCCGTAGAGGGCGAGGTGGGCGAACGAGGCCGCCCGCCGCTCGCGCGCCGGCATCGCGGCGGGATGGGGCGGCGGCCGGTGGCCGAGCCGCCATCCCAGGCGCAGGATTGTCAGCAGCAGGACCGTGATCCCGACCGACTTGTGCCATTGGTAGAGCTGGAACCGCCCCATCGGCGCGAGATCCGCGTGGACCATCGCGAGGCCCATGCCGATCAGGGCGAGCACGCAGAGCGCGCTCGCCCAGTGCAGCAGGATCGCCACGCGCGTGTAGCGCCGCGCCGCCATCGCCATGGGCGGTCTCCCCGATCGCCGTCGGTCAGTCCTGGCGCTCGAAGGCGCCCGCGATGGTGAGGTGCAGGGCGTCGCCGATCAGCGGCACGTAGGTCTTCACGCCGAACTCCGAGCGCTGCAGCGTGCCCGTCGCCTCGAAGCCGACCGTCACCTTCTTGCTCAGCGGGTTCACGCCCGCGCCGACCAGCGTCACCGCGAGGGTGACGGGCTTGGTCACGCCGTGGAGCGTCAGGTCGCCGGTCACCTTCGCCCGGTCCTTGCCCTCGGGCACGACCTTGGTCGAGACGAACTTCATCTCGGGGAACTTGCCCGCGTCGAGCCACTGGTCGCCCTTGAGCTCGCCCGTGAGCTTGTCGCTCGTGGTGGTGACGGAGGAGACCGGGATCGTCACCGAGAGCTTCGACTGAGCGGGGCTCTTCGGATCGAGCACGAGGCTGCCCGAGACGTTCGAGAACCCGCCCGCGTAGTTCGAGAAGCCCATATGCGAGACGCGCCATCCGACCTGGGTATGGCCCGGATCGACGACGTAGGTCCCGGCCTGGATCTGGGCCGGATCGCGGGTTGCCGGCGACTGGGCCAGGGCCGGGGCCGCCAGGGTGAGGGCGAAGGCGGCGACGAGGATGGGCTTCACGGCTGAACTCCGGTGATGAGCGCGCGGCGGATTCCTGCGGGTGCCCCGTCGGCGCGCGGTGAGGCTTGATAGGCCGATCGGGCGGGCCGGTTAAGCCGGCGATCCGGCACTGCAGAGTTTCCGATCCGGAAACCTCAGCCGGGGCCGTGGGCGGCGCGGAACGCGAAAGGCCCGCTCCCTCGGCGGAGGGGGCGGGCCTTCGTGATCACGACCGGACGGGGCGAGGGTCGGTCAGTTGTTCTCCTCGTCGCCCGGCTCGAAGGTCTGCGGCATCGTCGATTCCGCGCTCGCCACGGGGGTCGGCGCGCTGATCGTCGAGGGCACGTTCACGCCGTCGCGCTTGTAGATGTCGTCGCGGAACTGGACCAAGCCGTCCGGCGTCGCCCAGGCGGTGATGTAGGTCCAGTACACCGGCACGGGCTGGGTCAGCGTCGCGTCGATCCGCTTGCCGCTCTCGATCGCCTCCTCGACCTGCTCGCGGCCCCAGCCGGGCGTGTCCTTGAGGAGCCACGTGATGTACTCGCGCACGTTCTGCACACGCACGCAGCCCGAGGAGATGAAGCGGAAGTCGTCGCCGAACACGCCCTTGGTGTTCGTGTCGTGCATGAACACGCCGTAGGGATTCGGGATGTTGATGCGCACGATGCCCATCGAGTTGAAGTCGGCGCCTGAATCCTGCCGATAGGTGTAGCGCGTCCCCTCGTCGGAGAACCAGTTCACGGCCTTGGGGGAGATCTCGCTGCCGCCCGAGAGGATGCGGATCTTGTTGTCCGTGAGGTAGTTCGGATCCTTCTGCATCTTCGGGATGAGGTCCTTCTTCACGATGGAAGCCGGGACCGTCCAGGTCGGGTTGAAATTGATCTGCGTCGCCTTGGTGTTCATGATCGGCGACTGGCGGTCGATCTTGCCGACACCCGCGGCGTGCAGCGTGACGACCTGGCCGTTCTCCACCGTCTGCACGAGGGCGGCCGGGATGTTGGTGATGACGAAGCGGTTGCCGAGGTTGCCCGAATAGGAGCGCAGGCGCACCGCGTTGATCTCGAGCTGGCGCAGGCGCACGTCGGCGGGCACGTTCATCGCCTGCTGCGTGGCGAGGCTCATGACGCCGGTCTGGCTGAGGCCGTGGCGGGCCTGGAAGCGCTTCACGCCGGCCGAGACGTAGGAATCGTACACGCCGGAGGTGCCCGCCACCGGATCGAGGTCGCCCGTGACGACCAGGCGCTCGCGCACCGCGGCCACCGCCGGGCCGCGCGCGCCGACGCGCAGCCGGTCGGCGCCGGAAACCTGGCGCCAGCCGCCGCGACCGACGATGTCCTTGTAGCGCTCGATCATCTGCTCGGTCGCCGCCACGGTCTGGGGCGAGAGGATCGGCGTCGAGGAGCGCTGCACCTGCATGGCGGCGGGCGAGGCGTAGTCCTGGGCCCATTCGGCCTGGGCGAAGCCGGCCGGCTCGCGGGCGAGCGCGCCGGTGGCGAGGGCGGTGCCGAAGGTCAGGCCGGCGAGCAGCGCGACGCCGGTGGAGACCCGAGTATGTGCCTGTGTGAGCATCGGTCGGTGGCTCTGGTCCTGAAAGGCGAAACGGGATCGGCGGCCCTGTGTCGGACCACCCATCCCCGTGAGCGCCAGGGTGTCTGGGTGCGGTTAAGAACCCATGTGGACCGGGCCAGATTGTGGCGCGGCTGTGCGGCGGCGCACGCGGAGGCGCGGTGCGGCCCCGGCGCTACAGCCGAGGCAGCGTGGCCGTGGCAGATATGGCGCAGTTCCCTGGCGCACCCGCGCGCGATGGGCTAACGGCACCGGCATGACAGCGGGACGCGCCACGGCACGCGGAGATTCGAGAGGGCTGCGCACGCTCGTCGCCGTGCTCGCCCTCTACGCCTTCGTGCTGCAGGGCTTCCTCGGCGGCCTGATGCCGGCGGCGGCGGGCCCTGACGGCATCCACTGCGCCCCGATCTCGGCGACGGACGACGCCCCGGCCAAGGCCCCGCACGCCCATCTCGATTGCTGCATCGCGGCCCACCTCGCCGCCGGGGCGCTGCCCGCGCGCGATCCCGTCGCCGCCACAATCCGGCCGCCGCGCGAGGCCGCGGCCGTCGCCTGGCTCCCGGCTCCGTCCTATCGCCCGCGTGGGCCGCCGGACGTCGCCGCCCATCCGCGAGGTCCGCCCACGCTCTGAGACGATCGCCCATCGGATCCCTCAGACAACGGACCTCGTCCCATGACATCACCGTTCCGCACCCGCACGACCGCCGTCGCGGCGCTCTCGCTCGTGGCTCTCCTGGGCCCGGCCACCCTCACCGCCTCGGCCCACGCCGTCCTCGAGCGCAAGGAGGCGAGCCCCGGCGCCGGCTATCGCGGCGTCCTGCAGATCATGCACGGCTGCGACGGCAAGCCGACCACCCGCGTCAGCGTCACGATCCCCGAGGGGATGATCGGCGCCAAGCCGATGCCGAAGCCCGGCTGGGTGGTGAGCACCGCCCGCGGCGCCTACGAGCGGCCCTATCAGTCCTTCCACGGCACGGTCTCGGAGGGGGTGAAGACGATCACCTGGAGCGGCGGCGAGCTTCCCGACGACGAGTTCGACGAGTTCACCTTCGTGGTGCGCGTCTCGGACGCCTTCGCGCCGGGCGGCACCGCCTACTTCCCGGTGGAGCAGGATTGCCGGGAGGGCAGCTACCGCTGGAGCCAGATCCCGGCGGAGGGCGAGGCCGCGGGCGCGCTGACGGCGCCCGCGCCCGCCGTGCGGATCGTCGCCGCCGCGCAGAAGGGCGCCGCGGCGCCGGCCGCGTCCGGCACGGTCTCAGCCGGCGCACTCCGCATCGAGACGCCGTGGCTGCGCGCGACGCCGGCGGGCGCCAAGGTCGCGGGCGGCTACGTCCGGATCACCAATACGGGCAGCGAACCCGACACGCTGACCGCCGCCTCGATCCCGCTCGCGGGCCGCGGCGACGTCCACGCGATGTCGATGGAGGGCGGCGTGATGAAGATGTCGGCCCTCGAGAACGGCCTCGTCATCAAGCCCGGCGAGACGGTGGAGCTGAAGCCCGGCGGCCTGCACCTGATGTTCGAGGACCTGAGGAGCGGTCCCGTCGTCGGCGATCCGGTTCAGGGGACGCTGACCTTCGCGCGCGCCGGTACGGTCCCGGTGACCTTTTCGGTGGCGCCGATCGGGGCGCAAGCCCCGTCCGCGGCCGGCGCGCATCAGCACCACTGAGGCGCCGCGGCGCGATCGGGACGTGCGATCGGACCCGGCCCGCGCGGGGCGTGAGAGCCCCGCGCGGCGCCCCGACCGGCTCGAGAGCGGCCCCGACGCCGGCGAACGCCTCCCTCATGCGCCCTGTCGGAGCGCCTGCCCGGCCCGACCGCGTCGTCCGAAGACGCGGTCCGGGCCCGCGTGATCACGCGCGCGGAGATCCGCGCCTTTCCCATTCCCGATCGGGACGCGCCGCCCGCCCGCAGGCCGGGGGCCGTCCGGAGTCCGTCCGATGCAGACCCTCCTGGGGCGAAGCGCCCTCGCTCTCGCCCTCCTCCCCTCCCTCGTCCTGACCGTCACGGCCCGCGCCGCGCCCGACGCGGCCGTGGTCGAGCTCTCCGAACTCTCGGTGACCGGCGCCGCGCAGGGCTCGGCCACCGTGCCGAGCGTCGCCGAGCAGCGCGCGGCCGTGAACGCCACGGTCGGCTCCGTCGCCTTCGTGGACGCCGCGGGCATCCAGAACCGCTACGCCAACACCCTGCGCGACGTGCTGAAGGACGTACCGGGCGTCTTCGTGCAGAGCCGCTACGGCCAGGAATTGCGGCTCTCGATCCGCGGCTCCGGCGTCAGCCGCAACTTCCACCTGCGCGGACTCGAGGTTCTTCAGGACGGGATCCCGGTGAATCTCGCCGACGGCAGCGGCGATTTCTACCAGATCGATCCCCTGGCCCTGCGCTCGGCCGAGGTGTTCAAGGGCGGCAACGCCCTCACCTTCGGGGCAACGACGCTCGGCGGCGCCGTCAATTTCGTGACGCCGACGGCCTACACCGCCTTCGCGCCCAACATCCTGCGCATCGACGGCGGCAGCTTCAACACGATCCGGGAGAACTTCCAGGCCTCGCGGATCTCCGGGCCGGTGGACGTGCTGATCAACGGCACGCTGACGAACTCGGACAGCTACCGCAGCCACGAAGCCCAGCGCACGCAGAACTTCAACGCCAATCTCGGCTACAGGCTGGCGCCCGGCGTGGAGACGCGGTTCTACGCGGGCCTCTACCTCACCGACCAGAAGCTGCCCGGCACGCTGAGCCTGTCCGACGCGCTCAACAACCCGACGCGCGCCAACCCCGCCGCGCTCGCCATGAACCAATCGCGCAAGGTCGAGACCGAGCGCATCGCCAACCGCACCTCCTTCGTGCTCGACGTGGGCAAGCTCGACGTCGACACCTGGGCGATCCACAAGTCCCTGTACCATCCGATCTTCCAGGTGATCGACCAGGACGGCTGGACCTACGGGATCAGCCCGCACTGGGCGGGCAGCTTCGACGTCGCGGGCTACCGCAACGACACGATCCTGGGCCTGCGCGCCTCTGCGGGCCAGAACGCCGCGCTGCAGTTCAACAACCTCGCGGGCCAGCGCAACGGGCAGACGCTGAACGCCCTGCAGAGCGCCTCCAATCTCGAGGCCTACGGCGAGAACCGGTTCTGGTTCCTGCCGGACGTGGCGCTGATGACGGGGGCCAAGCTGTTCTCGTCGAACCGCACCTACAGCAACAAGGGCGGCCTGCCCGCGAGCCCGGGCGTGCAATTCGCCGACATCACCTACGAGGGCGTCAACCCGAAGATCGGGCTGCTGTGGCAGCCCCTCCCCGAGGTCCAGGTCTTCGGCGACGTCACCCGCTCGCGCGACGTGCCGGACTTCTCCGACCTCGTGCAGACCAACACGCTGCGCACCACCTTCGTGCCGCTCGAGGCCCAGCGCGCCTGGACCTACGAGGCGGGCGCACGCGGCACGATCGACCGGCTGACCTGGGACGTGACGCTCTACCGGGCCGAGATCCGCAACGAGCTGATCAACTTCAACACGGCGGCCGGCGCCGCCATCGGCGTGCCGGCCGCGACCTTCAACGCCCCCCGCACGGTGCACCAGGGCGTCGAGGCCGCGATCTCCCTCGTGGCGGCGCGCGACCTCACGGGCGTCGGCGACACGCTCACCCTCACCCAGATCTGGACGCACAACGACTTCCGCTTCGTGCGCGACCCGACTTACGGCGGCAACCGCATCGCCGGCATCCCGCAGGACGTCCTGCGCAGCGTGCTCGGCTACGCGCATCCGAGCGGGTTCTACCTGAGCCCCTCCGTCGACTGGGTGCCGCAGGGGGCCTTCGCCGACCACGCCAACACCCTGAAGGTGCCGGGCTACGCGCTCCTCAACCTCCAGACGGGAATCGACTTCGCCAACGGGGTCTCGCTCTTCATCGACGCCCGCAACCTCCTCGACGCCCGCTACGTCTCGGACGTCTCGGTGCTCGCCAACGCCGCGGCCTCCGCGGCGGCGCCGGCAGCCTTCTACCCGGGCGCCGGCCGGTCGGTGTTCGGCGGGGTGCGCGCCGCGTTCTGAGCGATTCTTCGGCGGGCGGCGGCGCCCGCCCTGGAGTCGAAACGGGCCGCCGCCGCGGCGGCGGCCGCGTTGACGCGATCAGTGGGTGATGTCGCCCATGCCGGTAAGCCGCAGGGTGCCCTTCCCGGGAAGCTCGACACGCAGTTCCAGGGTGCCGCCGGCGGCCTCCACGAAGCGGCGCAGGGTGGACAGGTAGAGATCGGCCTGCCGCTCCATCTTCAGGACGGACGGCTGCTTGACGCCGAGCACCCGGGCGATCTCCTCCTGGCTGCGATCGGCCAGCTCGCGCAGGGCCCTCAGGCCCTCCACCTCGCCGGCGAGTTCGGCCGCGCGGGCCTCGATCCTCGCCCGGCGCGCTTCGGGAAGTGCGGCCATGATCTCTTCGCGCGTGCGGCCCATCTCAACCCTCCTTCATCGCCTTCAGGTGCTGCGCGAACCGGCGGTCCGCCTTGGCGACCAGCCTTCGGTAGAAGCGCCCCTGGGCCACGCCCGCCTTGTCGCCGGCGAGGAGGACGATCGCCTGCCGCTCCGGATCGAACGCGAACGCAACCCGCCACACGCCGTCCGATGCCTTGAAGCGCAGCTCCTTCATGTTGGTGTGCCTCGACCCGGCAAGGGTGTCGGCGTGCGGCCGACCGAGGGCCGGGCCGTAGATCTCGAGCAGCGCCATCATCGCCAGGAGCGCGTCCTGCACCTCGACGGCCAGGACGTCGAATTCCGGATCGAAGTCGTCATGGGTGCGAACGATCCATGGCATGGCCCGATATAGCCCCGCCGCTAACGGCGGTCCATAGGCCTTGGGCTATATCGCCTCGTCTTCGGCCGGGCTCCCTCGGGAGACAGGTTTCCGCCATCCCCCTCTCTGCAGAGCTGCCGCGACAGGCCCGGTCCGCCCTGTCGCACGACGCGGAGCGGGATTGTCCCGATCCGGCACAGGCGAGCCCGCGGGACGCAGCGCCGTAGGGACAACGCCGTCCCGGTCTCGCCTGTCCCGCAGCACCTTCGCCTCCTCAGAGGGCCGGGGATGCCGCTCCGGCGCCAGCTCCCATTAAGGTTAAGCAAGAGTTGATGGCCCGGACCGCCCCGTCCGGCGTTAGGATTGCGGCCGTGGCCCCGATATCGGCGCGTTGATCCCGCATCGGGACAGGCCGACCCGATCCGCGCTGCAGGAGGCAACATGACTGGCTTCGACGTGACCTTCCGCGACGAGCAGGACTGGATCGATTTCGGCCGGACCTATGTCGGGTCGGAGGCCTTCCGGGCGCTGTTTCGCGACGGCATGGCCCTGGTCGAGGAGACCGCGGCCTATCTCGACGGCGAGGGGCGCGACGAGTCGCGCCTGATCTCCCGCGACGCGACGCTCGGCTACGCCGCCGAGAGCATGCGCCTGACGACGCTCCTGATGCAGATCGCCTCCTGGCTCCTGGTCCAGCGCGCGGTGGCGGAGGGCGAGTTGACGCCGGACCAGGCGCTGCAGGAGAAGAATCGCGTCCGCCTCGCGGCGTCCGAGCCGCCGAAGGCCGAGAGCTTCGGGCTGCTGCCGGTGCGCCTGCAGAACCTCGTGCTGCGGACCCGCCGCCTGCACGCGCGCATCCTCCATCTCGACACGCTGATCTCGGACGACCGTCCCGCCCCCAAGCCCCTCGACAGCCCGGTCGCCGCTCAGCAGGGCCTGCTGCGCTCGGCCTTCGGCGGCCGCGGCTGACCCGCGCTTCGGACGGGCGCAAACGAAAGGGGCGGCCCTCTGCGAGGACCGCCCCTGTTCGATTCCGCAGAGTTCCGGCGCCGCGGCGCCGGACCGGCTCAGCGGCGGCCGACGAGGTTGCCGAAGCGCGAGTTGAAGCGCGAGACGCGCCCGCCGCGGTCGAGCATCTTCTGCTCGCCGCCGGTCCAGGCCGGGTGGGTGAGCGGGTCGATGTCGAGGTTCAGCT
This sequence comes from Methylobacterium sp. HJ2, assembly GCF_056431005.1. Classification (NCBI taxonomy): domain Bacteria; kingdom Pseudomonadati; phylum Pseudomonadota; class Alphaproteobacteria; order Hyphomicrobiales; family Methylobacteriaceae; genus Methylobacterium; species Methylobacterium sp. HJ2. The sequence continues at coordinate 430,668 of NZ_JBWJYM010000001.1, read as the reverse complement.
TGTCGCCGTCCTTGCCGTAGGTCGAGCGGGTCTTGTACTCGGTCCCGTCCGTCATCACGACGGTGATGAAGTGGTAATCGGGGTGCTCGGTCCCCTTGGCCTTCGCGGCCGCATCCTTCGCCATGACCTTTTGTCCCTGACAGTGCCGCCCGGGAGCCCCGGCCATGCCGGACTCGCGGGATACGAACGGGTAACTTGGAATTGTTGCAATGAACCCCGGGTTCATGGCAACGGCTCGTGCAACGCCGACCGGCCCGTCTCAGAGGCCCGCGGCCATTCAACACGCGCAATCGGATGAAGGCGCGCGTATACCGCAGGCTCCGTCCGCGAACAAGCGTGCGAAGCGGGATGGGGACGATATCGGACCGCCATGGCTCGTAGACAGAAACGCGGCGGCGCGGAAGCCGCCGCCGGGCGCGGCAAGGCCCCGCTCAGTGCGCTCCGCCCCCTGGTCCCGTTCGCGACGCGCTATCGCGGTCGCATCCTCGCCGCCTTCGTCTCCCTGCTCGGTGCCTCGGCCGCGACGCTGGTGGTGCCGATCGCCATGCGGCGGGTGATCGACCACGGCTTCGCCGCGGAGGGAGCGGGCGTGATCGACGCCTATTTCCTGGCGCTGCTCGGGGTCGTGGCGGTGCTGGCGCTGTCGTCCGCGGCGCGCACCTACACGGTGGTGACGCTGGGCGAGCGCGTGGTGGCGGATCTGCGCGCGGCCGTGTTCCGCCGGCTCACCGTGCTCGACCCGGCCTTCTTCGACCGCACGCAATCGGGCGAGATCGTCTCGCGGCTCACCGCGGACGCCACGCAGGTCAAGGCGGTGTTCGGCGTCTCGATCTCGATCCTGCTGCGCAACCTGTTCCTGTTCGTCGGCGCCATCGTCATGATGGTGATCACCAGCCCGAAGCTCTCGGTGATGGTGCTGGCCGCCATTCCCCTCATCGTCTTCCCGCTGATCGTCTCGGGGCGCGGCGTGCGCCGTCGCTCGCGCGCCGCCCAGGACCGGCTCGCCGACGCCTCGGCCTACGCGGCCGAGGCGGTGGGCGCGGTGCGCACCATGCAGGCCTTCGGGCGGGCCGAAGCCACTGCCGCGCGCTTCGCCGCAGCCTCCGAGGAGGCTTACGGGGCGGCCCGCGCCTCGGTGCAGGGGCGCGCGCTCCTCACGGGCGTCGCGATCTTCCTGATCTCCGCCAGCGTCGTCGGGGTGATGTGGTACGGCGCCCAAGGGGTGCTCGCCCACGCCATGAGCGCGGGCCAGCTCTCGCAGTTCGTGCTCTACGCCGTGTTCGGCGCGGGTGCCCTCGGGCAGCTCTCCGAGGTCTACGGCGAGATGGCGCAATCGGCCGGCGCCGCCGAGCGCCTCGGCGAAATCCTGGCCGCCGAGCCGGCGATCGGCGCACCGGCCGAGCCGCTGGCAATGCCGGAGCCGGCGCAGGGCGCCGTCACCTTCGACGCCGTGACCTTCTCCTACCCGACCCGGGCCGGCCACGCCGCCCTCGACCACCTGAGCTTCGAGGCCGCCTCGGGCGAGCGCATCGCCCTCGTCGGGCCCTCCGGGGCCGGCAAGACCACCGTGCTGCAGCTGCTGCTGCGCTTCTACGATCCGCAGGGCGGCCGCATCCTCGTCGACGGCATCGACATCCGGCGCGTCGATCCGGAGGCTTTGCGCGCCCGCATGGCGCTGGTGCCCCAGGATCCGACGGTGTTCTCGGGCTCGGTCCTGGAGAACATCCGCTACGGCCGCAGCGCGGCGAGCGAGGCCGAGGTGCGGCGCGCGGCCGAGCTCGCCAACGCCGACGGCTTCATCCGCGCCCTGCCCCAGGGCTACGACACCCAGGTCGGCGAGCGCGGCGTCACGCTGTCGGGCGGCCAGCGCCAGCGCGTCGCCATCGCGCGCGCCATCCTCAAGGATGCGCCGATCCTGCTCCTCGACGAGGCCACCTCGGCGCTCGATGCCGAGAGCGAGCGAGCCGTGCAGCAGGCCCTCGACACCCTGATGCGCGGGCGCACCACCCTGGTCATCGCCCACCGGCTGGCCACGATCCGGGCAGCCGACCGCATCCTCGTCCTCGACGACGGCCGTATCGTCGAGGAGGGCACCCACGAGAGCCTGCTCGCCCAGGGCGCGCTCTACGCCCAGCTCGCCGCGCTGCAATTCACCGACGCGCTGGACGAGACCGCGCGGGGCAAGGGCCCGCGGGTGCGGCTCGAGCGTCTCCCCGTCGCCGAATAGGCGGCCCGCCGTTGACAGGCCGGCGCGGAGGCCCCCTCCTTCCGGCATGGCCGACCTCGACCTCGCCTGCTTCCCCCGTCTCGCGCTGCTCGGCCTGCCGACCCCGATCGAGCCGCTCGCCGGCCTGAGCCGCCATCTCGGGGACGCGCTGAAGGGCGTGCGCCTCTACGTGAAGCGCGACGATCTCGCGGGCTTCGGCCTCGGCGGCAACAAGCTGCGCAAACTCGAATTCCTCCTCGGCGCCGCCCGCGCCGAGGGCGCCGACACCGTGATCACGGTCGGGGCCCTGCAATCGAACCACGCCCGGCTCACCGCTGCGGCAGCCGCGCGCTCGGGCCTCGCCTGCGAGCTGTTCCTGACCCGCTCCGTGCCGCGCGAGGATCCCGATTACACCCGCAACGGCAACCGCTTCCTCGACGACCTATTCGGCGCCCGCGTCCACGAGCTGCCGGGCGACGCGGACAATTTCGCGGCGGCGCAAGACCGGGCGGCGGCCCTGCGCGCCGAGGGGCGGCGCGTCTACGTCTTCCCCGCGGGCGGGTCGAGCCCGATCGGCTGTCTCGGCTATGCGGCCTGCGCCGCCGAGATCCTGGCCCAGACCGAGGCCATGGGCCTGCCCCTGGCGCAGATCCTGGTGCCGAACGGCAGCGCGGGGACCCATGCGGGGCTGGCGGCGGGGCTGGCGGCGCTCGGACGCGCGCCCACGCTCGCGAAATCCTACGCCGTTCTGGCTCCCGAGGAGCGGGCCGCGGCCGAGGTGCTGGAGAAGGCCGAGGCCACCCTCGCCCTGCTGGAACCGGGCGGCCGGCTCACGGCGGCCGACATCGTCGTGGACGGGCGCCATCGCGGGCCCGGCTACGGCATCCCCACCGAGGCCATGCGGGAGGCCGTGCGCCTGATGGCCCGCACCGAGGGGATGCTGCTCGATCCGGTCTATAGCGGCAAGGCCTTCGCGGGCCTCCTGCACGACCTGCGCTCCGGCCGCTACGCCCCGGGCGAGGCGGTGCTGTTCGTGATGACCGGCGGCACGCCCGGCCTGTTCGCCTACCCGTCCGCCTTCAGCGCCGAGCCGGAATGAGGGCCGCCAGCGCCGCGACGAGCCAGCCCGCCATCAGCCCGGTGCCGCCGATGGGGGCCGCCATCGGGAACAGGGGTTGAGCCGCGAGGGCGCGGAGCGCGAGATCGCCGCTGAACAGCGCGACGCCCGCGAGGAGGAGCCCGGCGGCGATCCGGGCGAGGCCGCCGTGAACCGGGCCGCCGCGCCCGAGGGCGACGAGCGCCAGGATCGCGGGAGCGTGGAACAGCAGGAACTGCGCGGCTGTCTTCAGCGTCTCGCCGCCGGTCCCGTGCGCGGCGGCGGCGCTCGCCGCGACGCCCAGCCCGCCGGCCAGGGCCGCGAGGGCGAGGAGGAGGCGGTCGCCCAGCATCAGGCGCCGCGCTCGGAGAGCAGCCGGGCGACGGCCGCGCGCAGCTCCGGCACGCCGCGATCGTCGCGGCTCGAGGTCAGCAGGATCTGCGGGAAGGCCGCCGGGCGCCGGGCCAGAGCCGCCTGGATCCCCGACAGCCGCGCCTCGACCTCGGATTTCTTGAGGGCGTCGCCCTTGGTCAGGACGATCTGATAGCTCACCGCCGCCTTGTCGAGACCGTCGAGGATGTCGGTGTCGAGGCTCTTCAGGCCGTGGCGCGCGTCGATCAGCACGAAGACGCGGGCGAGGTTGGCGCGGCCCTTGAGGTAGGCGTGAATCAGGTCCGTCCAGGCCTCGACCTTGGCCTTCTCGACCGCGGCGTAGCCGTAGCCCGGCATGTCGACGAGGCTCAGCCGCTCGCCCACCTTGAAGAAGTTGAGCTGCTGCGTCCGGCCCGGGGTGTGCGAGGTGCGCGCGAGGGTGTTGCGGCCGGTCAGCGCGTTGATCAGGCTCGACTTGCCCACGTTCGAGCGGCCCGCGAAGGCGATCTCGACGCCCTCCATCGGCGGCAGACGGTCCAGCGTCTGGGCGGCGGCGTAGAAATCGGCCGCGCCGGCAAACAGCAGGCGCCCGGCCTCGACGAGGGCGGCGTCCGCGTCGGTGTCGGGTGGTGTGGTCACGCGTCTTCCGATCCTGGCGAAGGGGCTCCGGGACTCACACGTCCCGGAGCCCTACCCGCGGGATCTCCCCTCCCCCGTGGGGCAGGGAAGATCCCGCGGCCCGTTCGACTCTTTTCGTCAGCTGTTGGTCGTCAGCTCTTGGCGGCGGCGCCCCGGGCCGCCCCGCCGCGGCGGAACGTGTTCCGGAGGTTGTCCCACAACTCCACCTTCACGCCGTTGCGGCGCATGATGACGTATTGCTGCGTCACCGAGAGGGTGTTGTTCCAGGCCCAGTAGATCACCAGACCCGCCGGGAACGAGCCCAGCATGAAGGTGAAGATGATCGGCATGAAGGTGAAGATCTGCGCCTGGACCGGGTCCGGCGGCGCGGGGTTCATCTTCATCTGCACGAACATCGTGATGCCCATGATGATCGGCCAGATCCCGAGATGCACGAAATCGGGGGCCGGGAAGGGCAGCAGGCCGAACAGGTTGACGATGCTCGTCGGATCGGGCGCAGCCAGATCCTGGATCCAGCCGAAGAACGGCGCGTGCCGCATCTCGATGGTGATGAACAGCACCTTGTAGAGCGCGAAGAAGACCGGGATCTGGATCAGCACCGGCCAGCAGCCGGCGACCGGGTTGATCTTCTCCTTCTTGTACAGCTCCATCATCGCCTGTTGCTGCTTCATCTTGTCGTCTTTGTACCGCTCGCGGATGGAAGCCATCTCGGGCTGCACGGCCTTCATCTTGGCCATGGAGACGTAGGAGCGGTTGGCGATCGGCAGGAAGAGCAGCTTCAGGCAGAAGGTCACGATCAGGATCGAGACGCCGAAATTGCCGAGCAGGTGGTAGAAGAAGTCCAGCGCCCGGAACATCGGCTTCGTGATGAAGTGGAACCAGCCCCAGTCGATCATCAGATCGAACTGCTTGATGCCGAGCTGCTTCTCGTAGCCGTTGATGGCGTTGACCTCCTTGGCCCCCGCGAACAGGTGCTGGGTGGCCGAGACGGTGGCGCCCGGCTCGACGCTGCGGGCCTCGGCGCGCACGCTGGCTTGGTAGACCTGGACCTTGCCGTCGGTGCGCTCGGTGAAGGCGCCCGTGTAGGGGGCGTCCTGGGCCGGGATCGCGGCGGCAGCCCAGTACTTGTCGGTGATGCCGACGAAGCCGCCGGTCACGTTCGTCCAGGCCTTGCCCTTGGTGTTGGCGCCGCCGTAGGCCGGCTCCTTGGCGAGGTGGTCGTAGGTGTATTCCTGCAGGCCGTCGCCGCCGAGCACGCCGATCATGCCCTCGTGCAGGACGTAGTAGCCCTGGGTGTGCGGCTTCCCCCAGCGCGAGACGAGGCTGTAGGGGAACAGCGTCACCGCGCCCGAGCTCTTATTCTCGACCTCGTCGCGGATGGTGAACATGTACTTGTCGTCGACCGCGAGGATGCGGCGGAAGATCAGGCCCGCGCCGTTGTCCCAGGTCAGCGTCACCGGCATGCTTGGCGCGAGCGTCTGGCCGCTCGCCGTCCAGACCGTGTCGGGGCCGGGCAGCGGGCCCGCATTCTGACCGACCCAGCCGAACTCGGCGTAGTACGGGGTCTCGGTGCCGGCGGGCGAGAGCAGCACGATCTCCGGGCTCTTGTCGCTCACGGTCTCGTGGTAGTTCTTCAGCGACACGTCGTCGATCCGCGCGCCCTTGAGGGCGATCGACCCCGTCAGCGCGGGCGTCTCGATCCGGATGCGCGGCGAGCGCGCGATCACGGCCTGGCGCGGCTCGGGCGCGGCCTGGGTCGCGGTTCCCGGCACGGGCGCGGCGGGGCCGCCCTCCTTCGGGGCGGGCGAGGGCACGCCGTCCGGGGTCACCCCCGGGCTCTGCTGGGCCGCCTGGTTCTGCAGGGCGGCCTGCCGCTGCTGCTCGACGCGCGGCGCGGCGACGAAGTAGTTCCAGCCGAGCAGCACGACGAGCGACAGGGCGATCGCCACGAACATGTTCGTCTTGTCATTGCCCATCGGGGACACCGCCGCACGCGTTCGGGAGAGAGGATGGCGCTGCGGGCGGGCCCGCGTCGCGATGAGAAGGTGTGGGTTGGTCCGGGCGCCCGCCAGGGGTGCCCGGCTCGGACCGGCGGGCGGCCTCGTCCCCGGGACGCGCCGCGACAGGGGGAGCACCGCCCCCGCCAGAATCCTTGCCGCGCCCCTTGCCCGCGTTCCTGCCCCCGCCCGTGCCGCGGCGCGGCCCGGAATCCGGCCCGCGCGGACGCGCCACGGCGCCGGCGGCGCGGCGCAGATCGTCCTTGAGCGTGTCGAAGGAGGCGTCGATGGCCGGACGGCGGGCGATCAGCACGATGTCGGCCGGAAGCACGGGCAGCTCGGCCGAGACGGCCGCGACGGCTGCCCGAAGGCGCCGCCGGATCCGGTTGCGCTCGGTGGCATGGCCGACCCGCTTCGTGATGGTGAAGCCGATGCGCAGGCCCGGTGCCGCGGGCACGGCGCCCGCGTCGCGCAGCCGGCCCTGGCCCGTCAGGCGTTCGGTGTGGAAGCGGCGCCCCTCGGCCGCCGCCAGGAAGTCGGGCCGGCGCCTGAGCCGCTCGATCGTCGACATCGCCGATCCGACTCCGATGGCCTCACGGGCCGGTGGCGCTCCGCGCAGGGCGGGCGCCACGGAAAACACTTACGCCGACAGGCGCTTGCGGCCGTGCGCGCGGCGCCGCGCGATGACCTTGCGACCGCCGGCCGTGGCCATGCGGGCACGGAAGCCGTGACGGCGCTTACGGACGAGCTTGCTCGGCTGATAGGTTCTCTTCATGGCTCCGAAGCCTTCAAAGGTCGAGGCGCGTTCGCGGACGGCTCGTGCCGTGCCCGACCTTCACGCGTCCTGGAGGTGTGTCTGCAAACGCGAAGGGCGCCCGAACGGGGCGCATCGACGCGACTGGCGGGCTTATGGCGGATGGGTCCGCCCAAGTCAACGTTTTCGCGCCGGCCCGCGCGGGCTCAATGGCCCTCGAACTCCATCAGCGTCCGAACCGGAACACCGAGGTCGCGCAGGCGCTGGGCGCCCCCGATCTCCGGCAGGTCGATGACGAAGCAGGCGGCCACGATCTCCGCGCCGCTCTGCCGCAGCAGGTTCACGGCCGCCGTGGCGGTGCCGCCGGTGGCGATCAGGTCGTCCACGAGCAGCACCCGGTCGCCGGGCTTCACCGCGTCCACGTGAATCTCGATCTCGTCGGTGCCGTACTCGAGCGCGTAGGCGATCGAGACGGTCTTGTGCGGGAGCTTGCCCTTCTTGCGGATCGGCACGAAGCCCGAGGAGAGCTGATGCGCCACCGCGCCGCCCAGGATGAAGCCGCGCGCCTCGATCCCCGCGACCTGATCGATCCGTCCGCCCGCGAAGGGATGGACCAGCGAATCGACCGCGCGGCGGAAGGCGCGCGGGTCGCTCAGGAGGGTGGTGATGTCCCGGAACACGATGCCGGGCTTCGGGTAGTCGGGAATCGAGCGGATCGACTCCTTGAGCGCGACGTGGCGGCGAGATTCCATGGGGTCAGCCTCCCGGTGCTGGCCCGAGCGGGCCCCGCGGCGGCTTAGAGCAGATGGATCGACCTTGCCACTGCCAATCGCCGCACCGATCGCGCGGCACTCACATCGAAAGCCGGAGGTCCAGGGTGGACGCTGGGGTCGTGGGCACGCGCCGCACCCGGATTTTCGATGCGCCGAACCCTGTCGCGCTCACCGCATCGGCCAAGGCCTGTGCCGCCCCCCGATCACCGTCCGTACCGGACCTCGTTATAGCCCGCAGCCGATCGGGTCCGCTGCCCGCGTCCGCTCCCGGCTTTCCATCCGCCGGCTTCGAGGCCGGCATTCGGAACTGCGATTCTCAAGGCTCGGATGGACCTTGAATAGCGATTGGAAGACCGCGACCGGCGTCACGCCCCCCCGGTCACGCCGACGAAGCCCATTCGACCGATGCCGATGCGTCCCCTGATCGATGCGTCCGAAGGTTCTGAAGTCCGGGCTGCGCCTCGAAAAGGGGGAGAACCCGCGCGAGAGGCCCGGGCGGCGACATCTGATCGACAGAGGCCACCTGACCGGGATCGACCGCTGCGCCGGCCTCAGCCCTGCGCCTTTCGGAGGATTGCCAGCAAGGCGCGCTGCAACTCCTCGTTGCCGCTGCAGACCGAGCGGGAGGCGAGCGGCTCGGCCGCGCCGTCGGCGGCCGTGACGAAGCCGCCCGCCTCGCGCACCAGGATGACGCCCGCGGCGAAGTCGTAGGTCTGGAGATCGCGCTCCCAGTAGGCGTCGAGGCGCCCGCAGGCGACGTAGGCGAGATCGAGGGCCGCCGAGCCCATGCGGCGGGTGCCGCCCGAGACCGCCATCACGGCCGCGACCTCGCGCAGGAGGCGCGGGTGGTTGCCGCGCCCGAGATAGGGCGTGCCGTAGCCGACCAGCGCGTCGGCCATGTCGCTGCGGCCGGAGACGCGCAGACGCCGGTTGTTCAGGTAGGCGCCCTTGCCGCGCTCGGCCACGAACAGCTCGTCCTTGACCGGGTCGTAGATCACCCCGGCCACGATCTGGCCCTCCCGCTCGAGCCCGACCGAGATCGCGAAATGCGGGATGCCGTGCAGGAAGTTGGCCGTGCCGTCGAGCGGGTCGACGTGCCAGGTGTGGCTCTTGTCCTGGCCCTCGATGACGCCGTTCTCCTCCAGCACGAGGCCGTAGCCGGGCCGGGCCTTCATCAGCGCGTCGCGCAGCACTTCCTCGGCCTTGCGGTCGGCGGCCGAGACGAAATCGCCCGGTCCCTTGCGCGAGACCTGCAGATTCTCGACCTCGCCGAAATCCCGGCGCAGGCCGCGCGAGGCCTTGCGCACGGCATCGACCATCACGGTCATGAGGGGTGAGGAGATCATCGCGACGTTCCGATTGTAGGCGTGTGTTGCCGCCGCGTTAAACGCTCCGCGAGGCGGAAGCGAGCCCTTCCGCCGAATGGGTGCCGCGCGACGGGGCGAGGGGCCGCCGGCGCTTCCGGGCGGGCACAGGGTAAATGCGTCCTTAACCGAACCGCCGGCACAATTCAGGGCGGCAACCGGCCGATCCGGCACAGTCTCGATTGCCGGAGCGCGACCATGCCGTTCGACCGGTTGACCCTACGGACCACCCTCGCCTCCGCCTTCGGCCTGCTGCTCGCCGTCATCGCCGCCGTGTCGGCGGCGGGTTGCCTCGGGGCCGCGCGGATGAACGGCCGGCTCGCCGAGGTGCAGAGCGGCCTGCCGGGGTTGCGCGAAGCGGGCGAACTCGACGCGCTGACCGGGCGCTACACCACGAGCGTGCTGCGCCACATTCTCACCACCGCGCCGAAGCTGTCGGCGGCGATCGACGCGGACCTGATCACGGAGAGGCGCCGGCTCGCGCAGGCCCGCGACGCGTACCAGCCCCTCATCGGCTCGGCCGAGGCGCGCGCGCAGTCCGATGCGTTCGGCCAGGCCTGGGGCGCGTTCTCGACGACGGTCGACGGGATCCTCACCCTGTCGCGCGCCGGCCGGAAGGCCGAAGCGCTGGCGCTCTACGAATCGCGCGGGGCCGGCCTGCGCCGCGCCGCCTTGGTCGCCCTCGAGCGGATCGGGCGCCTCGACCGGGCGGAAGCGGAGCGGGCGAGTGCCGAAGTCTACGCGCAGGTCCGCGCGCAGCTCGTCGGCGCCGGGTTCGCGGCCGGGCTCGTCTGCTTGCTGCTGGCGGGCCTGGTGATCCGGGGCATCGGGCGCGCCATCGCGTCTGTCACGCGGCCGATGACGGCGCTCGCCGCCGGGGACCTCGCCCTGGAGATCCCGGATCGGGGCCGCCGCACCGAGATCGGTACGATCGCCGCGGCCATGCGCGCCGTCCAGGAGAGGCTCGTCCGCCTGACGGCGCTGGAGGCTGAGAGGGCGCGCGCGCCCGCCGAGGCGGAGGCCCGGCGCAAGGCCGGCCTCCGCGAGATGGCCGATGGCCTGGAGCACGCGGTCGGCTCCGGCGCCGTCGCGGTGACCGGGGCGGCAGCCGCGTTGCAGGCCGCGGCCGGCCGCATGACCGGGACCGCGCGGGAGACCATCACCTGCTCGAGCGCCGTCGCGGGCTCGACCGAGGAGGCCGCCCGGACCGTCGGCGCCGTGGCGGCGGCGGTGGAGGGACTCGGCGCGTCCGTCCGCGAGATCGGCCGGCAGGTGGCGGGCTCGGCCGGCCTCGCGCAGGCGGCCGTGAGCGACGCGGACCGCACGATGGGGCTGGTGCAGGATCTCAGCCGGGCGGCCTCGCGCATCGGCGACGTGGTCAGCCTGATCTCCTCGATCGCCCGGCAGACCAACCTGCTGGCGCTGAACGCCACCATCGAGGCCGCGCGCGCGGGCGAGGCCGGCCGCGGCTTCGCCGTGGTGGCCGCGGAGGTGAAGGCCCTCGCGAGCCAGACCGCGAGCGCCACCGAAGCGATCTCGGCCCAGATCGGCGCGATCCAGAGTGTGACCGGGGACGCGGTCACCGCGATCGGCGGGATCTCCGGCCGCATCCGCGAGATCGACGGCGTCGCCGCCTCGATCGCGGCAGCGGTGGAGGAGCAGGGCGCGGCGACCCGGGAGATCGGGCGCGCCGTCGCCGAGGCGACGAGCGGAACGGGCGCGGTCACCGGCACGGTCGCGGGCGTGGCGGCGGCAGCGTCGGAGGCGGACGCCGCCGCCGCGCAGGTGCTCGCCTCGGCCGCCGAACTCTCGCACCGATCCGGCGAACTCAACGCCGCGGTCGGGCGCTTCCTGGCAGGGGCGAGAGCGGCGTAAGGCCCCGGACGGGAAAGGGGCCGGCGGATCGCTCCGCCGGCCCCCTCCAATCGAGTCCTCGTTCCGCGGCTCGGCCGCGATCAGGCGCCCATCGCCGCCTTCAGGTTCTGGTCGACCTTGTCGAGGAAGCCGGTGGTGGAGAGCCACTTCTGGTCCGGCCCGACGAGGAGCGCGAGGTCCTTGGTCATGAAGCCCGACTCGACGGTGTCGACGCAGACCTTCTCCAGGGTGTTGGCGAAGGTGGCGAGCTCGGCGTTGTCGTCGAGCTTGGCCCGGTGGGCGAGGCCGCGCGACCACGCGAAGATCGAGGCGATCGAGTTGGTCGAGGTCTCCTTGCCCTTCTGGTGCTCGCGGTAGTGGCGCGTCACCGTGCCGTGGGCGGCCTCGGCCTCGACGGTGCGGCCATCGGGGGTGAGCAGCACCGAGGTCATCAGCCCGAGCGAGCCGAAGCCCTGCGCCACGGTGTCCGACTGCACGTCGCCGTCGTAGTTCTTGCAGGCCCAGACGTAGCCGCCGGACCACTTCAGGGCCGAGGCCACCATGTCGTCGATCAGGCGGTGCTCGTAGGTGATGCCCGCGGCCTGGAAGCGCGACTTGAACTCGTTCTGGTAGATCTCCTCGAACAGGTCCTTGAAGCGCCCGTCATAGGCCTTGAGGATGGTGTTCTTGGTCGAGAGGTAGACGGGGTACTTGCGGTTGAGGCCGTAATTCATCGAGGCGCGGGCGAAGTCGCGGATCGAGTCGTCGAGGTTGTACATCGCCTGCGCGACGCCCGCGTCGGGGAACTTGAAGACCTCCTTCTCGATGACGGTGCCGTCGTCGCCCTCGAACTTGATGGTCAGCCGGCCCTTGCCCGGCACCTTGAAGTCGGTGGCCTTGTACTGGTCGCCGTAGGCGTGGCGGCCGACGACGATCGGCTGCGTCCAGCCGGGAACGAGGCGGGGCACGTTGCGGCAGATGATCGGCTCGCGGAAGATCACGCCGCCGAGGATGTTGCGGATCGTGCCGTTGGGCGACTTCCACATCTGCTTGAGCTTGAACTCCTCGACGCGGGCCTCGTCGGGGGTGATCGTGGCGCATTTGACGCCGACGCCGTGGCGCTTGATCGCCTCGGCCGCGTCGACCGTGACCTTGTCGTCGGTGGCGTCGCGGTGCTCGACGCCGAGGTCGTAATACTCGAGGTCGACGTCGAGGTAGGGGTGGATCAGCTTGTTCTTGATCTCGGCCCAGATGATCCGGGTCATCTCGTCGCCGTCGAGCTCGACGACGGGGTTCGCTACCTTGATCTTCGCCATGATCCGCGCGCCTTCCTCAAGCCCTTGGGCGTCCGCCGGCCTCCAGGCAAGCCGGATGCCGCAACCGGGGCCGTCCATAGCTTGCGTCGCACAACGGCGAAAGGTCCGGAGCCGCCGGGGCGCGGTGACAGGCCGCCCAGTCTGTCAGAGCCCTCGCGGCGGGCCTTGATCGCGGGCGCCCCGCCTATCGGGGAAGGCGCAGCAGGCGCGGACGCCAGATGCCGAGCACCACGTTGGCCGTCGAGACGGCGAGGAGCAGCCACAGCGTGTTGCGCTCCGGCCCGAGCGTCGCGGCGAGCGTGGCGGGATCGACCCGGCCCGCGAGCGCCCGGGCGCTCTGCTCGGCTTCCTGCCGCATCGGCCCCTGCACGTAGACGAGCACCCCTTCGAACATCAGCACGCCGGTGGCGAGCTTGAGCCAGGCCCAGCCGGCATTCAGGAACGGCCGGGTTATGGCGATCGCCAGCAGGCCGGAGACCAAGGTCAGCGCGAGGCTCGGCAGGACGATCCAGGTGGCGACGGCGCCCATGGCGCCGCGCGACGCGGCATAGCCCACCAATGCGCTCGGCGGCGGCGCGACGGCCAGCATCGCGATCAGCGCCGCCATCGCTCCCATCAGGCCGGTCGCCCCCATCGTGTGGAGGAATTTCATCAGGCGTCGCAGCATGCAGAGCTGATTAAGCCTCCGAAGCGGTCGCCGGACAACCCGACCGATCGCCGCTCCGGAGAGGCCGCACGCCTCACTCCGCCTCGGCCTGGACCCGCCGGTATTCCCGGCCATGGGCGCAGTAGCCCTCGACGATGCGGGCCATCAGGGCGCGCTTCTCCGCGTCGAGGGGCGCCAGGATTCGGGCGGGCCGTCCGCCCCAGAGATGACCGCCCTCCAGGAGCTGGCCCGGATCGGTGGTGGCGCCGGCCGCCAGCATCACCTCGTCGGCGATGACGGTGCCGGGCGCGATCTGGGCGCCGATCCCGATCAGCGCGCGGGCTCCGATGCGGCAATCGCCGATCCGCACGTTGTGGCCGATCGTGGTGTCGCGCCCGATGACGACGCCCTCCCCGCGGGTGCGGATCACGCTGTTGTCCTGGATGTTGGTGTCGGCGCCGACCACGATCGGCCCGACCTCGGCATGGAGGTCGCAGGAGAACAGCACGCTCGATCCGGCCCCGAGGCTGACGCGGCCGCGCAGCCGAGCCGTGCGGGCGACGAAGACGCTGTCCTCGACCTCGGGCGGCTCGGGCGGCGGCAGGGCGGCGGAATCGCCCATGCGCTCGCGCAGACGCTCGGCCCGCTCGGCCACGCCGGCGCGGTCGATCGGCCGACGCGGCTTGGCGGGGCTGCCGCCATAGACGAAGCCCGCCCCGAGCGTGGCGCGCGGGAACACCGTGGCGCCGGCCTCGATCACCACGCCGTCCTCGACGGTCGCCCCGTCGAGGATCACCACGTCGTCCTCGATCACCACGTCCGAGCCCACGGTGCAGGCATGCACCACGCTGTTGCGGCCGACCGTGACGCGGTCGCCGCAGGTTGTGCCGTGGGCGAAGGTGGCGATGTGCACGGTGGAGCGGTGCCCGAGCCAGAAGCGCTCGCCCAGCACCACCGGCTGGCCGTCGGCGCGGATCACCCCGTCGTCGCCGATCCAGGCCTGGGCGCCGATCCGGGCGGCGCCGATCACCGTGCTGCCCCGCCCGCACCAGACGGGGCGGCTCGCGAAATCCGGTCGGACGCCCTCGTGGGGCAGGGTCAGGTCGGGGCTCACCGGCTCGTCCTCGTGCGGTTTCGCGGCGGATCGTCCGGCACGCGGGGCGCGTGGGTCCGGCACGCGGGGCGCGCGTGAGTCCGGCCTGCACCGCCGCACCCGGCGTGCCATATAGACGCCGCCGGGCCGGGTGTCAGTCGCGACGCGTCCCGGCCATTCCCGCCTGCCCACCGATCCGGACCCATCATGCCGTCAGAGCCCGTCAGCATCCAGGCCGAGCCCTTCGACGTCGCCGCGGAGATCGCGCGGGTCTCGGCCGATCTCGCGGGCGGCGCGGGCGCCGTCGTCACCTTCACGGGCCTATGCCGCGACGAGGGCGGGCGCCTGCGCGGGTTGGAGCTGGAGCATTATCCCGGCATGGCCGAGGCCGAGATCGGACGGGTGGTCGAGGCGGCGCGGGCGCGCTGGCCGTTGCTCGCCGTCCGGGTGGTGCACCGCCACGGTCTGGTGGCGCCGGGCGACGGCATCGTGCTGGTCGTGGCGGCGTCGAGCCACCGGATCGCGGCCTTCGAGGCGGCGAGCTTCCTGATGGATTACCTGAAGACGCGCGCGCCGTTCTGGAAGCGTGAGCACCTGGCGGACGGGACGACCGGCGGCTGGGTCGAGGCGACCGAGGCCGACGACGCGGCGGCCGGGCGCTGGGCTTGACCCACCGCCCCCGAACGGGTTCGTGGGCGCGCAATCGAGGGCGGACGGGTAACGGCATGGCGGACGAGACCAGCGCAGCCCTGCGGGGACCGGTCGGGCCCTGGCGGGGGGCGGCCCCGCTCGCGCTCTCGGGCATCGGCGTCGTCTGCTTCGTCGTCGTGCTGACGCTCGCCTGGATGGCGGTCGACACCCTGATGCTGATCTTCGCCGGCATGCTGCTCGGCGTCTTCCTCGACGGGCTGACACGGGCGCTCGGCTACGTGCTGCCCCTGCCCCGCGGCATCCGGCTCCTCATCGTCTGCCTCGTCGTCGCGGCCGGGATGGCCGGGTTCGTCGGGCTGGGCGGCGCCACCGTGGCGCAGCAGGGCCGCGATCTCGGGAAGACGGTCGCCGGGCAGGCCGACACGGTGAAGAACTGGCTCTCCGAGCGCGGCATCACGGTGCCGTTCCCGACCGGGCAGCCGGGCAAGGCCGATGCGGGCCAGAAACCCGGGGCCCAGAAACCCGGGGCCCAGGAACCCGCGGCCCAGGAATCCGGGAGCCAGAAGCCCGGGGCCCCGGAATCCGGCGGTCAGCAATCGGGCGGTCAGGAAGCGGGTCGCAAAGCCTCCGGGGATCAGAAGCCGGCGGGCCTCGAAGGGCTCGCCTCGGGCATGCTGAAGAGCCCCGGCTCCCTCCTGTCGGATGCCGGCAACGTGCTCGGCCCCGCGGCGACCGTGGTGCTCGGGCTGTTTAACGCGCTCGGCAACATCGCGGTGATCCTGTTCCTCGGCGTCGCCTTCGCGGCCGATCCGGGCAGCTACCGGAACGGGGTGCTGCGCTTCGTGCCCCCGCGGCACCGCCCGCGCGGCGCCTCCGTGCTCGACGGCGCGGGGGAGACCCTGCGGCACTGGCTGTTCGGCCAGCTCATCACCATGACGGTCATCTTCCTGTGCACCTGGGGCGGACTCGCCTTCCTGGGCATCGGCGGCGCGCTGATCCTCGGCCTGCAGGCGGGTCTGCTCGCCTTCGTGCCGACGATCGGGCCGCTGGTGGCGGGCGCGGTGATCCTGCTCGCCAGCCTCGCCTCCGGCCTGAAGGGGCTGCTCGGCGCCCTCGGCGTCTATCTCGCCGTGCAGTGCCTGGAGAGCTACGGCCTCACGCCCTTCATCCAGAAGCGGGCGCTCGACATCCCGTCCGCCACGATCTTCGCCGGGCAGCTGCTGCTCGGGGTGATCTTCGGCCTCTGGGGCATCGCGCTGGCCCTGCCCCTGATGGCGGTGATCAAGGTGTTGCTGGAGCAGCTCTACGTGGAGGACACGCTCGGCGAGGCGCCGAGCGCCTGAGGCGCGGACCTTCGCGGCGGAAGGCGCCTGAGGCGCATACCGTCCTTGACAATGTTCCTGTTTTGTGCTCAATGTCTCGCACCTGCTGCCCGGCGGGCCGGCGCGAGCCGGACCGCCTCGGGGGCCGGCCCCGGAGACCGACCGGGGCCGGTCCGGGCGGCGGGGCGGTGCCCGCGTCCCCGGCTTCGGTCGTCGGGGCCCCGGGCGGCGCTGCCGACGCAGGCCCGTCTCGGGCCGGGCGCGCGACCCGCGAGGAAATGCGCGGGGAGCCGAACCCGGATCTGGGTGGTGCCTCAGGGACACTGGCCCGCCCACTAGGAGGCGGGCTTTGCGCCGGGATAGGCGTCCGTCAGCTAATCGGGGGCACAGGCGACCCGAAGTGCGGCGGTGTGGAGTCGGGCAGCGCTGGAGACACCGCGACGCCAAGACGGCAGGCGCTTCGGGGACCACGCCCGAGCCTCTGCCGCGGGACGCCGGGGAGCCGGCTTTGCAGCAACGTTGCGTCAGGGCTTCGCGGCGTCCCGCGTCACCCCGATCGGCGGATTTCGGCCATGCTCCCGGCGGGGCCCCGCGCGGGCGCGCCGCCGCATGTCCGGAGCGCCCGCAGCGTTGACGAAGGCTTTACGGAATCGCGCGCATTCTCCGGGCCATGTGGCGTAGCGTAATGGCGTTCTCAGCCCTGGCCCTCGCGGGTGCAGGGCTCACCGGGTGCGCGATCAACAAGTTCGAGCGGCGCGACCCGTGGCGGGATCAGGCGGAGCAGATCTGCCTGTCCAAGAAGCTCGTCACCGCGACCGAATTCATCACGCCGGTGAAGGAGATCGACGGGCCCGGCCCCTGCGGCATGCAGCAGCCCTTCCGGGTGACGCGCCTCGGCAACGGCAGCGTGGCCCTGAAGCAGCGGATGACGCTGGCCTGCCCGGCGCTCTCGGAGGCCGAGGCCTGGCTCGCCGACACGATCCAGCCCGCCGCCGAGCTGTATTTCGGCCAGCCGGTCGCCGAGATCAACGCCGGCTCCTATTCCTGCCGCGGGCGCAACAACCAGCCGGGCGCCAAGCTCTCGGAGCACGGCTTCGGCAACGCCGTCGACATCATGTCCTTCAAGCTCGCCGACGGCTACGTCATCACCGTGAAGGGCGGCTGGCGCGGCACCGAGGCCGAGCAGGGCTTCCTCCGCGAGGTCTTCATCGGCGCCTGCCAGCGCTTCAGCACGGTGCTGGCGCCGGGCTCGAACGTGTTCCACTACGACCACATCCACGTCGATCTCGCCCGGCACGACCCGCGCGGCCTGCGCCGGATCTGCCAGCCCCTGATCAAGTTCACCCCGCGCCTGGGCAGCGACGCGCCCTCGCGCCCCCTGCCGCCGCCCCGCCAGCCCGCGCCGCCCCAGGCCCCCGTCGATATCGAGGAGGACGATCCCTACGGCGTCGCCCCGATGTCCCAGGCGCATGCGCCGACGCAGGTGGCCCGCACCCCGGCTCGGCCGCAGGCACCCGCCGCCTACGCCTCGGTGCCGCCCAGCCGGCCTCCGGCGCTGCGGATCGCGACGGCCCAGCCGCGCCAGACGATCGACGCGGAGGCGGACGGCGCCGACATGCCGCTCTCGCTGAGCCCCCCGATGCCCGGGCCGGGGCCGCTGTACTGAGGCCGCCCCGGGCGCCGGCCGGGGTGTCACCCCCCTGCCGCACCGGCTCAGGAAAGGCGCCGCCGCGACGGCCGAAGCTTGACTCGGCGCCCCCTCGGGCCATCGTCACCGGATGCGTGTGATCCACCGGACGAGCCGACCCATGTCAGCCCAGACATCGTCTGTCTCCAAGCCCCTCCGCACGGCGCTCGCCGCCGGGCTTACGCTGCTCGCCGCGCTCCAGCCCGCGCTGGCGCGCTCGGCCCGCGAGGATATCGAGCCCGCCGAGGAGCGCATCTTCCCGTTCGACGCGAATATCCCGGGCTGCCAGGACGAGGAGGTCCTCGCGAAGGTCTCGAACCAGTTCGCCGAGAAGGAGGCGAAGTTCTGGAACTCGTCGCTGACGATCGTCGCCTACGACACGATCCAGCGCACGGCGTGGCGGCCCTACGGCCTCGATTTCTATCCCCGGCGCTTCTGCTCGGCCACCGCCACGACCTCGGACGGCGTCCGCCGCAAGGTCGATTACTCGGTGACCGAGAGCACCGGGATCATCGGCTCGACCTGGGGCGTCGATTTCTGCGTCCACGGGCTCGACCGCAACCTCGCCTACGCCTACGCCACGGCCTGCCGGATGGCCCGGCCCTGAATCGGCCGGACCGGTCTTGAACCGGTCCCGTGACGGGTAGCGGCTACGACCTTCGGGGGAACGGTCATGAGGCGCGGCAGGATGGGCGGACGGATGGCGCGCTGCGGGCTGGCGCTCGCGGCTTTCCTTGCGGCGCCGGCGGCGCAGGCGCAGGATTACGGCGGGTTCGGCCGCGGCGACCGGCCCGGCAGCTTCGACTTCTACGTCCTCTCCCTGTCCTGGTCGCCGACCTATTGCGAGACCGCGGGCAACCGCCGCGACGACCGGCAATGCGCGCCGGGCCGCGGCCTCGGCTTCGTGGTCCACGGTCTTTGGCCGCAATACGACCGCGGCTTCCCGCAGAATTGCTCGGCCGTGGAGCGGGCGCCGACCCGGCAGGCGATGGAGATCGCGGGCGAGGTCTATCCGAGCGAGGGCCTCGCACGCTACGAATGGCGCAAGCACGGCACCTGCTCGGGCCTCGATCCGGTCTCGTATTTCCGCGCCGCCAAGGAGGCGCGAGCGGCCGTGACGATCCCGGATTCACTCCAGGGCGGCGGCGCCGGGCAGCGTCTCGCGCCGATCGAGATCGCCCGCGCCTTCGTGGCGGCGAACCGCGGCCTGCGCCCCGACATGATGCAGGTGGCCTGCTCCCGCGGACAGTTGCAGGAAGTCCGCCTCTGCTTCGCGAAGGACCTGCGCGGCTTCACCGCCTGCCCCGAACTGGCGCGCCAGAATTGCCGCGCCCAGGAGATCGCGGTCGGCGCCGGCCCCTAGCTCTGCTAAGGGGCCGGCATGAACTACCGGCACGCCTTCCACGCGGGCAATTTCTGCGACGTCCTCAAGCACCTCGTCCTCGTGCGGGTGCTGGAACACCTGCGCCTCAAGCCGACGGCGTTCCGAGCGATCGACACCCATGCGGGCCTCGGCTTCTACGATCTCGACGCCGACGAGGCCGCGCGGACCGGGGAATGGCGCGACGGCTGGGCCCGGCTCGATGCCCCCTTCCCGGAGGCGGTCGAGGCGCTGCTCGGGCCTTACCGGGCGATGGTCGCCGCCGTGCGCGCGCGCCACGGCGCCACGGTCTATCCGGGCTCGCCGGCTCTGATCCGCGAGGCGCTGCGGCCGGGCGACAAGGGGGTCTTCGTCGAGCTGCATCCGGTGGATGCCGAGACGCTGCGCGAGCGCTACAACCGCGACAGCCGCACCAAGGTGCTCCATCTCGACGGCTGGACCGCGCTGAACGCGATGATCCCGCCACCCGAACGGCGCGGCCTCGTCCTGATCGACCCGCCCTACGAGATCCCCGGGGAGATCGACCGGCTCGGGGCCCATCTGGCCCGGGCCATCGTCAAATGGCCGACCGGGATCTTCCTGGCCTGGTACCCGATCAAGGATGCGGGCGCCGTCGACCGCATGGTGGCGCGCCTCGACGCGGAGCTGAAGCGGCCGGGCCTCCGGCTCGACCTGATGATCGCGGCCCCCGACCCCACGCGCCTGACCGGCACCGGCCTGATCGTGCTGAACCCGCCCTGGCGGCTCGCCGAGGAGGCAGCCCTGTTCCTGCCCGCGTTGGCCGAGCGCCTCGCCCGCAGCGATTACGGCGCGTTCCGCTGCGACGCGCTCGGCCCCTCGGCCTGATCCCTGCCGGACGCGCCTCTGCAATGCCACGGGAGGGCAGGAGGCGGGGGCCACCTTGCGCAGACCGGGCTGCGCCATACCTGCGGTGAGCGGTCCGGGTCCCGATCGAGGTCCCGGATATCGGCCGAAGGCGCGCTCCCATGCTGTCCTCAGATTCCGACATCCTGGCCGCCGCCGAGGCGTGGCGGCGCGACGGTCGCGGCGTGGCCCTCGCCACCGTGATCGAGACCTGGGGCTCGGCCCCGCGCCCGGTGGGCAGCCATCTCGTCATCGACGCCGACGGACACTTTCTCGGTTCGGTCTCGGGCGGCTGCGTCGAAGGCGCGGTGATCACCGAGGGGATCGAGGCCATCGCGGACGGGCGCCCGCGGGTGCTCGAATTCGGCGTCGCCGACGAGACGGCGTGGCGGGTCGGCCTGTCGTGCGGCGGACGCATCCGCGTCTTCGTCGAGCGGGTCGATTGATGCGCGCCGAGATCCTGACCGCCCTGAACGCCGAGCGCGCCGCGCGCCGCCCGACCGTTCTCGTCACCGACATCGCGGACGGCGGCCAGCGCCTCGTGGAGGCGACCGCGATCTCGGCGGACCCGCTGGCGTCCGAGCTCGGCCGGGCCCTCGCCTCGGGCCGCAGCGGCCTGATCGAGGCCGAGGGCCGCCAGCTGTTCCTCACCGTACAGGTGCCGCCGGTCCGGGTCGTGATCGTGGGCGCCGTCCACATCGCACAGGCCCTCGCCCCGATGGCGGCCGCGCTCGATTTCGCCGTGACGGTGATCGATCCCCGCACGGCGTTCGCCAGCCCGGAGCGCTTTCCGGGCATCGCCCTCGTGCCGGAATGGCCCGACGACGCCTTCGCCGGGCCGGTGCAGCCCCTCGACCGCTACTGCGCCCTCGCCGCCCTCACGCACGATCCGAAGATCGACGATCCGGCCCTGCAGGCGGCCCTGCGTGCGGGCTGCTTCTATGTCGGCGCGCTCGGATCGCGGAAGACGCACGGCGCGCGGGTCGTGCGGCTGAGCCAAGCCGGCTTCTCCGAGGGCGAGATCGGTCGGATCCGCGCGCCGATCGGCCTCGATATCGGCGCCGCGAGCCCGGCCGAGATCGCGGTGTCGGTGATGGCCGAAATCGTGCGGGCGCTTCGCCGCCCGGAGACGGAGGCGGGCCGGTGAGATTCGGACCGGTGCCGGTCGCGGAATCCGTCGGGCTGATCACGGCGCACACGCTGCGGACCGGCGATGCGATCTTGCGCAAGGGCCACCGGATCTCACCCGAGATGGTGCGGGCCTTGACCGAGGCCGGGCAGCGCGATCTCGTCGCCGTCCGGCTGGAGCCGGGCGATGTCGGCGAGGACGAGGCCGCCGCCCGTCTGGCTGCCCTGATCGCGGATGGGAGCCTGCGGGTCGAGGCCCCCTTCACCGGGCGCTGCAATCTCTACGCCGCCCATCCGGGCGTCCTCGTCGTCGACCGCGCCGCGATCGATACGCTGAACGGCATCGACGAGGCCGTCACCCTGGCGACCCTGCCGCCCTATAAGCCGGTCGTCGCGGGCGAGATGGTGGCGACCGTGAAGATCGTCCCCTACGCCGTGGCGGGCGAGGTTCTCGAGCGGGCGAGCGCGGCCATCCCAGCCCCGGCGCTTCGGGTGGCACCCTATGCGCGGAGCCGGGTCGGGGTGATCTCGACGCAGCTTCCCAGCCTGAAACCGGCCACGATCGAGAAGACACTCGCCGTTCTCGCCGATCGTCTCGCCCCGACGGGAGCCCGGATCGTCGCCGAGCGGCGTGTCGATCACACGCCGTCGGCCGTCGGCGAGACCTTGCGCGCGATGCGGGACGGAACGGACCTGATCGTCGTCTTCGGCGCCTCCGCGATTGCGGATCGCCGGGACGTGATCCCGGCCGGGATCGAGGCGGCGGGCGGCCGGGTCGAGCATCTGGGCATGCCCGTCGATCCGGGCAACCTGCTGCTCATCGGGTCTTTCGGTCCCGTGCCGGTGATCGGCGCGCCGGGCTGTGCGCGCTCGCCGAAGGAAAACGGCTTCGACTGGGTGCTTCATCGGCTGCTCGCCGGCCTCGCGGTGACGCGCGCCGACATCGTCGGCCTTGGCGTCGGCGGCCTGCTGATGGAGATCGTGTCCCGGCCGCAGCCGCGGGCCGGCGGCGCATCGGAGGACGGCGATGCCTGAGATCGGCATCGTCCTGCTCGCGGCCGGACGCGGCACGCGCTTCGGTCCGCAGCCGAAGCTTCTGGCCGACCTCGACGGTCGGCCGCTGGTGCGGCACGCGGCCGAGACCGCCCGCGCCGCGGCGCTCGGGCCGGTCGTGGCGGTCGTCGGCGCCCATGCGGACCGGATACGCGCGGCCCTGGACGGGCTCGACCTGCACATCGTGGAGAACCCGGGCTTCGCCGCCGGTCTCTCGACATCGCTCCGCGCCGGGCTCGCGGCTCTGGATCCGCGTTGCAGGGGAGCGGTGGTGATGCTGGGCGACATGCCGCGGGTGACGCCAGCCCTGCTCGGACGTCTCGCCGAGGCCTATGCGCGGCACCGGCCGGCGGCCGTGATCCCGGTCTGGGACGGCCGTCGCGGCAATCCCGTGCTCCTCGATCGTCGGCGTCTCGCGGACGACCTTGCCGGCCTGGAAGGCGATTGCGGCGCGGGACGGCTGCTCGCTGGCCGAAGCGACGTTCTGGAGATCCAGGGCGATGCCGGCACGCGCCTCGACATCGACACGCCGCATGCGCTGCACACGCTCTGATCGCAGCCGGGCCGTTGCGCCGGATCCAGCACGGACGCGCTCCAGGTGAGCGCCGTCGGCTTCGCGATGAGCCGCGAAGCCGCGAGACCCGCGTGCTAGACTTGGATCGGGAGACCGGCTGTCCTTCGTTCGAACAGGGAATTCACGACCCCGATTGTTTAGGGTCGCGTCGTCTCTCGTCCCGGCATCGGTCCGAGCAGTAGCGGACCTCGTCCCAGACCCGCTCCCATTTCTTACGCCACGCGAACGGCCGCCCGCATTGCGCACAGATCTTCTCCGGAAGGTCGCCCTTGCGGCGCATCTTCGGCACGGATCAGCGCCCGATCCGGCCGGCGTCGGCGAGGGGAACCGGAGACCATTGGGTGATCTGTACGAAGCCGTCCCGCGCCGCGATCACCAGATGGCGGCGATGGCGGTGCACCACCGTCCCGGGCGCGTAAGGGTGGGCCTCCTGCCAGCCGCTGGCCCGGGCGACGAAGATGCGGCCCTCGTCGATCCGCGCGATCGTCTCGATCGTTCCGAAGGCCCGGATCCGACGCAGCACCGCATCGACGCTGCCGCGGAAATCGAGGGTCCGATCGGCATCGGTCGCCCGCGGCCAGTAGGAGCCGTCGCCCTGCGGCTCGGGCCGGCGCCAGCGCTGCGGCAGATCTCGGGCGATCGGGCCGAGGGCGAGACGCCGGCCCGCCATCTGGCATTTGGCGAGCAGCGTCTCGTGGCTCTCCGCGCCGGACAGAGGGAACAGGTCCTGCGCGAGGATGTCGCCCGTGTCGAAGCCCTCCTCCGCGAGCACATGCGCGGTGACGCCCCAGGATTCGTAGGCCTTCTCGATCGCACCGAAGAGCGGGTACGGCCCGCGCCCGGTCGGTAGGGGCGAGGGATGGATGTTGAGGCCGTAGGCGCAGAAGGGCCGCCAGCCGGTGATGAGCCACGGGTAACCCGCGACGACGAGCGCCCAGTCGCGGCCATGCGCCGCCTTGAGCGCCTCGAGGTCGGGGACGCGGATGCGCGAGAGCTGGATCGGAATCCGGTGCTGGCGCGCGCGCGCCACCACGGCCTCGTTGTGGTCGTAGAGTCCGTCGCAGGGCCGGGTGAACAGCTTGATCGGGGTCCATCCTGCCTCGATCAGGCCCTCGAACACGCCACCGAGGAAATCGATGCCGGCAAAGGCGAATTTCATGGTCTCTCCGGCCGCTGCGACGTCGTGGTCGGGGATGGCTCGGGTCCCTCGCCTCCCCGCATGGACGGCATGCCTTACCTTGAACGGCGTCACAACAGCGGCAAGGGGTGGAAGCGATGGCCCGGGTCCTCATCTACGGCGGCACGGGCGGGATCGGCGGCGCCACCGCCCGCTTCCTGCGAGCGCGCGGTTACCCGCTGCACATCGCCGGGCGCGAGGCCGGGCGGCTGGAAGCGATGGCGGCGGAACTCGGCGAGACGACGATCAGCGCGGGCGACGCTGCGGATCCGGACTTCTTCGCAACCGCCACCCAAGCGGCCGGTCCCGAACTCGCCGGTCTCGTCTACGCTGTCGGCACCATCAATCTCCGACCGCTGGCGCGGCTCACCCGCGCCGATGTCGAGGCCGATTTCCGGCTGAACGCGCTCGGCGCCTTCTCGGCGATTCAGGCGGCTGCGGGCGCGCTCAAAGCCGGGGCCGGCGCGGCAGGAGCGGGTGTCGTGCTGTTCTCCACGGTCGCGGTGGCACAGGGCTTCGCCGCCCATGCGTCCGTGGCGATGGCCAAGGGCGCGGTGGAAGGGCTCGCCCTGTCGCTCGCCGCCGAATTGAGTCCGCAGATCCGCATCAACGTGGTGGCGCCCTCGCTGACCCGCACGCCGCTCTCCGCCGCGATCACCGGCAATGCCACGCTGGCCCAGGGGATCGCCGGAATGCACGCGCTGCAGCGCCTGGGCGAGCCTGACGATGTGGGGCGGCTCGCGGCGTTTCTCGTCTCCGACGAGGCTGCGTGGATCACCGGACAGATCATCGGTGTCGATGGCGGGCGCTCGATGCTGCGCACGAAGGGTTGAGGCGTTGGCGCGAAGAGCTGACCGGCCTCGGACGGCCGAACGCGTCCTGCGCTTCGTCCTCGGCGACCAACTGACCCGCTCGATCGCCGGCCTGAGCGATCTCGATCCGGAGCGCGACGTGGTGCTGATGGTCGAGGTCGCGGCTGAGGCGACCTATGTCCGCCATCACAAGCAGAAGATCGCGTTTCTGTTCTCGGCGATGCGCCATTTCGCGGCCGAACTCGCGGCGGACCAGATCGCGGTCGACTACGTGCGCCTGGACGATCCCGAGAATTCAGGCCACTTCGGCGGCGAGATGGCTCGGGCGATCGCCCGCCACCGGCCCGACCGGGTGGTGCTGACGGAACCCGGCGAGTGGCGGGTGCTCGCCATGATGGAGGCGTGGCGGGACGAATTCGGGCTTCCTGTCGAGATCCGGCCCGACAACCGCTTTCTCTGCCCGCGGGACGATTTCGCGCGCTGGGCCGGAGACCGGCACAGCCTGCGGATGGAAACCTTCTACCGCGGCATGCGCCGGCGCACCGGCTTGCTGATGGAGCGAGGCGAGCCCGTCGGTGGACGCTGGAACTTCGATCACGACAATCGCAGGCGTCTGCCGAAGGGACAGCGCCCGCCCGAACGCCGCGGCTTCGCCCCCGACGCGATCACGCGCAGCGTGCTCGCCCTGGTCGCGGCCTCGTTCCCCGATCATTTCGGCGATCTCGACGCCTTTGCCTGGCCGGTGACGCGCGCGCAGGCGCTCGAGGCCTTCGCGCACTTCCTCGAACACGCCCTGCCGCGATTTGGCGACTACCAGGACGCGATGAAGGCGGGTGAGCCGTTCCTCTACCATGCGATGATCGCCCCGGCCCTCAATGCCGGCCTGCTGCTGCCCGAAGAGGTCTGCCGGGCCGCCGAGCGCGCCTACCGAGAGGGTCGAGTGCCCCTCAATTGCGCCGAGGGCTTCATCCGCCAGATCCTCGGATGGCGCGAATACGTCCGCGGTCTCTACTGGGCGCGGATGCCGGACTACGCGGCGACCAATGCGCTCGGGGCGACGCGCGACTTGCCCTGGTTCTACTGGACAGGCCGGACCACGATGCGCTGCATCGCCGAAGTGGTGGCGCAGACGCGAAGCCATGCCTATGCCCACCACATCCAGCGCCTGATGGTGACGGGCAATTTCGCGCTGCTCGCCGGGATCGCGCCGGCACAGGTGGAGGCGTGGTATCTCGCGGTGTTCGCCGACGCCTTCGAGTGGGTGGAGCTTCCCAACGTCCACGGCATGGTTCTGTGGGCCGACGGCGGCACGATGGGCTCGAAGCCCTACGCTGCATCAGGGGCGTATATCGATCGGATGTCGGATTATTGCAGCGGCTGCCGCTACGCGGTCGCGCGCAAGACCGGCCCCGGAGCCTGCCCGTTCAACTACCTGTACTGGTACTTCCTGATCCGAAACGCGGACAGTCTCCGCGGCAATCCACGCCTCGCCATGCCCTACAGGACGCTGGATGGGATGGATCCGGGCCGCCGTCGCGCCATCGTCGCCGACGCGCGCCGCTTCCTCGACGCGCTCGGTACGGAGGCCGACCCGGAGGCCAGTCTGGAACTCGCGCTCTGATCCAGGAGCGGCCTGCCGTGCAGCCGTCACAACGACGTCCAGAGAACCACGGACAGGTAGGGTCCCGGAGAACGGCCGAGTTCCAGCTGCAGGCCGGCCGAGACGCGGAAGTTGAAGGTCCCGATCGCGAAATCCGTGGCATGCAGGCCGACGTTCCATTTCCGATATCCGGTGCGGTCCGCGTAAAGGCTGAGTTCCGGTCCCAGATACGTGTCCCAGACCTGCCAGCCCCATCCGAGGCGTGCCCACAGGCTATCCCGGGCGAATCCGAGGATCGCCGTACCCTGCAGCAGCGTCGCCGTGGTAGGTCGTGCCCAGATCTCGCCCTGAAGGCGAACACCCCAGCGCCCCGGAAGCAATGCGGTCCCGTCCAGTCCGGACAGCGCCTCGATCGCGCCCTCCGGCCCAGCGAACAAAGCCGTCACACCCCAATCCGAGACCCACTGGTAACCCGCGACGGCTGCGCCCAGCATCGTGGTCCGTGTGCGCGTGACGAGCGCGCGTGTGCAGCCGCACACACTGCGCTCCTCGCGCCGTCCGGAACCGCCGCTGACCATGAAGACGAGGCCGTCTGCGTTGAGACCGGTCGGAGCAGTTTTCGCACCCATCGTCAGGAAGGTCGCGGCGCCGGCATCAAGGCTTCCGAAGAGAACCGTGTCCCAGTCTCCAGCCATAACCGGGCGAATGTTCCCCGCCATCGCCAATGCAATCGCGCTTGGCAACCACAGGTTTTTATGTCTGCACCAATATTCTCGCAAAAGACGAAATCCACACCGGAAATTGTGCTAGGTTTCAGCCGCAACAACTACGGTACAGCCCATGATCGTCATGATAAGCCTAGATCTTATTCTGTAAACAAAGAAGAACCCCGAACGAAAACGGCGCCGCGTTCGTAAACCTGAGATCAACAAATGCGCCGCATGAGACATCCTCAGGTGTGCCTGACGACGTGACGAATCGCTTTGCCGACCGTGCCATGCCGGCGCTCGCAAGGGTGCCGTGATCGCCACGATGCTTGGCTGCCGACCGGAACTCGGCTAGAGCCGCGCCGGGACAGCGAAGAGCGGTCGACCCTTGTATTCCGGTGCACGAACGTCCGAGGTGCTCACGGTCCTGGCCAATCAGGACAGCGAGAGACTGACCGTCGGCGATATCGTCGCGGTGTTGCGCGACCGAGCTTTCGCGCTCCTGGTCGTCCTGCTCGGCTTGCCGAATTGCCTGCCCATGCCGCCGCCCATACCGCTGGTGTGCGGTCTGCTGCTGCTGCTGGTCGCCGCCCAGATCGCAGCCGGCATGTCGGCGCCGTGGCTCCCACGCCGACTCCTGGGACGCTCGATCGCACGGCAGGACGTCCAGAGAGCGGTAAAGCGCGCCGTGCCAGTTCTTCAGCGCCTTGAGCGGTGGTCCCGCCCGCGCGTCGGCGTCTTCGAGAGTGCGCTGGGCATGCGGGGCATGGGACTCGTTCTGCTGACCCTGGCAGTCGCCCTCATCGTTGCGGCGCCGATCATCGGCCAGATCCCGCTCGGGTTGGCCGTCTGCCTCGTCGGGCTCGGCCTGGTCGAGCGTGATGGCATCGTCGTGATGGCTGGCTTGGCGATCGGTACGATCGGCGTCGCCCTGAACGCCGGTTTCGTCTACGCGATCTTCTCCGGGATCCGAAGCCTGCTCAACCTGTAGGGACCGGCCCGCGACTGCGGGCGCGGTACAGCAGGACTGCTACTTGCGCAGGATCTTCGTCACGAGCCGACCAAGCGGTGTGCTCGAGCTGGCGTTGCGGTCGTCGCGGATGACTGTCCGGTCTTCGTTGCCAAGAAGCTTGGTGACGATGCGTCCGATCAGGCTCATGGAACTCTCCTCTCGCGCAGGGGTGGGACTATGGCGCAGCTTGTCCTCATCAACGAGTGAAGCCCAGCGCCGTTCCGACCAAGCCGGCCACAGGCCCTCGCCGTTCGCGCCCAAAATCCCCGATGCGCCTTGCGCCGCGCATGCGCCACGGGTACAGCACCCCGACTTCAGTCCGAACACGTCCGCGCGGCCATTCCCATGTGCTGCGCCGGTCCGGTACCGAGGTCTGGAGGGGTGGCCGAGTGGTTGAAGGCGCACGCCTGGAAAGTGTGTATACCGGAAACGGTATCGCGGGTTCGAATCCCGCTCCCTCCGCCAGAGCATAAATCCAACACGTTAAATCGTTCAGCGTGGCAGCAGCGATCGACGACGGTGTCGCCGAAACGTGTGGTGCAAGTTGGGGGGCCTCCCGAGGGCACGGCGGGCCGCCTAGACCATTGGCCTTGAGTCCGCGGCGACGGCGCAATGGTTCGGCCGGGTGCGACACGGACGATCACGAGGGTCAGCGCGGCGAAAGGCGGGCCAGTTCTGGGACGGAGCGCGCAATCGCACTCGTCATCGCCGACCCGCCAGGCCAGTTGAGGAGGGCGGACAGAACGCTCGTGACCGGCAGCGGGATCGCGCCTTCGCCACCCGCGGATGGGGTCGGTCGAGGCATCTCCGCGCCGGCCGATATCCGCGATGCAGTGGCCGATGTCACACAGGCCGATTTGGACGGCGATCCAAGCGGCATCGGTGGAGCCCCTCGCCGCGGACGCTCGCGAGAATGCGCTCTCACCGGACCGACGCCTCGGTCAACGCCCGGAAGAGCTTCGTGATCTCGCAATCCCTGACTGAAACGTTGTGATCAACACCCTACGTGCGCTCGCAGACACCAATTGCGCGGCGCGATGGACAACATCACGCGCCCACAATTTGGTCGAAGTCGGATCGATCGCTTGGGGAGGCAGCGCCGGTGGTGTCGGATCGGGCCGCCCCGCGCCGACCGCCGCGAGGCTTGGGCGGCTTGCCCCCCCCCGGAGATGAAAGTGCGAGCTTTGCCTTTCGGTCGGCGTCGGGTCCATGTGGTAGGCCATGATCCGATTGATCCTAAGCCTGCCCGCTCTTTATGTCGTCGCGCGGATCGTCTGGCCCCTGCCGTGGCCGCTGGCGCTTAAGCTGAGCCTTGCCGCCGTCCTTCTGAGTGCCTCCCAATACCACCTGTGGAGCCGACTCTCGTCAGGGTCGGTCTTCGCGCCCGAATTTCCCCGTCCATTGGTGATTCTGTTCAACGGGGTGTTCGGCGCAATAGCGCTGGCCGCGGCCATGCTCCTCGTGCTCGACGTGGCATCGCTCGCGATCCTGGTGCTGCCCGGGGCGGGCTGGACCATCCCCATCGGCTGGCGCTACGCGGCAGCAATCGCGGCCACGCTCCTAGCAGCCGTCGCCGTCAAGCAGGCCGTGCGGGTGCCGCCGCTGAAGGACGTCACCATCGCGATCACGGACCTGCCCTCCGGGTTCGACGGCTACACGATCCTGCACCTGACCGATCTGCACATCAGCCGCCTGTTCCCGGCCGCGTGGGCACGAACCGTCGTCTCTCGGGCCAACGCGCTGGGCGCCAGCCTGATCGTCGTGACGGGCGATTTCATCGACGGTTCGCTCGCGGCTCGACGGATCGACGTCGAGCCCCTGGGCGCCTTGCGCGCGCGGGACGGCGTCTGGGCCGTGCCTGGCAACCACGAGTACTTCTTCGACCATGATGCCTGGATGCGCCATCTGGCGGGGCTCGGGTTTCGCGTTCTGGCCAATGCCCATACGATCCTGCGGCGCGACGGCGCTGCCCTGGTGCTGGCGGGGGTGACCGATCGTTCCGCGCCCGCCACCGGCCACCCGGGGCCCGACCTCGACGCCGCCCTGGCGGGTGCGCCGGCGGGCGCACCGGTTGTGCTGCTAGACCATCAGCCGGCGAATGCCGCGCGGGCAGCCGCGCGCGGCGTGAGATTACAGCTCTCGGGGCATACGCATGGCGGCATGATCTGGGGCCTGGACCGGCTGGTGGCGCGCGCCAACACCGGCTTCGTCTCCGGTGCCTACCGGGTCGGGGCCATGCACCTCTATGTCAGCAACGGCACCGCCCTGTGGCCCGGCTTCGCCCTTCGACTCGGGCGCCCGTCCGAGTTGACGCGGCTCACCTTGCGGACCGCGTCATGATCCCGGGCTCCGGATCGGACGGTCGGGACAGAGCGCTGTCGGATCGCATGTGGCTTGTATCGGCATCAACGTCCGCAGAAGCCCCCAGAGACAGGGACGCGAGATCGATGGTCGAACGAGAGCGGGCGGCGGCGATTGTCCGTCCGAGTCCTGCTGAAGCCCAACCGTCGCACGCCTTCGATCGGCGAGATCTCATCACCGTGTGACCGGCGTCCAATTGCAGCGTCGTCCAGTCCTCCAGAGCCGACCCCGAGGACGAGGTCCAGGACCTCTCGGCCCAAGGATGCGGGCTTGGGCCGATCCCAAACGATGCATCCACCCGAGCCACGACCTGCCCGGCGAGAGGCGCCCGTTCGCCACTGCGAGCCGGCACCTCGAATACCAAGCCTCGATGGGCCTGCCTCATCCCGGTCTGCCCGCAAAACAGAGGAGCGGTGGTCTTCCGCCGAACTTCATGAGGCATGACCTATCGGACGCGGTCCACGCTCCCGCTCTCGACGATCCGGCAGCTGGATCCGGCCTCGCGCGATCGCCGGATCGCGGTGGTTGTGAACAGGCCGCCGGTTCCGAAGGCAGGATCGGCCAGACACCTAGGGGTCCTCGAAGCATCAACCCACATTGCCGTCGCAGCGCTCCCCGGCATCGACGCGATGAGGGTGGGTTCGGCGGTCGGTATCAGACGTCAGGCTTTCCCGACCGCCAGGAGGGCGAAGGCGTAGATTAGAGCGACCTCCTCGAGGCGGTCGAAGCGGCCGGCGGCGCCGCCATGTCCAGCCTCCATGTTGATCCGCAGCATCACAGGCCCGCCCCCGGTCATGGTCGCGCGCAGGCGCGCCACCCACTTGGCCGGCTCCCAGTAGGTGACCCGCGGATCTGTGAGACCCCCAAGCGCCAGGATCGCCGGATAGGCCCGCGCGACCACGTTCTCGTAGGGCGAGTAGGCAAGAATGCTCTCGAAGGCTTCCACGCTCTCTGCCGGATTGCCCCATTCGGGCCATTCGGGCGGCGTGAGCGGCAGGTCGCCGTCGAGCATCGTGTTGAGCACGTCGACGAAGGGGACGTCGGCGACGATGCCCGCGAAGAGATCGGGCGCGAGGTTGGCCACCGCCCCCATCAGCATCCCGCCCGCACTGCCACCGTGGGCAACGATGTGGCCCGCGGCGGTGTAGCGGGCCTCGATGAGGGCGTGCGCGCAGGCCACGAAGTCCGTGAAGGTGTTGGGCTTCTTCTCGCGCTTGCCGTCGAGGTACCAGCGCCAGCCCTTCTCGGTCCCGCCACGAACATGCGCGATGGCATAGACGAAGCCACGGTCGACGAGGGAGAGCAGATTGGTGCGGAAGGCGGCCGGCATCAGCGTCCCGTAGGAGCCGTAGCCGTAAAGCAGCAGGGGCGCCGTGCCGTCGAGCGGGAGGTCACGCCGATGGAGGAGCGAGATCGGTACGCTCTCGCCATCGGGCGCGGTCGCGAATAGGCGGCGTGTGACGTAGGCCGCCGGGTCGTGGCCGCTCGGCACGGTCTGGCGTTTGCGCAGGGTCCGCGCGCGGGTACCGCAATCGTAATCCCAAGTCTCCGCTGGCGTCGTCATGGAGGAATATACGAAGCGGATCGTGCGGGTGGCAAAGGCGTGGCCCGATTGCAGGCCCAGCGAGTAGGCCTCCTCGGCGAAGGCAACGGCATGCTCCTCGTCCGAGGCGAGGTCGCGCACGATGATGCGCGGGCGCGCGTTCTCGATCTCCAGGCGGACGAGATGCCCCTCAAGCAGGTGCAGGTGGCGGATCATCACGCCGGCCCGATGGGGCACGAGGTCCCGCCACTGCGCCCGGCCGGGGGCGTCGAGGGAGGCGGTGACGATCTTGAAGTCCTCGGCACCGTCGGCGTTCGTCAGGATGAAGAGCCGGTCGCCACGATGCTCGACCGAGTAGATCAGCAGGGCCTCGCGGGGTTGCACCGTGCGCAGCGCCGTGTCCGGCGCGGTGCGGTCGAGCAGGTGCACCTCCGAGGTCTCGTGGTCGCTCGCGGTGATCGCCAAGTAGGCACCGGATTGAGTCTCGCCGATATGAACGAAGAAGCCGGGATCGCGCTCGGTGTAGACCGTCTGGTCGTCGGATGGGTCCGTGCCGACCCGGTGGCGCATCACCCGCGCAGGCCGGTGGTTGGCGTCGACCGCGACGTACCAGAAGCTGGCGCCGTCGGCCGCCCAGATTGCCTCGCCGGAGGTCGCCTCGACGCGGTCCGCCAAGTCCTCGCCCGTGGCGAGGTCGCGGACGCGGATCGTGTAGAGCTCGGAGCCCTTGGTGTCGGCGCTCCATGCGAGACGGCCGTGATCGTCGGAATGCACCGCCGCGGCGATCTCGAAGAAGGCCAGCCCCTCTCCTTCCCGGTCGCCGTCGATCAGGATTGCTTCTCGCTCCGGGTCACCGAGATCGTCGGGCGCGCCTGCTAGGGGATTAGGGTTGCGTGGCCGTCGGCAAACCAAAGGGTGCTGGCCACCCTCGCGGTGGCGGGTGTAATACGCAAAAGGTCCGTCCGGGTCTGGCACGCCGCTGTCGTCCTCGCGGATGCGCCCACGCATCTCGGTCACGAGGACTTTGCGCAGCTCCGCCACTCCAGCGAGCATCGCTTCCGCATAGGTGTTCTCGGCCCGCAGGTACGCGCCGATTTCGGTGGGCAGGACGGCCGGGTCCTTCAAGACCTCTTGCCAGTTCTCCGCCTTCAACCAGGCGTAGTCGTCGTTGAGGGCACGGCCGTGGACTTTGTAAGCGTGAGGCCGGACGGCAGCGACGGGCGCATCGGAGCGCCGGGGAAATGCGGTTCGTTCTGAGGCCATCGCGCCAAATCCTCGTCCGGGACGAACTGACACCTGCACGTGTCGAGCGTGGGGGACAAGGCCACCGCGACAATCCGAACTGCGTGCTGGCTCTTCGTGGCGCGGGGTAAAGATCGCTCAGGTTTCGTTGAACCGAGCCGGTTCCCGACGTTCACAACCAACCGGCGACCGTCACGCTCCACAGCGATGGATGCGTCAAGTCTTTACAGAGGATTATTGTCCGTTACCTTGAGTGGCAGCGCTTGCCTCCAATCTGGAACAAAACATGAACGTGCGACGCTCCATTGATCGACCCACTCTTCCGGTGAAGCGGCCTGCTCGAGCCTCCCGTGAGGCGGCTGGCAAAGTCGGCAAAACGGCGCATGACAAGGCAGTGGATGGGGGTGTGAACGATAGGGCCAATGATCACCCGGCCGACCGGCAGGTCCAGCGCCTCCTCGCGGCACTCGCTCCCGAGGGCGCCTACGCCTTCCGCGACCCTACCGACGACGACGTCTTAATCGTGCGGATCGGGACGGGCATTTCGCTCGGATCCGGCCGCTATCCCGGTTGGGCGGGTGAGACTCTCGTCCGGGCGGACCTCGCCGAGCGCGCGGCCGGCCCGCAAAGCCGCCTCACCATCAGCGCTGCCGGCCGGGCCCGGTTGTGCCGGCTGGCGGGCAAGCCGGAGCCCTACCTTGCTCAGCATCTCGACTTGGCCCTCACGGCAACGAGCGACGGCGCTCGCCTGCACGACCTGTCCGAAAGCCCGATCGCCTGGATGTCGCGGCGGCGCGACGCGACGGGGCGGCCGTTCCTCGACGCCGCCGCGGTCGAAGCGGGCGAACGCCTGCGCCGCGAAATCGCCACGGCCCGAATGACGCCGCGGATGGGCGTGAGGTGGGGCACGGAGCGCGTGGATGGGTCGGGCCCAAGCGATCCCGCTTCCGCCTCAGATACGGTGCTGGCCGCTCGCCAGCGCGTCGAGGCGGCGCTGGACGCCGTGGGCGGGGACCTTGCGAACCTGCTGATCGACCTCTGCGGCTACGTCAAAGGCCTCGAGCGCATCGAGACGGAGCGGCGCTGGCCGGCGCGCTCGGCTAAGGTGGTGGCGCGCATCGCACTCGATCGTCTAGCCGGGCATTACGGCCTGCAGAGTCAGGTATCCGGTCCGGAGCGGGTTCGGATGCGCCTTTGGCGGGCCCAGGCTTGAGGCCCGCAATACGGCGACCGCGCACCGCGTCGGTTAGGTTGAGAACCTGACGGCATCACGGTGGATCCGATCCGCCATAGCCCGGACACCGTTCGAGCGCTGCGGCGTGAGATGCTCGCCGAGGCCAAGCCGCGTGTAGAGAGCGAAGGCGTCGGTCTCGGCCGCGTCCCGCGGGGTCTTACCGTCGAACAGCGCGATCATCAGGGCGACGAGGCCGCGCACGATATGGGCGTCACTGTCGCCGCGCAGGTGCAGACGCGGCTCCGCGGCGGACCGGTCGAGTTCCATGTCGAACCAGACTTGACTGGCGCAGCCCTGCACCCTGTTGGCCTCAGCGTGGAGCGCGGTGTCCGCCGGCGGCAGCGTGCGCCCGAGCTCGATCAGATAGCGGTAGCGCTCTTCCCAGTCGTCGATGAACTCGAAATTCTCGATGATGGTCTCGATCGGGGGCAGCATGGGGGGCAACGTGGGCTCGAGGGGGTGTCGCGGCCGATATAGGCCGCGCCTGCCCGCGATGCGAACCGGCCTACAGCGTCGCACGCGTCTCAGGGAGGTGGAGCAGGAGCGGGTCCTGCGCTGTCGCGGCACCGGTGACGGCGATCTCGGCCTGAGCAGCGTAAGCAGCGATCAGGCGTGGACCGAGCTTCGGGATGTTGGGGCGTCCGGCCTCTGCCATGTCGCTTGCCCCGGAAACGATGGCAAGGCGCACAGGCGCGCCTGCCGCCGCTTGGATATCGATAGCGATGCCGCAAGCGACAGATTCCGCTGTCGCATCGAGGCACTCGGCCACGATCTCGGCCACGATCATGCCGAGTGCGTTGGCGGTGCGCGGCTCTACCAAGCCGGTGCCGGTGCCCGTAACGCTCACGCCGATCCGGCCCGCTCTCCGCAATTGGCCAAGGCCGGAGGCGAGGCGGTGGAGGTAGTCTCTGAGGTCGATGGAGGCGATGTGGGGCGCCTCGTGCAGGTGCTGCTGCACCAGGGCGATCGCCCGGACGCGCTGGCCCAGCGCCTCGAAGCTGCCGCGGCAGAGCTCGGGCGCGGCCCGGCCGTAGAGCCCGATCAGGCTCACCATCACCTGCAGGTTGTTGCGGACCCGGTGATAGACCTCGGCGAGCAGCGCCTCCTTCTCGGCGAGCGCGTGCTCGATATGCTCCTCGGCGTGCTTGCGGTCGGTGATGTCGAAGCAGGAGCCGAGATAGCCCTGGAAGCGGCCGTCCTCGGTCAGCGGGCGCGCGGTGTCGAGGAGCCAGCGATAGGCCCCGTCGTGGCGGCGCAGGCGGAACTCCACCGTGAAGGGCGCGCGCGCCGCGAAGGCCTCCGACACGATGCGGGCGTGGCGCTCGAAATCGTCCGGGTGCAGGCCGCGCCGCCAGCCGACGGCGAGCTCCTCCTCGAGCGGGCGCCCGGTGAATTCGAGCCAGCACTCGTTGTGGTGGATCGCCCGCCCCTCGGTATCGGAGCGCCACATCATCAGCGGCACCGAATCGGCGAATTGGCGGAAGCTGTCGCTCAGCCCGACGGGGCCGGCGCCGGTCTCCTCCCCATCCGATGGTGTCTCCGCGGTCATGCTGCTCCCGACTCGGACGTCAAGGCCCCGGCTGATGCGCGCAAGAAGGGCGCCGGTCAACGTGCCGGGAACGACCCCCGTTCCGATCCGTCGTCCGATCGCCGGGAAACCTCTGGTCGTCGCCCGCGCCCGCACGCGGGCGCGCGAGGAGCCAGCTTTTTCGCCTAGAACATGAATATGGTCCTTGACAGCGGCGCGCTCCTCGGTTAGGGTACAGGCATTCTCCAGAAGTGTGACGAGGGGCCGGCGATGGTGCGGGAGAGCGCCTACACGCCGGAGCAGCGCGCGGAGGCCGACCGCCTCCTGCGCGAGACGGCGATCCCGATGGTGGAGATCGGCCGGACGCTCGGCATCCCGGCCCAGACGATCCGAAGCTGGAACGCCCGCGCCGGCTGGCGCAAGCCGCGCAACCTGCCGAAGCTCAGCCCGGCCAACTGGCCCCTGTCCCGCCGCGAGGCTGTGGCCCGGCTCTACTACGAACCGCGCAACAGCCCGCAGGACATCGCCGAGGCGATCGGGGTCGCCCGCCTCTCGGCCAGCGCCTTCTTCCGGGCCTGCGGCCTGACCCTGCGGCGCCCCTCCGCCGCGACGCGCGCGGCGGATCCGCTGCCCCTCGATGCGGCGGGCGCGGCGGACGGCCCGGCTCTGCGGGCGGCCCTGCGCGGGCACATCGCCCGGCAGATCGCGGGGTTCGACGCCGCGCTGAAGGGCGACGGCCCGGCCGTGATCGATTCGGCCCGGGTGCTGCGCGACCTCGGCGGCCTGAAGCGGCTTCTCGACGAACTCACGGACGAGCGCGGCCCGGAGCGGGAGGATGCGGATGGCCTGCCCGACCCGTCCGGTGCCGACGCGCCCGGATCCGACGACATCCCCGCCCTGCGCGCGGAGATCGCGCGCCGCCTTGGCGGCGAGCCCCGGCCCGGACCTGCCGGGGGCGCTGGAGCGGCTGCCGCCGCGCCTCATCCGGGCGCTGGCCCGTGACTGGCTGATCCAGGCGCGGCCCGACCAGCTGCCCCCCTGCCCCGGCGGGGCCGCCTGCCCCGATCCCGCCTGCGGGGCGGGCCCCGATCGCTGGACGACCTGGGCGGTGATCGGCGGCCGGGGCAGCGGCAAGACGCGCACGGGGGCGGAATGGGTCGATGCGCTGGCCCGCGGCGACCCGGCCTTCACCGCCGGGGTGGTGGCGCAGATCGCCCTGGTCGGCGAAACCTACGCGGACGTGCGCGACGTGATGATCGAGGGTCCCTCGGGCCTGCTCGGCATCCCGGAGCGGGGGCGCCGGCCCCGATGGCAGCCGAGCCGGCGCCGGTTGACCTGGCCGAACGGCGCGGTGGCGAGCGCCTTCTCGTCGGAGGAGCCCGATTCCCTGCGCGGCCCGCAATTCGGAGCGGCCTGGTGCGACGAGGCGGCGAAGTGGCGCCACCCCGAGGCCGCCTTCGACATGCTGCAATTCGGCCTTCGGCTCGGCGCGCATCCGCGCAATCTCGTCACCACGACGCCGCGGCCGATCCCGCTGATCCGGCGCCTGCTCGCCGATCCCCGCACGGTGGTGAGCCGGGCCCGCACGGCCGACAACGCCGCCTATCTCGCGCCGAGCTTCCTCGACGCGGTGGTCGGGCGCTACGCCGGCACCCGGCTGGGGCGCCAGGAACTCGACGGCGAGCTGATCGAGGACCGGCCGGACGCGCTCTGGACCCGGGCCGGTCTCGAGGCGGCCCGCGTCGCGGCGGCGCCCGCCGATCTCGCCCGGATCGTCGTGGCGGTCGATCCGCCGGCCTCCTCGGGCGCGCGCTCGGATGCCTGCGGCATCGTCGCGGCGGGCGTGCGGGGCGCGGCGGGCTACGTGCTCGCCGATGCGAGCCTCGCCCGCGCCGCGCCGGAGGCCTGGGCGGGGGCGGCCCTCGCGCTCTACCACCGGCTCGCGGCCGACGCCCTCGTGGTCGAGGTCAACCAGGGCGGCGAGATGGCGGCGGCCGTGCTGCGCCAATGCGACCCGGCCGTGCCCGTGACGCCGGTGCGCGCCACCCGGGGCAAGTTCCTGCGCGCGGAGCCGGTCTCCCTGCTCTACGCGCAGGGCCGGATCCATCATGTCGGCGCGTTCCCGGCCCTGGAGGACGAGCTCTGCGATTTCGGCCCCGGTGGCCTGAGCGGCGGCGCCTCGCCGGACCGGCTCGATGCGCTGGTCTGGGCGCTGACCGCGCTGATGCTGGACGGCGAGGGGGAGCCGCGGATCCGGCGGTTGTAGCCCCGGAGCGCGGTCCGCCGGGCCGAGCGCTGGACAGCTTGCGACACGTCTCAGGCTGTCGGAAGATCGGCAGGCGCGCGATGCCGCAACCCGGGAGCGTCCACGCGGATCGGGGAGACGACGGTTGGCCTGCTTCGGCGGGATGGGAGACGCCCTTGGACGGCCGACGGTCGCGAGAGACGCGTCTCAGCGTCGGCCCGCGCCGGCCGACACCTCTCGCGCGGCGACCCGCAGCGCGTGCGCCCCGATGCGCGCGTGGCCGAGGCCATTGACGGTGGACAGAGACGCCCGCACCGATCCGACGGAGACAGGCCATGGAAAGGATACCTGCGTGGTCATTGGCGGCCGCGTGCGCGCTCGCCCTCCTGCCAGCCCCCGCCGGGGGTGCCGATGACGACGGCTCCCCGCTCTTCGGCGTGAGGCTACCGGCCGGGTACCGCGATTGGCGGCTGATCAGCATGGCGCACGAAGCCGGCAGCCTCAACGACATCCGCGCCGTCCTGGGCAACGACATCGCCGTGCGGGCCTACCGGGACGGAACGCGCCCCTTCCCTGATGGCGCGGTGATCGCGCGGCTGGCCTACACGTACGTGCCCTCGGACGAGAACAACGCGATCTTCGGCCAGGAACAATCCTTCGTTCCGGGCGCGCCCACGAACGTGCAGATCAGCGTCAAGGACGCGACGCGATACGCCGAGACCGGCGGCTGGGGCTATGGCCAGTTCGAAGGCGGCAGGGCGAACCGCAGCGACGCCCTGATGCGAACTTGCGCGCCCTGCCACGCCCGGGCGCCGACGGGCGACGATTTCGTCTTCACGCATTACACGCCCTGAGGGCGTGCCTGGGCCTGGAACGCGACGGGCATCGGCCGTCGGGTGACGAGCCGGGGTCGGCATCCCACCCCGCTCGGACAGAGGCACGGCTCGGGAGACGGTGTGTCCGAGCGGGGTGAGGGTCGCGGCCCGCCGAGGTCGCCTCAGGCCCGCCCCGGCCAACGGGCTCCGGCGAGGCCGGCCTTCCAGCGCAGGGCCGGCTGCTCGACGGCGTGCCAGCTCGCCAGGCCGAGCAGGAGGGCGACCGGCAGGGCGATCGCGGTGACGCCCCAGGGTCCGATGCCGGGAATCCAGAGGATCGCGAGGCTCTGCACCGGCCAGGCGTAGAGATAGAGGCCGTAGGACGGGTCGCTGCGGTCGGTCAGGCGGCTGAGGCGCGTGGCCGGGCGGGCGAAGGCGTACCAGAAGATCAGGTAGCCGCCCAGGAGCGCGACGGCGGGCTCGGCGAGGCGCGGGCTGAACATCAGCGCCGCCAGGGCGAGCGCGGCGAGGAGCGCGCCGCGGCCGGTGTAGCGGATACGGTCGCGCCAGACCTCGAAGGCGCCGCCGACGCAGAACACGGCGGTCAGGCGGATCGTCTCGCCCGAGCGGCCGAGCAGGGTGGCGAGGCGGGGCACGTCCGGCACGAGGTCGTGGACGGCGTAGAGCAGCGCGAGGGCGACGAGCAGGGCGGCGTAGCCCGCCCGTCGGCCGCGGGCCGCGAGCGCCCCCGTCAGGATGGCCAGCAGGTAGCAGCGGAACTCGTAGGGGATCGTCCACATCGCCCCGTTCAGGACCGGATAGGGCAGATCCGCGAAGGCGCCCGGGAGCGCCGGCCCGGCGAGTGCGGCGAGGCGCACGAGCGCTTCGGCCCAGGCGACGCGCGCGAGGTCGCCGCCCGCCAGCGGCCCGACGACCAGGAGAGAGACCAGGAAGGCGACGACGAAGCCGGGCCAGATCCGCAGCGCCCGGCGCGCCAGGTAGGCGCCGGTCGAGCGGGTGCTGCGGACGCTGCGGGTGATCAGGTAGCCGCTGATCAGGAAGAACCCGTCGACCGCGACCTCCCCGAACGAGAGGGTGCCGAACAGGCGCGTCAGCGGCTCGCGCGCCCGGTCGCCGTCGATCAGCTCGGGCGAGTGGGCGACGATCACCAGGGCGGCGAACAGCAGCCGCAGGGAGCCGATGTTGTTGTGGCGGCGGATCGCTCCGTCCGAGGGAAGCTGCGCGCTCACGAGGGCATCGGTCTCCGGGTCCCGCTCCGGCCTGTCGCCGACGGCGCGCGGGCCGCCGGCGTCCGCTCCATAGCCTGCCGGGCGCCCGTCCACGAGGGCCGCGCGGCCACGCTGGGCCCCGACACGGGGCCCGCGCAGCGCGGGCTGGGCACCGATGCGGGACAACCCAGCGTAGATTTTCCAAGATCGGCGCAAGAAAACCGAAAGGTCCGTCGGTTATCCAACGGATCGATCCAAGGCTAGGGCCGCTCCCGATCGCGTTGCGAGCGGGCACGTCTCCGGACCCTTGCGACGCTGTGCTGCCTCGCGCCGAACCGGCACCCCTATCGGCGAAGGCGCTCCCGGTCGGCCTGGCAAAGACGCTCATGGGCATGCGGTTTCGCAGACCTCCCACGCCGCGCCCCGACGGGGGCCCGGCCCGCTTCCTGGCGGACCGGCGCGGGGCGACGGCCGTCGAGTTCGGCCTGCTCGGCTTGCCCTTCCTGGCGCTGATCTGCGCCTGCCTGGAGGCCGGCATCGTGTACTGGGAGCAGGAGATCCTTCAGCAGGCCGTCACCGAGGCCGGCCGGCAGATCTACACGGGCAAGTTCCAGGCTGCGAATGCCCGCGTCTCCGACGGGGCGACGCTGATCGATAGCTTCAAGAAGGCGGTCTGCACCACGCCGGCCGGGACGCCCCGCCTGACGATCTTCCCCTGCGACAGCGTGCGCGTCAGCGTCACCCAGGCGGACACCTTCTCGAACGCGGCGCCGGTGGCGCCCACCGCGACGAACGCCCAGGGCGCCAGCGACTGGAACCCGAGCTTCCAGAGCTACAAGTGCGGCGGCGCCTCCGCCATCATGGTGGTGCAGGCGGCCGTCGACGTGCCGGTCTTCTTCCCGCTGCTCGGATCGACGGCGGCGAGCCTGCCGAGCCGGCGCCGCGTCCTGCAGGCCGCGGCCGTGTTCAAGGTCGAGCCCTACACGCAGGCGGTCTGCTCGTGACGCGCCGCCCCATCCGCGCCTTCCGGACCGACCGGCGCGGCATCGCCGCGGTCGAGTTCGCCTTCGTGCTCCCGGTCCTGATGACGCTGTATTTCGGCCTCGTCGAGATGACGCGGGCCGCCGATGTCAGCCGCAAGCTGACGCTGTTCGCCCGGACGCTCGCCGACCTGTCGGGCCGGGCCGACAACCCGAAGCCCTCGGCGACCGAGATGACGGCCATCGCCAACGCGGCGGGGGCGATCCTGCGCCCGCTCGACGTGTCGGGCCTGCAGATCGTGGTCAACGCCATGGGCGTCGAGGCGGTCAACGGCACCCTCGTGGGCGGCGTCTGCTCCAGCTGGCAGCAGAACGGCACCCCGCGTGCGGCCCTCACCCGCAACGGCTCGACCGGCCTGCCGCCGACGCCCGCCACCTATCAGTACGACGGCGCCCGCTACGTCCTGGCCGAGGTGACCCTCGCCTACACGCCGCTGCTGGGCAGCAGCCTGTACCGCTGGATCTTCGGCGCGCGCGGCCTGACCTTCGCCCGCCAGATCCCCTGGGCCCAGCGCGCCTCCACCGAGATCGTCATGCCGGGCGGCAGCGCCTGCCCGGTCTTCAACTGATGCGGCAGCGGGAGCTTCCAGCGTGATCAGACCCACCGGCAGCCGCCTGCTGCGCCGCGCCGCGCGCTTCCGGCGCGCCCGCACGGGCCAGGTCGCGATCACCTTCGGGCTGATGGCGATCCCGATCCTGTTCGCGGCGGGCGCGGCGATCGATTACGGCCGGCGCAACGCCGCCAAGGCGCAGCTCGACGCGGCCCTCGACGGGGCCGTGCTCGCGGTGACGAGCCAGAAGTCGAACACCGTCTCGGCCACGAACATCGCGAACCTCGAGACGCAGTTCCGGGCCGAGGCCGCCAAGGTGCCGGGGGTGACGGTCACGGGCTTCACCGCGAGCCCGGTCGTCACGTCGACCGACCTCACCCTGTCGGCCACCTACACCGCGACGGTGCGGACGACGCTCGGCAGCCTGATGCGGGTCGCCAATCTCGGCATCGCCGGCACGTCCTCAAGCGCGCGCAACGTGACGCAATACGTCAACTACTACCTGCTGCTCGACACGTCGCCCTCGATGGGGCTCGCCGCGACGGATGCCGACGTGACCAACATGCAGCGCGTCACCGGCGGCTGCGCCTTCGCCTGCCACCAGCACACCTTCGACAGCAGCGGCAACGTCACCGGCGACAACCTGAACGACAATTACCACATCGCCAAGGCCAACAACATCAAGCTGCGCATCGAGGTGCTGCGGGAGGCCGTCACGGCGCTGGTCGACAGCGCCACCCAGGCCGCGACCCTGCCGCAGCAATACCAGATGGAGATGTGGACCTTCAACGATTCCACGTCCCAGACCCGCCTGCAGGCGATGACCCCGACGCTGAGCCAGATCAGCGGGGCGGCCGGCGCGATCGACATCGCCTACGCCTACCGGAACGAGGCCGACAACCAGACC
This sequence comes from Methylobacterium sp. HJ2, assembly GCF_056431005.1. NCBI lineage: Bacteria > Pseudomonadati > Pseudomonadota > Alphaproteobacteria > Hyphomicrobiales > Methylobacteriaceae > Methylobacterium > Methylobacterium sp. HJ2. The sequence goes on along the minus strand of NZ_JBWJYM010000001.1, from coordinate 387,895 downwards.
GATTTCGAGCGGGCGATCGCCAGGATGAACGCCGTCATCCCACCGAGCGGGAACGGCATCACGGCCAGCGCGCCGATCCGCTTCCTGTTCCTCGTCACCGACGGGGTGCAAGATACGAGCGGCAGCATCACGAGCCCGAATCCCGGGTTCCAGTACCAGTCGAACCGCTTCATCGGGCCGATCAGCCCGGCGACCTGCAGCGCGCTGAAGAGCAACAACGTCCGCATCGGGATCATCTACACCCAGTACCTGCCGCTCTACTCGAACGGGTTCTACAATTCCTGGGTGAAGCCCTACGAGAGCAAGATCGGCCCCTCGCTCCAGGCCTGCGCGAGCGACGGCCTCTATTTCCCGGTCGCCTCGGGCGGCGACATCACGGCGGCGATGCTGAAACTGTTCTCGGCCTCCGTGGCCTCGGTGCGGATCACGAACTGAGCCGGGCCCGCGCCGCGGGAGCCCGCACGCAACCGGCCGCCGACGGGCCCGTCGGCGGCCGTTCCCCGTCCTGGCCGCTCCGGCCCGCCCCTGCGCGGAGCGAACCGACGCCGCAAGTTCAGCGGCTGCCGCCGCCGCCGCCGCCCTGCGGCGCGACCCGCGAGGGCTGACCGGCATTGCCGGCCGCCGCCGAATCCGTGGAGATCACGTCCGCCGGCTGGCCGGTCGGCGAGTAGTTGAGCGCGCCCGGCTCGCCCGTCGAACCGGGCTGCGGCGCGAGCACGCCGCCGGTGGTGGCGGGGCCCGGCGCCACGATGGCCGGTGCGGCCGGCGTGTCGAGGACCTGGGCGAGAGCGGGCGTGGCGAGCGCCGCCGCGACGGCGGCGACAATGAGCGTGCGCATGGGAAGTCCTTCCGTTGTCGGGGGGCAACTTCGGTTGCGCGCAAAGGATCCCTGCCGCAGCGCAAAAAGCCCCTCACGCCCGCCCGAGCGGCTCCGGCGCGCCGCGCCCCGCCCGACCCTTCGCATCTGCACACCGCCATCCCGTGAGGACATCATGCCCACCCTGCTCACCCGGCTGGCCCGGGCCGCCGGCTATCGCCCGGCCGACACGCCCCGGCCGGGCGCCAAGGCGGCGTCCCTGACCGGACCGGGCTTCGCCCTGTACGGAGACGGGCGCGCGGTCTGGACGCCGCGGGAGACCGGCGCCCTGGCGCGGGCCGGCTACGGCCGCAACGCCGTGGTCCACCGCGCCGTGCGGCTCGTCGCGGAAGGCGCCGCGAGCGTGCCGCTGGTGCCGGCGGGCGCGGGCGGCGCGGCGCTCGCCGCGCTGCTTGCCCGGCCGAACCCGCGCGAGGGCGGCACGCGGCTCCTCGAGACGCTCTACGCCAACCTGATGCTCGCCGGGAACGCCTACCTGGAAGCGGTGAGCCTCGACGCGGTGCCCCGCGAGCTGTTCGCCCTGCGGCCCGAGCGGATGCGGCTGGTGCCGGGACCGGACGGATGGGCCGCCGCCTACCTCTACGGCACCGGCAGCCGCGCGCGGCGCTACGATCAGAGCGGCCTCGTGCCGCCGATCCTGCACCTCGCCCTGTTCCACCCGGAGGACGACCGGCTCGGCCTCGCCCCGATCGAGGCGGCGGCGAGCGCGCTCGACATCCACAACGCGGCGGGCGCCTGGAACAAGGCCCTCCTCGACAACGCCGCGCGCCCCTCGGGCGCGCTGATCTTCGGCGGCGGCGCCCATCTCAGCGAGGCGCAGTTCCTGCGCCTGAAGGGCGAGCTGGAGGCGAACTACCAGGGCGCCGGCAATGCCGGCCGGCCGCTCCTCCTCGAGGGCGGGCTCGACTGGCGCCCGCTCGCGCTCTCGCCCCGCGAGATGGATTTCGTCGAGGCCAAGCACGCGGCGGCCCGCGAGATCGCGCTGGCCTTCGGGGTGCCGCCCCTTCTCCTCGGCCTGCCGGGCGACAACACCCACGCCAACTACGCCGAGGCCAACCGCGCCTTCTATCGCCAGACCCTGATCCCGCTGGTGCGGCGCACGGCCGAGAGCCTCGCCCACTGGCTCGGCCCCGCCCTCGGGGCGGCGACGCTGGAGCCCGACCTCGACCGGATCGAGGCGCTGGCCGACGAGCGCGAATCCCTCTGGCGCCGGGTGCAGGCCGCCGATTTCCTCACCCGCGCCGAGAAGCGCGAGGCCGTGGGCTTCGAACCGTGAGGAGGCCGATCCCGTGAGCGCCCGACCCGATGCCGGCACGGCCGGCCATTTCACCGGCTACGCCAGCCTGTTCGGCGAGCCCGATCTCGGCCGCGACGTGGTGCGACCCGGCGCCTTCGCGGCGAGTCTCGCCCGCCGGGGCCCCGCGGGGATCCGGATGCTCTGGCAGCACGATCCGGCCGAGCCGATCGGGAGCTGGCTCGAGATCCGCGAGGATGCCCGCGGCCTGCGCGTGGCGGGCCGGCTCGACCTCGCGGTGCGGCGCGCCCGCGAGCTCGCCGCGCTCCTCGCCTCGGGCGGCGTCGACGGGCTCTCGATCGGCTTCCGGACGCTCGCCGCCACGCCCGACCGGGCCGGCTACCGGCACCTGACGGCGCTCGACCTCTGGGAGATCTCCCTCGTCACCTTCCCGTTGCAGCCGGGCGCGCGCGTCACCGCGCCGCTCGCCGCCCAGATGCGCGACCTCGCCCGGCGGATCGCGCCCGCCACCCCCATCGGAGCACGAGCATGAACGAGCAGATCAGCCAGGGCGGCGCCACCTTCGAGACCAAGGCCTTCGAGACCAAGACTTTCGAGACCAAGGCCTTCGAGGCGCCCTACGACACCAAGGCCGGCCTGCCGGGGCCGGAGACGCGGGCGGCGCTGGACGATCTCGGCCACGCCTTCGAGGCCTTCAAGGCGACGAACGACACCCGCCTCGGCCAGATCGAGCGAAGGATCGAGACCGATCCCCTGACCGAGGAGAAACTCGCCCGCATCGACGCGGCGCTCGACCAGGCCCGCAGCCGCCTCGACCGCCTCACCCTCGACCGGGCGCGCCCGCCGCTGATCGGCCGCGAGCCGGTGGCCGATGCGGGGGCGCAGGAGCACAAGGCCGCCTTCGATCTCTACGTCCGGGCCGGCGAGAGCACCGGCCTGAAGGCGCTTGAGGCCAAGTCGCTGTCGGCCGGATCGGGGCCGGACGGCGGCTACCTCGTGCCGGAGACGGTCGAGCGCGAGGTGCTGCGCCGGCTCTCCGAGCTCTCGCCGATCCGCGCCATCGCGGGGCAGCGCACCATCTCGGGCGGCCAGTACAAGCGGGCGGTCGCCACCGGCGCGCCCGCCGCGGGCTGGGTCGCCGAGACCGCGCCGCGCCCCGAGACCGCGGGCCCGGCGCTCGCCGAGATCGCCTTCCCGGCGATGGAGCTCTACGCCATGCCGGCCGCGACCCAGACGCTGCTGGACGACGCCGTGGTCGACATCGACGCGTGGCTCGCCGACGAGGTGGAGACCGCCTTCAGCGAGCAGGAAGGCGCGGCTTTCGTAACCGGCAACGGGGTGAGCCGCCCGCGGGGCTTCCTCGCCTACGACACCGTGGCGAACGCGGCCTGGACCCCGGACAAGCTCGGCTTCGTCGCCACCGGGGCGGCGGGCGCCTTTCCGGGCGCCAACCCCTCGGACGTGCTCGTCGACCTGATCTACGCCCTCAAGAGCGCCTATCGCCAGAATGCCGGCTTCGTGATGAACCGGCACAGCCAGAGCACGATCCGCAAGTTCAAGGACGGGGAGGGCAACTACCTCTGGCAGCCGCCGGCCTCCGCCGACCGGCCCGCGACCCTGATGGGCTTCCCCGTCACCGAGGCGGAGGCGATGCCCGACATCGCGGCGGGCAGCCTCGCGGTGGCCTTCGGCGATTTCCGGCGCGGCTACCTCGTGGTCGACCGCGCCGGGCTGCGGGTGCTGCGCGATCCCTACTCGGCCAAGCCCTACGTGCTGTTCTACACGACCAAGCGCGTCGGCGGCGGGGTGCAGGACTTCGCGGCGATCAAGCTGCTGAAATTCGCCTGATCCCCGGCCGCGCGGCGATCGGGCCGCGCGGCGCCCCGTCCCGGGAATACCCCGGACGGCACAGATTCATCCCTCCCCCTCTGCGGGGGTGGGACACGCGCGGGCTCCGTCGGCGAATTCGGGACACCCTCGCCCGCACCGGGCGGGACCGACGAAACCTCGGCGAGCTCAGTGCGAGCGGCGGCGCACCAGCATGCGGCCGATCTCGAGCAGCAGCGCGTCGATCAGCAGGCGCAGGAGGGGCTTCCCGCTGCGGTCGATCGCCTCGCGGGCGGCGATGCAATGGTCGGCCGCGATCTCCAGGTAGTCGGGCTTCGCCCAGGACGGCTCGTGCCACGGGGGGGTCACGTGGCGGTGGGTGGTGTCGATATAGGTGCCGTAGCCGTGGCCGCCCGCGCTCGCCAGGGGCAGGCGGCCCTGGTTGAGCACCCAGCGCACCGTGCCGGATTCGGTGCAGACCCGGAACTCCGCCGTGAACGGGCCGCCATCCTCGCGGGCGCGGCGGATCTGCTCGAACACCCAGTCCCGGTCATCGGGGTGGATCCGCCCGAGGGCGACGTCGAGGGTCAGGGGCTTGCCGGCGAGCGCGCGATCCCCCGCCATCAGGGCGGCGGCGCCGCCATCCAGGATCGAGCGGCCGAGCGCGACGTCCGTCTCCCAGGTGCCGATGAAGCCGGCCGCCTCGAGTGCGGGCAGAAGGAAGCGATCCGTCACGCATCCATCTTCGTCGGTGGAGCCGGGCGGGCCCGGCGGTGCCAGATGCGGGTTGTCGGAAGCACGTGCCATGTCGCGGGACAAACGACCATTCGAGTTGTCCGCATCCCCCGAACGGCGCGGAGTGGCCATGATGAGGCCATTGGCAAGTCTTCACAAGGACCCTTCAGTCCAGGATCGGCTTCAGAAGCCTACCGGCCAGCCATATTCGCGCTGAAGAGGCTTAACATGAGTGAGGACAGGACCGGAAAAAACGCTCCGCTTCAGGGGATTGCACCCGCGCGTTACATGTCGGGTGCAATCCGCGCGGGTGCCGCCGGGAAACCGATTCGTGCAGGGCTGCGGCGGGAATCGCGTCAGCGCCGACGGCCGGGGCGGGCCATCCAGTCGGTGCGCCCGCCCGCCTGGGCCGCGGCGACCGGAAACTGGGACAGCTCGGCCGCCCGGGCCGCGATCCAGCCGGCATGCTCGGCCACGGGGGTGACGGCGGTGAAGCCGCCGCAGGCCGTGCGGCGCCGGGTGTTCTGCTGCAGCGCGCCGCTCGACCAGCTCACCACGCCGAGGATGCGGTAGCCGCCGGGGCCGCCGCCGAGGATCGGTCCGCCGGAATCGCCGAGGCAGGCGCCGGCACCCACCGTCTCGGCGAAGCGCCGCCGGTCGGTCACCACGGTCACGCGGTTGGCGACCTGGAGGGAGCCGAGCGCGACGAGGTGGGCCTGCCGCAGGGTGCGCGCCGTCTCGCGCCGGTTCTCGGCGACGACGCCGAACCCGGCGATGTCCACCGCGGCGCCGGTGTCGATTGTGCCGCCGCCGCGCGGATCGAGGGGCGCGAAGTCGGCGCCGAGCGGCTGGGACAGCTTGAGCAGCGCGAGGTCGACGCCCGGCTGGTCCTCGGGCGTGGTGCCGGGCACGAAGTCGGGATGCATGGAGGCGGCGACGACGGGGAGCCGGCGCTGCCGGAAGCCGCGATCCACCGCGATCACGTTGTAGCCGGCCTGATGCATGACGCAGTGCGCCGCGGTCAGCACGAGATCGGGGGCGATCAGGGTGCCCGAGCAGATCTCGCCCTGGGTGCTCTCGATTCGCACCACGAACGCGCGCGCGCCGTTCGGGTCGCGCGCGACCTCACCCTGGATCACCGCCTGGGCCGAGACCGGTGCGAGACCGAGGAGGACGCCGCAGGCGAGCGCGCGCAGTGAGGTGGCAGGCATCAAGCATCCCCTGTGGCAGGCGGCAGCCTATCGCATGGCAATGCCCCGGCCAAGCTACGGTTCCGGCAGGGCGATCGGCCCCGACGACGCGGCCGCGCCTCAGCCGGCCCAGCGGGCGGAGCGCCCCCAGGCCCGGAGCGCGCCGTCGAGCCAGTCGCGCTGGGGGCCGAGCAGCACGCCCTGGGTGAGTCCGCCGCAGGCCCCGCCGATCCAGGCGGCGAGCGCGACCACCCCGTCGGAGCCCGTGACCGGGCCGCCCGAATCGCCGCCGCAGCCGCCCGCCTTGCCCGATGCGGCCTTGAGCCAGACCAGGATGCGGCCCGGCCCGAAGGGCTCGACCACCGGAAGCGCCACGCTGCGGAAGGTGCCGGTGGAGCGCGGATCGCCCGGCCGCGCGGCGCCGTAGCCGCCGAGCTCCAGCGTCTCGCCGAGCCGCGGCGTCGCGGCGCTCAGGGTGGCGGGGGGGAAGCGCGCGGGCAGCGGCGTCGCGGTGCGGACCAGGGCGAGGTCGATCGAGCGGCGGCGGCCCGCGACGGCGCCCGCATCGTAGCCCGGATGGACCGCACGGCCCGCGAGTTCGACGAGGACCGGCTCCCCGGCCGCGTCGCGGTAATGCACCCGCTGCTCGAGGCCGCCGGCCGCGCAATGGCCGGCGGTGAGGACCGCGTCCGGCGCCACCACGATGCCGGTGCACACGCCGCCGTTCGAGGACAGCACCATCACGGCCGCGCCTGCGGGCGCCTCCGCGCCGCCCACCACCGCATCCGCCGGACCGCCCGCGAGGACGAGTGCCAGCGCGGCGAGCGCGGGCAGGCGCCGGGTCGGACGCCGGGTCGGGCGCCGGGTCTTGGCCATCGAGAAAACCCTTGTGGACGAGTGCGACAGGAGCGGATGCGATGGTCCCGATACGCGCGGAGGCCGGCGGCGTCGAGGCGCCGGAGCCGGTGAGCCCGGAGGCGCTGCGCCGCTACCTCCAGATCGACCCGGCCGAGCCCGAGGAGGCGGACCTCGCCGCCGACCTCCTCGCCGCCGCCCGCGCGAGCCTGGAAACCGAGACGCGCCGGATCCTCAAGCCGGCCCGCTTCCGCGTCGTGCTCCCCGCCTGGCCGCGGGACCGGGTGCTGCCGCTTCCCCTGAGCCCCCTCGTCGCCGTGACCCGCGCCGGGCTCGCCGACGCCACCGGAACGCTCACGCCGTTCGACACGGGCCTGCTCCGCATCGGCGCAGACCCGATCGAGGCGCCCTGCCTGATCGTCGATCCGGGCGTGCCGGAGCCCGCCGGGCGCGGCATCCTGATCGAGGTCGCGGCGGGTTTCGGCGGCGACGGCCCGGCGCTGCCGCCGCCGCTGCGCCTCGCGATCCTGCGGCTCGCCGCCGCCCGCTACCGCCACCGCGGCGACGGCGAGCCGGGGCCGGACCCGGCCGCGCTCGCCGCGCCGTTCCGCCGCCTCCGCCTCTGATCCCCCCTCCCCGCCCGATCGCCACCGAAGAGTGTGCCATGCGAAAGCCCTCGCCCGCCGCCGAGCGCCGCTTCGTGCTCGAGATCCCCGTGGAGACGCCGGACGGCTTCGGCGGCCTGCTCCGGCGCCACGTCCCGGGCCCGGTCCTGTCGGGGGCGATCGCGCCGGCCGGCACGCGGACGGATGCGGTCACCCACCGCATCACCTGCCGGCCGCCGCGCAGCCTGACCCCGGCGATGCGGCTCGCGGCGGGCCCGCGCCGCTTCGCCATCCGGGCGGTGCGGCCGGGCGAGCGCGGCACCGTGCGCTGCGACGTCGCGGAGATCGTCGAAGCGCGCGGCGCCGGGCTGTTCCGGTGAGCGGGCCGCTCCTCGCCCTGCGCAGCGCGCTCGCGGGCCTCGCCGCGGGCGACGCGCCCCTCGCCCGCCTGATGGGCGGCAGCGCGCGCATCCATGACGAGCCGCCGCCCGGCGCCCCGCCGGTCCACGCCGTCTTCGGCGAGGCCGCGGCCGACGACGATTCCGTCGACGGCGCGGTGCGCCACCGGCACGCCCTCGCCGTCGTCCTGGTGGCGCGCCCCGGCTCGGCCCGCGCCGGGCTCGGCGCCGCCGACCGCCTGGGCGCCCTGATCGAGGGGCGCCCGCCGGCGCTCGCCGGGCACACCCTGGTAAGCCTGCGCGTCGCGACCCTCTCGGCGGCGCGGGACGCCCGCAGCGGCGAGACCCGCATCGTCCTCACCCTCCGGGCCGTCACCGAGACGCCCTGAGCCGCAGATCCCGGACACATCATACAGGAGCGCGAACATGGCGGCCCAGGCAGGCAAGGATCTCCTCATCCGCGCGGGCGACGGCGCGGGCGGGTTCGCGGCGGTGGCGGGCCTGCGCGCCCGGCAGATCGCCTTCAACGCCGAGACGGTCGACGTGACCAACGCCGATTCCGCCGGGCGCTGGCGGGAATTGCTGGCGGGCGCCGGGATGCGCCGCGCCGCGATCTCGGGGGCGGGCGTGTTTCGCGACCAAGTCTCGGACCTGCGCCTGCGCCAGCTCTTCTTCGAGGGGCTGATCGAGACCTTCCAGGTGGTGATCCCGGCCTTCGGCACGATCGAGGGCCCATTCCAGATCACGGCGCTGGAATATCGCGGCGACCATGCGGGCGAGGTCACCTTCGACATCAGCCTGGATTCGGCGGGCCTCCTCGCCTTCACGGCGCACTGACCGTCATGGCGAACCGACGCCGCGGCGAGGTGCCGCTCGATCTGGGCGGCGAGCGCTTCACCCTCTGCCTCACGCTCGGCGCCCTGGCCGAGCTGGAGGACGCCCTGCAGGCCGGCGATCTCGCCGGGCTCGCCGACCGCTTCGCCTCCGGGCGGCTCGCCGCCCGCGACCTGATCGCCCTTCTCGGTGCGGCGCTGCGCGGCGGCGGGCACGACCTCGACGACCGCGCAGTGGCGCGCCTGCCGCTCGGCGGCGGCTTCGGGGCCGTGACCGCGGCCCTCGGCGCCGCGATGGCCGCGGCCTTCGGCGAGACGGAGCCGGGGGAGGCCGGGCCGGGCCCTTGAGCCCCACGGGCGGGAACGCGCCGGGCCCGGGGCCCGCCTTCCCGTGGGACGCGGCGCTGGCGCTGGGGCTCGGCACCCTGCGCTGGCGCCCGCGCGACTTCTGGGCCGCCACGCCCCGCGAGCTGGCCGGCGCCCTGCGCCGGCCCGCGCCCGCCCTCGACCGCGCCGGCCTCGCCCGGCTGATCGCCGCCCATCCGGACGGCGGCTGATCCGACCCGGGCGGCGCTCGCGCCGAACCCGGATCCGCGATCCCGACGGGATCGTCCTGCCACATCTGGAGGCGCAGCATGGCCGACACCGATCTCGACCGGGCGAACGCCGCCCGCATCAAGCAGCTCGGCACCCTCGACGCCCTCGCCCAGCGCTTCGGCCGCAGCCTGTCGAGCGCCCTCGCCGGCGGCGTCGGCAGCGGGCGGCAGCTCGACGGGGTGCTCGGCGCGATCGGCAGCAAGCTCGCGGGCGCCGCCGTGAAGGCGGCGCTCGGCCCCGTGCGCAGCGGCATCACCGGCCTCGTCAACGGGCTCCTCAGCAGCGGGGGGGCCGAGACCGGCTTCGCCCGCGGCGGCGTGCTCCAGGGTGGGCGGGTCCGGCCCTTCGCGGCGGGCGGGATCGTGGCCGCGCCGACCTATTTCCCGATGCAGGGCGGCACCGGGCTGATGGGCGAGGCCGGCCCGGAGGCGATCCTGCCCCTGCGCCGGGGCCCGGACGGGCGCCTCGGCGTCGCCGGGGGCGCGGGGGCGCGGCCGGTCTCGGTCACCGTCACCATCGCGACGCCCGATCCCGCAGCCTTCCGGCGCTCCGAGGCTCAGGTCGCCGCCCAGCTTGCCCGGGCCGTCGCCCGCGGCCAGCGCGCCCTCTGAGACGGCGCGGGATCCCCCGCGCGACCGCGGGGCGGCGGCCATCCGCCCGAGACCGAACCAGGGAGGGGAAGGCCGCCATGCCCGAGGATTTCCACGAGGTGCGCTTCCCCCTCGACGTGGCCCTGCGCGGCAGCGGCGGGCCGGTGCGGCTCACCGAGATCGTCACGCTGGCCTCGGGGCGCGAGCACCGCAACAGCCGCTGGGCCGATTCGCGGCGGCGCTACGACGCGGGCTTCGGCATCCGCAGCCTCGACGCGCTGCACGCGGTGCTGGGCTTCTTCGAGGCCCGGCGCGGGCGCCTCTACGGCTTCCGCTACCGAGACCGGGTCGATTTCCGGTCCGGGCCGCCGGGGCGCCTTCCCGGGCCCACCGACCAGCCGCTCGGCACCGGCGACGGCAGCACGCGGATCTTCCCCCTGGCCAAGACCTACGGCGACGGGCCCGCGCCCTATCGGCGCGCGATCGCGAAGCCGGTGGCGGGCAGCGTGCGGGTGGCGGTGGCGGGCCGCGAGCTGGCGCCGGCGGCCTTCGCCTGCGACCCCGCGACGGGCCTCGTCACCCTCGCCGCGGCGCCCGCGCCGGGCGCCGCGGTCACGGCCGGGTTCGCCTTCGACGTGCCGGTCCGCTTCGACACCGACGACCTCACGGTCAATCTCGAGGCCTTCGCGGCGGGCGAGATCCCGAAGGTGCCGCTGATCGAGATCGTGCCCTGATCCTCCGACCCGGGAGCCTCCCATGCGCGACCTGCCGCCCGCCTTCGCCGCGCATCTCGCGGGCGGCGTGACCACGCTGTGCCGATGCTGGGCGCTGACGCGGCGCGACGGGGGGCGCCTCGGCTTCACCGACCACGACCGCGATCTCGCCTTCGGAGGCCTCGCCTACGCCGCGCGCAGCGGGCTCGAGGCCGCGGAGGCGAGCGCGGAGCTCGGATTCGCCGTGTCGGGGGGCGACGTGGCCGGCGCGCTCACCGCGCTCGGCCTGACCGAGGCCGACATCGCGGGCGGGCTCTACGATGGGGCCGGGATCGAGACCTGGCTCGTGGACTGGTCCGACCCGGAGACCCGCCTCCTCCTCGACATCGCGACGGTGGGCGAGATCCGGCGCAGCGGCGAGGCCTTCGTGGCGGAGCTGCGCGGGCTCGCCGACCGGCTCGAGGCCGAGCGCGGCCGATGCTTCCGGGCGACCTGCGGCGCCGATCTCGGCGACGCGCGCTGCCGCGTCGACCTCGCGGCCACCCGCACCACCGGCCGCGTCGTCGCGGTTCCCGAACCCGGCACCCTCGCGGTCGACCTCGCTGTGGACTTGGCCGACGCGGCCGGGGAGGACCGCTTCTCGGGCGGGCGCCTCGCCTGGACGACGGGCGCCAATGCGGGCCGGCCGGCCGACATACGGGCGCAGATCGGGGACCTCCTCTCCCTGTGGGAGGCGCCCGCGGCCCCGGTCGCCCCCGGCGACGCCTTCGTGCTGACGGCCGGCTGCGACAAGCGCCTCGCCACCTGCCGCGACCGCTTCGGCAACGCGGTGAACTTCCAGGGCTTCCCGCACATGCCGGGCAACGATTTCGTCCTGCGCGGCGCCGCCGCCGGGACCGCCCTCGACGGCGGGAGCCTGTTCCGGTGAGCGCCCCGCTCGCGGGCGATGCGGTCGTCGCCGAGGCACGGCGCTGGCTCGGCACCCCCTACCGGCACCAGGCCTCGCTGATCGGCGTCGGCTGCGACTGCCTCGGGCTGGTGCGCGGCGTCTGGCGCGGCCTCCTCGGCGACGAGCCGGAGGCGCCCCCGCCCTATTCCGGCACCTGGGCCGAATCGGCGGCGCCCGGGCGCGACCCGCTGGTCGAGGCGGCGGCGCGCCATCTCGTACCGGTCGCCGGACCGGCGCAGGCCGGCGACGTGCTGCTCTTCGCCTTCCGGGCGCACCTGCCCGCGCGCCACTGCGCCATCGCGACGGGGGACGGCACGATGATCCACGCCCACGACCGGGCCGCCGTCACCGAGGTCGCCCTGGCGCCGTGGTGGCTGCGCCACCGCGCCGCGACCTTCCGGTTCCCGGGCGTCGCGGCACAGGGCTGATACGGCATCCGCTCGATCGAAGCGGCTGCCGCATCGGCAAGCCCGCGCGGCGCCTGAGCGATGCCCAAATCCGCCATCCCGAAGGAATCAACCGGGTTTGGGATGAGAGGCGAGGCCGCCTCAGGCCGCCCGCACGGTGGCGAGGAAGCGCGCCACCTCGGAGCCGAGATGCTCGGATTGGCGTGACAGCTCGCCCGCGGCGCCGAGCACCTGGGAGGCGGCCGCTCCCGTTTCCTCGGCCGCCGCCGCCACTCCCGCGATGGTCGCGGTGACCGAGCCCGTGCCGCTGGCGGCGGTGCTCGCGCCGTGGACGATCTCCTGGGTCGCCGCCGCCTGTTGCGCGATCGCCGTCGCCATCGCGGTCGCCATCGCGTCGATCTCGCGGATGCGGGTGCCGATCGAGCCGATCGCCTGCACGGCCTGGCCGGTCGAGCCCTGGATCTGGGCGATCTGCCGGCCGATCTCCTCGGTGGCCTTGGCCGTCTGCGAGGCCAGCTCCTTGACCTCGCTGGCCACCACCGCGAAGCCGCGCCCGGCCTCGCCCGCGCGTGCGGCCTCGATGGTGGCGTTGAGCGCCAGCAGGTTGGTCTGGCCCGCGATCGAGGAGATCAGGCTCACCACGTCGCCGATGCGCGAGGCCGCCTTCGTGAGATCCTCGACCAGCGCCGCGGTCTCGTTGGCCTCGGCGACCGCGGCCTGGGCGAGATCGGCCGAGCCGGCGGCCTGCCGACCGATCTCCTGGACCGAGGCCCCGAGCTCTTCCGCGGCGGCCGCGACGGTGCCCACGCTCGCGGCGGCCTCCCCGGCGGCGGCCGAGACGTTGCTCGACTGCCCGGCGGTCTCCCGCGCGGTCTCTGTCATCACCTGGGCGGTGGCCTGAAGCTCGGTCGCCGCCGAGGAGACCGTGCCGACGATGCCGCCGACCGCGCTCTCGAAGCCGTCGGCGATCTGCATCATCGTGCGGCGGCGCTCCTCCGCCGCCGCGGCCTCGGCGATGCGCCGGATCTCGGCCTCCTCGGCGGCCTTGCGGGCCACCATGGCCCGGATGCCCTCGACGGCGCGCCCGACGGCGCCGACCTCGTCGCCGCGGCCCGCCGCATCGATCCGCGCGTCGGTCTCGCCGCGGGCCATGCGCTCGAGTCCCGAGACGAGCTGCCCGAGCGGGCGGCTGATCCCGGACACGGCGACGGCGGCGGCGGCGAGCATGCCGAGGGCGAGGCCGAGCCCCGTGAAGATCCAGAGGTTGCGGCGCGTCGCCTCGATGCGTGCGGCGAGATCGTGAGCCCCGGCCTCCATTGTCCGCGCCAGGGTGGTGCTGAGAGCGCTCGCCCCACTCACCAGGGCGGCGAAGGTCGGATCGATCTCCCGGTGGATCAGGGCGATCGCCTCGCTGTTCAGGTTGGCCTCGGCGAGGGTGCGCGCCTCGGACACGCTGGAGATGAAGCGCTCGACCTGCGTCCGCACGCCCTCCGCCTGCAGGCGGGTTTCGGGACGCTCGCTCTCGATCTCGGTCAGGATCTGCCGCACGGCCGAGACGGCCTCGTCGAATACGGTGCCGGCCTTGGCGATCTCCGCGGCATCCGTCTCCGCGATGGCGCGATAGACGGCGTAATACATCTCGTAGACGAAGCGGTTGATGCGCCGGGCGCTCGTCGCCGCCTTGGCGTCGTGATCGATGACTTGGCCGTAGCGCTCGCCGATCAGGCTCATCTGGCCGGTGGCGTGCCAGACGCAGCCTCCCACGATAATGCCGATCAGGGCGATTACACCTGCAATTTTGTGCAGGATTTTCATGCGCGAGAGCAGCGACATGGCCGGATTCGGATCCTAGTTCGCAAGTCCCGCCCGATCTATCGGCCGCGCCTTAACATAGGCTTTAGCTTCGAGCGCGGCGCGATTGCTTCACGTGCCTTGGGCTGTGCGCTCGGCCTTCGTCCAATCGACCAAGACGGAGACAATCATGGCCACGCTGATCCTGTCGACGGCCGGCACGGCGCTCGGCACCGCCCTCGGGGGGCCGATCGGCGGCATCGTCGGCCGCGTCGCCGGGGCCGCGGCCGGGGGCGCCCTCGACGGAACGCTCCTCGGGGGCGGCGCGGCCCCGCGCCACGTCGCCGGCCCGCGGCTCGCGGACGTCGCCGGCCTGACCTCGACCGAGGGCGATCCGGTGCCGCGGGTCTACGGCCGCGCGCGAATCGGCGGCACCCTGATCTGGGCGACGCGGCCGATCGAGACCGCCAGCACGACGGTCGAGCGTGCCGGCAGCGGCGCCAAGGGCATGGGGGGCCCGCGCACCGTGCGCACCGCCTACGCCTACGCCGCCAACCTCGCCGTCGGGCTGTGCGAGGGCGAGATCGCCTATCTGCGCCGGATCTGGGCGGACGGGCAGGAGATCGACCTCGCCGCCATCACCTGGCGCCTGCATACCGGGGGGGCCGATCAGGCGCCGGACCCGCTGATCGTCGCCAAGGAGGGCGCCGCGAACGCCCCGGCCTATCGTGGCCTCGCCTACGTGGTGTTCGAGGGGCTGCCCCTCGGCGATTACGGCAACCGCATCCCGCAATTCGCCTTCGAGGTGATCCGGCCCGTCAACGGCCTCGCCCCGCTGATCCGGGCCGTCGACCTGATCCCGGGCGCCACCGAGTTCGGCCTCGATCCGCTCCGCGTCAGCGCGGATCTCGGCCTCGGGCGCAGCCAGCCGGCCAACCGCTTCCAGCTCCAGCGCGACACCGACGTGATCGCCTCCCTCGACGCGCTCCAGGCGCTCTGCCCGCGGCTGCGGCGCGTCGCGGTCGTGGTGGCGTGGTTCGGCGACGACCTGCGCGCCGGATCCTGCCGGCTGCGCCCCGGCGTCGAGGCCGCGGTGAAGCCGACCGCGGGCGACACCTGGCGGGTGGGCGCGCGCGGCCGCGCGGACGCGGCCGCGCCCTCCCGCACCGCCGACGGCGCCCCGGCCTATGGCGGCACGCCCTCCGATGCCGGGCTGACCCGGCTCGTGGCCGAGCTGGCCCGCCGCGGCCTCGCGGTGGTGCTCTACCCCTTCGTGATGATGGACATCGCCCCCGGCAACGCCCGGCCGGACCCGCAGGGCGCGCCCGAGCAGCCGGCCTATCCCTGGCGCGGTCGCATCACCTGCCATCCGGCGCCCGGCCGGCCGGGCAGCCCCGACGGGAGCGCGGAGGCCGCGGCGCAGGTCGCCCGCTTCTTCGACGGGCCCGAGGGCTACCGGGCGATGCTCGCCCACTACGCCGACCTCGCGCGCGGATGGGCGGCGGACGGCGTGCGGCTCGCGGGCCTCGTCCTCGGCAGCGAGTTCGTCGGCCTCACCCGGGTGCGCGGCGCCTCGGGCTATCCCGCGGTGACGGCGCTGCGGACGCTCGCCGCCGAGACCCGGGTGCGGCTCGGGGCGGGCGTGCCCCTGGTCTACGCCGCCGACTGGACCGAGTACGGCGCCCATGTGCGCGCGGGCGGCGCCAGCGTGCGCTTCCCCCTCGACCCGCTCTTCGCCGACCCGAACATTGCCGCGGTCGGGATCGACTACTACCCGCCGCTGACGGATTGGCGCGACGCGCCCGGCCATGCCGACCTCGCCCGCGCCGCCTCGATCTACGACCGGGCCTATCTCGGGGCCTCCTGCGCCGCGGGCGAGGCCTTCGACTGGTTCTATCCCGACGATGCCGCCCGTGCCGCGCAGGACCGCCGGCCGATCACCGACGGGGCCTACGGCAAGCCCTGTATCCACCGGGCGAAGGACCTCGTCGGCTGGTGGTCGAGCCCGCATGTCGAGCGCGAGAACGGCGTCGAGACCGCGGCCACCGCCTGGGTGCCCGCGGGCAAGCCGATCTGGCTCACCGAGATCGGGGTGCCGGCCGTCGACAAGGGCACCAACGGCCCGAACGTATTCCCCGACCCGAAATCCTCCGAGAGCGCCTTCCCGCCGGGTTCGCGCCGGATCCGCGACGAGCTGATCCAGCTGCGCGGGCTGGAGGCGATCCTGGCGCGCTTCGATCCCGATGCGCCCGGCTTCGCGGAGGCGCACAACCCGGTCTCGCCGATCTATGGCGGGCGCATGGTGGAGCCGGAGGCGATCTTCGTCTGGGCCTGGGACGCGCGGCCCTACCCGGCCTTTCCGGACCTCGACGGGGTCTGGGCGGATGCCGGGAACTGGCGGGTCGGGCACTGGATCACCGGGCGGATCGAGGGCTGCGACCTCGACCGGCTTATGGCCGCGATCCTCGCCGATCTTGGGGCCGATCTGCCCGCGGCGCTGATCGAGGCCGACGCCTTCCTCGACGGCTACGTGATCGACCGGCCGCTCTCGGCCCGCGCGGCGCTGGAGCCGCTGGCCCAGGTCTACGGCCTCGACGTCTCGGCGGTGGCCGGGCGCCTGCGCCTGCGCGGTCCCCGCCGCGAGGGCGCGCTGGTCCTCGCCGAGGGCGATCTGGTGCGGACCTCGGAGGAGGAGGCGCCCCTGGCGCAGACGCGGAGCGAGGATAGCGCCCTGCCCCGCAGCCTCGAGCTCGGGATCAGCGATTCCGAGAGCCCGGCCTATCGCCGCGCCACCGCCGCGGCGACGCGGCCCACGGGAACGCGCCGCCGCGAGACCCGGATCGAGGCGGCGATCGTCACCCGGCGCGAGAGCGCGGACGGGCTGGCCGAGGCGATCCTCGACCGGACGCTGGCCGCGCGGGACGGCGCCCGGCTGACGCTGAGCCCGCGCCTCCTGGCCCTGGAGCCGGGCGACCTCCTGGCCCTGCCCGCCGCACGCGCGGGCGGCCCGGCGCTGCAGCGGATCACCCGCATCGACGACGGGCCGGGCGGGCGCCGGATCGAGACCAGCGGCGTGCCGCTGCCCGGCCTCGGCCGCGCCGGGATCCGCCGTGCCGCGAGCGGTGGTGGTACGCGGCCCCCCGCCCTGCCCGGCCGGCCCTTCGCGCGGGTCCTCGACCTGCCGGCCGAGCGCGGCAGCCCGCCGGCGCTGCAATACCTCGCCGCCGCCGCGGAGCCCTGGCCCGGCGCCCTCGACGTCTGGCGCGGCGAGGGCGAGGACGGGGCGCTCGCGCTCCACACCCGGATCGACTACCCGGCCTGCCTCGGCACGACGCTCGGCGACCTGCCGCCCGGCCCGCTCTGGCGCCTCGACCGGGGGACGCGCCTCGACGCGACGCTCCGGCATGCGGGCGCGCTCGCGAGCGTCGACACCGCCGCGATGCTGGCCGGCGCCAATCTCTTCGCGGTGGTGGCGCCCGACGGCACCGTCGAGATCCTGGGGGCGGCCGAGGCCGTGCTGGTCGGATCCGAGCGCTACCGCCTCGGCCGGATGCTGCGCGGGCTTGCCGGCAGCGAGGCCGCGGCGGCGCGCGGCGCGTCGGCCGGCAGCCTGATCGTGCGCCTCGACGGGGGCGCCGTCGTGCCCCTGGTGGAGCGCCTCGACGAGGCGGGCCGGATGTTCCGCTACCGCGTCGGCCCCGCCTGCCGCGACCCGAGCGACCCGGCCTTCGCCGCCTTCGCCGCCGCGCCGGGCCTCGCGGCCCTCCGCCCGCTGCGGCCGGTCCACCTGCGGGCGCGCCGCGAGGCGACGGGCGTGCGCCTGAGCTGGACGCGGCGGGCGCGCCGGGCCGCCGATTCCTGGGATATCGCCGAGATTCCCCTGGACGAGGCGCGCGAGGCCTACGCGGTCGCGCTCTACGGCCCGGACGGGCGGCTCCTGCGCAGCCTCGCCGCGGAGGCGCCCGAGATCCTCTACGCCGCTTCCGACGAGGTGTCCGAGTTCGGCGCCCCGCAGGTCACGCTCGAGGCCGCCGTGGCGCAGATTGGCGCCGCGGCGGGTCCCGGCCCGGCGCTGCGCGCCCGCGTGCCCGTCCGCTCGGCCTGAGCCCCACCCGCCGCGCTCACACGGCGCGGCCCCGGTTTCACGCGCGCCGGGAGACGGCGCGCTTCGCGGAGCCCATCCATGTCCGACCCGGTCCCCGACGCGACGCGCAACCTCGGCCTGCCGCTCCTGGCGGCGGGCCAGGCCCAGAAGCACGTCACTCACAACGCGGCGCTCGAACGCGTCGACGCCCTCGTGCAGCTCGCCTGCCTGGACAAGGATCTCGCCGCGCCGCCCCCCGCCCCGGCGGAGGGCGACCGCTACCTTGTCACGAGCCCCCGGCCGACCGGGGCCTGGGCGGGCCTCGCCGGGCAGGTCGCCTGCTTCGAGGACGGGGCCTGGAGCGGCCTCGTCGCCCGCGCGGGCTGGCTCGCCTACCTCGTCGACGAGCGCGAGTTCTACCTGTTCTCGGGGGAGGCCTGGATCCCGCTGCGCCGGACGCTGGCGGCCCTCGACAGCCTCGGGCGGCTCGGCGTCAACACCGCCGCGGACGCCGTGAACCGCCTCGCGGTCAAGGCCGACGGGGCGCTGTTCAGCTGGGACGACGTGACGCCGGGCTCCGGCCACATGCGCCTGACGCTCAACCGGCGCTCGGCCGACGAGGATGCCGGCGTCGCCTTCCAGACCGGCTTCAGCAGCCGGGCCCTGCTCGGCTGCTTCGGGCAGGCCGGGTTCGGCCTCAAGATCAGCCCGGACGGAGCGCGCTTCGTGCAGGCGCTCGCCGCCCGGCCCGACACCGGCTGGCTCACCCTGAACGGCACGACGCCGGCGATGGCCCCGCTCCACATCGTCTGCAACGCCAACGGCGACCCGACCAACAATTCCCTGTATTTCGAGAACTACGCCAACGACCCCGGCAACCTCGCCGGCCCCGTGGTCGTCATCAAGACGGCGGTCGCGCGGGGCTCGGCCGGCGCGCCGCTGCCGATCCGGAAAGGCGATCGCTTCTTCGGCTTCTTCGGCCAGGGCTGGCACGAGGGCGGCACCTACTCGGCCAATTGCGTGGCCTTCGGCGGGGGCGCCGACGAGGATTTCGCGGCCGGCGCCTGGGGCACCTACCTGGATTTCCAGACGACGCCGCTCGGGGGCACGGGCCGGCGCTCCGTGGTGAAGTTCCGCGCGAACGGCGCCCTCGAACTCCAGCCGATGGCCGCCGTCCCCTCGGCCGGCACCGCGGCGGGCCAGATCGTCTTCGATAGCACGGCCGGGGCCTTCAAGGGCCATGACGGCACGCGCTGGACCCGGCTGACCAATCGGCCCGCCTTCGCGGCGACGACGAACTTCGACAACTACATCCCGGCGGGTGCCTGGACGAAGGTCCAGTTCAACGCCGCCGACAGCAACGATCAGGGCGCGTTCCGCGCCGACCTCGGACGCTTCGTCGCGCCCGAGAGCGGCCTGTACCGGTTCGGGGCCGCGCTCGCGTATCGGCGCAACGGCGCGAGCCCACCCACCGCCTTCGAGATCCAGGCCAGCCGCAACGGCGCCCCGACCGGGCGCGGGCGCGGCGCGGCCACCGGCGCCCTGGTCGACGGCGTCACGACCGTGGCGCTCGACACGGTGCTGCGGCTCGACGCCGGCGACGCCGTGGAGATCCTCGCCCGCTTCACCGGCGCGGACGGCTACGCGGCGCGGACGGATTCGCTGTTTACCGGGTGGCAGGTCTCGGGCTGAGCTACCGCCGGAATCGACACCATGTCGATGGCTCAAAACCCACCGTCTTGCAGTGACTAGACCACGGACGTCGGTCTGCCCGAACCATTTGAGATCCGCGCCGTCAGATCTCTCTGATCATGGCGCGCAGATGGGGTTTGTAAATATCGAAAGGCTCTACAGCACCACCCGGCAGCGAAAAGTCGCTCAATTCGAATTTTTGCGCGAACGTGGGCATCTGCCGAAGCTTGGATTGGTCCGGCAGGCCCGTGGAATGCACAAGAATATGCTCGATCGAGCGCGCAAAGTGAAACGGCCGCGTGTTGAAGCCTTCAAATTCCAGCTCTGACAACCACTCGTAATCTCAGGAATGCTAGCCAGGAAATACACGATCGCATAATAATCGCCGCCCGTGTAAAGGCCATATACTTCGCTGTTCCGCGACACAGAAACCTTCGCGAAATCGGTCGCAAAGCACGTCTTTGACATCTCGCACGCCTCTGAGCAGTTGGGGAGAAAGCCTTTTACGGACGAGAGATAGATCCTGTACCGCGGTTGATCGGGTTCCTGCAGAAAATCGCCCACAGCAGCGAGTCGGTATCGATCTCGGGGACGCATTGCGCGAGCGATACGTCGAGTTGCTGGAACGCACCATCATCGTCGAGCCAGGAGAGCCATTCGCAATCGGCAAGCGCGTCTTCCATGATTTTAAGCCTGCAAAAAAATTCTCCCCGTCGCGGAGTAACATCGAGCCGAGATCATTCACCGTGCAGATCCGCGTAAGCACGGCGACACAGAAGTGTTGAATACCGAATCTGTTACGATCCATTGACGATCATTATTCGACCTCGATCGCCGGACATCTATTTTCGCTCGATTTCGATTCCGCGACGCGGAAAGGCAGCGACGGTTCTAGGCGAGAATTCCGCCGCACTGTCCAGCCCGTCCTGGCAATGGCCCGCCAGCGGGCCTGAAGCGGGACGCCGAACGCCACCGCCATCGATCTCGCTTCACCTCGGAGGAAGCCATGACCCTCACCCCCATCGGCGAGGCCGTCCTCATCGCGCGCGAGGGGCGGCGGCTGACGGCCTACCGCGATTCCGTCGGGATCTGGACGATCGGGATCGGCCACACCGCGGCGGCGGGACCGCCCGCCGTGACGTCGGGGCTGCGCATCACCGCCGCGGAATGCGACGCGCTCTTCGCCCGCGACGTGCAGCGCTACGCCCGCGCGGTGGACGCCGCCGTGACGGTCCCGCTGGCGCCGCACGTCCGCGATGCCTTGATCTCGGTCTGCTACAATATCGGGCCGGCGGCGTTCGCCCGCGCGACCTTCGTGGCGCGCCTCAATGCGGGCGATCCGGACGGAGCCCGCGCCGCGCTGCTGCGCTGGGACAGGCCGGCCGCGATCCGCCCGCGGCGGCGCGCCGAGGCGGAGCAATTCGGCACGCCCTACGCGACGGCGCTGCCGCGCCCGACCGACGCGCAGCCGCGCGTCGCGGCGGCAGCCTCCATCGCCGCGATCCTCGATCCCGCCATTGCCACACCGGTCCTCGCCCCCGTCGCCGCCCGCCCTGCGGGCTGGCGCGCCCGGCTCGCCGCCGGATGGGCCGGCGGGCTCGCCGCGCTGCGGCACGCGGCGGCCTGAGCCCCGGGAGCGAAAACCCGAGCCGGCCGGGACAGCCGCGCAGCGCCCACAGGAGACTCCGATGATCCGCATTCTCACTCTCGCGGCGGCCCTCGCCTGCGCCGCCACCGCCGCCCGCGCCGAGGCTGCGGCCGTGATCCTGCCCTGGGGGGCGTGGCTCGTCGCCCTCGGCCAGGGGCTGCAGGCGGTTCTGACACCCGTTCTGCTCGCCCTGGTCACCGGCCTGATCGCGCGCTTCGTCCCCTGGCTCGGCTATCTCGTCTCGCGCGGCGCGGTCGAGGGCATGGTCGTGCGTGCCACCGACTACGCCCTGAATGCGGTGGCGGGCGCGGCCAAGGGGCAGGTGCTCACCGTGCCGGTGGGCTCCGCGGTGATCGCCGCGGCCGTGCAGCGCGCTGCCGATCAGGTGCCGGGCTTCCTGATCCGGACGGCGGGCGGCCTGCCGGGCATCGCCGAGACGGTCTTCCGACGCCTCGACCTCGAAAAGAGCGCCACCGCCGCCAACACCCTGGCGCCCGCGCTCGCGGCGGTGGGACAGGTGCGCCGGTAACCCCGGGCCCACCCCCTTCCGGACCGGGAGAGCGCCATGACCGCGACGCAAGACCCCGGCGGACCGGAGGGCCGGGCCCGCCGCCGGGCCCTGCTTGAGGCTCTCGGGGAGGAGGTCGGGCGCGCCCTGCCGCTTCCCGCTGAGGCGCTCGGCCAGAGCCTGATCCGGCGCGCCCACGCGGCGGGCGAGCCGGCGCGGTCGGACCCGGAGCCCGAGGCGGAGGAGGAGCGCCGCCTCGTGCGCTTCGGCGCGGAGTGGCGCGCCTTCGTCCGCCGCCAGGGCCCGGACCGGCTCGCGGCGCTCGACGAGCTGATCGACGCGCGCATCGAGCACCGGGCGCTGCTGCGCTACACCCGGCGCGTGCGCAATGCGGCGGTCGCGGTGGCGGTCGCCGGCTTCGCGGCGGCGCAGTTCGGAATCGACCGCCTCCCGGTCGTGCGCCAGATCTGGCGCCTGATCCGGGCCGGCGGATGACCGGATCCCGTGATCGACGAAACTCCGTGACCGACGCAATCCTGCGAACGACGACAGGAGATCCGCGATGGCCCCGCTGCATCGCCTCCGCCGCGGCCTCGGCGCGGCCCTGGTCCTGACACTGTCCGGCTGCGCCGCCTACGCGGCCGGAGCCCTCTACCGCGACGGGACCGGCCCACCGGCCGTCGCCGCCTGCCCGGACCCTCTCCCGCGCGTGGAGCCGCCCCTCGTCTCCCGCTGGAACCGGACGCCGGGCCGGCCGTAGAGGGGTGCGCGTAACCCGAAACCGAACATGATCGCCGCCACGCCCGACGCCGCCCCGCCCGATCGCGGCCCGCCCGCCCCCGCGCCCAGCGCAACCGGCCCCGGGCGCGCAACGCGTTCGGCGCGCGCGCCAAGCGGTGGTATTCAGGGCGCATTCAGTGCCGTCGGTCGACAGTCCCGTCCCATGCGCCACGCCCTCGCCATCGCTGCCCTGAGCCTGACCGCGGCGGCGCTCGCCGTGGGCGGCTTCGGCAGCGCGGCCGAGGAGACGCCGGCCACCGTCGTGCGCCCGGTGCAGTCTCCCGCCAGCCCGCCGGCGCGGGCGGATGCCTGCCTGTCGCCCGCCGACATGCGCGAGGAGGTCTCCGAGGGGCGCGTCATCGAGCCGGTGGCGGCGATCCGGGCGGCCCGCACCGTGATCCCCCGGGCCGAGATCCAGCGCGCCAGCCTGTGCCGCCACGAGAGCGGGCTCGTCTACATGCTCACCGCCTTGCGCCGGGACGGGCATTTCGTGCACGTCATGGTCGATGCCAAGACGGGTCAGGTAGCCGGCCAGTACTGAGCGGCCGGCCGCAATCGAGGATGGAGTGAGCCGTGCGTCTGCTCGTCGTGGAGGATGACAGGGACATCAACCGGCAGGTGGTCGCCGCCCTGGAGGAGGCCGGCTACGTCGCCGACAAGGCCTATGACGGCGAGGAAGGCGGCTATCTCGGCGAGAGCGAGCCCTACGACGCCATCATCCTCGACATGGGCCTGCCCAAGGCCGACGGCGTCAGCGTGCTGCAGAAGTGGCGGCGGGCCGGGGTGAAGACGCCCGTGATCATCCTCACCGCCCGCGACCGCTGGTCGGACAAGGTCGACGGCTTCGACGCCGGCGCCGACGACTACGTCACCAAGCCCTTCCACATGGAGGAGCTGATGGCCCGGGTGCGCGCCCTGCTGCGCCGCGCCGCCGGCCACGCCTCGAGCCAGATCGCCTGCGGGCCCGTCACCCTCGACACGCGCTCGGGCAAGGTCTTCGTGGACGGCAATCAGGTGAAGCTGACGAGCCACGAGTACCGGCTGCTCTCCTACCTGATGCATCATACCGGCCGCGTTGTCTCGCGCGCGGAGCTGACCGAGCATCTCTACGACCAGGATTTCGACCGGGATTCCAACACCATCGAGGTCTTCGTCGGGCGGCTGCGCAAGAAGCTCGCGGTCGACCTGATCCAGACGGTGCGGGGGCTCGGCTACCTCGTCGATCCGAACCAGCCGGCGGCCCGGGTGTGAGGGGTCAGGCGAGGCCCGTGGCCGCATCGGTCCGGGCGCCGTGCGCGCCCCTGGACAGCGCCGGCACCGCTCGGCCCCGCGCCTTGCCGGTTGACGGACGAGCCTGCGCGCGCTCGTGACGGGGCGCGAGGCGATCTCACGAGCCCTTCGTCGCGGGATTCGGTGCGCAGGGCGAGCTTGACCGACGCGGTCAAGCGAAGCCGCGGGCGCTCCGCCAAGGTCCGGGCGAGGCGGCCGGTCGCGTCGTCTCGGATATGGAGAGCCGTCGCGCTCGCTCGGGATCGTGTGTACGGGGAATGATCGAGCCATCCACACGCCTGGTCCGGTCGCAGGAAGACGGTGCGGAGCCCCCGCGCGGCGCGTCGCCCGTGACCGCCCTTCTCCAGTTCGTCTCGCTCCGGCGGCGCTCCATCGCGGTGCGCCTCGCGGTCTCGGCCTTCCTGGCCTCGTCCGCGATCCTGCTGATCGCGGCCTGGATCCTGACGACGCTCTATCGGGAGAACACCGAGCGAGCCTTCGACAGCCGGCTCCTCGTCTTCGCCAACAACCTCGCCACCGATCTCGTCTCGCCGAGCGATCCCGAGAGCCGCTCGTTCTCGCTCGGCGACCCGCGCTTCGACCTGCCGCTCTCCGGCTGGTACTGGCAGGTGGGACGCCCCGACGCGAAGCCGCGGGACCTGCGCACCTCGCGCTCGCTCGTGGGCGTGCCGCTGAAGCCCGCCACCAGCACCGACGGCAAGACCGGCATCGGCCAGATCCGCCAGGGCTACGGCCTCGCGCAGGACGAGCGGTCCCTGCGCGTCATCGAGCGCGACGTCGATCTCGGCGAGGAGGGCCGCTACACCGTGCGGGTCGCGGGGCCCGCCGACGAGATCGTCAACGACGTTGACCGCTTCCGCTTCTCCCTCTACGTCACCTTCGGGCTGCTCGGGCTGTCGCTGGCGCTCACCACCCTGCTGCAGATCCGCTTCGGCCTCGCGCCCCTCAAGAAGATGCGCGCCGCGCTCGGCGCGATCCGCCGGGGCGAGGCCGACCGCATCACCGGCGCCTACCCGCAGGACATCGCCCCGCTCGCGGGAGAGGTGAACCTCCTGATCGAGACCAACCGCGAGATCCTGGAGCGCGCCCGCACCCAGGTCGGCAACCTCGCCCACGCCCTGAAGACGCCGCTCTCGATCATCGTCAACGAGGTCGGCGGCGCGGACGCGCCCGACGATCTCGCCCAGAAGATCCGCGAGCAGGCCGCGGTGATGCGCGACCAGGTGAATTACCATCTCGACCGCGCCCGCGCGGCGGCGCTCGCGGGCACGCTCGGCACCTCGACGGAGGTCGAGCCGGCGCTCGCCGGTCTCGTGCGCACCTTCGGCAAGATCTACCGCGACAAGGACATCGCGTACGAGGTCCACGTGCCGGCCGGCCTGCGCTTCCGCGGCGAGCGCCAGGATTTCGAGGAGATGGTCGGCAACCTCGTCGACAACGCCTCGAAATGGGCGCACGGCCGCGTCGCGATCCGGGCCGAGGCCGTGGCCAAGGACGCCTATCCCCACCTCCTGGTCTCGATCGAGGACGACGGCCCGGGCCTGCCGCCGGAGGCGCGCCAGGCCGTGCTCGGGCGCGGACGCCGTCTCGACGAATCGAAGCCGGGCTCCGGCCTCGGCCTCTCGATCGTGGCCGACCTCGCCACGCTCTACCGCGGGCGCTTCAGCCTGGAGGAGGCGACGCTCGGCGGCCTGCGCGCCGTGCTCGAGGTGCCGGGCGACGCCCCGGCGCGAGCGGTGGGGCATTGACGCCGGAGCGGCGGGCGGCTGCCGGCAAGCGTGGCGGGCTTGTCTCCGGAGGCGACTTGCGTGACACCGTGTCGCCAGCGCGAGGGATCGTGCCGGGACGGCGACGTCCGTACCTACCGGGGGGCCCAGTCCCGGGAACCGGTTTCGGGTTGTCGGACAGGCCGATGCGAGACCACAGAGCAGCGGATCGAGATCGGTCCGGTCGATAGGATCCGATGACGCCGATCTGGTTCATACTGGCGGGCATGACCGCCGCGGCGGTGCTCGCGCTGCTCTGGCCGATCTCGCGCCGGACCGCCCGGGCCGCCGCGGAGCCGGGGGGCGTCGACACGGAGGCGCGCTTCTACGAGGATCAGCTCGCCGAGATCGAGCGCGATCTCGGCCGCGGCCTGATCGCCCCCGGCGAGGCCGAGGCGGCGCGCGCCGAGGCCGCGCGACGGCTGCTCCGGGCGAGCCGGGCCGGGTCGCCCGGGGACGCCAAGGCCTTCGCGGAGCCGCGCCTGCGCCAGCGCCGGGCGGCCTCCGCCTTCGCGCTCTCCACCATCCCGATCGTGGCGCTCGTGGCCTACGGCCTCTACGGCTCGCCGGACCTCCCCGCCCAGACGCCCGCCGACCGCAAGGCCGCCCAGGCCGGCGACCAGGATCTGATGAAGGCGATCGGCCAGATCGAGGCGAAGCTCGCGAGCGATCCGGGCGACGTGCGCGGCTGGTCGGTCCTTGCCCCCGTCTACATGCGGCTCGGCCGCTTCACCGACGCGGCCCACGCCTACGAGGCGGTGGCGCGGCTGAAGGGCGAGACGCCCGAGATCCTCTCCGATTGGGGCGAGGCCCTGGTGGCGGCCGGCAACGGCGTGGTGCCGCCGGAGGCCAAGGGCGTGTTCGAGCGGGCGCTGGCTCAGGACCCGAAGACGCCCAAGCCCCGCTTCTACCTCGCCCGGGCCGCCGAGCAGGCGGGGGACACGAACGAGGCGATCCGCCAGCTCACCGCCCTGGACGATGCGAGCCCCGCCGACGCACCCTGGCTCGGCTTGGTGCGCCAGAACCTCGCCCGGCTCAAGGGCGAGCCGCCCCCCGCCGCCGATCCGGGATCCGCGGAGCCCAAGGCCGCCGGCACGCCGGGCGATCAGGCCGGCGACCGGGCGGCCGACGCGCGGCCCGCCGATCGGCCCGCAATCCCGGCCGACCAGCAGGCCGCGATCCGCACCATGGTCGACGGGCTCGACAGGCGGCTCGCGAGCGAGGGCGGCAGCGCCGAGGAATGGCTGCGCCTCGCCCGCTCCCGCGCCGTGCTGGGCGAGCGCGACCGGGCGCAGGACACCGTGGCGCGTGCCCGGAAGGCCCTCAAGGACAAGCCGGACGATCTGGGCCGGCTGGAGAGCGGCGCGCGCGATCTCGGACTCGGTGAGCCGATGCCGGCGGCGCCGGGCGATTCGGCGCCCGGCCCGGCGGCCCGCGCCGACACGGAGGCCGCCGTCGCCGCCGTCACCGCGATGCCACCGGCGGAGCGCGACGCGGCGATCCGAGGGATGGTGGCGAGCCTCGACCGGCGGCTGGCGGCCAAAGGCGGCAGCGCCGACGAGTGGCTGAGGCTGGTGCGCTCCTACAGCGCGCTGGGCGACCGGGCCCGCGCGATCCAGGTGCTCGACCGCGCCCGCATGGCGCTCGCGGCCGATCCGGCGGCGGCGGGCCGGCTCGACGTGCTGGCGCGGGAGCTCGGCCTGCCGCTGCGGGGCGAGAAGCCCTGAGCCGCACCCCGCCCCGCAATCCCCCTCTACGACAATCGGTCCTGGCCGGCGGCCTTGACCCGCGGCGCGCCGGAGACGACACCGGCTGACAAGAACCGTTCGAGGAGGTCCGGGGCCCGGCGCGGTGCCGGATCCCACTCGACGCCGCGGGGACGGAACCGACGTGACGCGCAAGAGCCGCCGCCTGATCCTGATCTGCCTCTGCGGCGGCGTCCTCGTCCTCGCGGTGGGCCTGATCCTGACCGCGATGCAGGGCGCGATCGTGTTCTTCCGCTCGCCGACCGAGGTGGCGGCCCAGGGCGTCGGGCCGGGGGTGCGCTTCCGCCTCGGCGGCCTCGTCAAGGACGGCTCGGTCAAGCGCGGGGCGGACCAGACCGTCGAATTCGCGGTGACGGACACCAACGCCACCGTGCCGGTGCAGTACCGGGGCCTTCTGCCGGACCTGTTCCGCGAGGGCCAGGGCGTCGTCGCCGAGGGCCGCATGGAGCCCGGCGGCGTGTTCCGCGCCGACAGCGTGCTCGCCAAGCACGACGAATCCTACATGCCGCGCGAGGTCGCCGACGCCCTCAAGGCGCAGGGTCGCTGGCAGGAAGGCGGCAAAGCGACCGCGAAGACCGGCGGCAAAGCCCCGCAGGCGGCCGCCGACGGGGCGCTGGGCCCCCGCACCGAGCGTTGAGACCCGCGTGAACAGACACAAGGACGCCTGAACCGTGCTGGTCGAGACCGGTCATTACGCCCTCGCCCTCGCCCTGGCGCTCTCCCTCGTGCAGGCGGCGATGCCGATCTGGGGCGCGCGCTCCGGCGAGCCCGCCCTGCGCCAAGTCGCGACCCAGGCGGCGCTCGGCAGCTTCGCCTGCGTCCTCTTCGCCTTCGCGGCGCTGACCTACGCGCACGCCACCTCGGACTTCTCGGTCCAGAACGTGGTGGAGAACTCGCACACGGCCAAGCCCTTCATCTACAAGCTCTCCGGCGTCTGGGGGAACCACGAGGGCTCGATGCTCCTCTGGGTGCTGATCCTGACGCTGTTCGGCGCCTGCGTGGCGGTGGCGCGCAACTCGGTGCCGCCGGTGCTGCGGGCCAACACGCTGGGCGTGCAGGGCTTCATCACCTTCGTGTTCGTGCTCTTCATCATCACGACCTCGAACCCCTTCGCGCGGGTCAGCCCGGCGCCGGTCGAGGGCAACGACCTGAACCCGCTGCTGCAGGATCCCGGCCTCGCGGTCCATCCGCCGCTGCTCTACGTCGGCTATGTCGGCTTCTCGATCACCTTCGCGTTCGCGGTGGCGGCGCTGATCGAGGGACGCATCGACGCCGTCTGGGCGCGCGCCGTGCGGCCCTGGACCCTGATCGCCTGGAGCTTTCTCACGCTCGGCATCGCGATGGGCTCCTACTGGGCGTATTACGAGCTCGGCTGGGGCGGCTGGTGGTTCTGGGACCCGGTCGAGAACGCCTCGCTGATGCCCTGGATCGCCGGGACCGCGCTGCTCCACTCCACCGTCGTGATGGAGAAGCGCGACGCCCTGAAGGTCTGGACGGTCCTGCTCGCGATCCTGACCTTCTCGCTCTCGCTCCTCGGCACCTTCATCGTGCGCTCGGGCGTGCTGACCTCGGTGCACTCGTTCGCCACGGACCCGACCCGCGGCATCTTCATCCTGGGCATCCTGATCCTGTTCATCGGCGGCTCGCTGACCCTGTTCGCGTGGCGGGCGCCGCTGCTGCGCCAGGGCGGCCTGTTCGCGCCGATCTCGCGGGAGGGCAGCCTCGTCCTCAACAACCTGTTCCTCGTGGCCGCCTGCGCCACCGTTCTCGTCGGCACGCTCTACCCGCTGCTGCTGGAGATGCTGACGGGCGAGAAGATCTCGGTCGGTCCCCCCTTCTTCAACCTCACCTTCGTGCCGCTCGCGGTGCCGCTGCTGCTGATCGTGCCGTTCGGGCAGGCGCTCGCCTGGAAGCGGGGCGACGCCCTCGCCGCGGCGCAGCGCCTGTTCGCCGCGCTGGCCGCCGCCCTGGTGATCGGCTTCGTCGCGATGGCGCTGACCTGGGGCGGCCCGGTGCTGGCGCCGCTCGGCATTGGGCTCGGGGCCTACCTGATCGTCGGCTCGGCGCTGGAGATCGTCGCCCGCGCCCGCGGCTACGGCGGCAACCGGGCCCGCGACCTCGCCACGATCCGGCGCCGGGCCTTCGGCCTGCCGCGCTCGGCCTGGGGCACCGCGGTGGCGCATGCGGGCGTCGGCGTCGTGGTGATCGGCATCGCGGCGCAGGGCTGGGCGACCGAGGGGCTCGCCACGCTTCAGCCCGGCGGCAGCGTCGCGGCCGGCCCCTACGTCGCCACCCTCGACCGGGTCGCGCCGCGCACCGGCCCGAACTACGAGGAGACCGCGGCCTATCTCACCATCCGCAACCGCGCGGGCGACGAGATCGGCCATGTCGATACCGGCAAGCGCTTCTACCCGAGCCGGCGCATGGGCGTCACCGAATCGGGCCTGCTGACCCTCGGCGTCAGCCAGGTCTATGCCAGCCTCGGCGAGATCAACCCGGACGGCGTCGGCCTGCGGCTCTACTACAAGCCGCTCGTCCTGCTGATCTGGCTCGGCGCGGTGGTGATGGCGCTGGGCGGCGCCCTCTCGCTGACGGACCGGCGCATGCGGGTCGGCGCGCCGGTGCCCGCCCGCGCCAAGCCCCTCCCCCCCGCGGCGGTGCCGGCCGAATGAGGCGGACGCTCCTCCTCTTAGTGGCCGGCCTCGCCCTCGCGGCGGCGCCCGCCCGCGCCGTCCAGCCCGACGAGGTGCTGAAGGACCCGGCCCTGGAGCATCGCGCCCGCGCGATCTCGGCGGGGCTGCGCTGCCTCGTCTGCCAGAACCAGTCGATCGACGATTCGGACGCGCCGCTCGCCAAGGATCTGCGGCTGATCGTGCGCGAGCGCCTGACGGCCGGCGATACCGACCAGGGCGTCGAGGATTACGTGGTGCGCCGCTACGGCGAATTCGTGCTGCTGCGCCCGACCTTCGGCCTGCATACCCTGCTGCTCTGGGGGACCCCGCTGGTGGTGGTCCTGCTCGGCGCGTTCGGCATCTGGCGGCTCGCGCGCCGCCGGCCGCCCGCTCCCGAGCGCGGCCTCTCGCCCGCCGAGGAAGCGGAGGTCGCCGCCCTGCTCGCCCGCGACGGCACGACAGGCGGTGCGGTGCCGACCAAGCGGTAACCGGAGCGGTAGCCAAGGACCGGCGGCGCGGCCATCATCCCGCCGGTGCGCGGGCCGATTCGGCGCGATCGGCCCTGGCGCGGCACGAGTCTTGGATGCGCCGGATCTTCAGGGCAACCAGTCCCGATGGGCCGGAACCGGACCCGGGCAGGACGGACCCCACAGGGGAATGTCATGGCCACGACGACGCTGACGATCTCAAGCCGGAACTACTCATCCTGGTCGCTGCGCGGCTGGCTGATCTGCCGGATGGCGGGGCTCGACTTCGAGACCGAGATCCTGGCCGGCGACGACGCCTCGAGCCGGGCCGAACTGCTCCACCTGTCGCCCTCGTTCCTCGTACCGCGCCTGCGCCACGAGGGCATCGTGGTCTGGGACACGCTGGCCATCGCGCAATATCTCAACGAGACCTTCCCGCAGGCGGGTTTCCTGCCGCAGGACGTGGCGGCGCGCGCCCATTGCCATTCCATCGCGGGCGAGATGCACGGCGGCTTCGTCAACCTGCGCTCGGCGCTGCCGATGAACCTCAAGGCCTTCCATCCGAACTTCAAGATCTTCAACGGCGCCAAGGGCGACATCGAGCGCATCGTCACCATCATCGACGATTGCCTCGCCCGCTACGACGGCCCCTACCTGTTCGGCACGCGTCCGACCCTGGCCGACGCGATGTACGCGCCCGTCTGCACGCGCTTCCGCACCTACGACGTGCCGCTGCCGCCCCGGGCCGCCGCCTATCGCGATACCATCCTGCGCTGGTCGCTGATGACCGAGTGGGCCGAGGCCGCCGCCGAGGAGCCGGACGAGATCGAAGAACTCGACATGGAGTTCTGACGGAGGCTGGGCTCGCGGGCCGTCCCGCCCGCGAGGCCCGGCCGGATGGATCCGCGGACCGGAGGCGACAGGCGGTTGCCGCCTCGCGCGGCGCGATCGGTCGTCTCGTGCCCTTCGGCCGATGCCGTGGCGGCGCGACGGGAATCCGCGCCCGTCGCTCGGTGTCCGGACTCCCAAATCCCTCGTTCGAGGGCGCCAAGAGGCGCCGCCGAAGAGATCCGATCATCGATCGGAGCGGCGTCATGGCTCGGACGATCCGCAGCCATCGCACCCGCTTGGCGGCCGGATGACGCGCCGGTCGCCACCTCGGAGAACCGAGAGACAAATCTCCGGAATTTTAATGCAGGCCACCCCTGTGCGCAGCACAGGGCTACGCGGAGTAGGACACCGGTTTCGACAAAAACTCTTTGCTGATCCATGCCCGATCCGCACTGCGACGCGGAGGCCGCAAAGGCGCACTCACCCCGCTTACTGGGTTACAGGCTAACAGATATTCTTTGTCAGGCGACCGAACCGCTTGATTGAGTGCAATCGGCATTTCTGTTCCACTCCGGCTTAGAAAAGGAACAATGTAGGTAGGAAACCATGCCGCGTTTCGAAGCCTGGAGCGCCCCGCGCGCCGCCGGGATCATCGCCGAGCATACCCATCTCGAAGGGGCGACGCTGCCGATCCTGCACGCCCTGCAGGAGACCTTCGGATACGTCGATGCCGGGGCTGTGCCGCTGATCGCCGATGCGCTGAACCTGTCGCGCGCCGAGGTCCACGGCTGCATCACCTTCTACCACGATTTTCGCAGCGCCCCGGCCGGCCGGCACGCGGTCAAGCTCTGCCGGGCCGAGGCTTGCCAGGCGATGGGCTCGGACAAGCTCCATGCCGAGATCCTGGAGCGTCTCGGCGTCGACTGGCACGGCACCACCCGCGACGGCACCTGCACGGTCGATCCGGTCTATTGCCTCGGGCTCTGCGCCAACGGCCCGGCGGCCCTAGTGGACGACGAGCCGGTCGCCCACCTCACCGCCGATGCGCTCGACGCCGCCCTGAGCGACGCGATGGGAGAGACCCGCCAATGAGCGTCACGATCTACGTCCCCCGCGACGCGGTCGCCCTCGGCCTCGGCGCCAACAAGGTCGCCCGCGCGCTGTTCGCGGGCGCCGAGCGCCGCGGCCTCGACGTCACCATCGTGCGCACCGGATCGCGCGGCCTGTTCTGGCTCGAGCCGATGGTCGAGGTGGGAACGCCCGAGGGCCGCATCGCCTACGGCCCGGTCAAGGTCGCCGACGTCGACGCCCTGCTCGATGCCGGCCTGACCACGGGAGGCGACCACGCCCTGCGCCTCGGCAAACCCGAGGCGCTTCCGTTCCTCGCCCGCCAGCAGCGCCTCACCTTCCACCGCTGCGGCGTGGTCGATCCGGTCTCGGTCGAGGATTACCGGGCGCATGGCGGCTACCGCGGCCTCGAGGCGGCGCTGCGGACCGATGCCGAGGGCATCGTGGCCGCGGTGCGGGAGTCGGGGCTGCGCGGCCGCGGCGGCGCGGGCTTCCCCGCGGGCATCAAGTGGAACACCGTGATGCTGGCGAGGGCGGACCAGAAATACGTGGTCTGCAACGCCGACGAGGGCGATTCTGGCACCTTCGCCGACCGGATGATGATGGAGGGCGACCCCTTCAACCTCATCGAGGGCATGACCATCGCGGGCCTCGCGACCGGGGCCACGCGCGGCTACATCTATCTGCGCTCGGAATACCCCCAGGCCTTCGCCACCCTGAAGGAGGCCATCGCCAACGGGGTGAAGGCCGGCGTCCTCGGCGAGAACGTCCTCGGCTCGGGCAAGGCCTTCCACCTGGAGGTCCGGCTCGGCGCCGGCGCCTATATCTGCGGCGAGGAGACCTCGCTGCTGGAGAGCCTGGAAGGCCGCCGCGGCATCGTGCGGGCCAAGCCCCCGATCCCGGCGCTGAAGGGCTTCCTGGGCAAGCCGACGCTCGTCAACAACGTGATGACCTTCACGGCCGTGCCCTGGATCCTGGAGCACGGCGCCAAGGCCTACGCCGATTACGGCATGGGGCGCTCGCTCGGCACCCTGCCGATCCAGCTCGCCGGCAACGTCCGGCACGGCGGCCTGATCGAGATGGCCTTCGGCATCACCATCCGGCAGGTGATCGAGGAGTTCGGCGGCGGCACGCGCTCGGGCCGTCCGGTCCGCGCGGTGCAGGTCGGCGGGCCGCTCGGGGCCTATTTCCCCGACCACCTGCTCGACACGCCCCTCGACTACGAGGCGATGGCGGCCAAGAAGGGCCTCGTCGGCCACGGCGGCATCGTGGTGTTCGACGACACGGTCGACATGGCGCGCCAGGCCCGCTTCGCCTTCGAGTTCTGCGCCACCGAGTCGTGCGGCAAGTGCACCCCCTGCCGCATCGGCGCCACCCGCGGCGTCGAGACCATGGACAAGGTGATCTCCGGCATCCGCCCGGAGGCGAACCTGAAGCTGGTGGAAGACCTCTGCGAGGTCATGACCGACGGGTCGCTCTGCGCCATGGGCGGGCTCACGCCGATGCCCGTGATGAGCGCGATCACCCATTTCCCCGATGATTTCAGGCGCGCCGGCGATCTGCCGATCGCGGCCGAGTGAGGAGGCGTCGATGGCCCTGATCAAGGAAATCGACTACGGCACGCCGATCCGCGTCGCCGAGCAGACCGTCACGCTGACGATCGACGGCATGTCCGTCACGGTCCCAGCCGGCACCTCGGTGATGGCCGCCGCGATGCACGCCGGCACGCAGATCCCGAAGCTGTGCGCCACGGATTCCCTCGAGCCGTTCGGCTCCTGCCGGCTCTGTCTCGTGGAGATCGAGGGACGGCGCGGCACGCCCGCCTCCTGCACCACGCCGGCCGAGAACGGCATGGTGGTCCGCACCCAGACGGACAAGCTGTCGAAGCTCCGCAAGGGCGTGATGGAGCTCTACATCTCCGATCACCCGCTCGACTGCCTGACCTGCGCGGCCAACGGCGATTGCGAGTTGCAGACCCAGGCCGGCATCGTCGGCCTGCGCGACGTGCGCTACGGCTACGACGGCGACAACCACGTCAAGCCGTCCGCCGAGAAGTACCTGCCGAAGGACGAATCGAACCCCTACTTCACCTACGATCCGTCCAAGTGCATCGTCTGCAACCGCTGCGTCCGCGCCTGCGAGGAGGTGCAGGGCACCTTCGCGCTGACGATCAGTGGCCGCGGCTTCGACTCGCGCGTCGCCGCAGGCCCGACCAACTTCTTCGAATCCGAGTGCGTCTCCTGCGGCGCCTGCGTGCAGGCCTGCCCGACCGCGACGCTGCAGGAGAAGTCGATCCACGAGTTCGGCCAGCCCGAGCACGCCGAGGTCACCACCTGCGCCTATTGCGGCGTCGGCTGCTCGTTCAAGGCCGAGATGCAGGGCACCCGCGTCGTGCGCATGGTTCCCTACAAGGGCGGCAAGGCCAACGAGGGCCATAGCTGCGTCAAGGGCCGCTTCGCCTACGGCTACGCCACCCACAAGGACCGCATCACCAAGCCGATGATCCGCGAGAAGATCACGGATCCGTGGCGCGAGGTGTCGTGGGAAGAGGCGATCGACCGTGCGGCCTCCGAGTTCAAGCGGATCCAGGCCCAGTACGGCAAGGATTCGGTCGGCGGCATCACCTCGTCGCGCTGCACCAACGAGGAGGCCTACCTCGTCCAGAAGCTCGTGCGCGCCGCCTTCGGCAACAACAACGTCGACACCTGCGCCCGCGTCTGCCACTCGCCGACCGGCTACGGCCTGATGTCGACGCTCGGCACCTCGGCCGGCACGCAGGACTTCAAGTCCGTCGAGCATTCCGACGTGATCCTGGTGATCGGCGCCAATCCCACCGACGGCCACCCGGTCTTCGGCTCGCGGATGAAGAAGCGCCTGCGACAGGGCGCCAAGCTCATCGTCGCCGACCCGCGCAGGATCGACCTCGTGAAGTCGCCCCACATCAAGGCCGACTTCCACCTGCCGCTGAAGCCCGGCTCCAACGTCGCCTTCATCAACGCGCTGGCGCACGTCATCGTCACCGAGGGGCTGATCGACGAGGCCTATGTGCGCGAGCGCTGCGACCTCGCCGAGTTCGAGTCCTGGGCTCGCTTCATCGCCGACGAGCGCCACTCGCCGGAGAACCAAGCGCAGTTCACCGGGCTCGACCCCGAGCAGGTGCGGGGTGCCGCCCGACTCTACGCCAAGGGTGGTGCCGCCGGCATCTACTACGGGCTCGGCGTCACGGAGCACAGCCAGGGCTCGACCATGGTGATGGGCATGGCCAACATCGCCATGGCCACCGGCAACATCGGCATGCTGGGCGCGGGCGTGAACCCGCTGCGCGGCCAGAACAACGTGCAGGGCTCCTGCGACATGGGCTCGTTCCCGCACGAGCTGCCGGGCTACCGCCACGTCTCGGACGACGCGACCCGCGAGAGCTTCGAGGCCCTCTGGGGCGCCAAGCTCGACAACGCGCCGGGCCTGCGCATCACCAACATGTTGGACGAGGCCGTCGATGGCTCGTTCAAGGGCCTATACATCCAGGGCGAGGACATCGCGCAGTCGGATCCCGACACGCACCACGTCACCGCCGGCCTGATGGCGATGGAGTGCATCGTCGTGCAGGACCTGTTCCTGAACGAGACCGCCAAGTACGCCCACGTCTTCCTGCCGGGCGCCTCGTTCCTCGAAAAGGACGGCACCTTCACCAACGCCGAGCGCCGCATCTCCCGCGTGCGCAAGGTGATGCCCCCGATGGGCGGCTACGGCGACTGGGAGGGCACGGTGCTGCTCTCGAACGCGCTGGGCTACCCGATGACCTACACGCATCCGTCCGAGATCATGGACGAGATCGCATCCCTGACGCCGAGCTTCACCGGCGTGTCCTACGCCAAGCTCGACGAGCTCGGCTCGGTGCAGTGGCCCTGCAACGAGAAGGCGCCGCTCGGCACCCCGATGATGCACGTCGACCGCTTCGTGCGCGGCAAGGGCCGGTTCATGATCACCGAGTTCGTGGCCACCGAGGAGCGCACGGGGGCGAAGTTCCCCCTCATCCTCACCACGGGCCGGATCCTGTCCCAGTACAATGTCGGCGCGCAGACCCGGCGCACCCACAATTCGCGCTGGCACGAGGAGGACGTGCTGGAGATCCACCCCTTCGACGCGGAGCTGCGCGGCATCGTCGACGGCGATCTCGTCTCGCTGGAGAGCCGCTCGGGCGACATCGCGCTCAAGGCCAAGATCACCGAGCGGATGCAACCGGGCGTGGTCTACACCACGTTCCACCACGCCAAGACCGGCGCCAACGTCATCACCACGGACTTCTCGGACTGGGCGACCAACTGCCCCGAGTACAAGGTAACGGCGGTGCAGGTGCGGCGAACGAACCGGCCCTCGGACTGGCAGGCGAAATTCTACGAGGAGGATTTCTCGCTGACGCGCATCGCCAATTCCCAGGATGCCACCCTCGACGCGGCGGAGTGAGCGGATGAGCGCCCTGACTCAGGAGGACAAGCTCCTCCGCATGGCCAACCAGATCGCCAGCTTCTTCCGGTCCTACCCGGAGGAGGAGGCGGTGGCCGGCATCCAGAAGCACATCACCGCGTTCTGGACCCCCAAGATGGTCCACCGCCTGACGGCGGCTCTCCCGGCGATGGGCGAGCGGGCCGACATGCTGGTCCGGCGGGCCATGCACGGCCCCGAGACCGGCGCCGAAAGCCCGGTCCGCGCCGCGACCCGCGATCCGCAGAAGCTCGGAGAGGGCGCGAGCGACGCCGGCTGAGGCCGGCGTCCCGACAGGCGCTCGCGAAGGCCCCGCTCCGGCCGGGCCTTCGCGAGATCCGGCCGGTTGCGGCCACCGTGGCCGCTCCCGGGTCGAAAGCGGTGCATTTTCCGTGGTTCTCTGGATTAAAAATACGAGGATCGGCGTGCGCCCCGGTTCCCGTCGACATGGAAACCGCTAAATCTCTCCCGTGTGCGCGGCCCGCGAACGAGGCGGCCACGGAGGAGGACGTCATGAGTGTCGGAATGACGGGCACGGTCGCGCCCGGTACGGAGCCGGGCTTCCTGTCCCGGGAGCGGATCGTCGCGCGGGCCGGGTTCAACCGCTGGCTGGTGCCGCCCGCGGCGCTCTGCATTCACCTCTGCATCGGCATGGCCTACGGGCTCTCGGTGTTCTGGCTGCCGCTCTCGCGAGCCCTCTCGGTCGGCCAGCCGGCGCCCGCCGCCTGCCCGGACATGAGCATCGCCACCGCCCTGTTCACCACCACCTGCGACTGGCGCGTCAGCGACCTCGTCATGGTGTTCTCGATCGGCATCGTGGTTCTCGGCCTCTCGGCCGCCCTGTTCGGCGGCTGGCTGGAGCGGGCGGGCCCGCGCAAGGCGGGGCTGGTGGCGGCCCTCTGCTGGGGCGGCGGCTTCCTCGTCGGCGCCCTCGGCGTCTACCTGCACCAGCTCTGGATCGTCTGGCTCGGCATGGGGCTGATCGGCGGCATCGGGCTCGGGCTCGGCTACATCTCTCCCGTCTCGACCCTGATCAAGTGGTTCCCCGACCGACGCGGCATGGCCACCGGCATGGCGATCATGGGCTTCGGCGGCGGCGCCATGATCGGCTCGCCGCTCGCCGACGGGCTGATCAAGAGCTTCCGCACCGCGGATTCGGCCGGCGTCTGGCAGACGCTCGCGGTGATGGGCCTCGGCTACCTCGCCTTCATGCTGGCCGGCGCCTTCGGCTACCGGGTGCCGCCGAACGGCTGGCGCCCCGAGGGCTTCACGCCGAAGGGCGGCAGCAACGCGATGATCGCCTCGGGCCACGTCCATCTCGACGACGCGCACAAGACCCCGCAATTCTGGCTGCTCTGGCTGGTGCTCTGCCTCAACGTCTCGGCCGGCATCGGCGTTCTGGCGCTGGCCTCGCCGATGCTGCAGGAGATCTTCGGCGGCGCGCTGATCGGTCAGCCCGGCACCGGCTTCTCGGCCCTCGACGGCGCGCAGAAGGCCCAGATCGCGGCGATCGCCGCGGGCTTCGTCGGGCTCCTGTCGCTGTTCAACATCCTGGGCCGGTTCTTCTGGGCCTCGATGTCGGACAAGCTCGGTCGCAAGGTCACCTACGCGATCTTCTTCGCGCTGGGCTGTGCCCTCTACGCCGCCGCCCCCTGGTCCGCCGGGATCGGCTCGCAGGCGCTGTTCGTGGCGATCTTCTGCGTGATCCTGTCGATGTATGGCGGGGGCTTCGCCACCATCCCCGCCTATCTCGCCGACGTCTTCGGCACGCAGTTCGTGGGCGCCATCCACGGGCGCTTGCTGACCGCGTGGTCGACGGCCGGCATCGTCGGGCCCTTCGTGGTCACGAAGATCCGCGAGCTTCAGGCGGCGGCGGGCGTGCAGGGCGCCGATCTCTACGGGCGCACCATGTACATCCTGGCCGGCTTCCTGGCGGTGGGCTTCCTCTGCAACCTCGGTGTCCGGCCCCTGGCCAAGCACTGGTTCATGGACGAGACGCGCGTCGCCAAGGCCGATCCCCGCTCCGGCGCGGCGGCCGGGCCCTCGGGCTCGTTCGGCATCGGCCGCGGCGGGTTCTCGGTCACGGCGCTGATCGCCTGGGCGGTGGTCGGCCTGCCCATCCTCTGGGGCATCGGCATCACCCTGTCGAAGGCGCTGATCCTGTTCCGCTGAGGCCCGAACCGGCGATTGTGACCGGGCGGCGCGGGGCCTACCTACGGGCATGCCACGCGCCGCCCGCGCGGCGGCCGGCCCGGATGCGCCCGTGATCGACAAGCTCGACTTCCTGCTCGCGCTCGCCCGCGAGCAGCATTTCGGTCACGCCGCCGAGACCTGCGGCGTGACCCAGCAGACCCTCTCGGCCGGAGTGAAGCAGCTCGAGAACCGCTTCGGCGTCCAGCTCGTCCTGCGCGGATCGCGCTTCCACGGCTTCACGCCCGAGGGCGAGCGCGTGCTCGACTGGGCACGCCGGATCGTGGCCGATGCCCGCGCCATGCACGAGGACGTGGCCGCGCTGCGCCGCGGCCTCACCGGCCACCTGCGCATCGCCGCGATCCCCACGGCCCTGCCGATGGTGGCGAGTCTCACCACCCCCTACCGCGCCCGCCACCCGAACGTGCGGCTCACGGTCGAATCGACCACCTCCGCCGACATCTTCTCGCTGATCGAGAACCTGGAGGCCGATGCGGGCCTGACCTACCTCGACAACGAGCCGCTCGGCCGCGTCATCGCGGTGCCGCTCTACCGCGAGCGCTACCGCCTGCTCACCGCGGCGGGCGGCCCCTACGACGACCGCGCCTCGGTGACCTGGGCCGAGGTCGGGCGCATCCCGCTCTGCCTGCTGACGCCCAACATGCAGAACCGGCGCATCATCGACCAGCAGATCCGCGCCGCGGGGGCCGAGCCGTCCGCGACCCTCGAATCGAACTCGATGATCGTGCTGATGACCCACGTGCGCACCCTGCAATGGGCGAGCGTGATGCCGGCGATCCTCGCCGACGCGCTCGGCCCGATGAAGGGCGTGCGGGCGATCCCCATCACGGCGCCCAATCTCGAGCACACGATCGGCCTCGTCGCGGCCCGGCGCGAGCCCTCGACCCCGATGGTGACGGCGCTGGTCGCCATCGCCCGCGGCCTCGCCCGCACCCTCGATGCGGCGCTCGACATCGCCGATCTCGACCTGCCGGCCGACGCGCCCTGAGCCGGACGGCCGGTCCCACGGGGTGGGCCGCCCGCGCGGCGGCCCTACAACGGGTCGGAGCCGGAACGGGGATCGGGATGCAGGAACGGGACATGCGGTCCGGCGCGAAGCCGGGGCTGGAGCGCAAGGCGGTCGCGGCCGTGGTGCTGGGCAACGCCCTCGAATTCTACGATTTCACCATCTACGCCTTCTTCGCCAAGGCGATCGGCGAGGCCTTCTTCCCGGCCCAGGACGCCACCCACAGCCTGCTCGCCTCGCTGGCCCTCTTCGGCGTCGGCTACGTCATGCGCCCGATCGGCGGCATCCTGATCGGCGCCTTCGCCGACCGGGCCGGGCGCAAGCCCGCCATGCTGATCACCATAGGGCTGATGGCGGTCGGCATGGTCATGCTCGCCGCCTGCCCGAGCTACGCCGTGCTCGGCGGCTGGGCGCAGGTGATCGTCATCGTGGGCCGCCTGATCCAGGGGCTGGCGCTCGGCGGCGAGGTCGGCCCCTCGACCGCCTACCTGCTGGAGGCCGCCCCCGAGCGGCACCGCGCCTTCGTGGCGAGCTGGCAGATCGCGAGCCAGGGCTGCGCCGCGCTGGTCGCCGGCATCCTGGCCTCGGTCCTGACCCTGGGCGTGGGCGAAGCCGCCATGGCGAGTTGGGGCTGGCGCCTGATGTTCGCGCTGGGCCTCGTCGTCGTGCCGGTCGGCTTGATCATCCGCAGCCACCTGCCCGAGACGGCGGGCGAGACGGCGGATCCCGGAGCTGCCGGCAGCACCCGCGCGGTGCTCGTTCGGCTTCTGCGCGATCACGGCCGGCTCCTCGCCCTCACCTTCCTGGTCATCGCCGCCTCGACCGTCTCGAACGCGGTCGGCACCAACATGCCGGTCTATGCGGGGGCGACGCTCGGGCTCACCGAGACCGTCGCGACCGCCGTGCCGATCGCGCTCGGCCTCGCCTCCGTGGCGTTCCCGCTCCTGGGCGGGTGGCTCGCCGACCGGATCGGGCGGCGCCCCGTGATGATCTGGCCCCGCGCCCTCATCCTCATCCTCGCCGTGCCGGCCTTCGCCTGGATGGTGCACGAGCCGACCGCGTTCCGGGTCTATGCCGTGACCTTCCTGCTCTCGGCGCTCTCCTCGATCAACGCGGCGGCGATCATCGTCGGGATCCCCGAAGCCCTGCCGCGCGCGGTGCGCAGCGCGGGGCTGTCCATCGTCTACGCCTTCTCGGTCTCGATCTTCGGGGGCAGCACCAACTACGTGATCAACTGGCTGATCTCCGCGACCGGCGACCGCCTCGCCCCGGCCTATTACCTCGCGGCCTTCAGCGTGATCGGCACGCTCGCCGCGCTCGCCCTGCCCGAGACCCGCGGCCGGACGATCGGGCCGCGGGATGTCGGCGCGGCGGATCCGGTCGGCGCGCGCGCCTAGGCCGCCTTTCCGGCCGGGGCGCGGCCCGCTATGGCAGGCGGTTCCCACGGCCGCCCGATCATCCCATGACCGCACCCGCACCGAGCCCGTCCATGCCCCTGCCGAGCCGCGAGGCGGTCGCCGCGGTGGTCGCGGGGCTCGGCGCGCGCTTCGGCAACCGGCTCTCCACCGGAGAGGCGATCCGGGCGCAGCATGCGAGCACCCTGACCTGGGCGCCGAGCCAGCCGCCGGACGCGGTGGTGTTCCCGCAGGGGACGGAGGAGGTGCAGGCGATCGTGCGGCTCTGCGCCGAGCACCGCGTGCCGGTGATCCCCTTCGGCACCGGCTCGTCGCTGGAGGGCCACGTCAACGCGCCGCTCGGCGGCGTCAGCGTCGATCTGTCGGGCATGAACCGGATCCTCGCCGTCCATGCCGAGGATCTCGACTGCGTCGTCGAGGCCGGCGTCACCCGCAAGGCCCTCAACCTGGCGCTGCGCGACCAGGGGCTGTTCTTCCCGATCGACCCGGGCGCGGACGCCTCCTTCGGCGGCATGGCCGCGACCCGCGCCTCCGGCACCAACGCCGTCCGCTACGGCACCATGCGCGACGCCGTGATGGCGCTCACCGCTGTGCTGCCGGACGGCCAGGTGGTGCGGACGGGGAGCCGGGCGCGCAAATCCGCGGCGGGCTACGATCTCACGCGCCTCCTCGTCGGCTCGGAGGGCACGCTCGGCATCATCACCGAGCTGACCCTGCGCCTCAGCGGCATCCCGGAGGCGATCTCGGCGGGCGTGTGCTCCTTCCCGAGCGTCGCTGCGGCCTGCGACGCGACCATCCTGGCGATCCAGTCCGGTCTGCCGCTCGCCCGGATCGAGCTCCTCGACGAAGTCCAGGTCCGCGCCAGCAACGCCTATTCGAAGCTGCGCCTGCCCGAGACGCCGCTGCTGCTGCTCGAATTCCACGGCACCGAGGCCGGCGTTTGCGAGCAGGCCGAGCGCTTCGGCGCGATCGCAGCCGACCTGGAGGCCGGGCCCTTCGAATGGGCGACCGAGGCCGAGGCGCGCAACCGGCTCTGGCAGGCCCGGCACGACGCCTACTGGGCGGCCTTGGCGCTGCGGGCCGGCGCGAGAGCCGTCGCCACCGATGTCTGCGTGCCGATCTCGCGGCTGGCCGAATGCGTCGCCGAGACGAAGCGCGACATCCTGGACAGCGGCCTCGTCGCGCCGATCGTCGGGCATGTCGGCGACGGGAATTTTCACGTCCAGCTGGTGCTCGATACCGGCGACGGCGACGAGGTCGCCCGGGCGGCCGCCTTCATCGACCGTCTGGTCGGCCGGGCGCTCAGCATGGACGGCACCTGCACCGGCGAGCACGGGATCGGGCAGAAGAAGATCGGCTACCTGGAAGCCGAGCACGGGCTCGCGGCGGTCGAGACCATGCGCAGCCTCAAGCGCGCCATCGACCCGCTCGGGATCATGAACCCCGGCAAGGTGCTGCGGCGTTGAAGGCCGCTCGCGCCGCATCCGGCCTCATCGCATCGGGCCGACGTCCCAGGCTCCTCGTTTCGACGCGCCGTCGCTCGGCGAACCGGCGACCGCTTCCCCGGGCGGCGCGCTAGCCGTTCGGATCGGCGGCTCGGTCCGCCCCGTTGGCGAGATCCCGCAGCCGGCTCGTGTCGAGCGCCGGCCGTTCGATGCCGTCGGTGCCGAGCACGGTCGCGGCCGTCAGGCCCGACTCCGGGCCGGCTCCCGGTGTCGCCGGGCCGGCGAGGTAGGCGCCCGCACCGAGCAGGACGGTGCAGAGGGCGGTCGCGGCGAGCAGCGTGGTGAGAAGCTTCATCGCCGATCAACAGGCACCGACCGGCCCGCGTTCCGCCACCCGCGGCCGGACCGGCCCGCGCCTCAGCTGAACAACAGGGCGCTGCGCGATCCATCCGACGCGGCGGCGCGCAGAGCCCGGAGATAGCTGGCGCGCTCCATCAGACGCTCGGCCGCCCGGCTGCCGGGCCGAGAAACACAGAGGCGGCGCGCGAGATCCTCCAGATCCTCAGGCTCGATGCCGTTCCAGTCCAGGCCGGCCGCCGGAGCCGCAGCAGCCGGCACTGATAGGACTCCTGCTGACGAAAGGCGGCCCTGCATGACCGAACACCCGGGTGCGACGCTGTCCATCGATGATGGCCGGGCCATCGTGCCGCCGGACCGATGAGCATTGCCTGAACGGCCACGCTTGTGGCGACCGACCGCCGTCACGGTTTCGTGACGCGCCGGGGCGCCGGAAACCCGGACGCGCCGACGCCGCGACACCAGCGGGAAACCGGCTCGCCACAGGGTTGCCCATGAGTGAGGCGATACATGTCGCCCGGACGTCCAGACGAGGGGTTTCTCCTGCCACACGCGTTACTGCGGCGCTCGCTCATCGCCGCCTGCCTCTACATCGGCATCGCTTGCGCCATCATGGCCGTCGCCTGCGTGCTCGACTGGATCGACGCACCGGATGCCGAGGGGCAGATGGTGGAGGTCGAGGATGGCGGTGGCAATCCGGCCGGCGAGACCGCGGCCTCGGCCTCCCTCTGGACCGATGCGCGGTGAGGCGGCCATGCATCGGGCGTGGAGCGCGTCGCCGATCCGTGGGTTAGGATCGTCCCATGGACAACGTCATCCGCCCCACCTTCGGCAAGCCCGCCCGGACCGCTGAACCGGAGCCCGCGTCGCCCGGCGCGGAGGAGGCCCTGGCCCTGCGCGTGCTCGGAATGGCGAGCGGCTGGTGCGTCGGCGTGATCGAGGACGCGTCGGGTCCCGAAGGCCCGACGCTCAAGGTCGTGGTCGGTGCCGACGCCCGCCAGACGGTCGAGGCCGTGGCCGTCATGCCGCGGACCCCCGAGGGCGCGGCCGATGCCGAGATGGTGGGCCTCGCGATCCTGCGCACCCTCGAGATCGTCGGCGAGCGGCCGGACCCGGCGATCGCCTGAGCCGCGCCATCCCGCATTCCGCGCTCCGGCACGATTTCGCCCGGCTGGGGTTGTGCCGAGCGGAGTCCCGCCCTCGCAACACGGAGCCCGCATGCCGCGTCCGACGAT
Source organism: Methylobacterium sp. HJ2 (assembly GCF_056431005.1). Classification (NCBI taxonomy): domain Bacteria; kingdom Pseudomonadati; phylum Pseudomonadota; class Alphaproteobacteria; order Hyphomicrobiales; family Methylobacteriaceae; genus Methylobacterium; species Methylobacterium sp. HJ2. The sequence goes on along the minus strand of NZ_JBWJYM010000001.1, from coordinate 343,550 downwards.
CGCCCTACTCCTCCGCCTCACCTGTCCTCTCCTGGCTTCTCCCGCCCTGGCGGCGGGGCCGCTCAGCGACCATCCGGTGGTGATCGACGGCGACACGGTCGAACTGGCGGGGCAGCGGATCGACCTGTACGGGATCGACGCGCCGGAGGCGGCCCAGACCTGCGAGACGGCGGCGGGCACCGTCTATCGCTGCGGTCAGGCCGCGCGCGAGGCCCTGCGTCGCCAGATCGGAACGGCCACGCTCTCCTGTATCCCGCACGGTTCCGGGACCGGCGGCCATCTCGTCGCGACCTGCCGCGTCGACGGCGTCGATCTCTCGGCCTGGATGGCCGCGCACGGCCAAGCGCTGGCCAACCGGGCCGTCTCGGCGGCCTATCTGCACGCGGAGCGCCGGGCCTGGGCGACGCGTCGGGGCCTCTGGGCAGGCGTCTTCGAGGAGCCGGCCGACTGGCGCAAGGCCCGGCAACGGGCGCAGGCAAGTGGCGTGGCGGATTAACCCGCGCTCAATCCCGGGCGGCCCCGTCGAAGCGGCCACGCGCCGCCTGGATCTCGGGGAGATGGGCGAAGGCCCAGTCCCCGAGGGCCTGGACCGGCCCCTGCAGGGAGCGGCCGAGATCCGTCAGCGCGTAATCCACCCGCGGCGGAACGGTCGGGAAGACGGTTCTGGTCACCAAGCCGTCGCGCTCCAGCCCGCGCAGGGTGAAGGTGAGCATGCGCTGGGAGATGCCGGAGATCATCCGCTTCAGTTCGTTGAAGCGCCGCGGCCCGTCCTTCAGCATCATCACGACGAGCACGCTCCACTTGTCGCCGACGCGCGCGAGCACCGTTCCGACGAGCCGGCAATCCTGCCCGCCATGCACGCGCAGCGCCGCCGCGGTTCCCTCGCTGTGCCCCGGTTCCAAGATTGTGCCTCCTTGCGCGACGCCCGAAGTGGTCATCTATAGCGCCTCGGTTCATTTCTGATACCGAGGATCAAACATGAAGCTCCTTCACGTCGACGGCAGCATCCTGGGGTCGCATTCCGTCAGCCGCGCGGTCTCGGCAGCCATCGTGGAGCGGCTGCGGGCCGAGATCCCCGGGCTCAAGGTCACGTACCGGGATCTCGCGGCAGCGCCGCTGCCGCACCTGTCGGGTGCGGTGCTCGCCGGGCAGCAGCCGAACGCCACCAACACGCCGGACGTGCAGCACGACATCGAGCAGGGCCGGCAGGCCCTGGAGGAGTTCCTGGCGGCCGACATCGTGGTGATCGGCGCGCCGCTCTACAACTTCACCGTCTCCAGCCAGATCAAGGCCTGGATCGATCGGATCCTCGTGGCCGGGCGGACCTTCCGCTACACCGCGTCCGGCCCCGAGGGCCTCGCCGGCGGCAAGCGCGTGATCGCCGCGGTGGCACGGGGCGGGCTCTACGGACCCGGCACACCGGCGGCGGCCCACGAGCATGCCGAGACCTACCTGCGCACGGTGCTGGGCTTCATCGGCATCACGGCGCCGGACATCATCGTCGCCGAAGGCATCGCGATCGGCCCGGAGGTCCGCGAGAAGGCCCTCGCAGGCGCCCTGGCGCAGGCCTCCGCCCTCGCCGCCTGAGGCGGCCTCGGCTTCCGCGGCGCGCGGAAGCCGTTCAGAACGGCCAGCGCGCCTCGTCCGCCTCGGCCGGCTCCTCGAGCCGCTCGCCCGGGGCGACGAGGCCGACGATCGCGTCGAGGGATTGGGGCACCCGGATCGTGCGCCCCGCCGCGGTGATGAAGGTCTCGTTGCGCAGCGGATCGGTGTCGCTCAGCGCCTGGACGCTCGTCACCCGCAGAAGATGGCGGCAGCCGTCCCCGTCCTGGACCTGCAGATAGGCGCCCACGCGGCGCACGGCGTCCATGACGGCCTCAGCCCGCGAGCAGGCTCTCGCCGAAATCCTCCGGCACGGAACCGAACCGGGCGAGGATCGTCGCGCTCTCCAGTTCGCCCGTCTCGTCGTCCGCCACGATCTGCAGCGCCGCGGTCCCGGGCAGGCGACCCGCCATCGCCTCGGCCTTCTTGAGCGCCCCGCTCGCCGTGCCGGTCACCTCCTGAGCACCCGGCATCAGGCGCTGCCGCCGCAGCGTGAAGGTCTGCACCAGGAACGTGGTCTTCAGGCCCATGCCGACCTCCCTGCCGCCGGCCGGCACCCGATCGGGGTCCAGGGTCGGGCGGCGCATTTGTTCGACATTTGTTCTAGCACGGAAGCGCGGGCGAATGCATCCTCCGCCCGCCGGAATCCGCCGGGCGGCTCAGCCCTTCAGGCAGGTGCTCAGGAAGGCCCGGCGCTCGGCGCCCTTCAGGCTCTTGGCGGACGCATCGACGTTGCAGGACTTCATCTTCTCCTGCTGCGGCGTCAGCGTCTTGGCCGGGGCCGCGGCGCTCTTGCCCGCGAGACACTCGGCCATGAAGCTCTTGCGCGCATCGCCTGCGAGCTTCTGCGATCCCGCATCGGTATTGCAGGTCTTCATGCGGTCACGCTGGGCCGCCTGGGCGGCGGACGGTGCGGAGGTCGCGGCCGGCGACTGGGCCGAGACCGGGCCGGCCACGCAGAGGAGGACGGGAAGAAGGACGAGCGCGCGCATGGGCCTGGGCTCCAATGTAACAACCCAGCGTAGCAACACACTCATGGTTCAGCCAGCGCGATCCCCACGGCGCCCAGGGCGCGACGCCGGTCATCCCCAGCCGAAGCACATGCGGGGCGAAGGGGGCCGAGGATCCTCCGGAACGCCGCCCTGCGCGGAGGACATCGCTCACGCAGAGTTGAATTCACTGGCTTAACCGTTCGTTAAGACTTCAGGAGATGGATAGTAAAGCTTAAGATGCCGTAAGATATGTTACGGCGCGCCAGTCCCGCTTCGGGAGCCGAGGGGCATGGCATGGGTCAAGCGAACGAAGGTCGCCGCATCCTGGTGGTGGAAGACGACGCCGCACTGCGCCAGACGCTCGGCCTGATGTTGCGAGCGGCCGGGTATTCCGTCGATCTGGTCGTCAGCGGCGCGGAAGCCGTGGAGGCCGTGCGGCACGCAGCCTACGATCTCGTGCTGGTGGATCTCGGCCTGCTCGACAGGGATGGCGGCGAGGCCGGCGTCGCCCTGCGGCGCAGCGTGAGCGGCAGGCGGAGGATCCCCGTCGTAGCTCTCGCGGAGCGCGACGGCGGCGCGGCGGCCGACCGCTGCCACGCCGCCGCGCTCGACGGCTACATCACCGAGCCCTTCCGGCTGCCCAAGCTGCTCGACGAGGTCCGACGCTGGACGAGCGGCTGGACGGGCTCCTCGGGCGCCGACGCCAGCCCTCCGATCTGGGACCGAGCCCACTTTCGCGAGCTCGCCGACGGAATGGGCACGGCGCGCAGCGAGACCGCCCTGAGCATGTTCGAGGACCACCTCGCCAGCAGCCTCGCGGCGATCCGGGCGGCACCGGGCGACGCGGACCTGCTCGCCCGCGAGGCACATATCTTCGTCTCGCTCGCCGGGATGTTGGGCTTCAGCGAACTCGCGCAGGTCAGCCGAAGCATCGCCGCGCCCGATCACGACCGGTCGCAGACAGACAGGCTGAGCCGATTCGAGATCGCTGGCGACCGTACCCTCAACTGTCTTCGCAACGCGCCTCACTCCGCCCTGGCGTAGCGCTCAAGACCTCTCGATCAGGCCTGTCATCATGCCCCGGATCTCGCGATGGTTGCCGGTCGCGTCGCGCCGGCTCCCGCACTGGAGCCTCTCCGCCCGTCACATCCAGATCGGCGTTCTCCTCGCGGGGCTCGGCCTGATCGGGCTGGCCTGGGCCGGCCTGGCCTACCACCTCGCCAATCGCGAGGCGGCGTTGCGGGAGCAGGCACACCGCGACGTCCGCAATCTCTCCATCGCCGTCGAGAAGCATGTCGAGCGCCTCTTGGTCGGCGTCGACCAGGTCATGCGCTTCATGGCGGACGACCTCGCCGACGACCCGGCCGGCTTCGACTTCCGGTCCTGGCTGAAGCGCGCGACCTCGCTGGAAGCCGTGACGCATCAGATCTCGATCTTCAACGAGGCCGGCGAGCTCGTGGCCGCGCGCACGCCCGTGGCCCCCGGCATGCCGCGCTTCAACGTGCGCGACCGCGCCTATTTCCAGGCGCTCTCGGCCCGGGCCGACCTCGGCCTCTACATCGACCGCACCTTGCAGGGCCGACTGACCGGCCGCTACGTCCTGCAGACCGCGCGCCGCCTGACCCGGACGGACGGCAGCTTCGCGGGCGTGATCGTGATCTCGATCGATCCCGAATACCTCTCAAGCCAGTTCGCGGCCCTCGACCTCGGGCCGGGCGGCAGCATCGGCGTCTTCGGCCATGACGGATACATCCGGGCCCGCCATCCGCAGGTGGCCGGCATGTACGAGAAGAACGTGACGACCCTCGGCAGCGACCGGGGGGTGTTCGACCACCTCGGCGAGGCACCGCAGGGCAGCTACGAGGTCGCCAGCGCCTTCGACGGGCGTCCCCGCATCTTCGGCTATCGCACGGTCGGCGCGCTGCCGCTCGTGGTCACCGTGGGCAAGCCCCTCGACGAGATCCTGGCCCCCTACGCCCAGGAACGGGATCGCGCGGTGCTCGCAGGGCTCGGCTTCACCGCCGTCACCCTGGCGATGCTGCTGCTCCTGCTGCGGGGCCTTGAGTTCAAGCACCGGCAGGGCCTGAGCCTCGCCGAGGCGAACCGGACCTTGCTGGAGCAGAAGACGGTGGCCCGGATGGCCGAGGCGCGGGCGCAGGAGGCCAACAGGATCCTCAGGCTGGCGGCACAGATCGCCCATGTCGGACACTGGCGCATCGAGGTCCCCACGAACAGGCTGACATGGTCGGAGGAGGTCTTCCGGATCTACGGCCTCGCGGAGACGGTCGAGCCGACCATCGACGCGGCCGTCGCGGCCTATCACCCGGACGACCGCGCGCGCGTGGCGCGCTGCGTGGACGAGGCTGTCCGGCACGGGCAGGCCTTCGACTTCTCGGCCCGCGTGGTGCGACCCGACGGCAGCGTCCGCGACGTCGTCAGCCGCGGCCTATGCGAGCCGGGTCCCGACGGATCGGCGGTCGCGCTGTTCGGGACCTTCATGGACGTGACCGAATTGCGCAGCGCCGAGCGCGCACGCGGCCGGAGCGAGGCCCTCTACCGCCTCCTCGCCGACAACAGCTCGGACATGATCAGCCGCATGGATTTGGCGGGCAACCGCCTGTTCGTCTCGCCCGCGTCCCGCGACCTTCTGGGCTACGAGCCGGAGGAGCTCGTCGGAACGAGCCCGCAGGGCATGATCCACCCCGACGACGCGGCCGGCCTCGCCGCCGTGCTGGCCGATCTCAAATCCGGCGCGTGCGAACAGGCCATCAACGTGAACCGGCTGCGCCACCGCGACGGCGGCTGGGTCTGGGTGGAGGCCTCGCTGCGGCTCCTGCGCGACGAGGCGGGCGTGCCGTCCGGCATGATCGCCTCGGTGCGGGACGTGACCGACCGCAAGCGGGCCGAGCAGGCCCTGCAGGAGAGCGAGCATCGCTTCCGCCTGCTCGCCGAGAACACCAGCGAGCTGATCATGCTCGGCCACGACGACGGCCGGCGCTCCTACGTCTCGCCGGCCGCCCGGCGCCTCCTCGGCTTCAGCCCCGAGGAGCTCGCCGCCATGCGGCTGCGCGACTACGTCCATCCCGACGACCTCGCCCGCCTCTACGCGACCACGCAGCGCCTCAGCGGCGGGGTCGCGGAGGTGGCGTGCATCTACCGCGCGCTGAACCGGGACATCGGCTGGATCTCCGTGGAGGGGACCTTCCGGCGCATCCCCGACGCCCGGCCCGACGAGCCGAGCATCGTCGCCACCTTCCGCGACGTCACGGAGCGGGAGCGGCAGGCCCAGCTTCTGGAGCAGGCGGCGGCGGCGGCGGAGGCGGGCGCGCGCGTGAAGGCGGAGTTCCTGGCCAACATGAGCCACGAGCTGCGCACCCCCCTCACGGGCATGCTCGGGGTGCACGATCTGCTGCGCAGCGATCCGGCGCTGTCGGAGCGCCAGAGGCACCTCATCGGGCTGGCCCAGGATTCGGGCCGGTCGCTGCTCGCCATCGTCAACGACATCCTCGACTTCTCCAAGATCGAGGCCGGGCAGCTCGCCCTGGAGCCGCTGCCCTTCAGTCTCGGCGACCTTCTGGAGAGCTGCCGACAGCTCGCGGCCGAGACCCTGCGGGGCAAGCCCGTCGCCCTGATCCTGGCGCCGTCCGACGCGAGGGCGGACTGGCTCGTCGGCGACGTCACCCGCCTGCGCCAGATCCTGCTCAACCTGCTCACCAACGCGGCGAAGTTCACGAGCCAAGGCCGGATCACCCTGTCGGCGCGCTACGACACGGCGGGCCGGCATCTGCGCGTGGCGGTCGCGGATACGGGCATCGGCATCCCCGCCGACAAGCTGCCCCACCTGTTCGAGCGCTTCAGTCAGGCGGACGCCTCGACCAGCCGCCGATACGGAGGCACCGGCCTGGGGCTTGCGATCTGCAAGCGGCTCGTCGAGCTGATGGGCGGCGAGATCGGCGTGATGAGCGAGCCGGGGGCCGGCTCGACCTTCTGGTTCTCGGTGCCCCTGGCCTGCGCCGAGGGGTCCGGGACCGTCGCCGCCGCGAGCCTGCTCTCCGCGCCGGCCGGCCGGGCCTTCCGCCTGCTCGTGGCCGAGGACAACGCCGTCAACCAAGTGATCCTGCGCGGCGTGCTGGAGCAGAAGGGACACAGCCTGACGATGGTGGAGGACGGGGCCGAGGCGGTCGCGGCGCGCCGGGACGGCGGCCCCTTCGATTTGATCCTGATGGACGTGCAGATGCCGGGCCTCGACGGGCTTGAGGCGACGCGCGCGATCCGCCGCTGGGAGCGGGCGCAGGGTCAGCCGCCCGTCCCCATCGTCGCCTTGACGGCCAACGCCCTGCCCGCGGAGGTGGCCCGGTGTCGCGAGGCCGGCATGGACGCGCACGTCGCCAAGCCGATCGATTGGGGCACCCTGTTTGCCACGATGGAGCGCCTGCAGGCCGAACGCGGAGAGCCGGCCCCGCGCGGCCTCGCCCCGGTCGCGCCCGAAGCGCCGATCCTCGATCACGCCATGCTGGACGATCTCGCCGGGGTGCTCGGCGCGACGGGCATGCGCCGGCTGATGACCTCCTTCGTCGCCGAGATCCGCAGCCGGGTCGCCCTGATGGACCCGGCGGCGGGCGCCGAGGACGTGGTGCGGCACGCCCATGTTCTGGTCGCGCTCGCCGGCCAGCTCGGCTTCGTCGAGTTGTCGGCCTTCTGCGCGGCTCTGGAGCAGAGGGCGCATGCGGGACAGGCCCTCGGCGACCTGGAGCCCCTGCCGCGGATCGCGGAGCGGGCCCTGGCGGCGGCGGCGGCCACCCCCTACGCCCAGGCGGCCTGAGCGGGGCGCTCGGCACGCCCTGGAGGCAGGATCCTCGTCCCTATCGCCGTCGCGGGCTTCGCGGCCCGGATCGGCGGCTGCAGGGGCGTCGGATCGAGCGCGGGCGCCGGGATACGGCCCCCCGGGGTCTCAAGGCCATCATCCGTCCCCACAGGGGCGGCTATTGCCCGGCGCCGGCCCCGGGAAGGCCGGCGTTGAAGTCCCGGCGCTGAACCGCCGGGCAGAGGACCTCGAAGCGGCACCCGCCCCCGACCGGGTCCGTCACGGCCAGCGAGAACCCGTGGAGCTTGGCGATGGCCGCGACGAGGCCGAGCCCGAGACCGTTGCCCAGGGTCTGTCGGGCGCGCTCGGCCCGATAGAACCGCCGGAACACCTGTTCCCGCTCGGCGACGGGGATGCCGGGGCCCGTATCCTCGATCGAGACCACCGCGTCGCCGCCCCGGCTCGTCAGCCCGACGCGGATCCGGCCGCCGGCGGGCGTGAACTTGACCGCGTTGTCGAGCAGGTTCGACACCGCCTCGAAGATCAGGCTCCGGTCTCCCGCGACAGGATGCAGCGTGCCGTCGATGTCGAGACTGAGGCCGATCCCTTTCTCCTCGGCCAAGGGCTCGAACAGTTCGGCGGCCTCGCTGACCACGAGCCCGAGATCGACCGGGCCGAAGGCGGCGCAGCGCCGGCCGTGCTCGATCTCGCCGATGCGCAGCACCGCCGTCACCATGTCGAGCGTCTGGTCGATCCAGACGAGCCCCTGATCGACCGCGGCACGCAGTTCCGCGAGATCGCGCGCCTGCTCGCGACCGCGCTCGAGGCGAAGCCGCAGACGCGTGAGAGGTGTGCGCAGATCGTGGGCCACGGCGTCGCCGACGCCGCGCACCTCCTCCACGAGGCGCTCGATCTCGTCGAGCATCCCGTTGACGTCCTGCGCCAACCGGTCGAACTCGTCCCCGGCCTCGCTGACCGGCAGGCGCTGGCGCAGGTCGCCGCGCATGACCCGCGCGACCGCCGCCTCCGTGGAAGCGAGACGCCGCCGGGCTCGCCCGGCGAGAAGGACGCCGCCGAGCATGGAGAAGGCCAGGGTCGGAACCAGGGCGAGGCCGAGGGCCCGGATCACCGTGGCCTTGGCACGATCGATCTCGTCGGTGTCATGGGCGACCACCACGATCGTCCCGTCGCTCGCGGCCATAGCCGCCGACCAGAGCTCCTCGTGCAGGCGTCGGCCGGCGATGGCGACCTCGGTGCCGATCCGGTGAACCTCGCCGTCGAGGGGCAGGTCCGCCGGCCGCGCTTCGAGATTGCCCGCACGCTTGCGCCCGTCGGAATCGAAAAGACCCGCGAAGTGCACGCTGTGCAGGTCCTCGCTGATCCAGGTCTCGATGCGGCCGGCGGCCAGCGCCGGATCGCGGGCGGCGTAACGGACCTCGTGGCGCAGCACCGCGCCGAGCTCGCCCTGCATGAAGGCGGCGGTCTGCCAGTAGACGAAGGCGAAGAGCAGCAGCGCGAGCAGGGTGGACCACAGCGCGATGCCCAGCGCCCAGCGGAACGCGATGGAGCGGACGAGCCTAGACATCGGGCGTGAGGACGAAGCCGGCACCCCGGACGTTGTGGATGAGGGCCGGTTCGCCTTCGAGCTCGAGCTTCTTGCGCAGGCGCCCGACATGCACGTCGATGAGGTTCGATTTCGGGGTGAAGCGATAGGCCCAGACCTCCTCGAACATCATGGCACGGGTCACGACCTGGCCCGGACGGCGCATCAGGTATTCGAGCAGCCTGCGTTCGCGCGGCAGGAGGTCGAGGCCGCGCGGGCCGCGCCGTCCGGTTCCGGCGATGAGGTCGAGTTCCAGGCTGCCGACCCGCAGGACGGTCTCGCGCGTGTCGGTCGGACGCCGGAGCAGCGCCTCGATCCGGGCCGCGAGTTCGCCCAGGACGAAAGGTTTTGCGAGGTAATCGTCGCCACCCGCGCGCAGGCCGCGGATGCGTTCGTCGACATCGCCGAGAGCGCTCAGGACCAGAGCCGGCGTCCGGTCGCCCGAGCCCCGCAGGTCCCGCAGCACGCTGAGCCCGTCGAGCCCGGGCAGCATCCGGTCGAGGACGATCACGTTCCACGCCGCCGAGCGGGCCGCATCCGCTCCCTCCGGCCCGGTGGCGGCCCAACCGACCTCATGGCCGCGCCCGCGCAGATCCCCCAGCACCTCTGCGGCGGTCGCGGCATCGTCCTCGATCAGAAGCAGCCTCGCCACCCGTGTCCCCCAATCCGCGTCCCCGCCAATGACCGGGACGGCCTGCACGGCACGCCCGGACATGTGGTCCGACGGGCGTCTCACGCCACGATGTGAACGCGAATTTAATGGTTTGCGCCACAGGCCGTCCTATCTCTTAGAACAACTCTAATCTGAGGGACGGACCGAATCGTGCTGCTGACGGAGGAGATGGGCGTGGCCGCGCGCGGTGAGGCCGAAGCGGCCGGCCGCGTCGAGGGCGGCGAACCTCTGGCCGACCGACCATCGGTCGTCAGCGGCGCTTCGGGCGCGGCCTCCGCGGGCGGCCGGCACCGCCGGAGCTTGGCCTGGGCCGGCCTGCTCCTCGCCTTCGGGCTCGGGCTTGCGGGCTGGTGGTATCGGGACGTCATCCTGTCTTTCGCCGAACCGGTCCTCGTTCGCATCGGGATCGGTTCCGGCCAGGCTGACGCCGACCCGCAACCGGAGGCCGCGAAGTCCGACGCGCCTGCGGACGACAACGCCGTGATGCTCGATGCCGAGGGGCAGCGTCGCCTCGGATTGGCGTTCGGGCAGGCCGAGACGCGCCGGATCGTTCTTCCCGTGCGGGCGCCTGGGACCATCGCCTTCGACGAGCGCCGGGTGACGCATCTGAAGCCCCGGACATCCGGGCGGGTGATCGGCCTGGCCGTGCAGCCCGGCGATCGGGTCAACGTCGGCCAGACGCTCGCCACCCTCGACGCGGCCGGTGTCCTCGACGCGCGGAACGGTCTGGCCGCGGCACAGGCCAGTCTCGGGGAGGCCGAGGCGACCGAGCGCGTGGCCGAGACCAACCTCAAGCGCGGCACCGACCTGGTCAGGATCGGAGGGGTGGCGCAGGCCGAAGTGGACCGGCGCCAGGTCGAGCTCGCCAAGGCGCATGCCGCGACCCTGTCGGCCAGGGCGCAGGTGACGCTCTACCGGGCCCAGTACGAGCGCCTCGCTCCGCCCGCGGGCGAGGCGGCGGGCACCAGCGCCATCGTGTCGCCCATCGAGGGCGTCGTGACCGCGGCCGGCATCACGCTCGGCGAGGTGGTCGATACCGGCCGCGACGCCTTCACGGTGGCCGATCCCTCGCAGATCCAGGTGCTCGCCAATCTCTACGGCCACGACATCGCCACCGTGAAGGCGGGCGACCGGGCGACGATCGCGGCCCCGGTCCCGGACCATCCGCGCTTCGAGGGCCGGGTGCGCTCGGTCAACGCCGCCATCGATCCGATGACCAACACCGCTCCGGCCCGGATCGAGGTCGCCAACCCGGACGGCGTCCTGCGCGCCAACATGTTCGTGTCGGTGGAGATCGCCGCCGACCTCGGCCGCGACGGGGTCACGCTGCCCGCCGCCGCGATCCAGCAGGCCGAAGGCGGCCCGATCGTCTTCGTGCGCGCGGGGGCGGAGCGCTTCGAGAAGCGCGCGGTGACGCTCGGGATCGAGCGGGCCGACTGGGTCGAGGTCCGGGCCGGCGTCGCGGCGGGCGAGACGGTGGCGACGCAGGGCAGCTTCGGCCTCAAGGCCATCCTGATGCGCGCGCTCCTCGGCTCGACGGATTGAGGGCGCGATGAACGCCTGGTTCGCCCTTCTCGTCCGCCGCCGCTGGCTCGTCCTGGTGATCGCGCTGGTCGGCGCGGCCGGCGGCGTCGCCAACCTGCGGGGCCTATCCATCGACGCGGTGCCGGACATCTCGCCGAAGCAGGTGATGGTCCTCACCCTGTCGCCGGGTCTCGGCCCCCTGGAGGTCGAGCGCCTCGTAAGCTTCCCGGTCGAGAACGCGATGGCTGGCGCGCCGGGGCTCACGGGCATCCGCTCCACGTCGCGCTACGGCGTCTCGGCCGTCTACATCACCTTCGACGACGCCCTCTCGGTGACCGAGGCACGGGCGCAGGTGTTCCAGCGCCTGCCGCTCGCCAAGGCGATGATGCCGGCCGGAATCGGCGACCCCGAGATGGGTCCGATGGCGACCGGCCTCGGCGAGATCTACCAGTTCGAGATGCGCGGCCCAGGCTATTCGCCGATGGCGCTGAAGCGCATCCTGCAATGGACCGTCGCGCCGAAGCTCAAGCTGACCCCCGGCATCACCGACGTGAACGTCTACGGCGGCCAGATGCCGACCTACGAGGTTCGCGTCTCCGCCGAGAGCCTGCACCGCTACGGGGTGACGATGGGGCAGGTCTACACGGCTCTGTCCGAGAACAACGCGGCGCGCGGCGGCGCCTATATCGAGCACAACGATCAGCAGGAGGTCATCCGCGGCCTCGGGCTCGCCAAGACCACGTCCGACCTCGCCAACGTCGTCGTGAGCACCGGTCCGGGCGGCGTGCCCGTGACGATCGCCAACCTCGGCGAGGTCGTGGAGGCGCCCAAGGTCCGCCTCGGCGCGGTGACGCACGATGGCGCGGGCGAGACCGTGGTCGGCATCGCGATGATGCAGCAGGGCGAGAATGCCAGCGCCGTCGTCGAGCGGGTCAAGCAGACCATCGCGGATCTGCGTCCGCAGCTGCCGCCGGGCGTGGAGATCGTGCCGTATTACGACCGCAGCAGCCTGGTGGCGCGGACCATCCGCACGGTCGAGCACAACCTCGCGGAGGGGGCGATGCTCGTCGTCGTGGTGCTGCTCCTCCTCCTCGGCAACCTGCGGGCGGGGCTGGTGGTCGCGGCCGCGATCCCGCTCTCGATGCTGATGGCCTTCGCGGGCATGCGGCTGCTCGGGCTCTCGGGCAACCTGATGAGTCTCGGCGCGATCGATTTCGGCCTCATCGTGGACGGCGCCGTGGTGATGATCGAGAACGTCCTGCGTGCCCGGGGCGAGCACCCGGACCGGCCGGCCGAGGACGTGATCCGGGAGGCCACCGTCGCGGTGGCGCGCCCGATCCTGTTCGCGGTCGCCATCATCATCATGGTCTACCTCCCCGTGCTCGCCCTTGAGGGCGTGGCCGGCAAGATGTTCCGGCCGATGGCGCTCACCGTCATCCTGGCGCTCGCCGGCTCCCTCGTCCTCACCATGACGCTGATGCCGGCCCTCGCCGCCATCGTCCTGGCGGGGCCCGGCATCGGCGAGCGCGAGACGCGCCTCGTCCGCTGGATGCGCCGCGCCTACGCCCCGGTGCTGCGGCTCGCCGAGCGCCGCGCCGGCCTGACCGTTCTGGTGACGCTCGGTCTGTTCGGCGGCAGCTGCCTCCTGGCGACGCGGCTCGGAGGCGAGTTCTTGCCCAAGCTCTCGGAGGGCTCGGTGGTGGTGACCTCCGAGAAGCTCCCGGGCATCAACCTCGATGCGTCGCTGGCCGTCATGCACCGCATCGAGCAGACCCTGCGGAGCTTTCCCGAGGTCAAGCGGGTGGTCTCGCTGACCGGCAGCGCCGAGATCCCGACCGACCCGATGGGCGTCGAGTCCACCGACAGCTTCATCACCCTGGCCGACCCCGCGACCTGGACGACGGCCCACAGCCAGGACGCGCTCGTGGCAGCCTTCGACAAGCGCCTGCGCGAGGAGGTGCCGGGCGTGTCCTACGCCTTCTCGCAGCCGATCCAGATGCGGATGGACGACCTGCTGGAGGGCGTGCGTGGCGACGTCGCCATCAGCCTGTACGGGGACGACCTCACGGTCCTGAAGAACACGGCCGACGCCATCGTGCGGGCGGTCTCCGGCGTATCGGGGGCCGCCGACGTGAAGGCCGAGGCCCAGGCCGGCATGCCCGCGCTCTCCATCCAGATCGACCGTGCGGCCGCCGCCCGCTACGGCGTCAACGTCGCCGACGTCCTCGACGTCGTGGAGAGCATCGGCGGGCGCACCGCCGGGATGATCTACGGCGACGACAATTCCATCACCGACATCGTGGTCCGGCTGCGCGCGGTCGACCGCGGCGATATCCAGCGGATCCGCGATCTGCCGGTCGGCCGGACCGGCAAGGCGCTGGTGCCGCTGTCGATGGTGGCCTCCGTGGCCGTGGCGACGAGTCCGGCCCAGATCAGCCGCGAGCGGCTCCAACGCCGGATCTCGGTGCAGGCGAATGTCCGCGGCCGCGACGTGCAGAGCTTCGTACGCGACGCGCAGCGTGCGGTGACGGCGCAGGTGACGCTTCCGCCGCGCTACTCCCTGCAATGGAGCGGACAGTTCCAGAACCTGCAGGAAGCGACAGGCCGGCTGTCGGTGGTCGTGCCGGCCGCGATGGCCGCGATCCTGCTCCTGCTCGTGGTGATGTTCGGGGACATCCGCTTGGCCGGTCTGATCTTCCTGAACGTGCCCGTCGCGGCGACCGGGGGCATCGTCGCCCTGTCCCTGCGCGACCTGCCCTTCTCGATCTCGGCCGCCATCGGCTTCATCGCGACCTTCGGCATCGCCATCCTGAACGGCGTGGTCCTCACCAGCTACATCCGCGAACTCGAACGCGTCGGGCTCGACGCGCGCGAGGCGGCGACCCGCGCCGCCGAGCAGCGCCTGAGGCCCGTGCTGACGACGGCGCTCGTCGCGACGCTGGGCTTCCTGCCGATGGCGCTGTCCACCAGCGCGGGCGCGGAGGTCCAGCGCCCCCTCGCCACCGTCGTGATCGGCGGCCTCGTCACGGCGACGCTCCTCACGCTCGTCGTGCTCCCGGCCGTCTATCCCTACCTCGCCCATCTCCGGCTACCCTGGAGCCGCCGGGGTCCGCCCGAGGCGGACCGGGCCAGGATGGATCGAGCCAAGACGCGATCCCACCAGGTCGGCGCCGACGGCTGAGCGCCGGTCTGTGCGAGCCTTGGCGCGCGCGATCCCTCACTGCCGCACCGGGCTCCGGCCCGGCATTGTCCGCGGAGCTTCCCTCGACGGCCTTCGTCACCCGGCAGACGGCGCTCTCTCGCCGCGGTCTCGGGGGCCATGCGCTCTGGTTCGGGACGGTCCCGGTGTCCCCGGTGCGGACGAGCGCCGCACACCGGGGGCGAACGCCCGCGATGTCAGTGAGAGGATCCCATCCCGAGATGGCGCGTCATGAATTCCGCGGTCGCATCGAGCGCTCGGTACGCCTCCGGAATGGGGGCGTAGATGAAGCCGTGGAACATGCCCGGATAGGAGAGAATCGTCGCGTCGAGGAAGCGGGCCGATAACCGCCGCGAATCCGAGAAGAGGAGATCGTCCATTCCCACAACCACCAGGGTCGGCGGCAGCCCGGCCTGGCTTCCGAACAGGGGGCTGGTTCTGGGATCGGCCGGATCCGCGTTGCCGGCCCAGAGACGACCCGCCTCGCGCAGACGGTCCGCGTTCAGCAGCGTGTCCAACGTCTGCAGGGCGGGTTGATCGTCGCCACCCACGGTCACATCGAGCCACGGATAGTACAGCACCAGCCCGGCAGGCATCGGTTGCCCGGAGTCGCGCAGGCGCTGTGCGAGCGCGAGCGCGAGGCCGCCGCCGGCGGATTCCCCGGCCAGCACCACGTGGTCTGCCCCGACCTCGGAAACCAGTTGCCGATAGACCGCCTCGACGGCGTCGAGACCCGCGCCGACCTGATGTTCCGGAGCCAAGGGATAAAGGGGGAGGATCATGGTCGAGCCCGTCCGATCGACGAGAGAGTCCGTGAGCGGCCAGGTCAGATCCGTCAGATCGAAAACATAGGCGCCGCCATGCAGGAAGAGGATGCGCGTCGCCGGCGTCGTCCTGGTCTTGGGGCCCACGCGAAAGCTGCGCACGCCCGCGATCTCGGCATCGGCGACATCGTACCGCTTGGTCAATCGATCCGGCGGCATCGCGGGTCCTGCCGCGCGATTCTGCTCGATCTGGCGCCGGAATGCTTCGGCCGACTGGTCGCCGCCGCCATAGAAGACCGGCACGATGACCTTTGCCACCACCCAGCCGGACATGCTCGTGCCGGTCCTGTGCGAGAGGATGGCCACGAGGACCGTGAGGAGGGCCGCCCCGCCTCCGAGAACGATCAGGATCCGCCTGAGCGGTTGGAAGCGCGTCGTCATGTGTCGGTCCGTCGTGAGCATCGAAGTCCGGTCTGCCGCTCGAGCCCGGCGTCGAACCGCGAAGGCCGGTCAGCAGGATAGGTGGGCCGCACGGCGTCCGCCGCGACGGCGGGGCGAAGGGCGCGGCCGAAGCCATGCGCCGGCAAGTCTGTCCGTCCCCCAGGATCATCCATTCCGACGGGGTGGACGCGCCGCATCGGACTTGAGATTCGGGTCGCGATGGGCGGCAGACCGCCCGGCATCGCGCGGTCCCTCGTAGGTTTCCCACGGATCGCGCTGCCTCCTCCCGGACGCGGCTCCGTTTCGGGATCCGCGCATTCAGGGGAGGCCGGGCGCCGCGCGTCGCCGGGCGGGCCTGCGTTCGGTGGCGCGATACCGCGCGCCCGAGCCGCCGGATGGCGTCAGCGGTGAACCGGGTCCACCACGGCGGCAGGGCCCGGAGGGCCTTGCGGCACGCGCTCGTCGCGTCAACGATGCTCCAACTGCCCGCGCAGCAAGGACCAGTACGAGACGGGGACGAGACGTTCGATCAGGGCCGCGATCTTCGCATCGGTGCCGACGAGAACCCGCTTACGACGGCGCTCAACCGCCTTGACGATGATCTCCCCCGCCACGTTCGGCGGAAGGCGAAGTTGCGCATTCATGAAGGCTCGCCCTCGCGCGATCTCCTCGGCGGTGGCCGAGGCGGGCACCCGGGCCGTGTCGGCGATGGCCGTCGCGATACCGCCCGGATGCACGACCGTGACCCCGATCTGCGTCGTCCGCAATTCGTGAGCGAGCGCTTGCGAGAACCCTCTCACGGCGAATTTGCTGGCCGCATAGGCGGTCTGATGCGACGGGGCGATGATGCCGTAGATGCTCGACAGGTTGACGATGCGCGCTTCCGGGCTTTGCTGCAGCAACGGCATGAAGGCGCGCGTCATGCGCACCACGCCCCAGAAGTTGATATCGAAGAGCCACTCGAAATCGGCCTCGCTCACGAGGTCGAACGTCCCGCCGACCGCCACGCCCGCATTGTTGACGAGCACGTCCAGGCCGCCATGTGCCGAGACGATGGCGGCCGGGCAAGCCGCTATCGCCTGAGGGTCGGACACGTCGAGCCGATGGCAGGTCACCCGCCGGCCCGCGGGTAGGAGCCTCACGGTCTCTTCAAGGCCGACCTCGTTCAGGTCGGCAAGCGCGAGATTGCAGCCCCGCCGTGCCAACGCGATCGCAATGCCACGTCCGATTCCACTCGCCGCGCCGGTGATCAGCGCAGTCCGCCCCGTCAGATTCATCATACCGGAGGTCTCCGAATTCGACGCCGTCAGGCCGCAGTCCGGGTCGCGCCGGCACGCCCGAATCTCATGGTGCCGTCATCGACCCGGCCGTAGCGGATCGAGATCAGATCAAGCACGTAGTTCTGGTAGAGCTTCCAGGGTTTGCGTTGGCCTTGCTTGGGGAGGATGTCGAGCGCCCGCTGGATGTAGCCGGAGGTGAAATTGATCACCGGCACATCGCCGACGCGGTCCGCGGCTTCGGGCTGGCACCATGCCCCACCGCGCGCATCCATCCGGTTGAGCAGGCGACAGACGTACTGCGCCGTCAGCTCGCATTTGAGCGTCCAGGAGGCATTGGTGTAGCCGATTGCCACGGCGAGATTTGGGACGCCGCTCAGCATCATCCCCTTGTAGAGATAGGTTCGATTCGGCTCGACGCGCCGCCCATCGACGCTGAGCGCCATGCCGCCGAGCATCTTGAGACGCAGGCCGGTCGCCGTCACGATGACGTCCGCGTCGAGCGTAGCGCCGGAGCGCAGGCGCACGCCGGCCTCCGAAAAGGTCTCGATATGATCGGTGACGACCGAGGCCCGGCCGGACCGGATCGCCGCGAAGAGATCGCCGTCCGGCACGAAGCACAGGCGCTGATCCCACGGCTTGTAGGTCGGCGTGAAGTGCTTCGTCACATCGTAGTCGGGCCCGAGCTGGGCTTTCACGCCGCGCAGCAACCGGGCCGCGAGCGTCTTCGGGGCGCGCCGGGCGAACTGGTACAGGACGATCGCCGCGCCAACGTTCTTCCACCGTGCCAATCCATGGGCAAGCCGGGCCGGCAGCCATTTCTTGAGCCCGTTGGCGATCCGGTCCTCGGCCGGCAGCGACATCACGTAGGACGGAGAGCGCTGCAGCATCGTCACATGTGCCGCCGTCTTGGCCATCTCGGGCACCAGCGTGACGGCGGTGGCGCCACTGCCGATCACCACCACGCGCTTGCCCGAATAATCGAGGTCCTCCGGCCAGGCCTGCGGATGGACGAAGCGTCCCTGAAAGCGCTCCATGCCGGTCCAGGCCGGCAAATGACCCTGTTCGTAATCGTAATAGCCGGCACAAGCGTACAGAAACTGGCAGGTCATGCGGATCTGCTTGCGGTCCGGCCCCACCTGGATGTCGACGGTCCAGCGCGCTTGAGTGGAGTCCCAGGAAGCCGCGACGACGCGGTGGCCGAAGCGGACACGCTCGGCGATTCCGCCATCGGCAGTATCCAGAAGGTATTTCCGGATCGAACCGGCGTCCGCGATCGCGCGATCTCCGGTCCAGGGACGAAAACTGAAGCCGAAGGTATAAAGATCGGAATCTGAACGTAGGCCTGGATACCGAAAGAAATCCCAGGTGCCGCCGATTGAATCGCGGGCTTCGAGAATTGCGTAGGTCTTTCTAGGGCAGCGTGTTTGTAAATAGTGACCGGCTGCGATACCCGAAATACCTGCGCCTATGATCAGAACGTCCATGTGCGACGGGATCGTCTCGGATCCACGAGACGAAGCGTCTACGCTTCCCACGTCCAGGACCATCAATTGCTCCCCCCTATTTTTTAGGCTTTCAAATCTGATAAGGTACACACCTTATCGATGTCAATACCCGATATCTCGCCGTTTATACAACTTCCGAGTGAGATTATCTGGATGCGCACAACGTTAGTCAGATCGATCTTCGGGATGGGAGCGCGGCCGCCCCGCCGGAGATCGAGGTCGACATGGGCGATCCAGGGACGGTTGGGAGGTTGCCACGCGCTCCCGCGCCGCCCTAGGAAGCGTTGAGCAGGACGGATGGAAGATCAGGCATGGTAGAGGCTGTATCGGCCCGGCGCCCCACGACCCGCATGCGCATCCTCAATGTGAGTCGAGAGCTGTTCAACGATCGCGGACCACGCGCCGTCACGACTGCGGAAATCGCCGGAGCCGTCAGTATCAACGAGGGAAATCTCTACTACTACTTCCAGCGCAAGGCGCAGTTGCTGGAGGCTCTGTTCTTCGATTACGAGCATGCCGTGAATGCCACCGCCACGGCCTACGCGGTCACCGGCGACGAACCGGAGCGGTTCCGCGACTATCTGGCCGGCTGGTTCCGCATCATGTGGGAGTGGCGCTTCTTTTATCGCGATACGACCACGGTCCTCCAACTCGCGCCGGACCTCAAGCCTCGTCTCAAGGCGCTCAACGACGAGGGGCACGCGTTCACCCGCATGGCCGTCGAGGAGATGGTCAAGGCCGGACTGGTGCAGATCAGTCCTGAACGAATCGAACCGATCGTGATCAATGCCTGGATCGTGTCGAGCTACTGGATCGATTACCTGCGCTCGCGCCGCGGCATCACGGAGTTGACCCGCGATCACATCGATTGGGGATCCCAGCAGGTGATGAACCTGTTCCTGCCCTACCTGACTTCGGCGGGCATGGCGGTCGTGGGCGGACCGTCGACGAGTTCGCCGGATACGCCGTCTTAAACTGGAGATCTGCCCTCCCGTCCCGACTCTTCGGAGCACTGGAGCCGAGGGGCGCGATCCGATGGACTTGGCAGGCTTGAGTCGGACTTGATCCGCACCGAAAGGCGATTTTTGCGGCGACGGCTCAGGGCTAGACTACCTACCGCCGAACAGGCGTGATGCCCGCCCCGTAGATCGTTGCGCCGCCGAGCGGCTTCGTGGCCCTCGCGGCGGTGACAGCGCCGGCGCTGCCGGGCGTCAGCAGGCGGACGGCAGGCGGCCGAGGATGTCGGCGCGCGCATGGATCGCCGCTTGCACCATCTCCTGCAGGCTGCCTAACCTCTCACCCGGGCGGACCACAACCTCCGTTCCCGAGCCCTGCGAACCGCCTCACATCATCTGGCGACGGCATCAATTCCAGACCGAAGATCCGCTGACTTCGCGGCTGGACCACCGAACGAGGCAGGCCACATGCGCGGATCGATCTTGAGCTTGGCGCGCGCCGCGAAATTCGCCTTCCATCTGTCGCTGATCTCGATAGGACTGGCTTTACCGCTCCACGCAGAGCCGGTCGCATGCCCGAGCGCCGAGGATGTCGCCTGCCTGACGGATGGGCCGGTCCGTGGCCAGCAGGACGGTGATCTCCTGGCATTCCGCGGCATCCCCTACGCCAAGCCGCCTGTCGGCCCTTTGCGTTGGCGACCACCGGAGCGACCTGAGCCTTGGCAAGCGATGCGGGAGGCCAAGCAGATCGCGCCCATGTGTCCCCAATACGTCGGCCGTGAGATACAGGGCTCCGAAGACTGTCTCTACGTCAATGTCTGGCGCCCACGGGGCAGGCTCGAAAAACCACGTCCGGTGATGATCTGGCTCACGGGAGGCGGCAACCACTCCTTGTCGGGCGAAGGCACACTCAACTTCGGCGGTGTGCGCTACGAGGGGTCGCAAGTGGTGCCCCACGGCGCCATCCTCGTGACCTATAATTTGCGTCTCGGGCCATTCGGCTTTCTGACCCATCCGGCCCTGGACGCCGAACGCGCCGAGCACGTCTCGGGCAATTACGGCAGCCTCGACCAGATCGCGATGCTGCGTTGGGTCAACCACAACATCGCAGCCTTCGGCGGTGACCCGAACCGCGTTTTCCTGTTCGGAACTTCGGCGGGAGGCGGCAACATTTGCGCCCTGATGAGTGCTCCAGGCGCGGCTGGACTGTTTCACGCCGTGGCGATGGAGAGCAGCGTCCCGAGCGGCTGCGAGCTTCCGACCTTGGCTGATGCGGAACAGAACACAGGTCGGGTCGTCGCGAGAAAGCTCGGCTGCGACACAGATCCCGATCCGGCGGCTTGCATGCGCGGCAAGGACCCGGGGGACGTGCTGGCAGCCTTGCCCGGCAATTTCAGTGTCCTCGCGCGTCGGTACGGGCCGGTTATGGACGGGTCCGTCTTCCCCGGGCAACCGATCAAGCGGTTGGCCGAAGGCGTGAGCAAAGCTTTGCCGGTCATCATCGGAAACACGACAGGCGAGACGGGCGAGTGGGCTGACAGCGCGGGGGCCGTACGCGACGAGGCCAGTTACGCGACGGCGATCAACACGGTCTTCGGCCCGGAGGCCCGCGCCGCCATCGAAGCGCTCTACCCAGCATCAGCCTATCCGAGCCCACGCGATGCCTTCGCACGGTTGACCACGGATGCTCTCTTCACTTGCGCGAGCCGCCGCGTCGCCAACGTGCTGGCGCGGTCCCAGAACGCCCCGGTGTACCGCTATCTCTTCGACCATGTGCTCGAAAACGACCCGGTGCAGAGGGCGAGAGGGGCGATCCACACGGTCGAGCATCCGTTCTTCTTCGGTTGGGAGGGCAAGTACAAGCCGACTGAGGCAGACCGGACGATACAGCGCCAACTCGTCGGCTACTGGACGAACATGGCAAAGTTGCACGATCCGAATGGCGCCGGTCTTCCGGAGTGGCAGCCGGTCCGGTCGCAGGGCGACAGCTACCTCGACATCGGGCGGATGACGGTTTCGAAATCGGGAGATGCCGATGCCCATTGCGCGTTCTGGGATCGGACGCCGCCCCTGTGGCCCCATCTGTGACCGGAGCCCCTGATCCAGCCTGTGGCGCGGCGGTATGAGCCGCGGGTCTGGACTCTCGCAGTCGCGAGGCGGCGGTGCCTGGCTCATACCACCCGACAAGCTCCCGAGAGGGTGCCTATGCGTATGGCTGGGTGCGGGATTGCGATCGATCGGACTGCCAGGGACGCTCAAGTGATCGAGGTGCCGGCGGAGGCTGTGCGTTGATCGGCCCCTTTTGGGCCCGAACGGCGACCTGGAACGACGAACTCGCAGGCCACGCACAGTTCGGCTCGGTTCAGATCCCAAGACCACAAGCGCAGATTTACACTGCGTTGCTTCGCCTCAGCTTGGCATGCTCTCACCCAGCAAATGTTGAGTTGTAGACGAAAGGCAGACCAATTTTCCTCATACTCGAGTTTAACAAGAAATCCACACATCCCCGCCACAACCCAGGATCGATGTTCCTTGTGGCGAGCCGAGCTGGATGGCGCGAACCGGTTGGATGGCCGCACAGGGCATGTTCGCGGCCGCGCGAAGCCTGGCCCTGAACTATCGTCGGTTCCATCGCCACCGCCAGGGCAGCGTCGCTGTCATCTTCGGCCTCAGTGCCGTGGTGATCATCGGTCTCGTCGGTGGCGGCATCGACTATGCCCGACTCACGTACCGACAAACTCAGCTTCAGGCTGCTACGGATGCCGGGGTGATCATGGGAGGAAACACGCTCAAGCTCGCGGCTTCGAATGGGGTCTCTGTCGCTGGCGTCACGGAGCAGACAATCCGCACGAACGCCAAGCCCAGAGACGACACACCCTTCTATGTTCAGGTCAGTGTCGGTGCGGACGGCACCAGCGTCTTTGCTCAGACGCAGGAGACGATCTCGCTCGCCTTCGGCAAATTGATCGGCAAGCCCAGCATGACGCTCAATGCCCATGCCCGGGCATCGATCGTGGGCAAGACACGTCTCTGCGTGTTGGCGCTCGATCCATCCTCGCCCGGTACCCTGACGGCTCAGGATCATGCCTCAATGACGGCCTCGCTGTGTTCGGTCTACTCCGACTCGACGAGCCCCACCGGCGTCACGCTTCAGAACCAAGCCACCATCCTGGCCACAAGTATCTGCTCGGCCGGCGGGAGTTCCGTCAACACGACAATCCCGCCGCTTCCGGGCCCGAAAGCCGGGTGTCCCGGCCTGGCGGACCCACTCGCAGGCCGGACGCCGCCGACCTCTTCCGGTTGTACGTATACGAACACCGTCGTGAGCACCTCGCAGACGCTCTACCCGGGTACGTACTGCAATGGGCTGAAGATTACCAAAGGCGCTGTCGCCACCCTTTCGCAGGGCGTCTACGTCATCGACACAGGGCCGCTGACGGTGGATCAGAATGCAACGATGACCGGATCGTATGTCGGCATCTTCCTGAAGAGCCAGCAGACGACGCTCAACCTCACGGCCGGTAGTACGATCAATCTGACAGCGCCCAAGGATGGCCCGATGTCAGGTCTGCTCATCTACGAGGATCCCACCGCTCCGCTCCTGCGCGACCACAAGATATCCAGCAACAGCGCGCGTCAGCTGCTTGGCACGATCTACATGCCGCGCGGCAGGCTGACGGTAGACTCGACGGGCGCCGTGGCCGACCTGTCTGCCTACACGGTGATCGTGGCCCGCCAATTGAAGGTCGCCAGCAGCGCCAATCTGACGATGAACGCCATGTACTCGGCCAGCGATGTTCCGGTCCCGAGCGGGGTCGGAGATCTAGGAGGTCGCTTGCTGCTGAGCCAGTGAGCCAGATCTCGGGCCGGACGCACCCAAGAAGAGGGTTCGTCCTCGCCGGTTGCGACGCCGGCCCGGCCTGAGGCAGAGATGCGAGCCCAGCGTGATGGGATTTCTCAGTAGGTTGCCAGACGCCAATCGGCGCCTTGCTGGTGAGGCCCTTGCGAGAAACCCGCGGAACATGCGGCCCGCGATCAGCTCGCACGCGGAAGATGATGGAGAGCCGGAAAGATAGCGATCAGTCGTAGGGGTTCGGACCGAATACGACGTCAAGCTGCTGCTTGATGAAGGCCTTGAAATCATCGTTGTCGCGTTTGTTCTTCGGCCATTCGATATGGATATGCGTTTTGTGCTCAAAATCTCGTCCACTCGTGCCGATGCGCGGCGTCATGGATTCCAGTGAGGTCCACTGACGCTTGTAGTAGATGATGAGACTCCATCGGATCTCCTCCTGCCGATAGAGCAGGAACTCGCGCAAACTCTCCCCGATCTCGAATTCGTTGGCTCGCTCGGCGTGCAGCATAATGTCGAGCGCCCGACCTTCGAAGTGCGGTCCGCCTTTGTCATCCGGCCCCGGCTGAAGTTGAAGCCTCGCCTCCTTGCCGACCGCCGTCAGCGTCTTCAAAATCGGCGGCCCACTATCCCAAAGAATGCGGCGCAGACCGGCGGCGGCACGAAAGATCGGGACGGCTGTGCCCATCAGCTTTTCCCCTGCCAGCGCGCCCAGACTGCGAAGCACCGAGAGCCTATGATACTACTCCCGCATCTCGATTGTTGTCAGCCTGCCAAACGCCATATTTTGAAATATCTGTAATAATTTAACTCTAGATCGTGAAATTTTCTCGAAGCCGGGAATTCTTCAAATCGAAGTTGCAGCGTACGAGGTTATCTGGCGCAGCGCAGGAAACGGGCAACGCGTTTGCCGTCAGCGCCGAAGCTCAACCCACCGGACCACCCACCTTCATAACGGTTGTGATCTGGTCGACAGAATCAAAGCTGCGTCTCGTCGCTGAACCCGTGGGTTGCATCTGGCCACTGGCAGACGGCTGCGTAAGCGCACGCGCTTCCGGTGCATTCAGCCCGAGCCCAGATGAAGACCGCAGCAAATTGGACGGCCCCGCGACCCGTCTGTCTGAGCTTCTCGCTCGCGCCTTCGTGGGTATCGCCGACAAGCTCTCGGTCCGAGCCATCGCGCATTGGAACGCCTCGATGAAATTCAGTTCCACGAGGACAGGCGCCGAAAACGATTGTCCCTGGGCAGCCAAGGCCAAGCGGAGCCATTAGCCGCATACTGAGTGCGTTATTTCGAGATCAGCAACTAAAGATCACGACGTCGATCATCGCAAAAAATTCGTCCGATGAGATCGGATCAGCTTCCTAGACAGCGCCGATGGTTCGAGGCTCGGCCATACGACTTATGATATGCTTACAAATCCACCCGGACAACAGGCAGCAGATAAGCTAAGTCGCTGTAGATAGTGGTGGGCGGTGAGGGACTCGAACCCCCGACCCTCTCCGTGTAAAGGAGACGCTCTACCAGCTGAGCTAACCGCCCGCAC
The DNA here is from genome assembly GCF_056431005.1 of Methylobacterium sp. HJ2. Lineage (NCBI taxonomy): Bacteria > Pseudomonadati > Pseudomonadota > Alphaproteobacteria > Hyphomicrobiales > Methylobacteriaceae > Methylobacterium > Methylobacterium sp. HJ2. The sequence goes on along the minus strand of NZ_JBWJYM010000001.1, from coordinate 318,807 downwards.
CCGGCGGCTTGGTACGGCAAGGCAGGTGCGCGAGGCAAGGCCCCCGTGCACAGCACGTACGAACCGTCGTGATCAGACCTCGGCGTTCAGCAGGTGTGCCAATGCGGGGGCAAGGCCGAGGCTCGCGATCGGCTCCGGCTTCGGTGAGGCCTGCGCCTGCGTGGCCGCCGCGATGGCGGCGTGTGTCCCGGCCTCGACCGAGCAGATCAGTGGGCAGGCGAGGCGAGGCTGGATCCGCTCGGCCAAGCCGGCCAGCCCGGCCCCCCCGAGGATGACGACCTCGGCGCCGTCATCCTCGTGGCAGGTCCGGCAGGCGGCCGCGAGGTCGGCGAGAGCGGCCCCGGGATCCCGCGCGATGGCGCCCCCCGTTGGCGCGATCGCGCGCACGCCGGTCAGCTGGTCGCCGTACCCCAGAAGCGTAACGAATTCGGTCAGCATCGGTCCCCAGGCCCTTCCCCCCGTGACGATGCCGAAACGTCGGCCTCCGGCTGCGGCCGCACGGCAGGCGGCCTCGGCCATGCCGGTGACCGGCACAGGCGACACCTCCTGCAGGGCGGCGAGACCGGGATCGCCGAAGCACGCCAGGTAGACGGCGTCGCAATCGGATCCGTGCTCGGCGAGGGCGTCGAGCGCGGCGTGCGCGGCGATTGCCACGGCGGCCCGACTCGCGATGTAGCGGGCCCCGAACCGGCCGGTCGCGGGCAGGATCGTCACGCCGGCGCCCGCGATCCGTCTGACATGGGCGGCGACCAAATCGGTGACCGCCGCGGTGGTGTTCGGGTTGATCAGAAGGATGCGCACCACAGGGTCCCATTCCACCCGACGGGTCCCACGCAGGAGCACGGGCATCGCGGCGGGCTTTCGGCTTCAGGCAAGAAAAAGGCCCCCGGAGCGGACGCTCCGGGGGCCGTTCACGCCAAGTCGACGGCGCGGATCAATGGGCGACGAAAGCCGCACCATCCTCCTCGGTACGGGCGGGCTTCGCCGCGGGCAGCGGCTCGTCCCACTCGATCGGCACCGGCTGGCGCACCAGGGCGTGCTCCAGCACCTGATCCATCCGAGAGACCGGGATGATCTCCAGCCCGTTCTTCACGCTGTCGGGCACCTCGGCGATGTCCTTGGCGTTCTCTTCCGGGATCATCACGGTCTTGATGCCGCCGCGAAGTGCGGCGAGCAGCTTCTCCTTGAGGCCGCCGATCGGCAGCACCCGGCCGCGCAAGGTCACCTCGCCCGTCATCGCCACATCACGGCGCACCGGGATGCCGGTGAGCGTCGAGATGATCGCGGTCGCCATGGCGATACCAGCGGACGGACCGTCCTTAGGGGTCGCCCCCTCCGGAACGTGGACGTGGATGTCCCGGCGCTCGAAGAGCGGCGGCTCGATGCCGAAATCGATGGCCCGGGAGCGGACGTAGCTCGCCGCAGCCGAGATCGACTCCTTCATCACGTCCTTGAGGTTGCCCGTGACCGTCATCTTGCCCTTGCCGGGCATCATGACACCCTCGATCGTCAGCAACTCGCCGCCGACCTCGGTCCAGGCCAAGCCCGTGACCACGCCGACCTGATCGTCCGCGTCGATCTCGCCGTAGCGGAACTTCGGCGGTCCGAGGAAGACCTGAAGGGTCTCCACGTTCACCGTGACTACCTTGGTCTTGGTGATGAGAATCTCCTTCACGGCCTTACGAATCAGGTTCGACAGCTCGCGCTCGAGATTGCGAACGCCCGCCTCCCGCGTGTAGCGGCGGACCAGCATCAGCAGAGCCTCGTCGTCGACCGACCACTCCTTCACGTCCAGACCGTGCTTCTTGAGCGCATTCGGGATCAGGTGCTTGCGCGCGATCTCGACCTTCTCCTCCTCGGTGTACCCGGCAATGCGGATCACCTCCATGCGGTCCATCAGCGGGCCGGGGATATTGAGGGTGTTGGCCGTGGTCACGAACATCACGTTCGAGAGGTCGTAATCCACCTCCAGGTAGTGATCGTTGAAGGCGCTGTTCTGCTCGGGGTCGAGCACCTCGAGGAGAGCCGCGGAGGGGTCACCGCGGAAATCCATGCCCATCTTGTCGATCTCGTCGAGCAGGATGAGCGGGTTCGAGGTCTTGGCCTTGCGCATCGACTGCACGATCTTGCCGGGCATCGAGCCGATATAGGTCCGACGGTGACCGCGGATCTCGGCCTCGTCGCGCACGCCGCCGAGCGACATCCGCACGAACTCGCGGCCCGTGGCCTTGGCGATCGACTTGCCGAGCGAGGTCTTGCCGACGCCGGGGGGGCCGACGAGGCAGAGAATCGGGCCGGTGAGCTTGTTCGCCCGCTGCTGCACGGCGAGGTACTCGACGATCCGCTCCTTAACCTTGTCCAGGCCGAAATGGTCGTCATCGAGCAGCGCCTGGGCGCCGAGCAGATCCTTCTTGATCTTCGAGCGCTTGCCCCACGGGATGCCGAGCATCCAGTCGAGATAGTTGCGCACGACGGTGGCCTCGGCCGACATCGGCGACATCTGACGCAGCTTCTTCAGCTCGGCGGTGGCCTTCTCGCGGGCCTCCTTGGAGAGCTTGGTCTTCTCGATCTTGTCCTCGAGCTCGGCCAACTCGTCGCGACCGTCCTCGTCGCCGAGCTCCTTCTGAATCGCCTTCATCTGCTCGTTGAGGTAGTACTCGCGCTGGGTCTTCTCCATCTGCCGCTTGACGCGGGTCCGGATGCGCTTCTCCACCTGCAGCACGGAAATCTCGCTCTCCATCAGCGACAGCACGCGCTCGAGGCGCTGCGCCACCGTGGGGGTCTCGAGGATACCCTGCTTGTCGGCGATCTTGACGAGGAGGTGCGAGCCGATCGTGTCGGCGAGCTTCGAGGGCTCGTCGATCTGGGTCACGGCGGAGACCACCTCGGGGGAGATCTTCTTGTTGAGCTTGACGTAGTTCTCGAACTCGGAGAGCACCGAGCGCGCGAGGGCCTCGGCCTCGACCTTGTCGCCGAGCTCGTCGTGCAGCGCCTCGGCCTCGGCCTCGTAATACTCGTCCGAGCGGGTGAAGCCAGTGATTTTGGCACGGCCCGCGCCTTCGACCAGCACCTTGACGGTGCCGTCGGGCAGCTTCAGGAGCTGGAGCACGCTGGCGAGCGTGCCGATCGTGTAGATGGCATCGGTGGCCGGATCATCGTCGCCCGCGTTGATCTGGGTGGCGAGCAGGATATGCCGGTCTGTGCGGACCGCTTCCTCGAGCGCGCGGATCGACTTCTCGCGCCCCACGAAGAGCGGCACGATCATATGCGGGAACACCACGATGTCGCGCAGCGGCAGGACCGCGTAGGCCCCCGTCGAGCCCGGGACGACAGGCTGGCGCGATTTCGGTTGTGTCATGGCTGACTTCCTCATGATGGACGCCGGGCGATGCTCCTCCGATTGGAGCAAGCATTCTGCCAGGAGCCGACCGGGCCGCGAGGGTCGGATGTCTTGGAAAGGACTTTGCGGCTGGTGGGCGCGGCACCGCACCTCGAAAGGTCAGCGTGCGGCCACTGCGCTTGGGTCCAAGGTGAGGATCGGAGGCCCGTAATTCAAGATGCCACCGGAAGCCTCGGGGGAGGCGGCAGGCCGGATTCGGCCTGCCGCATCAGTGCGTTGCGCGCAGCGCGGGACGGACGCCTCAGGCCGCCGGAGCATCCTTGCTGCGCTCGCCATGGATGAAGAGCGGGCGCGCCTTGCCCTCGACCACCTCGGGACCGATCACGACCTGCTCCACCGAGTCGAGGCCCGGCAGATCGTACATCGTATCGAGCAGGATGGTTTCCAGGATCGAGCGCAGGCCGCGGGCACCGGTCTTGCGCTCGATCGCCTTGCGGGCGACGAGCGAGAGCGCGTCGTCCTGGAACGTCAGGTCGACGTTCTCCATCTCGAACAGGCGCTGGTACTGCTTGACCAGGGCGTTCTTGGGCTCCTGCAGGATCTTCTTCAGCGCGGCCTCGTCGAGGTCCTCCAGCGTCGCCAGGACGGGGAGACGACCGACGAACTCGGGGATGAGGCCGAACTTCAGCAGATCCTCGGGCTCGACGCTGCGGAAGACCTCTCCGGTGCGACGGTCGTCCGGGGCCTGCACGGTCGCGCCGAAGCCGATCGAGGTGCCCTTGCCGCGCTGGGAGATGATCCGCTCCAGCCCGGCGAAGGCGCCGCCGCAGATGAACAGGATGTTGGTGGTGTCGACCTGCAGGAACTCCTGCTGCGGATGCTTGCGGCCGCCCTGCGGAGGCACGGAGGCGACAGTGCCCTCCATGATCTTCAGGAGCGCCTGCTGCACACCCTCGCCCGAAACGTCGCGGGTGATGGAGGGGTTGTCGGACTTGCGGGAGATCTTGTCGATCTCGTCGATGTAGACGATGCCGCGCTGCGCCCGCTCGACGTTGTAGTCCGAGGCCTGGAGCAGCTTGAGGATGATGTTCTCGACGTCCTCGCCGACGTAGCCCGCTTCCGTCAGCGTCGTCGCGTCCGCCATCGTGAAGGGCACGTCGAGGATGCGGGCCAGCGTCTGCGCGAGCAGCGTCTTGCCCGAGCCCGTCGGCCCGATCAGCATGATGTTGGACTTGGCGAGCTCGACGTCGTTGTGCTTCGTCGCATGGGCCAAGCGCTTGTAGTGGTTGTGCACTGCCACCGAGAGGACCTTCTTGGCGAAGTCCTGACCGATGACGTAGTCGTCGAGGACGCGCCGGATCTCCTTCGGGGTCGGCACGCCGTCACGCGACTTCACCAGCGAGGACTTCGACTCCTCGCGAATGATATCCATGCACAGCTCGACGCACTCGTCGCAGATGAACACGGTCGGGCCCGCGATCAGCTTGCGAACCTCGTGCTGGCTCTTGCCGCAAAACGAGCAGTACAGCGTGCTCTTGGAGTCGTTGCCGCCAGTCTTGCTCATATCGGTCTCCGATCGTCTCGTGCGCTGCCAGCCCCGGGCGCACGCGCATCGTTCACAGGTAAGGGAATCCGCTTAAAGAAAAAGTCACCTGCGCGCTTGTGGCGGGTCGCTTGCCGGAAGCCCCGATGCAAACACGCTGCCGCGGCGGGATCAAGGCCGTGGCAGGTGCGCGCGCCCCATGTCCGGCCAACGCCGTCCGGGGCACGCGGGGTTCCAGGACGTCAGGCCGCAGCCGGCTCCGGACGCTTCTGGATGACCTCGTCGATCAGGCCGAACTCCTTGGCCGCGTCGGCGGTCATGAAGTTGTCGCGCTCGAGGGCCTGATGGATGGCCTCGTACTCCCGACCGGTGTGCTTCACGTAGATCTCGTTGAGGCGGCGCTTGAGCGCCTCGATCTCGCGGGCATGGATCAGGATGTCGGTCGCCTGGCCCTGGAAGCCGCCGGAGGGCTGGTGCACCATGATCCTGGCGTTGGGCAGGGCGAAGCGGTGTCCCGGCTCGCCGGCGGTGAGCAACAGCGAGCCCATCGAGGCGGCCTGGCCGACGCAGAGCGTCGTCACCGGGCAGCGGATGAACTGCATGGTATCGTAGATCGACAGGCCGGAGGTCACCACGCCACCCGGCGAGTTGATGTAGAAGGAGATCTCCTTCTTGGGGTTCTCGGCCTCGAGGAAGAGGAGCTGCGCCACGATGAGCGACGCGCCGTAATCCTCCACCGGCCCCGTGAGGAAGATGATCCGCTCGCGCAGCAGGCGCGAGTAGATGTCGAAGGCGCGCTCTCCGCGGCTCGACTGCTCGACCACCATGGGCACGAGCGCGCTGTTGTAATAGTCGACCGGATCTCTCATTGCCTGCCCCAGGGCTCCAAGGGCCCGGCCCGCCGCGAATCAGGCGACTGGCCGGGCATGTCAGCGAACACCGGCGACGCTTAACGCCGCCTCACCATCACGCCCGCTGCCTTCAGGACAGACGCCGGGCTCTACTCGGCCTTCGACTCGGTCGAGGCCTCCGCCGGGCTCTCACCGGCCTGCTTGTCGGCGCCGTCGTCGTCCGCGTCCTCGTCGGCGAACAGCGCCTCCTTCGAGACGGGCTCCTCGACCAGTTTGACCTGCCCGAGAACGTGGTCAACCACCTTCTCCTCGAACAGGGGCGCGCGAAGCTCCGCCAGCGCCTGGGCGTTCTTCCGATAGAAGTCCCAGACCTGCTGCTCCTGGCCCGGGAACTGCCGGACCCGGGCGATGAGGGCCTGGTTCACCTCCTCGTCGGAGACCTTGATATCGGCGCTCTCGCCGACCTGCGCAAGCACCAGGCCGAGGCGCACCCGACGCTCGGCGATCTGGCGGTACTCCGCCTGCGCCTTCTCCTCGGTGGTGCCCTCGTCCTCGAAGGTCTTGCCGCGCGCCTTCAGGTCCTGCTCGACCTGGGCCCACACGTTGGCGAATTCCTGCGCCACCAGGGAGGGGGGCAGATCGAAGGCGTACTTGCCGTCCAGCGCGTCGAGCAGGCCCTTCTTGAGCTTGCGCCGCGAGGCCGCCTCGTAATCGTTGCCGATGGCTTGGCCGACGAGCTCGCGCAGCTTCTCGACGGATTCGAGGCCCATGTTCTTGGCGAACTCGTCGTCGATCTTCGCCTCGCCGGGAAACTGGATCTTGGTGACCGTCACGTCGAACTCGGCTTCCTTGCCGGCGAGGTGCTCGGCGCCGTAGCTCTCCGGGAAGGTCGCCTTGACGAGGCGGGTGTCGCCCACATGGGCCCCCTCGAGCTGCTCCTCGAAGCCGGGGATGAACGAGCCCGAGCCGAGCTCGAGATCCACGCCCTCACCCTTGCCGCCCTCGAACTCGACGCCGTCGATGCGGCCGACGAAGTCGATCGTGACGCGGTCGCCGGCCTCGGCGTAGGAGCCCTCGTTGCGCTCGATGAACGGACGGCTCTGGCCGGCCATCCGGTTCAGGGCCTCGTCGACCTCGGCGTCGGAGGGCTTGGCCACGTACTTCGTCAGGCTCACGTCGGACAGGTCGGCGAGCTCGAAGCTCGGCAGCACCTCGAGGGCGACCTTGAAGGCGAAGTCGGCCTTGGCGTCGAGCGCCTTCTCAACCACCGACTTGTCCTCGGGGAACTCGATCTGGGGCTCCAAGGCGAGCTTGAGGTTGTTGTCGGCGATGATCTTCTGGTTCGCCTCGTTGACGGCGTTCTGCACGACCTCGGCCATCACCGAGCGGCCGTAGACCTTGCGCAGATGGGCGACCGGCACCTTGCCGGGGCGAAAGCCCTTGAGCTGCACCTTGTCCTTCATGCCCGAGAGCTCGGTGTTCAGGCGATCCTCGAGCTCATGGGCGGCGAGGAGCACCTGAAACTCGCGCTTCAGTCCCTCGGAATGTGTCTCGGTCACCTGCATCGTCTTCGCTCTCAAACAGTCCGTGTGATCGTGATCCTGGCCGCGCGCCGTCCGGCCCGCGAACCGGGGCGGCGGAGGCGGGGCGCGACGCTGACACGGAACGGGTTGAGCGGGCCGGCTTCCGGTATCGGAATCGAGGCCAATCCGTACCCGGCGGCGGTGCTGGTGCGGGCGGAGGGGCTCGAACCCCCACGTCTTGCGACACTGGAACCTAAATCCAGCGCGTCTACCAGTTCCGCCACGCCCGCGCGCGCCGACGCCCGGCGCGCATCCGGCCGCCGGAGGGCGGCTCTATAGCACGCGTGCACGAGGAAGCAGCAAAAAACTTGCTGGCAGGCGCGTCGGTGGCGCGGGCCGGGCGCGGCGGCTACAAGCGGCGGCCCGCACCCGCGCTCCCGTCTCGGCGCCACGCCCTGCCGGTCTCCCGCCACAGCTCGTCAAGAGATCGCATGCCGCCTGACAGCCCCGTGCCGACCGCCCTCAGCCGGCCCTCGCGCCGGGCCCTGCTCGGAGGCGCCGCCGCGCTCGGACTGCTCGCGCCGGGCAAGCAGGCGCAGCCGGCGGAGACAGCCAAAGCGCCCTCGAAGGATGCACCGAAGCCCGATTCGCCCCGGCCGGCGGAGGCTCAAAGCCCGGCTCGTCCGCTGACCGCGGGGCCGGGCAAGGCCCGCCTGAAGCCCGAGCCCGCCGCGGAGACGGCGGTGTGGAGCTTCGACGGCAAGGCCGCGCCTCCCGTCCTGCGGGTGAAGCTCGGCGAGGCCGTGCGGGTCCGCGTCGAGAACCGCACCGACCGGCCGCTGTCGCTGCACTGGCACGGCGTGCGCAACCAGAATGGCATGGACGGCGTCGGCGGGGTGACGCAGGCGCCGATCGCACCGGGCGCGGAGTTCACCTATATCTTCACCCCGCCCGATGCCGGGACCTTCCTGGTCCGGCCCCTCGTCGTCGGCGGGTCGAGCGAGCCCTCGGGACGGGGGCTCGCGGGTTTCCTCATCGTCGAGGAGACGACGCCGCCCGCCGTCGATGCGGATGTGGGCCTGCTGGTTCAGGACTGGCGCCTCGAGGCGGACGGCAGCCTGATGCCCTTCGGCCAGACGGTCTTCGCGGCTGCCAACGGGCGGCTCGGCAACCTCGTCACCGTCAACGGGCGCCCGGTGCCCGAGACGTTCGAGGCCCGCCCGGGCTCGCGCGTGCGCGTGCGGATCGGGAATGCCTGCAACGCGCGCGGTACGCGCATTCGCTTCGAGGGGATGAAGGTCTACGTCGCGGGGGTCGACGGGCAGCCGACGGACACGTTCGAGCCGCTGCGCGCCACCCTCCCCTTCCCGCCGGGCACCCGCTACGACCTGCTGATCGACCTGCCCCCCGAGCCCGGGGCCACGGGCACGATCCTGGCCCTGATCGGACAGGGGCTGGCGCTTGCCAGCGTCACCACGAAGGGCACGCCCATCACCGAGAAGCGCGCGCCGATCGGGCCGATCGGCGAGAACAGGCTGCTGCCCGCCGAGGTCAAGCTCCAGAATGCCCTGCGGCGGGACGTGGTCATCACCGGCGGGGCGATGGTGCCGAAGGAGTCGGCCCAAGACACCCCGAAGGATGCCTCCAAGCCGGCCGCGAGAAACACCCAGGCGCCGCTCAAGCCCGCGGCCGAGCCAGCCAAGCCGGCGGCTGAGCCAGCCAAGCCCGCCGCGGAGCCGGTCTATACCGGCGACCCCGCGCGGGTCTGGTCGGTGAACGGAGCGAGCGGTGTCGCGGGGCTGATGCCGATCTTCACGGTGAAGCGCGGGCAGGTGGTGGTGCTGGCGTTGCGCAACGAGACGGCCTTCCCGCAGGCGCTCCACCTGCACGGCCACGTCTTCCGCCTGCTCCATCCCCTCGACGACGGCTGGGAGCCCTACTGGCTCGACACCTTCCAGCTGCTGGAGGGCCGCACCGCCCGGATCGCGTTCCTGGCCGACAATCCGGGCCGCTGGCTGATCAGCGCCACCGTGCTGGAGCGCTTCGACACCGGGCTGTGGACCTGCTTCGAGGTGACCTGAGCCGGGGTCGTCCGCAGGTCCGGCGGGATCCCGACCGGCTCCCGCGATCGACCGACGATCAGGACAGCCCCGCCAGCAGGCCGGCGAGCACCGCCGGCATCAGCTCCGGGATGTCTTCGGCGATCAGCCCCGGCCCGTGGCGCAGCCCGGCATCGCCGTGCAGCCAGACGCCAGCCGCGGCGGCCTCGAACGGCTCCATTCCCTGCGCCAGCAGGCCGGCGATGAGCCCGGCGAGAACGTCGCCCGAGCCCGCCGTGCCGAGCCAGGGCGTCGCGTGATCGTTGATCGCGACGCGGCCGTCCGGGGCGGCGATCACCGTGTCGGCCCCCTTGAGCACGACCACGGCCTCGACGAGCGCGGCGGCGCGCCGGGCCTGCTCGACCTTGGCCGCAGGTTCCGCCGCCTCGGTGCCCCCGAACAGCCGCGCGAACTCGCCCGCATGCGGGGTCAGCACGGCGCGGCTTCCGCCTTGGGCGATCTGCTCGGCCAGGGCCTGGGGCTGGCCCTTGAAGCTGGTGAGCGCGTCGGCGTCGAGCACCAGCGCGCGGCCGGCCGAGGCGGCGACGCTCACGCGCTCCCGCGTCGGCTCGCCCGTGCCGAGGCCGGGTCCGAGCAGCACCGCGTTCAGACGCTCGTCGGTCAGGATGTCGTCGAGATCGTCGGCGCTCTCGCAGGGCTGGAGCATGATCGCCGTGAGGTGGGCGGCGTTCTCGGCGAGCGCGCTCGTCGGCGAGGCGAGCGTGACGAGCCCGGCGCCGACGCGCAGCGCCGCGCGCGCCGCGAGGCGCGCCGCCCCGGTGCGGTGGACGGGCCCCGACAGGACGAGGGCGTGGCCGCGGGTGTACTTGTGGCTCTCGGCCGCGAGCGTCGGAAAGGCGGCCCCCCACAGATCCGGACCGTTGCGGTAGAGCGGGAAGGCGCAGGTGGACAGACCGGCCTCGAACGATGCGGCGCCGGTGCCGAGGCCGGCGAGGTGCAGCGCGCCGCAGAGCGCGCGGCCGGGCTGGAGCAGGTGGCCCGGCTTGAGGGCGACGAAGGTGACGGTCTCGGTCGCGCGGATCGCGGCGCCGCGCACGGCACCGGTATCGCCGTCGACCCCGCTCGGCACGTCGACGGCGAGCACCGGCCGGCCGGTTCCGTTGACCTGCTCCACGAGGCTGCGGGCCGCGCCGTCGAGATCGCGCGACAGGCCCGCGCCGAACAGGGCATCGATCACGAGGTCACAGGCCGGCAGGGCGTCCGGCGCGCCCTCGTGGACGGGTCCGTTCCAGCCGGCGGCAGCCTGGGCCGCGTCGCCCGCCAGCGCTGCCCGGCTGCCGAGAAGCACGATCTCGACTGCGTGGCCGGCCTCGGAAAGGAGGCGCGCCGCCACGAAGCCGTCCCCACCGTTGTTGCCCGGCCCGCACAGGACCAGCACCCGGCCGCCCGACGGAAGCAGCGCGCGGGCACGCTCCGCCACCGTGGCACCGGCACGCTCCATCAGCGAGAAGCCCGGAATTCCGCCGGCGATCGCCGCGGCATCCACCGCCCGCATCGCCTCGACCGTGAGCAGCCGCGGATCCGTCATCGCGTCCCTCGTCATAGGCCTTCCATCCCGGTCCGTCCGAATCTGCCCTGAGGCGGCCCAACGATCGCCTAGAAACGAGGCGCCGGGCTACGCACTGCGCAAACGATGTGCAGATGCTGCCGGTGCAATGGGCGGTTTTCACCGCCTCCCTCCGAAATCGGCGTGGCGGAGGGGCTGAGGGGGTGTTAGAAATCCGACACAGCAGAGTATCAGGTCAGGCCGCTCGGCATGAAGAAGATCGAAGCGATCATCAAGCCCTTCAAGCTCGACGAGGTGAAGGAGGCCCTTCAGGAGGTTGGGCTTCAGGGCATCACCGTGATCGAGGCCAAGGGATTCGGTCGCCAGAAGGGGCATACCGAACTCTACAGGGGCGCCGAGTACGTGGTCGATTTCCTGCCCAAGGTGAAGCTCGAGATCGTCCTCTCGGACGCGCTGGTCGAGGGCGCGGTCGAGGCGATCCGCAAGTCCGCGCAGACCGGCCGGATCGGCGACGGCAAGATCTTCGTCTCCACCATCGAGGAGGCGATCCGCATCCGCACCGGAGAGACCGGCTCCGACGCGATCTGACCCGAAGGGCTCCCGCTCCGGCGGCAGGATCGGGCGACCGTCGCCCCCGCGGGATCCGCGCGGGCTGAGATTGTGCGCTGCATCAAGCACTTAAGAGCCGGCAATCCGTGCCCCTGAAGGCCGGATTCCCTCTAGCCTTGTGCCATCCTCACCTGTAATCCCGCCCGCGGAAGTGCACACTTCGCTCGCGGGATCCTTAGCGGCCCCGCGGGACAACCGCGGCGCGAGCCGAGAAGGAGACCCCTGGGGATGGCAAAGACGGCAGCCGAAGTCCTGAAGGAAATCAAGGACAACGACGTCAAGTACGTCGACTTCCGGTTCACGGACCCGCGGGGCAAGTGGCAGCACGTCACCTTCGACGTCTCCCTCGTGGACGACGAGATCTTCCAGGACGGCACCATGTTCGACGGCTCGTCGATCGCCGGCTGGAAGGCGATCAACGAGTCCGACATGCTGCTGATGCCGGACCCGGCCACCGCCTGCATGGATCCGTTCTTCTCCGCCTCCACCATGTCGATCGTGTGCGACGTGCTGGAGCCCTCGACCGGGCAGCCCTACTCGCGCGACCCGCGCTCGACCGCCAAGCTCGCCGAGGCCTACCTGCGCTCGACCGGCATCGGCGACGAGATCTTCGTCGGCCCCGAGGCCGAGTTCTTCGTGTTCGACGACGTGAAGTTCGGCGCCGACCCCTATCATACCGGCTTCCAGCTCGATTCGACCGAGCTGCCGACCAACGGCTTCACCGACTACGAGGGCGGCAACCTTGGCCACCGGGTCCAGACCAAGGGCGGCTACTTCCCCGTGCCGCCGCAGGATTCCGCCCAGGACATGCGCGGCGAGATGCTGGCCGCCATGCAGTCGATGGGCGTGAAGGTCGAGAAGCACCATCACGAGGTGGCCTCGGCCCAGCACGAGCTCGGCATGAAGTTCGACAAGCTGACGACGCTTGCCGACCACATGCAGATCTACAAGTATTGCATCCACAACGTGGCCCAGAGCTACGGCAAGTCGGCGACATTCATGCCGAAGCCTGTCTACGGCGACAACGGCTCGGGCATGCACGTGCACCAGTCGATCTGGAAGAACGGCAAGCCTCTGTTTGCCGGCGACAAGTACGCCGACCTCAGCCAGGAATGCCTCTGGTACATCGGCGGCATCATCCGCCACGCCAAGGCGCTGAATGCCTTCACCAATCCTTCGACCAACTCCTACAAGCGCTTGGTGCCGGGCTACGAGGCCCCCGTGCTGCTGGCCTACTCGGCCCGCAACCGCTCCGCCTCCTGCCGCATCCCGTGGACGACGAACCCGAAGGCCAAGCGCGTCGAGGTCCGCTTCCCCGACCCGATGGCGAACCCCTACCTCGCTTTCTCGGCCCTGCTGATGGCGGGCCTCGACGGCATCATCAACAAGATCGATCCGGGTCCGGCCATGGACAAGGACCTCTACGACCTGCCCCCGCGCGAACTGAAGAAGATCCCCACCGTCTGCGGATCCTTGCGCGAGGCGCTGCAGAACCTCGACAAGGACCGCGCCTTCCTCAAGGCTGGCGGCGTGTTCTCGGACGATCAGATCGACTCGTTCATCGAGCTGAAGATGACCGAGGTGCTGCGCTACGAGATGACCCCGCACCCGATCGAGTTTGTGCAGTACTACTCGCTCTGAGCGGAACGGGCCGGGCGGCGACGCCCGGCCTACCCGACGATTGCGGCGCCGGGGCTCCAGCGTTTCGCGTTCCGAGGCCGCGCCGGCGTGCGCGGTTGCGGCTCTGCTCTAATTCCTATCCACGGATTCGGACGATCGATGATCCGGGCCGCCGCGATGGGACAGAGGGCGAAGAAGCGGATCCGGCCGAATCGGACGAGGAAGCGGCTCGGTCGCTTGCCCCCGATCCCGGAATTTCGGACTTTCGGCAGTGGGTTCCATCAGGACATCGACGTCTTGCACGACACCCTGGAGGACGCCGCGCACGCTGCCATGCGGGGCTTCAAGGGTGAGGAACGCCGGCGCCTGCGCGATTTCATCGGGCAGGTCCTTGAGAGCGACCTGTCGCCCGACGAGCTGAGCAAGCTCTGGAGTCTGACCGCATCCGACGTGAGATTCCTTGAAGCGAAGGGGTTTCGCGACTTGCTGGCCTTCGCGCACGATCAACTCCGCAAGGGGCTGTAACCGCGAAGGCCGCATGCTCACCCTCGATCACCTCGCAATCGTCGCCCCGACCCTCGCGGAGGGGGTCGATCATGTCCGCGAGAGCCTGGACCTCGACATCCCCGAGGGCGGGCGCCACCGCGAGATGGGCACGCGCAACCACCTGCTGCGCCTCGGCGACGCGCTCTTCCTCGAAGTGATCGCCGTCGACCCTGACGCCCCGCATCCCGGGCGGCCGCGCTGGTTCGGGCTCGACGACACGGCAGCGGTCCGCGCCGACTGGGAGGCGGGGCGGCGCCTGCGCGCCTTCGTGGCTCGCACGAACGATCTCGACGGTGCGCTCGCCCGGCATCCCGTCCTGTTCGGCACGCCGCACCGCATGAGCCGCGGCAGCCTGAGCTGGCGCTTCGCGCTGCGCGAGGACGGCGCCCTGGCGATGGACGGCCTCCTGCCCTGCCTGATGGATTGGGGCCCGGCCGGCAGCCCCGCCCGTGCCATGCCGGATCTCGGCGCGCGGCTGGCGCGCTTCCGGATGGCGCATCCCGAGCCGAAGCGCGCGGCAGAACTCTACCGAGCGATCGGCCTTCGCGACGCGCCCGAGATCAGCGACGGCGCGGCCGTCCGCTTCACCGCGGAGATCGCTACGCCATCCGGCAGGTGCACCCTGTCCTGAGCATCTTGTCCCGAGCGCCCTTTGCGGCTCTATGCTCCGCCGCCGATCCAGGCCCAGGAGATGCCCGTGTCCCTCGTCGTCCCGGTGATTCTCGGTTCGGTGCGTGCCGACCGACAGGGCATCCGCGCCGCCCGCTTCCTGGTGGGCCAGCTCGAAGCCCGCGGGCACGAGGCGCCGCTGGTCGATCCGGCCGAACTGCAGCTTCCGCTGCTCGACCGTATGTACAAGGAATACCCGAAGGGCGAGGCGCCCGAGCCCCTGGAGCGGCTGGCGATGCTCTACGCCCGCGCCGACGCCTTCGTCGTGGTCTCGGCCGAGTACAACCATTCGATCCCGCCGGCGCTGTCCAACACGCTCGACCATTTCCTCGAGGAGTATTTCTGGCGGCCGTCGGCAATCTGCTGCTACTCGGCCGGCCAGTACGGCGGCGTGCGCGCCGCGATGCAGCTGCGGGCCATGCTGGCCGAACTCGGCACGCCCAGCATCCCTTCGCTGCTGCCGATCCCCCGCATCGGCAAGGCGCTGAGCGAGACGGGCGAGCCGATCGAAGACTGGATCGGCAAGGCCGCCGGGCGCTTCCTCGATGAGTTGGCCTGGTATGCGGAGGCGTTTCGAGCGCAGCGGCGGACGGGGACGCCCTACTGAGCGCATCCGTGGCATCGCCCTTGCCACGCCGCACCTCGGGGGCGTGGCGTGGCGGATAAGACATGAATGCGAGCGTTGAGCGGGTACGGGACGCCTTGTCCGAGATGATCAAGGCGGCCCTGGTATCGGACGATGCGAAGAGCCTCGCCTACCGCGAGGCTGCACGCGCGGCGCTCGGCGGGCTCGCGGCGGATCCGCCGGACCCGGCCACGCTCAAGCTCGACGGGGCCTGGACCCTCGCGATCCAGCAGGCTGAGGCACCCGAGCTTCAGCCGGATGAGGGTGTCGTCAACCTGACCCTGCCGCGCGCTTGCCCCTTCACCCTCGAGGCGTTGGTCTCGAGCGGCTTCGACGTGGACGCGGGTGTCGACCACATTCGCAAGATCGCATCGACCGGCTGAGCGCCGCCTGTTGAGGGCTGGACGCTCGGCGTTGCCGCGGGGCGCCCGCGATACCATGTTGTGGGATCAGGCCATTCCGGCCCCGACCTCAAACCGGCGCCGTCTCGCGAGGGATGGCGCAGCGAGCCTTCCTTCTTGGCCAAGCGCGCGACCGCGACACCCCCTTCCCTCCCGAGCCGGGAGCAGATCCTCGCCTTCATCGCCGCGGCGACCGGCAAGGTCGACAAGCGCGACATCGCTCAGCATTTCGGGCTGAAGGGTGCCGACAAGATCGGCCTGAAACGCATCCTCAAGGAGATCGAGGAGGACGGCGCGATCGCCCGCTCCGGCGGCGGCCTATCGAAGGCCGGGCAGCTTCCCCCCGTGGTGCTCGCCGACATCCGCACCCGCGACCGCAACGGTGACTTCGTCGCCGCACCCATCGAGTGGAGCGGAGAGGGCAAGCCACCGGCCATCGTGCTGATGCCGGTGCGGAGAGGGCGCAAGGACAGCCGGCCCGCGCCGGGCATCGGCGACCGTGCCCTGATCCGGGTCGAGCCGGATCCCGAGTCCGAGGGCCGCTACACCGGCCGCGTCGTCAAGGTGATCGGTAAGAACAAGGCCGAGATCATCGGCGTGTTCAAGGCGGGCGCTCAGGGCGGGCGCATTCTGCCCGTCGAGAAGCGCAGCCAGGGCCGCGAGATCCTGATTCCCCCGGGCGAGGAGGGCGAGGCGCGTGACGGCGACCTCGTCAGCGTCACCCTCGAGCGCGAGACCCGCTTCGGCCTGCCCCGCGGGCGGGTGCGTGAGCGTCTGGGTGCGCTGGGCTCCGAGAAGGCGGTGAGCCTGATCGCGCTCCACCTCCACAACATCCCGCACGTGTTCGCCGAGGCGACGCTGGCCGAGGCCGAGGCCGTCAAGCCCGCGTCGCTGCGCGACCGCGAGGATTGGCGCGACCGGCCGCTCCTCACGATCGACCCGCCGGACGCCAAGGACCACGACGACGCGGTGATGGCCGAGCCCGATCCCGACCCGGAGAACCCAGGCGGCTTCGTCCTCACCGTGGCGATCGCCGACGTGGCCGCCTACGTCCGACCGGGCTCCAGCCTCGACCGGGAGGCTTTGGAGCGCGGCAATTCGGTCTATTTCCCCGATCGCGTCGTGCCCATGCTCCCTGAGCGGATCTCGAACGATCTCTGCTCGCTGCGCCAGGGCGAAGCGCGCCCGGCCATCGCCGTCCGCATGATCATCACGGCGGAGGGGGTGAAGCGGCGCCACAGCTTCCACCGGGTGATGATGCGGTCGTGCGCCAAGCTCTCCTACGCGCAGGCGCAGGCGGCGATCGACGGGCATCCGGACGACGTGACCGAGCCGCTCCTCGAGCCGGCGCTCCGCCCGCTCTGGCAGGCCTACGTGGCCCTGAAGCTGGCGCGCGACCGGCGGGGGCCCCTCGCGCTCGATCTGCCCGAGCGCAAGGTTCTGCTCGGCGCCGACGGCGCCGTCGACCGGGTGGTGGTGCCAGAGCGCCTCGACGCGCACCGCCTGATCGAGGAGTTCATGATCCAGGCGAACGTCGCCGCCGCCGAGACCCTGGAACAGGCGCGCCAGCCCCTGATCTATCGGGTGCACGACGAGCCGGCGATCGAGAAGATGCGGGCCTTGGGCGAGGTGCTGGCCTCGGTCGGCATCAAGCTGCCGAAGGACGGCGCCCTGCGGCCGGCCCTGTTCAACCGCATCCTGGCGACGGTCGCCGATACCGAGCACGCGGTCTTCCTCAACGAGGTTGTGCTGCGCAGCCAAGCCCAGGCCGTCTATGCGGCCGAGAATCTTGGGCATTTCGGGCTGAACCTGCGCCGCTACGCCCATTTCACCTCGCCGATCCGGCGCTACGCCGACCTGATCGTGCACCGCGCGCTGATCACCGCGTGCAAGCTCGGCAAGGACGGGCTCCCGCCCGAGGTGGCGCTGGCAGAGCTCGACCGGATCGGGGAGCAGATCTCGGCCGCCGAGCGCCGCGCCATGGCGGCCGAGCGCGAGACCATCGACCGGCTCATCGCCAACCATCTGGTCGAGCGCGTCGGTGCCACCTTCTCGGGCCAGATCGCGGGCGTCACCCGCTCGGGTCTGTTCATCAAGCTCGACGAGACCGGGGCCGACGGCTTCGTGCCGGTCTCGACCATCGGGGCCGACTATTTCCGCCATGAGGAAGCCCGTCACGCCCTGGTGGGCGAGCGCACAGGCGAGACCTTCCGCCTGGGCGACCGGGTCGAGGTCAAGCTGGTGGAGGCCTCGCCCGTCGCCGGGGCGCTCCGCTTCGAGCTGCTCTCCGAGGGCCGCTCGCGCTCCGGAACGAAGCGCCCGGCGGGGAAGCCCGGCGCCGGCCGGTCCTTCAAGGCCGCGCCGTCGGGCCGGCCGCCCGGCATCCGCAACTCAGGCTCGCGGCATCGCGGCTCACGGCGCTAGAGGCCCATCCGTGCTAGTCGCGAGGACATGCGCCACCCAGAACCCGAGGCGAGATCCATGAGCGCCAGTGACATCGCGCCTCCCCCCGTCCGCACCGGCCTGATCCGGTCGATGGCGCGCGGCTTCGTCGGGCGCTGCCCGCATTGCGGCGAGGGGCGGATCTTCGGGCGCTTTCTCAAGGTGCGGCCGGATTGCGAGGCCTGCGGGCTCGAGTTGCACCACCACCGGGCCGACGACCTGCCGCCCTACCTGGTGATCTTCATCGTCGCCCATCTCGTCGGCTACCTCATCCTGGAGCTGGAGATGGGCTACGACGTGCCGCTCTGGTTTCAGCTCAGCTTCTGGCCTCTCTTCACTCTCGGCCTCGCGCTCGGTCTGCTGCAACCGGTCAAGGGCGCGGTGGTCGGGCTGCAATACGCCCTTGGCATGCACGGTTTCGCCGGGCTACCGGGGTTGCGCCCCGCACCGGGGCCGGAGGAGGCGCGCCTTGGACAACCCGGACTCGATGCCGGCCGGCCCGGCCTCGGCCGCGCCTGAGGCGCCCGCGCGCAAAGCTGCCGCCAAGGCTTTACGCCCGCGCGACGCCGCCACCCTGATCCTGATCGATCGCCGCCGCGGCGGGCCCCGCGTCCTGATGGGGCGGCGGAACCCGCGCCTCGCATTCATGCCCGGCTTGTTCGTGTTCCCGGGCGGACGCACCGAGCCGGCCGATCGGCGCATGCCGGTGGCGAACACCCTGCCGGATTACGCTGACGCCGCGCTGATGCGGCAGGTCTCCCGCCCCCCTCAGGATCTCGGACGGTTGCTGGCGCTGGCGGCCATCCGCGAGACCTTCGAGGAAACGGGACTGCTGGTTGGGAGTCGGGATTACGGCCCGCCGCACGCGACGCCGCCCGGCTGGGAGGCCTTCGGCCGCCACGGTGTCCATCCCGAACTGGACGGGCTCCATCTCGTCGCACGCGCCATCACGCCGCCCAAGCGTGTGCGGCGCTTCGACACCCGCTTCTTCGCCGCCGACCGCGATGCGATCGCCGCCGAGGAGCCCGGCCGCGTCGGCCCCGAATCCGAGTTTACGGAGCTCGCGTGGCTGCGGCTCGACGCGGCGCGCAAGCTCGAACTGCCCTTCATCACCCGGGCGGTCCTCGACGAGCTGGAGGCCCAGATCGCCGTCGATTTCGCCCCCTTCCGAGAGATTCCGTTCCATTTCGAGCGCTACGGCCGGCGGGAGCGGGCCGCCCTGTAGCAGCCTTCGCGCTGGCCCGCGGGTCTTGACCTCGACGGCCGGATCGGGCATTCACCCGCCCGTATTCGGCCGGGCCTGCCCGGCCCTTTTCGTTTTGCGTTTCGCTTGCGCGGAATGCCGCGAAGCTCAGGAGCGCCCCATGGCCAAGGCCGTCACCGTCAAGATCAAGCTCGTTTCCACTGCTGATACGGGCTACTTCTACGTCACCAAGAAGAACTCGCGCACGCAAACCGAGAAGCTGACCATGCGCAAGTACGATCCCGTCGCGCGCAAGCACGTCGACTTCAAGGAAGCCAAGATCAAGTAAATCGTCGGCTTTCCAGCCCCGATCTGATAAAAAGCCGCCTCCGACCGGGGCGGCTTTTTTGCTGCCCGAGCCTTTGCGAACTGGACCTAGGCAGCAAAGCATCGCCTCGGGTGAGCGGCCTACCCATCCGACCCCATCGGTAGACATACGGCACCCGTAACGGCCCTCGGTACGGTCGTCCCCTGCATCGGTCGATCCTCGGGTCTTCCGACCGTGATGGCGCTTGTGCCCAGCACGCCTGCGTGGCCGAAGCCCGAAGAGATGCGCCGGGCAGAGCGGTGTCGAGATCGACGGCCGATCGCGTCCGGCCGGCAGGCCCAAGCCATCGCTGCCCGCTCTGAACGTCCAGAAAGACCCGGAGACCCGCAGCCATCAACCCCCATCGTCGGGCCGATCCGTCGCACGCCGATTGCGCTCGGCCATCGGGAAACAGGGGGAGCAGCGGCCGACCTCCGTCGCGATTCGGCGACGCCCACTTGTCTCCAGCCTTCTGATCGCCATCTACAGACCATCCAACCGGATGGTTTTGGGAAGGCCGAGATGGAAGATACCCCTGTCACGCTGCGTCCCAAGCTGCCCGACAGCGAGAAGGTGACGGTCAATCTCGGCTTCATCGATCTCGGACATATCGACCTGATGGTGCGCGACGGGTTCTACGCCAATCGCGCCGATTTCATTCGCACGGCCGTGCGCAATCAGATCGAGCGGCAGGGTGAGGCGGTGAAGCAATCCGTCGCCCGCAAGCAGCTGCATCTCGGCCTGTCTCACTACACGAAGCAGGTCCTCGAAGCCGCCCGCGACGCCGGCAGCCCGATCCACATCCAAGTTTTGGGACTCGCCAGCATCGCCCCGGACGTGACGCCTGAACTCGCCCGGGCAGCCATCGCCTCCGTGGCAGTGCTGGGCGCCTTCCAGGCCAGCCCTGCGGTCAAGGCGGCACTCGCCGACCGCACCAGCTGACAGCTCCCTTTCCCTTTCGGCGCAGGCGGACGGGCATCCCGCACCGTTCTCCCCCCGCTTCTCAGAGACAGATCCGATGAACCGCTTCTCCAAAACAGCCATGCCCAAATTCGGCTTCCCGAAGGATTTCGCCGTGCCCAGAACCTTCGCCTTGCCCAAGGCCGACCCCGCGCGCGCCGCTAAGGCGATGGCAGCGATGGCCGAGCTCCAGCGCAGGCAGAGTGCGGCCTATGCCGCCTGGGTTGAGACGCGGCAGGGCGCGGCGCCGGTGGCGCCGGATGGCGGCGTCATCGACATGGTCGCCCCGCCGACACCCGATGGCACCTGGACGGCGCCCGATACGGGTGGCACGGGCCCCGACAAGCAGGCCTTCGCGCATCCCCCGGGTGACATCGCCGGAGCGGTGATGCGCACGATCCAGGATTCGCTGGCGAAGGCCGGGCTGGGCGCGGCTCTCGGTGGGGAGCCCGGCTCGGCCTCAGCGCCCTCGACCGGGCTTCCGGATGGTGCGCGCTTCGAGACGCGCACGTTCCGCAGCGGCATGGGCGAGCGCAATTACAAGCTCTACGTCCCGAGTGGCTATACCGGCCAAACGCTGCCCCTCATCGTGATGCTTCACGGCTGTACGCAGAATCCGGACGATTTCGCGATCGGGACGCGGATGAACGAGATCGCCGAGGAACAGACCTTCCTCGTGGCCTATCCGGAGCAGCCGCGCTCGGCCAACATGCAGCGGTGCTGGAACTGGTACGAGCCGGGAGACCAGCAGCGCGAGGGCGGCGAACCCGCCCTGATCGCCGGTATCGCCCGGGAGACGATCGAGGCATTCTCGGCCGATCCGAGCCGGATCTACGTGGCAGGCCTCTCAGCGGGTGGAGCCGCCGCGGCGATCCTCGCTGCCACCTATCCCGACCTGTTCGCAGCGGCGGGCGTCCATTCCGGCCTGGCCTGCGGGGCAGCGCGCGACGTAGGCTCGGCCTTCGCTGCGATGAAGGGCAACGGGGTGGGGGCGGCCAACAGACGGCATGCCGTGCCGACGATCGTTTTCCACGGAGACCGCGATCAGACGGTCCATCCGGCCAACGGCGATCAGGTCATCGCGCAATCGGCGCCGGGCGCGATTGGGGAGCGGACCATCGAGGAGGGGCGCTCACCGGGCGGGACGGCCTACACGCGCAGCGTCCAAACCGACGCGACCGGCCGTGCCGTGCGTGAGCAATGGGTCCTGCACGGCGCGGGGCATGCGTGGGCAGGCGGCAGCCCCAGGGGATCCTTCACGGATCCGCAGGGCCCGGATGCCAGCCGCGAGATGGTGCGGTTCTTCCTGGCCCATACGAACGCCGCTCGGCACTGACGCCGACGGATCTCGATGCGGCCGGCCTCACGCACGCCCCGTGCGCCGAACGCCGGCCCAGAAATCGGGGTCGGTGAGTGCCGCCGCGAGTAGGGCCAGCAGCCCGAGATGCAGGCCTGCGACGGCGATCCAAGGTGTCTGCAACGACCACAGCCCGATCGCGCCTGCGGCCATGATCGGCGGTGCGACGACGTAGACGGGGGCCCGCCACGGGCTCGCGGGCCGAGCGAGGCGCCAGAAGCAACCGGCGAAGGCCGCGAGGGCAAAGCCGCCCTTGATCAGGGCCATGAAGCGTATCACCCGCACCAGGTCGGGCTCGATGGCGGTAGCGGGCATCCGCGTGGCCGCTGAGCACGCCCCGAGCACGGCGAGCGCCGACAGCAGGGTGAGGATCGCGCGCGCCGGGGCGAGCCCGCCGCTATCGGAGCCCAACGCGGTCTTCGCGATCGCCTGAACCGGCACC
Source organism: Methylobacterium sp. HJ2 (assembly GCF_056431005.1). Taxonomy (NCBI): domain Bacteria; kingdom Pseudomonadati; phylum Pseudomonadota; class Alphaproteobacteria; order Hyphomicrobiales; family Methylobacteriaceae; genus Methylobacterium; species Methylobacterium sp. HJ2. The sequence continues at coordinate 296,702 of NZ_JBWJYM010000001.1, read as the reverse complement.
TGCATCTGCATCCTCCCGCCGTACGGTCGATCTTGCACACGGAGCCGGACGGCGACGCCCCGGTCGCGCCCTCATCTCGACGACCGAAGATAACGTCGCTCGTCGCGAGGACAAACTATGTCGGGAAGCCTAGACGCCGGGCGGCTCTCCCCGCGCATCGCGTCCTCGTCGCGGTCGGCGCCTTGCCTGATCCCGGACCCCGCGCCTACAACTTCACGTCGAAGCTCGGCGTGGATCGAGCGCTTGCACGACGGGGCTGCCCTCGGGCAACGCCCCGCAGGGAGGACCTCGCGTGAAGATGGCTCGATATGGCGCGGCTCTGGCGCTGGTCTGTGGATTCGGTTCGCCGTCGCCCCTCCAGGCCGACGCTTGCGCCAATCGCGGTCAACTCGACGACGCCTATTGCGACGCGGACAAGGACTTAGTCGCCGACCTGCCGGCGAAGACGCGCGATCCGAGCGTCATCGTCTTCGCCTACACGCCGGTCGAGGATCCCGCTGTTTACGAGAATTCCTTCAAGCCTTTCACAGCCTATTTGGCGCAGTGTACAGGCAAGCGCGTCGTCTACTACCCGGTCCAGTCGAACTCGGCCGAGATCGAGGCCATGCGGTCGGGCAGGCTGACGGTAGCCGGATTCTCGACGGGCCCGCTCGGCTTCGCGGTGAACATGGCCGGCGCGGTTCCCTTCGCCGCCAAGGGAACCGCGAACGGTCCCGAAGGCTACAACCTCCTCGTCGTAGTCAAGGCGACCAGCCCCTACAAGACGCTGGCTGACCTCAAGGGCAAGCGCGTGGCCCACACCGCCCCGTCCTCGAACTCGGGCAACCTCGCCCCGAAGGCGCTCTTCCCTGAGGAGGGGCTCAAGCCCGGAGCGGATTACAAGCTCGTCTATTCGGGCGGGCACGACAAGTCGGCCCTCGGCGTCGGCACCGGCGACTACGATGCGGCGCCGGTGGCCTCGGACGTCTACTACCGGATGATCGCCCGCGGCACGATCAAGGGCGAAGACTACCGAGTGATCTACACCAGCAAGACCTTCCCGACCTCGGGCTTCGCCTACGCCCACGATCTTAAGCCGGAGCTGGCCGAGACATTGAAGCGATGCTTCTACGACTTCCGCTTCCCGCCCGAGATGGTGAAGGACTTCGAGGGCGACGACCGCTTCGCGCCGATTACCTACCTCAAGGACTGGGCCATCGTACGCAAGGTCGCCGAGGATTCGGGGACGCCCTACAACAAAGCTGCCTACGAGCGCGAAGCCGCCCGCGAGGCCGAGGCGGCGCGCAAGAAGGCGGACGGCGTGAGCAAGCCGTGACCATTGTATCCGCCATGCGGGACGTTGCCGTCGTGGCTCCGGCGCGTGCGTCGGCACTGGATCCGCGCGCCCTGGTGATCCGCGGGTTGGTGAAGGCCTACCGGCCCGGCCAGCCGGTCCTCAAGGGCATCGACCTCGTTCTGCCGGGGTCCGGCCTCACCGCGATCATCGGGCCGTCGGGAACCGGCAAGAGCACGCTGATCCGCTGCATCAATCGCCTCGTGCAGCCGACCTCCGGCGAGATTCTGTTCCGCGGCGAGGACCTCGCCACGCTCTCGGGTCGCTCCTTGCGCCGGATGCGGCGGCGAATCGGGATGGTGTTCCAAGAGTACAACCTGGTCGAACGCCTCTCCGTCATGGAGAACCTGCTTTGCGGCCGGCTCGGCTACGTGCCGGCTTGGCGCGCGTGGCTGCGCCGCTTTCCCGAGGCCGATGTCGCGCGGGCCTTCGACCTTCTGGATGCCGTGGGTCTGAGCGGCTTCGCCACGCGCCGCGCCGACGCGCTTTCGGGCGGCCAACGCCAGCGCGTCGGCATTGCGCGGGCGATCATGCAGGAGCCCGAGATCGTGCTCGCCGACGAGCCGACCTCCTCGCTCGATCCCAAGAGTTCGGCTGAGATTATGGAGATCCTCTGCGGCTTGGCGGCGGAGCGCGGCGTGCCGGTCGTCGTCAATATCCACAACGTCGCGCTCGCTCAGCGCTTCGCTACGCGCATCGTGGGGATGTCCGGCGGACGCGTCGTCTATGACGGGCCACCGGGAGACCTGAGCGAGCGCGACCTGCGCGGCATCTACGGCGGCGAGAACTGGCTCGAATGAGGGCGCCCGACCCAACCTCCGTGGGCGGGCGCGTCGCGTTCAGCCCGAACTGGACGGCACGGGTCGGCTGGCTGCTGCTCGCCGCCTACGCGCTCTACGCCGCGAGTCAGCTCGGCTTCGTCCCCGCGCGCTTTGCCAGCGGTCTCGCGCACGGCCGCCAGTTCCTCTCCCGGATGCTTCCCCCAAACTTCTCACGCTGGGAGCTGATCCAGTCGGGTATCATCGAGAGCGTGCAGATCTCGGTGATCGCCACCGTGACCGGCATCGCGCTTGCGCTGCCCGTCGGTTTCCTCGCGGCCCGCAACCTATTGCCGCCCTGGGTGACGTGGCCGATGCGGTCCCTCATCGCGCTGTGTCGATCGTTCCACCCGATCATCGTGGCGATCCTGTTCGTGAAGGCGATCGGCTTCGGCGCGCTCGCGGGCGTGATGGCGCTGATTGTTGCCTCCGTTGGCTTCATCGCCAAGCTTTTCGCCGAAGCGATCGAGGAGATCTCGCTGAAGCAGGTCGAGGCCGTGCGCGCGACCGGCGCCGGCTTCATGTCTACCCTGATCATGGGTGTGCTCCCGCAGGTGCTGCCGCGCTTCATCGGCTTCTCGACCTACCAGCTCGATTCCAATCTGCGGAACTCGACCATGGTCGGGATCGTCGGCGGCGGCGGTATCGGCGCGACATTGTTCACCGCCTATCAGCGCTTCGACTACGATGTGGTGCTGGCAATCCTGATCGTCATCGTCGCGCTGATCATGGGAGCCGAGATCGTGTCGGGCTGGGCGCGCAAGGTATTTCAGTGAGAGCCGCGGGCACGCCGCACCGCTGGCGGCGCTTCTCGCCCTGGAGGCGTATCGCGCGGTTCGCCTTCACGCTGGCGGCGGTCGCCGCCTTCGTTGCGAGCCTGCGCACCATAGAGGTGATCCCGGAGTTCCTCTACGATGCCCCCGACCAGATGGCCGATCTGTTCGGCCGGATGTGGCCGATGGATCGCGCCTATGTCTGGCCGACCCTCCGGGCTCTTGTCGAGACGCTGCACATCGCGACCCTCGGCACCCTGATCGCGGTGCTGATCGCGGTGCCGGTTGGATTGCTCGCGGCCCGCAACGTCACCGCGAGCCCCGTTCTGAACCTGTTCGCGAAGTTCGTGTTCGTGACCTCGCGCTCCGTGAATGCCCTGGTCTGGGCGCTGCTATTCGTGGCGGTGTTCGGTCCGGGGCCGCTCGCGGGCACGCTGGCAATCGCGCTGCGCTCGGTCGGTTTCACCGGCAAGCTCCTGGCCGAGGCGCTAGAGGAATCGAACCGCGGCTCGATCGAGGCCCTGCAGGCCGCGGGCTCAGGGTGGCTCTCGACGCTTCTTCTCGGCTACTGGCCGCAAGTGAAACCCGCCTTCTGGTCGATCGCCCTGTTCAGGTGGGACATCAATATCCGGGAATCGGCGGTGCTCGGGCTGGTCGGAGCCGGCGGCATCGGCATTGCCCTCGATACCGCGCTGAACCTCCTCTACTGGGATCAGGTGGCGGTGGTCCTCGCCGCGATCTTCGGCGTCGTGATCTTGGCCGAGATCGTGGTCACGGCGCTACGGGCGAGGATCCTCTAGCGCAAGGTCCCGTCCAACGCGTCTCGGGACCAACCTCAGCGGCGGCGCTCGAGATCAGACAGCGCGCTGATCTCGATCACGAATTTTCGGCGCAGCGCGCGAGCGAAGTCGCCGTACCCTGCAGCCGTCAGCAGGAAGGCGCCGGGACCGCCGACGACGTGGGCGCGATACCATTGCTCCAGGCTCGTACGGTCCTGAGGAAGTGGCGTCGGCCGCAGGCCGTAGCCCGGCGCACGGTAGGCGCCCGCGCCAACCACGTCGTTCTCGCCCGGCACCAGGATCGGAAGACCGTTGATGGTGGCGCCCGTGGCGAGCAGGGCTTGGCGCTCCGCCTCCAGGCTGTCCGGGTCGGTACAGTTGTCGATGCCGTCGCCCGAGACGTCGACCACGATCCGATCCACCGGCAGCGGCAGCGTCGGAATCACGCTGGCCGACATGGTGCGGAACATCTGCCCGATGCAGGTGAACTCGCCAGCCTGCCGCGGTGTTGCGCGCAGGGCAGCGGCGGCGGCAGCCGCATCGGTCTGGCTGGCGATCCGACGCCATCCAGCCGGCTGGCTCGCCCTGTCCGCCCAGGTCACCAAAGCGAACAGGATGCCGCCCGGGTTGCCGGTGATCGCCGCGACGACGGCTGGGTCTTCAAGCGCCTCGGCGATGCCTTCCATCTGCAACCGGAAGCGCTCGTCGTCGACGGATTGCGAGACGTCGACGGAAACGATCAGCGCCGTCGCGGGTGAGCTCGCCTGTGCCCGCGCGGCCGGGGATCCCAGTGGCAGCGCGGCGGCGAGCGCGAGGCTCCAGCCGACGAAGCGGGCCGCGCGTCCGACGTTCATCTCAAGCCTTCTCGACGACGCGGAGGGCACAGCCCGGCCGGGCCGCAACGAGGCGCGCTCCGCGCACTGGCCCGAGCACCATACAGGCCGTCGACAGCCCATCGGCCACGAGCCCGCTAGAGGCGGTAACGGTCACGGAGGACAGGTTCGGGGGTGAGAAGCCGGTCCGCGGATTGAAGATATGGTGGTCGACCCCATCCGGCGAGAAGCTCATCTGGTAGTCCCCCGAGGTGGCGGCGAAGCCCGAGAACGGCGCGATCACGGCCGCGATCCGGCTGGGCGCACGCGGATCAGCGATGCCGAGGCGCCAGGGCGAGCCGTCGGCGTGGCGTCCAACAGCCCCGAACTCGCCTGTGTTCACAAACGCGTCGACGATGCCGCGGGCTTGCAGGGCTGCCATGACCCGGTCGGCGGCGTAGCCCTGAATCAGGGCGTTGAGCGTCAGCGCCGTGCCGGGCGCGAGGGCGATACAATCAGGCAGAACCTCCACGCGGCGCCAGCCGATTCGAGCGACCGCCTGGGCGAGCGCGTCGCGATCTGGTCGTGCCCCCCGTGCGGCGGCTTCCGACCAGAGCGGCCAAAGCGGCTGGACCGTCGGGTCGAAGGCGCCGTCGGTCTCGGCCGCGAGATCGAGGGCGAAGCAGAGCAGGCGCAGTAAATCCCGCGGCGGCGCCTCAAGTCGACCCTCCCGATTGAGGCGCGAGAGCGCGCTGTCCGCCCGGAACAGGCTCGCGGCCCGCTCGATAGCGCGCATGGCCGAGAAGCCGTCATCGAGCGCGGCCTCGAGCACGGTCGGGTCCGGCCCGGCCGCAGTCAGCGCCACGGTGGTGCCGAAGGCGAGCCCGGCCCGCATCCGGACTTCGAACCCGCGCACGGCGGCAAGCGCCCGGAACGCGTCCGCGCCGCCGATTCCGGTGGCCGCAAGGCCGAGGGCGCCGAGCAGCCGGCGCCGACTGGGCACTCCGATCGCGGTCACTCCGCTGCAACCGGCTTGGCTAGAATGTGTCGGCCGCGCTTGCGCGCCACCACTTGCGGGACACACTGGTTCGGGTCGTGGATGATCGTGACGCAATCCATGCACTGGAAGCACTCGGGATAGTCGATGCGCCCGTCGGCCCGGATCGCACCATAACGGCAGCGCACCTTACAGAGCTGGCAGGGGCTTCCACATTCCGCCCGGCGCGGGATCCAGGCGAGGATGCGCAGGCGCCCGACCAGGGCGAGCGCTGCTCCGAGCGGGCAGAGGTATCGGCAGAAACCTTTGTAGACGAACAGGTTGAGGACGAGGAGGCCGACCGCGTAGACGGCGAACGGCCACGCCCGCAAGAAGGATAACGTAATCCCGGTCTTGAACGGCTCGATCTCGGCGAGCGTGTCGGCCAGCGGTGAACCGAGAGCCGCCGTGGCGAGGAGTCCGGCGAGAGCGGCGTATTTCACTTGCCGCAGGATCCAGTCGAGGTGCAGCGGGACGGAGACCGGCCGGATCTTGAGCGGGCGCGCGAGCAGGGCGACGCCTTCCTGCAGTGCGCCGAAGGGGCAGAGCCAGCCGCAGAACGTTCCGCGCCCCCAGATCAGGAGGGTCGCCAGGGTGAAGGCCCAGAGCACCAGGGAGGGGGGGTCGTAGAGGAGGAATGTGAGGTCGTGCGTCGTCGTTGCGGCGCGCACCAATCCCATCAGGGTGATGATCGAGAGCTGTGCCTGCGCAAACCAGCCGAGGAACCCGAGCGTCATTGCGAGGAAAGCGAGGCGGAAGGCGGAGAAGCGGCCCTGCCTGGCCACCAGCCCGGGCTGACGGGCGAGGACCGGCACGAGCAGGCCGAGCATCAGCGCGAGGATGCCGAGCTCGGGCGCGCGGGCGCGCCACGGGTCGGTCCAGCTCGGTCCGTCGTCGGGCCGCACCCGCGTGAACAGCTCCGGCGGCAGGGCGAGGGTGACGGAGAACGAACGGGCGATCCGCTCCGCCAGGATCTGGCCGCGCTCGCGCACGATGGTCTCGGTGAGCATCCAGGGCGCGGACGGGTCGAAGCCGGCCGCGGCGTCGATCCTCAGGAGGCTCCAGGCGCCCGGCGGCAGGCCCTCCGCCGCGCCGGCCTCGCGCCGCTCCACCGCCATGTCGCGGGCGTTGACGATGAGGCCGCCCTGGCTCAGCGCGAGCCGGTCGGGGACGGAGCCGAGCACGAAGCTGTCGCCGACCGGGTTCTCGGGCGCCTCCGCGGGGCCGGCGCTCAGCACCATCACGGCGTGGGCGTCGGGTCCGAGCTCGCGCATCAGCGCGTCGAAGCGCGCCGCGCCCAGCAGGCCGCGGCCGATCGCCGGGACGTTGAGATAGGCGACGTAAAGGTCGCTCAGCACGTCGTCCGGCCGCCCTTCGCCGGGATCGGCGACGCCCGTCCCGCGGAACGCGGCGGCGGCCTCCGCGCGCGTCACCGTCAGGCGCTTGACCCAGCCGCGGGCGAGCAGCGCGGCGAGGCTCACGGGCTCGGCGCGGCCCGCCGGCGCGGCGGCCTCCGCCCTCGCCCGCACGACGAGGCCGACATTGGCGGCGCCGAAGCCGAGCTTGGCGCGCGCCACCGCGAGCGCCGAGGCCAGGATCGACTGGTTGATCACCCGGGTCGAGGCGGTCGCCATCGAGATCCCGTCGACGGTGGTCTGCGGCGCGGCGCCCGCGGCGCGGGCGTTCGGGCGCCCGACGCGGATCGCCTGCCGTGCGGAGAGGCCGGCATATTGCTCGACGAAGGCGAAGAGCGGCTCCGAGCCGAGCCCCTCGAGGAAGACCGGCTCGCGGTGGGAGACGACCTTCACGTCCCGGAAGGTGCCATCGGGGGCGAGCGCGATCAGGAGGTCCGGAGCGGTGCCGCCGAAGCCCGGGATCGGGGCGAGGTCGACCGACTCGAAGGCGTAGGCGAAGACCTCGTAGCTGCCGGCCTGCTGCTTCAGGATCGGCCAGACCGGCACCGCGTCGTCCTTCTCGCCGACGACGAGGGGCGGCGGGAAATAGGCCTCGATCCGCGTCCGGTCGAGCTGGCCGGCGCGCGCCGGGGCGACCGCCCCGAAGACGACAACCCCGAGGACGACCACCCCGAAGACATTCGCCGCGAAGACAATCGCCCCGAAGGCGACCGCCCCGGCGGCCAGGGCCGAGACGGCGAGGCCTGGGACGACGCGGAGAATGCTGCGGTCGGCCCCGGTCACGGCTCAGCCCTGGCGGCCTGCTGCGGGTCCGGGGCCGGCCGGGCCGCGACGCCCCAGGGGAAGCGCCCGACCTTGACGGTCTTGAGCGCCTTCAGGCTTCCCGTATCGATCACCGTCACGTCGCCCGAGACGCCGTTGGTGGTGAAGAGCCTTGTGCCGTCGCCGTTGAGGGTGAGCTGCCAGACCCGCCGACCGACCAGGATGTAGCTCGTGACCGCGAAGGTCTGCGTGTCCACCACCGCCACCCGGTCGGAGGGGCCGAGCGCCACGAAGGCGCGGCGCCCGTCGCGGGAGAGCTGGATGCCCACCGGCTGGACCCGGTCGGGGGCGACGCCCTTCACCGCGAAGGCCACGGTCTCGATCACCTGCCGGGTCGCCACGTCGATCACCGCGACGGTGCCGCCGATCTCGGAGGAGACCCAGAGGCGCGCGCCGTCCGCCGAGAAGGCGGCGTAGCGCGGGCGCTGGCCGACCGGCGTCGCGTCGGTGGCCGCCAGGGTGCGGGTGTCGATCCAGTGGACCATGTTGGTGGTCTCGGAGGTCGTCACGGCGATCCGCCCGTCCGGGCTCACCGCCATGCCCTCGGGCTCGATGCCGACGTCGATCTGGGCCAGCACCCGGCGGGTCTGCGCGTCGACCACGGTCGTCGTGGCGTTCTCCTCGTTGGCGATGAACAGCGTCCGGCCGTCCGGCGCCAGGGCGAACTGCTCCGGGTCCTGCCCGGAGGGCAGGTCGTGGCGCACGGCCCCCGTCTGCGGGTCGATCACCTGGACCGCGTCGGAATCGCTGGCGCAGACGTAGAGCGCGCGCCCGTCCCGCGAGAAGGTCAGGCCCCGCGGGCGGCGGCCGACGGGAAAGCTGCGCAGCACCGCGAGGCTCTCGCCGTCGATCACCGTCACGGTGTTGTCGCGCTCGTTCGAGACGAAGATCTCCTCGGCGCGCGCGGGCAGCGCCGCGAGACCGAGCAGGAGGACGGCGGCGATCCGGCTCATCCGGCACTCCCCGGAAAGGCCCGGCAGGCGCTCTCGGGCCGGTCGAGGCCGAGCGTGTCGAGTTCGGTGCGGTGGTGGAGGAAGCCCTCGAGCGGGGCGGTCGCCGTCACGGCGCCGGGCCAGAGCAGGAAGATGGGCTGGCGCAGCTGGCCATCCCAGGCGCGGAAGCTCAGGGGGCGGCCCTTGAAGCCGCCGACCTCGAAGCGCTCCGAGACGAGACGCTCGCGCACGGTCGCCGGATCGGTGCTGCGCGCCTGCACGGCGGCCTCGCCGAGGGCATGGACGGCCATCCAGCCCGCCCAGTCGACCGGGCGCATCGGGCGCCCCGCGAGGCGGTGGAACCGGCCCTGGAGCTGCACCGCCGCCCAGGCCTCGACCGGGCGCCCCCAGGCGGCGGGCGTGAGCCCCTGCGTGCCCACGAGGGGGCGGGGCGCGGCGGTGTTGTAGTTCAGGCTCGCCCCGAAGGCGCCGGGCTCGTCGGCCACCGCCACCACGTCGTGCTCGGCGCCGCGGGTCGGGATCGCGAACTCGCGCAGCGCCGAATCGCGCACGTCGCCCCCGCGCGGATCGTAGGCGGTCTCCGCCACGATCCGCAGGCCGAACTTGCGCGCGCTCCGGCGCAGCGCCTCGGCGTAGAGCGCGTCCCCCGGCGCGGGCCCCGAGACGAGCAGGATGCGCTGCCAGCGCTTGAAGGCGAGGAATTGCGCCAGCGCGTCGGTGAGCATCGCGTGCGAGGGCAGGACGTGGAGGAGGTTCCTCCGGCAATCGGCCTCGCGCAGCCGGGTATCGGCCGCGCCGACATTGAGGAGCAGGCTGCCCTGCGCCTCGGGCAGGTCGGCCAGTGCCAGCACGTCCGCGGCGGGTGCGTTCACCACGACGAAGCGCGGCGCGACGAGGTGCCGGAAGGCGGCCCGGATATCGGCATCGGGCTGCACCACCGTCCTGTCGAGGCTGAAGCCGAGCCCGACGAAGCGGCCGGTGGCGTTCGCGTCGGCGAGCCCGAGCTCGGCCCCCTTGGCGCCCTCGTCGTCGGGGATCCGTTCCTCGTTGTTGAGGGGGGCCGGCCGCTCGATCCGCCGCTCGAGATAGTGGATCGCGAGCGGCGGCCCCGGCTCTGCCCGTCCCGCCGGCGCGGCATCGGCATCCGGCGGGGCGAGCAGGGCGAGCGCCGCGGCGCAGGCGCCACCGGCGCCCGCGGCCAGGAGCCGCCTCCGCACGCCGTCCCGCAGCCCGTGGGAGGACCTCATCCCGCGCCGCCCCCCTTGATCGCCGCCTGCCCGCGTGTCGTTGGGGCAGAGGATACGGAGGCGGGCGCAGACCCGGTATTGGACCAAGGTGCACAGCAGAGGCGAGACCGCTCGGCCCGAGTTATCGCTCCTGTACAGGTCGTACCAAAGCACAATTGGTCGGCTTCCGGACACTTGCTACCCCTCGATCAACAACGATGGGGAGGCAGATGCGCAAAGTCCTGACGACGGCGGGCGGCACGCTCGTCGCGATCGCGCTCGCGGCGGGGGCCGCTTTCGGGCACGGCGACGTCCAGCCGCAGCCGGTCAACACCGAGGGTCTGAAGCCGCTGGGCACCGAGTGGGTGGCCGAGAATCCCTACAAGGGCGACGCGCACGCGATCGCGATCGGGTCCTCGGGCTTCAACCAGAATTGCGCCCGCTGCCACGGCCTGCAGATGATCTCCGGCGGCCTCGCCCCGGACCTGCGCTACCTGCCCCAGGGCAAGGAGGGCGACGAGTACTTCGTCGAGCGCATGCGCCACGGCGCGGTGATCAACGGCGTCACCAAGATGCCGGCGTTCGAGGGCGTGATCTCGCAGGAGGGCCTGTGGGCCATCCGCAGCTACATCGAATCGAAGCATGAGGAGTAGCCCGCTCCGCGCGGGCGCCTGGGGCCTCGCTCTCGCCCTCCTGCTCGCCCCGCCGGCCCCCGCCCGCCCCCTCGATCAGGTCGTGGCCGACGGCACGCTGCGGGTCGCGATCTACGGCGACAACGCGCCCTTCTCCGAGGAGAGTCCCGGCGCGGCGCGCGGCATCGACGCCGATCTCGCGCGGGCCATCGCGGACAGGCTGAAGGTCGCGCTCGACCTGCGGGTGGTCGATGCCGGCGAGAACGTCGACGGCGACTTCCGCCTCAACCTCTGGCGCGGCGACCTCGCGGGCACGCCGCTCGCCGACCTGATGCTGCACGTGCCGACCGACCGCCAGCTCGCCCTGCGCAACGAGCAGATCTTTCTCACGGCCCCCTATTTCGACCAGCACATCGCCTTCGCCTATCGCAGGGGCCGGCTCGCGGGCTTCGACGCCCTCGACGATCTCGGCGACAACGCGGTGGCGGTCGAGGGCGCGAGCGCGGCCGACCTGATGCTGCTCACCGCGGCGGGCGGCCGGTACCGGGCTAACCTCAAGCACTTCAAGAGCTTCGAGGAGGCGGCCAGGGCCTATCTCGCGGGCGAGACCCCGGTCCTCGCGGGCACGCGCGCGTCGATCGAGGCCGCGCTGTTCGCCGCCAAGGCGCCGCCGGAGGAGAACCCGATCGGCGAGATTCCCTCGCAGGGGCTCGTCAAGACGCGCTGGGAGATCGGCGGCGCGGTGCGGACCGATTCCCGCGACCTCGCCTACGCGGTCGGCGACGCGATGACGGCGCTCGCCGCGGAGGGCCGGTTGCAGGCGATCTGCGCGCGCTACGGCGTCACCTACGTGGCGCCGAAGGGCTATTGAGGCGGGCCGCGGCCGCCCGCATCCTCCGGCAGGTCCCGAACGACCGCCGCGATCGACGCGATCGGCACGACTGCCGCGCGGGCGCGGCGTGCCGTCGCGCGCCGCATTCCCAAGACTAGCGTCCAGAGATTTCGAGCGGCCATTGTATTCGACCAATGGCCAATAAGACTTCGATGAGAAGCCTTCTAGGCTTTTCCTCAAGGGGTGGCCGGCGAATCGCGCGATTCAAGCATCGTCCGGCCCAAGCAAAGCCCCGGCGGATCCGGCCGATCGGACCGGGAACCACAACGGAGGACACGTCATGAGAGTACAGACCCGGTTCCTCGCCGCGGTGGGCGTCGCCGCCCTCCTGGCGGGCGGCGCGCTGCCGGCGCGCGCCCAGGGCGTGAGCGAGCAGGACATCATCAACGACGCCAAGACGCCCGGCGACGTGGTGACCTACGGCCTCGGCCCGCAGGGCCAGCGCTTCAGCCCCCTGAAGACGCTCACCCGGGACACGATCAAGGGCCTCGTGCCGGCCTGGTCGTTCTCCTTCGGCGGCGAGAAGCAGCGCGGCCAGGAGAGCCAAGCGCTGATCAAGGACGGCGTCATCTACGTCACGGGCTCGTACTCGCGCATGTACGCGATCGATTCCCGCACCGGCGAGAAGAAGTGGGAATACGATGCCCGTCTGCCGGAGGGGATCCTGCCCTGCTGCGACGTGGTGAACCGCGGCGCCGCGCTCTACAAGGACAACGTCTATTTCGGCACGCTCGACGCCAAGCTCGTCGCCCTCAACGTCAAGACCGGCAAGGTGGTCTGGCGCAAGGACATCGACGACTTCAAGGCCGGCTACAGCTACACCGCGGCGCCGATCATCGTGAAGGGCAAGATCATCACCGGCGTCTCCGGCGGCGAGTTCGGCGTGGTCGGCCGCATCGAGGCGCGCGACGCCGAGACCGGCGAGATCGTGTGGAAGCGCCCCGTCATCGAGGGGCATATGGGCGAGCTCAACGGCAAGCCCTCGACCATGACCGGCAAGGTCAACGAGTCCTGGCCCGGCGACATGTGGAAGTTCGGCGGCGGCGCCACCTGGCTCGGCGGCACCTACGATCCCGAGACCAACCTGATCTACTTCGGCACCGGCAATCCCGGCCCGTGGAATTCCTGGCTGCGGCCGGGCGACAACAAGTGGTCGGCCTCGCGCCTCGCGCTCAACCCCGACACCGGCGAGATCGTCTGGGGCTTCCAGACCACGCCGCACGACGGCTGGGACTTCGACGGCGTGAACGAGTTCGTGCCCTTCGACATGCAGAAGGACGGCAAGACCATCAAGGCCGGCGGCACCGCCGACCGCAACGGCTTCTTCTACGTCCTCGACCGCACCAACGGGAAGTTCATCTCGGCGACGCCGTTCGTCGAGAAGATCAACTGGGCCAAGGGCATCGATAAGGACGGGCGCCCGATCTACAACCCCGAGAACCGCCCGGGCGATCCGAGCCAGGCCACCGGCGACGACAAGAAGGGCAAGTCCATCTTCGCGGTGCCGAGCTTCCTCGGCGGCAAGAACTGGATGCCGATCGGCTACAACCCCGGCACCAAGCTGTTCTACGTGCCCTCGAACGAGTGGGGCATGGACATCTGGAACGAGCCGGTGAACTACAAGAAGGGCGCGGCCTATCTCGGCGCCGGCTTCACCATCAAGCCGGTCTTCGACGACCATATCGGCTCCCTGAAGGCGATCGACCCGACCTCCGGCAAGGTGGTGTGGGAATACAAGAACAAGGCCCCGCTTTGGGCCGGCGTGCTCACCACCGCGGGCAACCTCGTCTTCACCGGCACGCCGGAGGGCTTCCTGAAGGCCTTCGACGCCAAGACCGGCGAGGAGGTCTGGAAATTCCAGGTCGGCACCGGCGTCGTCTCCTCGCCGATCACCTGGGAGCAGGACGGCGAGCAGTGGATCGGCGTCACTGCCGGCTGGGGCGGCGCGGTGCCGCTCTGGGGCGGCGAGGTCGCCAAGTCCACGGCCGGCATCAACCAGGGCGGCAGCTTCTGGGCCTTCAAGCTGCCCAAGACCGTGGCCTCGCGCTGACACGGGCGCTCGGGCAGCGGGCCCGACGGCCCGCCGCCTGACCCGCCGGGCCGACAGGGCCCGGCCCTTCGGCCGCCCCCGCCGCCCGGTTCGCGGCGGCGGACGGCGCGCCGGGACACTTCGCCTCCGCTCAGGCCGGGATCAGGCGGCCCAGCGGACCGTATTCCGGCCCGCTTCCTTCGCGTCGTACAGGGCCCGGTCGGCGCGCTGGGCCAGCCGCTCGTACTCCTCGCCCGGGCACGCCGCGGCCACCCCCATGCTCAGGCTGGTGAAGGCGACGGACTTGGCGTCGATCGCGAAGGGCGCGCCGTGGACGCTGGCGCGGATCCGCTCGCACACCGCCTTGGCGAGTTCCAGATCGCTGTTCAGGAGCAGGACCGCGAACTCGTCGCCGCCGAGCCGCGCGACCACGTCTCCCGCGCGGACATGCGCGGTGAGCAGCGCGGCGAGGTGCTTGAGCGCCCGATCCCCGGCCTGGTGGCCCCAGCGGTCGTTGATCTGCTTGAAATGATCGAAGTCGATCGCGATCAGGCTGAGCGCGGACGGACTTGACGCCGGCAACAGCGCCTTGACCTTCGCCTCGAAGCCGCCGCGGTTGAGGATTCCCGTCAGGGGATCGGTGAGGGCGCGCGTCGTCATCGCGTCGCCATGGGCGGCGAGCGCCGCCGTCAGCCGGGCCCGCGCCGACACTTCGGCGGCGACCGGCAGGCAGGTCATCAGCATGACCGCCAGGAAGACCTGGAACGCCTGAGCCTGCGTGGCGGCGTCGGGGGCGATCAGCACCATCGGCCCGTGGCCGCGCATCGTCGCGACGCCCCCGATGATCGCCACCATCATCACGGCGGCCTTCGCTCCGAGGCGCCCGAGCCGGAAGGTGACGAGCATCAGGGGCGGGAAGATCGCGAACAGCAGGGGGCGGTCGGTGGTGAGGAACACCGCGCCCGCGACCGCGCCCGCGACGCCGAGCAGCGCGACCGCCTCGACCCGCTCCCGCGCGGTCTTGCCGGCGCAGGCGGTGACGAAATCCCCGCGGAAGGCGGCCGACAGGCAGGGCGTGAAGACGAGGAGGCCGAGCCCGTCGCTCGCGATCCAGGTGCCGAAGGCCTTCAGCAGCGGTTCGCCGAACACGCACGAGGCCGTCGCGGCGCCCACGATCCCGCTCACGGCCGGCGCCAGCACGCCCGCGATGAGGAGGAAGCGCACCACGGCCTTGGTGGAGTGCAGGATGCCGTCCCCGACGCCCGCCCGGCGCAGAAGCCAGACCGCGAGCGAGACCTCGGCCAGATTGGCCACGCCGTAGAGAAGCGGGCCGACCAGCGTGCCGCGCAGGATCAGGTTCGCCGTCACGTTGGCGACGAAGCCGGCGCTCAGGACCGTGATCCAGCGCGGTCGCGCATCGGCCAGCAGCAGCGCGACGAGAACCGCATTGGCGGGCCAGATCGTCGCGATGTCCCGCCCGTTGCTCGTCAGGGAGATGGTCAGGGCCGCCGCGCCGAAATACAGGAGCGCCGCCGTGAGCCACAGGCGACTGACCTCCCTGCCCTCGTTCTGCGTGTGGAGCCGGTCGTGCATCATGCCGGCATTGAGCGTTGAAGTCGGTGAATGGATTGTTAAATCCATGCATCCGCCAGCATCACGGATTCGTTTACAGCGTTCAACTACGCAAACGCCATCGCGGAACAAGGACGCGTGCCGCTAAACCCTAGGTTTTGTACTTAGGTATTGCTAAAACAGCATTCAAATTTCGGCGGCGATCGACAGGAGAACGCGGCCTCTAAAGGAGGGTTACGCCGGTCGATCCCGATCGGCACCGGCGATCGCCAATGTTCGGCCGATCGCGCTGCGGATGATCGCGCGGCAGACCTTCGCCATCGGATGAGGCGCCAGCCGAGCCGGCCGATGCGGGGATCGCCAACCCCCGGAACGCCACCGCGACCGTCGGGCCGCCGGGGTGGCGCGGGGGCGCCCTGGGGTATCCCTGAGGTATTCCCGCGATGATCGCTCCCCGCGCGCGTCCCGCGCCGCCGAGCCCGGTCGTCCGGCGCGCATCGGCTCGCGGGAAGCGGACAGGATCCTCCGGCCGCGCCTCGGGGTGAGGCGATGGCGACCGGCAAGGCGGTTCGAGCGCAGACTTCCGTCCGACCCCGGTCCCGACCGGCCCGGTCCTGGCCGGAGACGGATTGCGTTCGCGCGAGAAGGCGCTCCACTGCTCCGATGCGGATCGATCGAACCGACCTCGCCGATCTCGGGACCTTCCTCGCCATCGCGCGGCATCGCAGCTTCCGGCGGGCGGGCCTGGAACTCGGCGTCAGCGCCTCCGCGCTCAGCCACGCGCTCAGGGCGATGGAGGCGCGCCTCGGCGTGCGCCTCGTCAATCGCACCAGCCGCAGCGTCACGCTCACCGCGGCCGGAGAGGATCTGCGCGCCGCGCTGGACGCACCGTTCGCGGCGATCGGCTCCGCGCTCGACGTGCTGAACCAGCACCGCGCGCCGACGCAGGCGACGGGGCGGATCCGCCTCAACGTGCTCGAACATGCGAGCACGCTGCTGCTCGCCCCCGTGCTGCCTCTCTTTCACGAGCGCCACCCGCGGATCGCGATCGACGTGCGCGTGTCGAACGACCTGCTCGACGTCGTGGAGGCCGGCGCCGACGCAGGCATCCGATACGGCGGAACGGTCCCGCAGGACATGGTGGCGCAGCGCCTGTCCGCCGATCTGCGCTGGGTGGTGGCGGGCGCGCCCGCCTATCTCGACCGGCACGGGACGCCCGAGCATCCGCGCGACCTCGCGGCGCATCGATGCCTGCGCATCCGCCTCGGCGACGACAGCCTCTACCGATGGGACTTCGAGCGCGCGGACGAGCGGATCGCGCTCGACGTGCCCGGCGCGGTGACCGTCGACAACACGCAGTTCGCCCTCTCCCTCGCGATCGCGGGCGGCGGGCTCGCCTATCTTCCGGAGCCCTGCGTCGAACCGTCGGTCGCGCGCCGCGAACTCCGCATCGTGCTGAGGGACTGGGCGCCGCTGGGCGCCGGCTTCCACCTCTACTATCCCGGGCGTCGGCACGTACCGATAGGATTGCGGCTCCTCGTCGACCTGATCCGCGCGGAGAGGCCGCTCGGATCATGAGGGTCCGGCGTCCGACGATGAGCGTCGCTCATCGCTCCGGTGAGGTCCGGACGGCTGATCGTCGGCCGGCGCGATGTCTAGGTCAGGCGTCTCATCAAGGTCAGCGGAAGAGATCGAGACATGCGCCGTTTCACCGGGAAGGTCGCCTTCGTCACGGGTGCCGCCAGCGGCATCGGCCGCGCCGCCGCCATCGCCTTCGCGCGGGAGGGGGCACGCCTCGCGATCGCCGACCGCCTGGAGGCGCCGATCGAACGGCTCCGCTCCGAGGTCGAAGCGGAGGGCGGCGCGGTGCTGGCGATCCGCTGCGACGTGTCGGTGCCGGAGGACGTCGAGGCCGCGGTGGCCCGCACGGTGGAGCGGTTCGGCCGCCTCGACTGCGCCTTCAACAACGCGGGCGTCGAGAACAGGGCCGCTCCGGTCCACGAGATCGCCCTCGACGAATGGGACCGGATCCTCGACATCAACCTGCGCGGCACGTTCGTGTGCATGAAGCACGAGATCGGGCAGATGCTGCGCCAGGGCGGCGGCGTCGTGGTCAACACCGCCTCCGGCGCCGGCATCCGGGGCGTGGCGGGCGGTGCGAGCTACGCGGCCTCGAAGCACGCCCTCATCGGCCTCACCAAGTCGGCCGCGCTCGACTACGCCAAAGCGAAGATCCGGGTGAACGCCGTCCTGCCCGGGAACATCGAGACCCCGATGATGGAGCGCTTCACCGGCGGCGACATCCAGAAGGCGATCGACCTCGAGCCGGTCGGGCGGCTGGGCAAGCCGGAGGAGATCGCCGAAGCCGTGCTGTGGATGTGCTCGGACCTCGGCTTATTCGTGACCGGCGCCTCGATCTCCGTCGATGGCGGCTGGTCGCTCTGAGGCGCGTTTCGAAGATGATGGAGGCGTGATCGCATGGAGATCAAGCGCAGCGGAAGCCAGCCCTCGGGGGCGGGGCCGTCCGATTGGTTCACCGGCGCGGTGCGGATCGATCCGCTCCACACCGCGCCCGACCCCGCCCGCACCGCGATGGCGAGCGTCACCTTCGAGCCGGGTGCGCGGACAGCATGGCATACGCACCCGCTCGGCCAGACGCTGATCGTCACCTTCGGGCGCGGATTGGTGCAGCGTGAAGGAGGCCCCGTCGAGGAGATCGCGCCCGGCGACGTCGTCTGGTTCGCGCCGAACGAGCGGCACTGGCACGGGGCCACCGCGACCTCGGCGCTGACGCATATCGCGATCCAGGAGCGCCTCGACGGCAAGGCCGTGACCTGGATGGAGCCGGTCACGGACGCGCACTATGCCGGGTCCTAGGCGCCGGCCGTGAGGCGGGCTCTCGGCGCCTGCCGGCGCCGGGCCGATCCTCGCACACCCACCCGGGACGGCTCTTCACAGGGTCGAGCGGATGCCCTCGGGCCCTCACCCATCGGCGCTTCGCCGGACCGGGACGACGGGGCCGAGCCCCCACGGCTGCGGCAGGCCCGGTGCGGCCGTGCCGTCGCCGGGACGGCCATCGGCCGGGCGGGGTCGGGGTTGCGCCGTCGCCGCCCGGCTGCCCAAACGCCCCCCCCGCGAGGCCCGCTCAGCCGACCGCCACGCTCGTCAGAACGCTGACCGCGTTCCGGACCGCGTCGACGATCAGTTCCTCGCTGGGGGTTCCTCCCGCCATGTCGGCGAGGAGAACCGAGACGTCGCGCCGCACATCCTCCCGGATCTCCGGATTTTCCTCGGAGAGTCGCCCGAGCAGGACGCCGACAACGAGTTCCAGCGCCAGCATCTTCGCGTGAATGCGCGAGATGTCGTCGAGCGCCTCGGGGTCATTGGTGTTCATCGTGGATTCCTCGAATAGAGCGTGCTATCGGACTGTATTGCAGTGCACACGCGATGGATCGCACCGCACCCTTGCGGGCGCTCGACCGCGATCCAGTGGCGAGATCAGCGCGCACGACTTGACGGCGCCTGCTAATCCGGATGAAGCGAGCGCGCCGCCCGTGCTGAAGCTTCGGATTGTCCGGACATACGCGCGACACCGGAATTTTCCCTTGATCAAACTCGTCTTCGCGACCTTCGTCGCCCTGGCCACCTGCGCCGTCGCGACCGGCGCCAGCGCCCAGGTCGGCGACATGAGCTGTGCCGATTACCTCAAGGCCGATGCGGAAGCCCAGGCCAGCCTCAGCCCGGCGGACAAGGTCATGCTGCAAGCCGACCCGCAGGCCGCCGCAATCGATGCGAAGATGCGGGCCTATTGCAAGGCCAATCCGAAGGCCTCCTCGAGCGAAGCCGCGATGAAGGCCATGCAGTAACCGCCCTCGCCAAAAACGCCTTCGCCATGAACGCCCTCGCCATGCGCGCTCCGCGCGGGCCGGCGGCTCCTGCGCGGCGCGCGTCGCTGCAGGGCCCGCGCGCCGCGAGGGCTCTCGCGGCTGCCGGCGCAGGTCCCGCCGGGCGCGCGCCTCGGGGCCGCCGGCGCGGGAGACCGGGACCGGGCCGTGATGCGCCCGTCGACGCCGCGCCGGCGACGCCGCGTTGCCGGCGCGCATCGCGGCCGGACCATCGCCGGCCCGGCGCCGGCCGGGGCCTGGTTCTGGCCCGATGCTTCCATCCCGTCCCGGGCCCATCCCGCCCGGCCCGCATCCCATGACCGACCGCCTGCTCCACGCCGGACTCAGCGTCCTCCTCCTCCTCGGCATCGGCCTCCTGTTCTCGGGAAACCGCCGGGCGATCCGGCCCCGGGTGGTGCTCTGCGCCCTCGCGCTGCAGGTCGGCCTCGGCGCGCTCGTCCTGTTCGTCCCCGCCGGGCAGGCCGGGCTCGCCGCCGCCGCGGACGGCGTGCAGACGGTGCTCGGCTACGGCGACAGGGGCGCGGCCTTCCTGTTCGGGGGGCTCGTCGAGCCGAAGATGTTCGAGCTGTTCGGCGGCGGCGGCTTCGTGCTGGCGCTTCGGGTCCTGCCGCAGATCCTCTACGTCTCGGCGCTGATCGGCGTGCTCTACCATCTCGGCCTCATGCAGGCGCTGGCCCGCGGGCTCGGGGCGGCCTTGCGGCGGCTGCTCGGGACCTCGCCGATCGAGTCCTTCTCGGCCGTCATCACCATCGCGATCGGGCAGAGCGAGATCGCCGTCGCGCTGCGGCCGTTCCTGCCGCTCCTGACGGGCGCCGAACTCTTCGCCGTGATGACGAGCGGGGCCGCCTCCACCGCGGGCTCGATCCTGGCCGGCTACGCGGCGCTCGGCGTGCCGATGACCTACCTGCTCGCGGCCTCCGCGATGGCGATCCCCGGTGGGCTCCTCTACGCCAAGATCCTGGAGCCCTCGGTGGAGCCGACGCGGATCGTCACCACCCGCGTCAGCTTCGGGGAGACCCGGGCGGCCAACCTGATCGAGGCCGCCGCCGACGGCACCCAGAAGGGCCTCGCGGTGGCGGTCTCGGTCGGCGCCATGCTGATCGCCTTCGTGGGCCTGATCGCCCTGGCCGACGGGATGCTCGGCGCGGCCGGGCGGGCGCTCGGCTATCCGGGCGCCTCGATCCAGGCCGTGCTCGGACAGGCGCTCGCGCCGCTGGCCTGGCTGCTCGGCGTGCCCTGGGCCGAGGCCGCGCTGGTGGGCGGAGCGATCGGGCAGAAGATCGCCTTCAACGAGTTCTTCGCCTATGCGGGGCTCGCGCCGACGCTCAAGAGCGGCGCCCTCGATCCGCGCAGCACCGCCATCGTCTGCTTCGCCCTGTGCGGCTTCGCCAATTTCGCCTCCGTGGCGATCCAGCTCGCGAGCTTCTCGAGCCTCGTGCCCGAGCGGCGGGCCGAGATCGCCCGCTACGGCCTGCGGGCGATCCTCGGCGGCACCCTGTCGAACCTCACGAGCGCGGCGATCGCCGGGCTGTTCGTCGGATGATCCGGACGTGGCCCGGAAGGCGCAGCCCCTGACAAAAACCGGCGTCCCGTCCACAATTCCATTGCGTTGAGCGCAACCTCGGCGCGAAGTCCCTGCCCCGACGCGGTGATTCCCTGACGCGCACCGCGCGGGCCGGCGGCCGATGCGGGCCGCTGCGCCGATCCCGAGAGAGCCCGATTTCCCTGTAGAGCGATGCCCACGATCGTGCCGATATCAGCGATACTCTCGATCGGCGCGGCGCTCCTGTGCGGGGGCCTCCTCGCCCTCGCGGTCCCGTGGCTCCCGATGCTGCTGGTCAGCATCCTGCTCTTCCTGGCCTGCCTGATCGTCGAGATCGCCCTCGGGACCGGCGTGCCGGCCGCCTTCGGCTGGTCCTGCCTGGCGCTCGTCGCCCTGCAGGGCGCCTACGTCGTCGTCGGGCGGCTGTCCTACGGCAGCCGGCGCCACCCGGTGCTGATGAAGAACAGCCCGCTCGCGCCCGGCGATCCGCGGCGGAAGTAGCCGAGCGCGGACACCGGGCAGGGTGGCGCGGATTTGCCGTCGTCCGCGCTGAAACTTGGGCAGATCGCTCCCGGCAAAACCTTGACCGCGCCGTTCGCGCCTCCGTAGCGTGACGCCCGTGCGGCCGCGTCGGCCCCGGCTTGCGCGCGGATGTCCGGGCGGCCCGGCGGGACCGCGGCCGTCCCCGAGGAGAGCCGACGCGATGCTGCCCACCATCCTCGATCTGTCCAGCCTGCGCGCCCTCTACGCCGAAGGGCGCCTGACGCCCCGGACCCTCGCCGAGGCCGTCGCGGACCGGATGGAGGCCTATCCGGACAAGGCGGTGTTCATCCACGCCGTCCCGCGGGCGGCGCTGGTCGCAGCGGCCGAGGCGCTGATGCGCGACCATCCGGAGCCGAACGCGCTGCCGCTCTGGGGCGT
This sequence comes from Methylobacterium sp. HJ2, assembly GCF_056431005.1. Taxonomy (NCBI): domain Bacteria; kingdom Pseudomonadati; phylum Pseudomonadota; class Alphaproteobacteria; order Hyphomicrobiales; family Methylobacteriaceae; genus Methylobacterium; species Methylobacterium sp. HJ2. Next base: position 275,241 of record NZ_JBWJYM010000001.1, on the reverse strand, counting down.
GCCCTTCGCGGTGAAGGACAACATCGACGTGGCGGGCCTGCCCACCACCGCGGCCTGCCCGGACTTCGCCTACACGCCCGGGACGGATGCCGCGGTCGTCGCCCGGCTCAGGGCGGCCGGCGCCCTGGTCACCGGCAAGACCAATCTCGACCAGTTCGCCACCGGCCTCAACGGCACCCGCTCGCCCTACGGCGCCCCGCGCAGCGTGTTCAGCCCCGAGCACGTCTCGGGCGGGTCGAGCTCGGGCTCGGCCGTCGCGGTGGCGGCGGGGCTCGCGAGCTTCGCGCTCGGCACCGACACGGCGGGCTCCGGCCGGGTGCCTGCGGCCTTCAACAACCTCGTGGGCATCAAGCCGACGCCGGGCCTGCTCTCGACCGCGGGCCTCGTCCCGGCCTGCCGCAGCCTCGACTGCATCACGGTCTTCGCCGGCAGCGTCGCCGACGGGATCGCGGTGCGGCGCCTCGCGGAGGGGTTCGATCCGGAGGATCCGTTCTCCCGGCGCATCGCCCCCGTCGCCCTGCCGGAGAAGCCCCGCGTCGGCGTGCTGGCGCCCGCCGAGCGGGAATTCTACGGCGACACCGAGACCGAGCGCCTCTACGACGCGGCGGTGGCCCGCCTCGCCGATCTCGGCGCCACGCCGGTGCCGTTCGACTACGCGCCGTTCCGCGAGATCGCCGCGCTGCTCTACGACGGCCCCTGGGTCGCCGAGCGCCTCGCGGCGGTGGAGACGTTCTTCGCCGAGCACGCGGACGCGTTCGATCCGAGCGTCGGGGCGATCGTAGGCTCGGCCACGGGCTACTCGGCCGTGGACGCCTTCAAGGGACGCTATGCGCTGGAAGCCCTGCGCCGCCGCACCGAGGCGGCCTGGGCCGCGGTCGATCTCCTGCTCGTGCCCACGGCGCCCACCACCTACACGGTGGCCGAGATGCTGGCCGAGCCGATCGCGCTCAACGCCCGGCTCGGCCGCTACACCAACTTCACCAACCTGCTGGGCCTCGCGGGGCTGGCCGTGCCGGCGGGCTTCCGGGCGGATGGGCTGCCCGCGGGCGTCACCCTGATCGGACCGGCCGGGTCCGACGAGGCGCTCGCGCCGCTCGCGGACGCGCTCCACCGCGCGGCCGGCACCGGCATGGGCCGCGACCGCGCCGCCGCGCCGGGCCCGGTGCCGCCGGTCAGGGGCGACGCGCTTCAGATCGCCGTGGTCGGCGCCCATCTCTCCGGGCTGCCCCTCAACGGCGAGCTGACGGGCCTCGGCGCGCGCCTCGTGCGCAAGGCCCGCACCGCACCCGACTACCGGCTCTATGCCCTGCCGGGGACCCGGCCGGCCAAGCCCGGGCTCGTGCGCGAGCCGGGCTTCGGGGGCCCGGGCATCGCCGTCGAGGTCTGGGCGCTCGAGCCCTCCGCCTTCGGGCGCTTCGTCGCGGCGATCCCCGCCCCCCTCGGGATCGGCACGATCAGCCTCTCGGACGGCAGCCGGGTGCAGGGCTTCCTGTGCGAGGCCCACGCCGTGGCACAGGCCCGGGAGGTCACGAGCTACGGCGGCTGGCGCGCCTACCAGGCCTCGGCGGAGGGCCGCTGACCGGGCCTCACGGCCCCCGGAACGGCAGGGTCGCGGCCTGCTCGGCGATGGCGCCGGCCGTGGTCAGCCAGACCGCGTCGCGGGCCTTGGCGATGTGGGCCAGCGCCTGGCGCAGGGGCCCGAGCCGCTGGGGCTGCCCCACGATGTAGGGATGGAGCGCGATGCCCATCACCAGCGGCGCCGCGCGGGACTGCTCCAGCATCTCCTCGAAGGCGTCGACGATCGCCTCGGCGAATTGCCGGCCCGTCTCCTTGCGGGCGACGACCGCCGGGATGTCGTTCAGCTCCTGCGGATAGGGCACCGCCAGGATGCGCCCGCCGCCCCGCGTCGCGAACCAGGTCGGCTGGTCGTCATGGGCCCAGTCGAGCAGGTAGCGGTAGCCGGCCTCCGCCAGCAGGTCCGGCGTCACGGCCGATTGCGAGATCCAGGGCCCGAGCCAGCCCGCCGGCGCCTTACCCTCCTCCCGGGCGAGGATCCGCGTGGCCTCGGCGATGAGGGCGCGCTCCTCCGCCTCGCCGAGGATGCCCTGGCGCTCGGCATTGGTGCGGCCGTGGGCGACGATCTCGTCGCCGCGCGCCCGGAACGCCTCGATCAGGCCGGGGCAGTCCCTGTAGAGCCGGCTGTTGACGAGCACGCTCGCGGGCATCCGGAGCCCGTCCAGCATGTCGCGGATCCGCCACGCGCCGACGCGGTTGCCCCAGTCGCGCCAGGCGTAGTTCAGCACGTCCGGCTGCGGCCCGCCCGGGGCGAGCTCCGCCCCGAGGCCGGAGCCGAAATCGAAGGTCTCGAGGTTGAGGGCGACGTAGACGGCGAGGCGCTTGCCCCCGGGCCAGTCGTAGACCAGCCGTTCCGGCAGCGCGCTGTAGCGGTAGCGGCCATGGTCCATGCGGGGTGTCCTCTCGGGTGGCGTGTCGGGTGGCGTGCCCACGAAGCGGGCGGCATGCGGCACGCCCTGAGGCAGGCCGCGCGCGCTGCCTATCCAGGATGCCGCCCGCGCCCCCGGTCAAGCCCCGGCCGCGGCCCGGATGGCGGCGCGGGCGAGCCCCGACAGGCCTTCGCGGAAACGTCCCGGCGGGACGGGCGGGCGCCCGGCTATCCCGTTGGCGAACGGTCGCTTTCCGGCCCGGCTCGGGGATCGCGCCGGCACGCGGGCGGACGGGGACCGATCCCAAACTGTTGCGGATTTGTGACTCGGTCTCGCCGCAGCGCGGCATAACGCGCCGATGGCATATCGGTTGCTGTTAAAACCTCGCAATTTTTCGAGAGCGGAAGAGGAATACAGGTCATGGTGGGGAAGGGGTTTGCGGCTGCGGCGCTGTCGCTGGCACTTATCGGCAGCGCGTCCGCTGCGGATCTCGCGGACAAGAAGAAGGCGCCGGTCGTCCCGGAGACCAAGGAGGTTCCGTTCTTCCTCTTCGCCGACACGCAGATCAGCTATCGCTACCAGTTCCCCGCGGCCAATCCGGGCAGCCAGATCCAGCGGGCGGACGGCAGCTTCCGCAACCGCGACGCGCCCAAGCAGATCCTCAACATCTCGCACGCCGATGCCTGGGCCTACGGGACCAACTTCTTCTCGCTCGACATCCTCAAGTCCGGCTCGCAATACCCCGCCGGCACCACCAACCCGCCCGGCAGCATCGCCGCGCCGTTCTTCGAGAGCTACGGCAACACCGAGGCCTACGGTCTCTACCGCGGCACGCTCAGCCTCAACGCCCTCAGCAACACCAAGGCCTTCACCATCCCGGGCCTCGTCAAGGACGTGTCGCTCGCCTTCGGCTTCGACGCCAACTCGCAGAACGATGCCTTCGGCTCGAAGAAGCGCGACGTGGTGGGCGGCCTGAACTTCTCCTTCGATGTGCCCGTCGGCTTCCTCAACCTCTCCGCCCACGCCTACAAGGAGTGGAACCGCAACGGCTTCAACCTGCAGCCCGATCGCGACCAGAGCTTCAACACGGTTCCCGAGTTCGAGATCGTCTACAACTTCCCGCTCGCCTTCACGGGCCTGCCGCTCAGCATCGCCGGCTTCAACAACATCGTCCTGCCCAAGGGCCGCGGCATCGCGCGCGGCAATTTCGGCGACTACGCCTTCAACCCGCCGCGCGGGCTGGAATTCCTGTCGCGCACCAACCTCGTGCTGGATCTCGGCAAGCTGGTCTACGACCAGCCCAACAAAGTCGATGTCTTCATCGGCTTCCAGTACTGGCTGAACAAGTTCGGCAACGTCGAGACCGCGACCTTCAAGGGCACCGAGGAGAAGAGCTTCCTCGCCGGCGTCGCCTTCCACGTGTTCTGAGCACCGGCGGGGGCGTCGCAGGGCGTGGATGCGCCCCGCGGCGCCTCCCCTCCCCTGCGGCCGGCGGCGTCAGACATCGTGCGCGCCCGCTGCGCCGTCGCCCGCGGAGGCGCGGGTCCGTCCCTCCCCCTCTGCGGGGAGGAGAATGCCGGGCGCAGCGGGGCGGCCGGGACGAGATCCCGCAGAGCGGGGCGCGCCGGTGCAGGACACGCCCGGCATCGACGCTCAGCCCGGGCCGGAAGCCGGCGTTCCTCGTGCGGGACTGCGTCCGGGCCCGACGCCCACACCAGCCGAGCCGGGGATAGGTCCGCCCCTCGGCGGCACGGACGATGCGTGACCGCGACGGCCGCCTTCGGATGAGGTGGAGGGCCGAAGGGCTTCGGGTAGAACGGTTCCGACACCGCGCACGGGCGCTGAGGACCCAAGGGGATCGGATGACGGAATTCGGGACTGAGCCCCGCCTGTGGATCCGCGATCCCCTCGCCATCCTGGCCGAGGGGGCCGGCGGCGGGATCGTCGTCGCGGGCACGCGCATCGTCGAGTGCGTGCCGAGCGGGGCCCAACCGGCCGCGGCCGTGCAGGCCGTGTTCGACGCCTCCCGGCACGTCGTCATCCCGGGCCTGATCAACACCCATCACCACGTCTTCCAGACGCTGACCCGGGCGCACCCGATCGCCATCAACAAGCCGCTCTTCCCCTGGCTGAAGGCGCTCTACACGATCTGGGACCGCCTCACCCCGGAGGCGTTCCGCCTCGCGACGCGGCTCGCCTATACCGAGCTGCTGCTCTCGGGCTGCACCACGGCGGGCGACCACCATTACCTGTTCCCCAAGGGGCTGGAGCAATCCGTCGACATCCAGGTCGAGGAGGCGCGCGCGCTCGGCATCCGCGCCTTCGTGACCCGCGGCTCGATGAGCCTGTCGGACAAGGAGGGGGGCCTGCCGCCCGGCTCGCTGACGCAGGACGACGACACCATCCTGGCCGACAGCGAGCGGGTGCTGAACCTGTTCCACGACGCGCGGCCCGGCGCGATGGTGCAGATCGGGCTGGCGCCCTGCTCGCCCTTCGCGGTGACCAAGCGCCTGATGCGCGAGAGCGCGGCGCTCGCCGAGCGCCACGATTGCCGCCTCCACACCCATCTGGGCGAGACCCTCGACGAGGATGCCTATTGCCTGGAGCTGTTCGGCCAGCGCCCGGTCGAGTATCTCGAGGAGGTCGGCTGGCTCGGGCCGCGCACGTGGCTCGCCCACGGCATCCACTTCAACGACGCCGAGGTGGCCCGCCTGGGCAAGGCCGGCGTCGGCGTGTGCCACTGCCCGACCTCGAACATGACGCTGGCCTCGGGCCATTGCCGCACCTGCGAGCTCGAGGCCGCGGGCAGCCCCGTGGGCCTCGGCGTCGACGGATCGGCCTCGAACGACAACTCGAACCTGATCGAGGGCGTGCGCCACGCCGTCATGCTGAACCGCCTCCGCTACGGGGCCGAGGCCGTCACCCATCTCGACGCCCTGCGCTGGGCGACGGCGGGCTCGGCCGCCTGCCTCGGCCGCTCCGACATCGGGCGGATCGCGCCGGGCTGCGAGGCCGACCTCGCCCTGTACACCCTGGACGAGCTGCGCTTCTCCGGGGCGCACGACCCGCTGGCCGCCCTCGTCCTCTGCGGCGCCCACCGCGCCGACCGGGTGATGGTGGCCGGCTCCTGGCGCGTCGTCGACGGTCAGCCCGTGGGCGTCGACACGGGGGCCTTGCGCGAGGCCCATACCCGCCTCGCCCACGCGCTGTTCGGAACCTGAGATGGCGGCAGACCCCAGGACCGCGCCGACCGCGCCGACGCTCCCGCCGCGCATCACCGGCCCGACCCCGCTCTACGGCGCCTACGGCATCGTCAAGCGCTTCGGCAGCTTCACGGCGAACGACGGCATCGATCTCGAGATCCGCGCGGGCGAGATCCACGCCCTGCTCGGCGAGAACGGGGCCGGCAAATCGACCCTGATGAAGATCCTCTACGGCCTGCTGGAGCCGACCGAGGGCGTCGTCACCTACAACGGCGACGCGGTGCAGCTGCCCAACCCCGAGGCGGCGCGGCGCCTCGGCATCGGCATGGTGTTCCAGCACTTCTCGCTCTGCGAGAACCTGACGGTGGCCGAGAACATCGCCCTGGTCATGCCGCGCGACCTCGCGCCGAAAGCGCTGGCCGCGCGCATCGCCGGGCTCGGCGCCGCCTACGGCCTCCATCTCGATCCGGAGCGCCCGGTCTGGTCGCTCTCGGCGGGCGAGCGCCAGCGCATCGAGATCGTGCGCTGCCTGCTGCAGGACCCGCGCCTCGTCATCCTCGACGAGCCGACCTCGGTGCTGACGCCGGGCGAGGCCGAGACCCTGTTCGGGGTGCTGGAGCGGCTGCGCGACGAGGGCCGGGCCCTGCTCTACATCTCGCACCGGCTCGACGAGGTGCGCCGTCTCTGCGCGCGCGCCACCATCCTGCGCGGGGGCAAGGTCGTCGGTGCCTGCGACCCGCGCCAGGAGAGCGCCCGCTCGCTCGCCGCCCTGATGGTGGGCACGCAGGTGCGCGCGGTCGAGGCCCGGCCCGCCGCCGCGCCGGGCCCCGAGCGCCTGTGCCTCGACGGGCTGACCCTGCCGGCGCCGGACCTCCACGCCACGGGCCTCAAGGACGTGTCGCTCTCGGTCGCGGGCGGGCAGATCCTGGGCATCGCGGGGATCGCCGGCAACGGGCAGGCCGAACTCTTCGCCGCCCTCTCCGGCGAGAGCCGCAGCCCGGAGGCGGCCTCGGTGCGGATCGACGGCCGGTCGGCCGGGCATCTCGGCATCAACGCCCGGCGCCGGCTCGGGGCCGCCTTCGTGCCCGAGGAACGCAACGGCCACGCGGCGGCGCCCGGGATGAGCCTGTCGGAGAACGCGCTGCTGTCGCGCCACGCCACCGCGCCGCTCGCCCGGTTCGGCCTGCTGCGGCTCGGCTCGGCGCGCGCGCTCGCCCGCGCGGTGATCGAGGCCTTCGACGTGCGCAAGGCCGGGCCCGACCCCGCCGCCGGCACGCTGTCGGGCGGCAACCTGCAGAAATTCGTGGTCGGGCGCGAGATCCTGGCCGGGCCCGGCATCCTGGTGATCAACCAGCCGACCTGGGGCGTCGACGCGGCGGCGGCGGCCTTCATCCATCAGGCCCTGCTCGACCTCGCCGGACAGGGGACCGCGATCCTGGTCATCAGCCAGGACCTCGACGAACTCTTCGCCGTCGCCGACCGGATCCAGGTCCTGCACGCCGGCACCCTCTCCCCGGCCGTGCCCCGTGCGGAGACCAGCCGCGAGGCCATCGGCCTGCTGATGGGCGGCTCGGCCGGCCCAGCGTCGTCCGGCCCGGTGCCGGCCTCCGCCGCGATCCGCGAGGACGCGGCCCTCGTCCCGGTGCCCTGACCGCCATGCGCCTCGATCTCCGGCCCCGCAGCCGCCGCTCGGCCCTGCTCACCGCGCTCTCGCCGGTGCTCGCCTTCGCCGCCGCCGTCCTCGTCGGCGGCGGTGCCGTGGCGATGCTCGGGGTCTCGCCGGGGGCGGCCTTCGTCACCTACTTCGTCGCGCCCCTGAGCGAGGTCTGGTCGCTGCAGGAGGTGGCGCTGAAGGCCGCGCCCCTCGCCCTGATCGCGACGGGCCTCGCCTTCTGCTACCGGGCCGGCCTCTGGAACATCGGCGCCGAGGGCCAGTTCGTGGTCGGCGGCCTCGCGGGCGGCTGCGTCGCCGTGGCGACGCAGGGGACGGAGGGCCTCACCCTCTGGATCCTGCCGGCGATGCTCTGTGTCGGCACGCTGGCCGGGGCCGCCTACGCCCTGATCCCGGCGCTCCTGAAGGTCCGGCTCGGCGTCTCGGAGATCCTGACCAGCCTGATGCTGGTCTACGTCGCCGAACTCCTCCTCGACTACATGGCCCGCGGCCCCTTGCGCGATCCGGCGGGCTACAACTTCCCGCAGAGCGTCGCCTTCGATGCGGCGGCGCGCCTGCCCTACCTGATGGAGGGCGAGACCCTGCACGCGGGCGTGCTGATCGGCTTCCTCGCGGTGGTGCTCGCCACCCTGGTTCTCGCCCGCACGCTGTTCGGCTTTGAGGTCCGCGTCGTCGGCGCCAGCCCCCGTGCGGCGCGCTTCGCGGGCTTCAGCGACGCGCGCCTGACGCTCGCGGTCTTCGCAATCTCGGGCGGCGCGGCGGGGCTGGCCGGCATCTCCGAGGTGGCCGGCCGGATCGGCCAGCTCCAGCCGACGATCTCGCCGGGCTACGGCTTCACCGCCATCATCGTGGCGTTCCTCGGGCGGCTCTCCCCGCCGGGCATCCTGGTCGCGGCCCTCGTCATCGCCCTCACCACGATCGGCGGCGAGGCCGCGCAGATCGACCTGCGGCTCCCCCTCGACCTCACCCGCGCCTTCCAGGGCCTGCTGCTCGGCCTCGTGCTCGGCGCCGACGTCCTCACCCGCTTCCACGTCCGCCTCGTGCCGGGCGGCCCGGCGGCCCCGCGCTCCTGAGGATGCCCCGATGAGCCTCGACCTCGTGCAGATGGTGCTGGTCACCGTCCTGGCGGCGGCCGCGCCGCTGATCATCGCGGCGATCGGCGAGCTGGTCGCCGAGCGGGCCGGCGTGCTCAATCTCGGCGTCGAGGGCATGATGGTGCTGGGCGCCGCGACGGGCTTCGCCGTCGCGGTCGAGACCGGCTCGACGCTCGTCGGCACCCTGGCGGGCGCCGGGGCCGGCGTCGCGCTCGCGGCGGTGTTCGGCATCCTCACCGTGGGGCTCGCGGCGAACCAAGTCGCCTCGGGGCTCGCCCTCACCATCATGGGGCTCGGCCTCTCGGGCCTCGTCGGCGCCTCCTACGTGGGCATGAAGCGCGATCCCGCGCCCCATCTCGCCGTCCCGGGGCTCAGCGACCTGCCGGGGATCGGGCGCCTCCTGTTCGGGCAGGACGCGTTCGTGTACGCGGCCCTCGCCCTCGTCGTCGGGGTCCAGTGGTTCCTCTGGCGCACCCGGGCCGGGCTGACCCTGCGGGCGATCGGGGACGACCACACCGCGACCCACGCCCTCGGCCTGCCCGTGCGCAAGGTCCGCTTCCTGGCGGTGCTGTTCGGCGGCGCCTGCGCGGGCCTCGCTGGCGCCTACCTGTCGCTCGCCTACACCCCGTTCTGGGCGCCCGCGATGACGGCGGGGCGCGGCTGGATCGCGCTGGCCCTCGTGGTCTTCGCCTCCTGGCGCCCGTTCCGGGTCGCGGCCGGGGCGCTGCTGTTCGGCGGCACCACCGTGCTGCAGCTCCACGCCCAGGCCGCCGGAATCGGCCTGCCCGGCCAGCTTCTCTCGGCCGTGCCCTACCTCGCCACGATCCTGGCCCTGGTCTTGCTGTCGCTCGGCCGCCGCCAGGGCGGCTCCCTCGCCCCGGCCGCGCTCGGGCGCGACTTCACCCCGCACCGCTGACAGACGAGGATATTGAGGACCATGCGGAAACTCGGCGGCGCGCTGATCGGCGCCCTCTTGCTCGCCCTCGGACCGGCCCGGGCCGAGGACAAGCTCAAGGTCGGATTCGTCTATGTCGGCCCGGTGGCCGATTTCGGCTACTCGTTCCAGCACGACCAGAGCCGCAAGGCCCTGGAGGCCGCGCTCGGATCCAAGGTCGAGACCACCTATCTGGAGAACGTGCCGGAGGCCGACAGCGAGCGCTCCATCGAGAAGCTCGCCCGCTCCGGCGCCGGCCTGATCTTCACCACCTCGTTCGGCTTCATGGAGCCGACCCTGAAGGTCGCCAAGAAGTTCCCCAAGGTGAAGTTCGAGCACGCCACCGGCTACAAGCGCGCGCCCAACCTCTCGACCTACTCGGCGCGCTTCTACGAAGGCCGCTACGTCTGCGGGAAGATCGCCGGCAAGCTCTCGAAGAGCGGCACGGTGGGCTACATCGCCTCCTTCCCGATCCCCGAAGTGGTGAGCGGCATCAACGCGTTCATGCTCGGCGCGCAGTCGGTCAACCCGAACATCAAGCTGAAGATCGTCTGGGTGAACACGTGGTTCGACCCCGGCAAGGAGGCCGAGGCCGCCAAGGCGCTGCTGGCGCAGGGCGCCGACATCCTGACCCAGCACACCGATTCCGCCGCGCCGCTGCAGGAGGCCGAGAAGCAGGGCAAGCTCGCCTTCGGCCAATCCTCCGACCAGCTCCGCTTCGCCCCGAAGGCACAGCTCACCTCGATCGTGGACGATTGGAACGGCTACGTCATCGCGGAGACCAAGGCCGTGCTGGCCGGGACCTGGACGAGCCACGACACCTGGGGCGGCATCAAGGACGGCATGGTCGTGCTCGCGCCCTTCACCAACATGCCGGACGACGTGAAGGCGCTGGCGGAGGCCACCAAGACGGACATCGCCGCGGGCAAGATCCACCCCTTCGACGGGCCGGTGACCAAGCAGGACGGCACGGTCGCGGTGAAGGCGGGCGAGAACGCGCCCGATCCGATGATCCTCGGCATGAACTGGTACGTGAAGGGCATCGAGGACAAGCTGCCGCAATAACCTGCGGGCCCGGCAGAACCGATAAAGCCGCCGGATCGCTCCGGCGGCTTTTCATATTGAGCGGTCCCCCGTCGGGGATTCCCGCGTCGGGCCCCGCTCAGGGACGCGGCGGCACCTGCCCCGCCGGGACGGGTCCGCGGGCCGCCTCGGGCGGCACGCCGGCGGGCGGCGCCACGGGCACGGCGTCGCCGCTGCGCACCGCGTTCATCTCGTTGCGGGGCCCGGCCAGGCCCTCCGTCCCGCCCGGTGCCGTGGCCGGGTCGCGCCCGGCCGGCGCGCCGGTGGATTGGGCAAGCGCCGGCATCACGGCACCGAGGGTACAGCAGAGGCCGAGCGCGGCCATCAGGGTCATGCGCATGGTGGTCAGGGATCTCCGATCGAAAGCGGCCCGGCAGACAACATCAAGCCGTTGCGATAACTGGCAAAATCGATCGCCGGCGGATTCGTTCCGCGCGCGCCTGCTCGTTCTGTGGGCGGTGCCTGCCGGGTGAGGTGCCTACCGGCGGTGCCTGCGGTGCCGCCGCGCCGTCCCGCGCCGACCGCCCGGTGCGGTCAGCCGCGATTGACCGGCCGGCGGCGTGACGGTGCCCTGGGCCCGGACCCCGACGCCCGTCGCGACCACGCCGCTTCCGAGCAGGAACACGGCGACGGCCCAGGCCGCCATCGGAAGGGACAGGCCGACGAGGAACGGTGGCATGGCGGCGGGCTCCGGAGGCGGGGGACAGGACGCCCGCGATGCCGCGGCCGCAGCAATAGCCGTGCCCTCGGCGCTTCGCCCGCGCGGCTTCGCCCTGTCCCCGGGCGGAGGCCCCGGGCGGTCATTCTCCGCTGGCGTCATTCGGGCGCGAAGGCAGATCGGCCGCGCGCCGGAGCTTTGAAACCGATGGCCGGGCGACGGAGCGGGCCCCTGTTGCCGGCCTCGGACGCCGCAACGCTCCGTGCCGGAGCGCACACGGCGTAAAGTTTCATGCCACACCGGGTCTACGCCGGGAAATTTCTCGGCACGCCCACGCAAGTCTCTATTTCGACACGGAAAATCTGTACTTCCTGCAATCCCGCCGCCCGCCCGTGCCCCGGAAAACTCGGTCTCACCCGTGATCGCATGCGACCTTGATGGGCATTCGCTGTTGAATTTTGCGCCAAGGCTGCACAAAATCCAGGAACCCGTGAGGCTCCCGGCACTTGGGCTGCACACGACAAGAACTTGGAATCCTCCCATGATCGCACGCATCCTTCTCGGCGCCGCCCTCGGCCTCTCGGTCTCCGGCGCGGCTCTCGCCCAGAGCTACACCGCTCCGGCCGGCATCCCGCCAGTCACCGCCCCCGGCGGCATCGAGGGCCGGGCCGCCCTTCCGAACATCGTCGATGCCCAGGGCGGCACGCTGCAGGGCTACGGCCCGCGCGACACCTTCACCACCGGATCGGTGCGGCGCGCGCCCGCCGATCACCTGCGCTACGGCCGCTGAGCCGGGCGGACCTGCCGGGTCCCGCGACCTGATCGGTCCCGGACGAACAGAACGGACATCCTGAGGGCCGGCGGAGACGATCCGCCGGCCCTTTCGCGTCACGGCTCGGAGCGCAGGGGCGTCGCCGGCCGCCGTCCGGGCGCCGGTCCCTTGGCGAAAAATTCGGCAGCATCCGCCGGAATGATGGGCTGTCGATCAATCGTCACCAGCGTGTCGCGCAGCAACCGGCGCTGGAATCCTGCCGCTAATCTCGGCTTTCGAGGGACCCACGCTACGCTTAAGCTTTCGCCTCATCCCGAATCGCGTCGGATGGAGCGGTGGTTGTGACTGACGATTTCTTGTCGCGTCGGCGTCTTCTGGGCGGAGCGGCCCTGCTCGGCCTCGGCGCCCTGGCGCCGATCCGCGCGCGCGCCGCGGCTCCGCTCACCGTCGGCTTCATCTATGTCGGGCCGAAGGACGATTACGGCTACAACCAGGCCCACGCCCAGGCCGCGACCATCCTCAAGGCCCTGCCGGGCGTGCAGGTGGTCGAGGAAGAGAACGTCCGCGAGACCACCGACGTCCAGAAGACCATGGAGAGCATGATCAACCTGGACGGGGCCGGGCTGATCTTCCCGACGTCCTTCGGCTATTTCGATCCCCATGTGCTGATCGAGGCCAAGAAGAATCCCAAGGTGCAGTTCCGCCATTGCGGCGGCCTCTGGACGGACGCCAACCCGAAGAATGCCGGCTCGTATTTCGGGTACATCGCCCAGGGACAGTACCTGAACGGCGTTGCGGCCGCGCATGCGTCGAAGTCGAAGAAGCTCGGCTTCGTGGCGGCCAAGCCGATCCCGCAGGTGCTCAACAACGTCAACGGCTTCCTGCTCGGCGCCCGCAGCGTCGATCCGTCGATCACCCTGCAGGTGATCTTCACCGGCGAATGGTCGCTCGCGGTGAAGGAAGCCGAGGCGACGAACGCCCTCATCGACGGGGGCGCCGACGTCATCACCTGCCACGTCGACAGCCCGAAGGTGGTGGTCGAGACCGCCGCCCGCCGCGGCGCCTTCGTCTGCGGCTACCATGCCGACCAGTCCGCCCTCGCCAAGGACAAGTACCTCACCGGCGCCGAGTGGAACTGGGCCTCGATCTACAAGGGGTTCGTGGCCGACATGCAGGCCGGCAAGGCGCCGCCGAACTTCGTGCGCGGCGGCCTCGCCGACGGCTTCGTAGCGATGAGCCCCTACGGCCCCGGCGTCTCGGAGGCGGCGCGCAAGAACGTCGACGCGGTGAAGGCCGAGATGATGAAGGGCGGCTTCGCCATCATCAAGGGCCCGCTCAAGGACAACAAGGGCAACGAGATCGCCGGCCCCGGCAAGTCCTACGCCGAGAACGCCCTCGAGCTGGAGAAGACCAACTACCTCGTCGAGGGCGTGAAGGGCTCGGCCTGACGCGGGATCTGGCACGGTTTCTGCCGCGTCCGCCGGGTTCACAGGGAGAGGGCATGGTCGCCGACACCGCCCCGCATGCCGGCCTCGGAGAATCCGAGCCCGGCGCGCCGCCCGCCACCCTCCAGGTTCGGGCTTGGCTCGCGCGGCGGGCCGAGGGGCTGGCGATTCCCCTCGGCGCGGTCGCGGCCGGGTTCCTGCTGTTCAGCCTGTTCCTGCTGGCCCTCGGCAAGAGTCCGGCCGGCTTCCTCGACATCGTCTGGCGCGGCGGCTTCGGCTCGCCCTTCGCCCTGCAGAACAGCCTGCAGCGCGCGGCGCCCCTCCTGTTCGCCGCGCTCTGCGTCGCGCTGCCGGCCCGGCTCGGCCTCGTGGTGATCGGCGGCGAGGGCGCGATCGTGATCGGCGGCGTCGCGGCCGCCGCCGCCGCCCAGCCGCTCCAGGGCGCTCCGCCCGCCCTCGCGATTCCCCTGATGGCGCTCGCGGCGGCGGCGACCGGCGCGGTGTGGATCGGCCTCGTCGGGGTGCTGCGCGCCTATCGCGGGGTCAACGAGACCATCTCCAGCCTGCTGATGTCCTACATCGCCATCGCCCTCTCGAACCACCTGATCGAGGGCCTGCTGCGCGATCCCCAGAGCCTCAACAAGCCCTCGACCCGGCCGATCGGCGAGGCCTTCGCGGTGGGGCCGATGCCCGGCATGGAGGTGCATTGGGGCCTCGGCGTCGGCGTCGTCGCCTGCTGCCTCGCCTACCTGCTGACCGAGCGCACCACGATCGGTTTCGCCGCGCGGATCGCGGGCGGCAACGTGCGGGCGGCGCGGATCCAGGGCCTGCCCGTAGGGCGCCTGATCGCCGCCTTCACCGCCCTCGGCGGCGCCTGCGCGGCGCTCGCGGGCTTCTTCGAGGTCACGGCGGTGCACGGCAACGCCAACGCCTCGCTGGTGGCGGGCTTCGGCTACACCGGCATCCTCGTCGCCTTCCTGGCCCGGCAGAACCCCCTGGCGATCCTGCCGGTCGCCTTCCTGCTCGGCGGGATCGAGGCGTCGAGCGGGCTGATCCAGCGCCGGATGCAATTGCCGGACGCCACCGTCCTCGTCCTCGAAGGGCTGCTCTTCCTGGCGGTGCTGATGAGCGAGACGCTCTACGGGCGCTTCCGGATCTTCAGCCCGCATCTCTGGTCCGAGAAGCGGGCGGCGCGCGTGCCCGCGGCGCAGGCCTGAGGGAGAGGGCGGATGAGCGGCGATCTCGGCCTCTGGACGGTGCTTCTGGCGGTGCTCGGCGGCGCCATCCGCGTCTCGACGCCGTTCCTCTTCGTCAGCCTCGGCGAGACCATCACCGAGCGCTCGGGCCGGATCAATCTCGGGCTCGAGGGCACGCTCGTGTTCGGGGCGATGTCGGCCTACGCCACCGCGGTGATGACCGGTTCGCCCTGGGCCGGCGTCGCCGTGGCGGGCCTCGCGGGCGGCGGATTCGGCCTGCTGCACGGCTACCTCTGCCGCTTCCCCGGGGTGAACGACGTGGCGATCGGCATCGCCCTGATGCTGTTCGGCTCGGGCCTCGCCTTCTTCCTCGGCAAGGCCTTCATCCAGCCCTCGGCCCCGACGCTGCCCGCGATCCCGTTCGGATTCTGGTCCGACCTGCCGCAGGTGCAGGCGGCCCTGCGCGTCAACGTGCTGTTCCTGGCCGGCGCCGCGCTCGCCGTCCTGCTGTGGTGGGGCTTCCGCAACACCAAGGCCGGCCTGATCGTGCGCGTCGTCGGCGACAGCGCCGACGCGGCCCGGGCCATGGGCTACGACGTCGACCGGGTCCGCCTCCTCGCCACCGCCGCGGGCGGCGTGCTCGCGGGGATCGGGGGCGCCTACCTCTCCCTCTATTATCCGGGCTCGTGGAACGAGGGCATCTCCTCGGGCCAGGGCCTGATGGCGGTGGCGCTGGTGATCTTCGCGCGCTGGAACCCGCTCGCCTGCTTCGGCGCGGCGCTGCTGTTCGGCGGCGCCGGGGCGCTCGGGCCGGCCCTGCAATCGGTCGGCGTCACGCAGGGCTACTACCTGTTCTACGCCGCGCCCTACGTTCTCACGCTCGTCCTGCTCGTCGCCACCTCGTCGCCGGACCGCGCCCTCGCCGGTGCCCCGGGGGAACTGGCCAAGTAACGTCCTCGGGGACGATCGCGTCGCGTCACGAAAGCCGGGAGAAAACCCATGAACGGCCTGGGTGGACTGAACAAATCGCCGAACGGCGTCGTCCTCGGACTGGTGCAGCTGCAATTGCCGGTGGTGCGGACGAAGGAAGAGCTCGCGGCGCAGACCGACCGCATCGTCGCGATGGTGGCCAAGGCGCGGGCGAACCTCGCGACCATGGATCTCGTGGTCTTCCCCGAATACGCCCTGCACGGCCTCTCGATGGACACCAACCCCGAGATCCTCTGCCGCCTCGACGGGCCCGAGGTCGCGGCCTTTTCCGAGGCCTGCCGGGCCAACCGGATCTGGGGCTGCTTCTCGATCATGGAGTTCAACCCGCACGGCAATCCGTACAATGCCGGCCTGATCATCGACGACCAGGGCGCGCTGAAGCTCTACTATCGCAAGATGCATCCCTGGGTGCCGGTGGAGCCGTGGGAGCCCGGCGACCGCGGCATCCCGGTGATCGAGGGGCCGAAGGGCGCCAAGATCGGGCTGATCATCTGCCACGACGGCATGTTCCCCGAGATGGCGCGCGAATGCGCCTACAAGGGCGCCGAGATCATGATCCGCACGGCGGGCTACACCGCGCCGATCCGCGATTCCTGGCGCTTCACCAACCAGGCGAACGCCTTCTGCAACCTGATGGTGACCGCCAACGTCTGCATGTGCGGCTCGGACGGCACCTTCGACTCGATGGGCGAGGGCATGATCGTCAACTTCGACGGCACGGTCATCGCGCACGGCACCACGGGGCGCGTCGACGAGATCATCACCGCCGAGGTCCGGCCCGATCTCGTGCGCGAGGCGCGCCTGTACTGGGGCGTCGAGAACAACATCTACCAACTCGGCCACCGCGGCTACACGGCGGTGACGGGCGGCGCCCAGGATTGCCCCTACACCTACATGCACGATCTCGCCGCCGGCCGGTACCGCCTGCCCTGGGAGGACGCGGTGCAGGTGGTGGACGGCACGAGCTGCGGCTTCCCCGCCCCGACCCGCTCCTACGGCGCCGGCCAGACCCCGGACGCCCGGGAGGCCGCCGAGTGAGCGGCATCCCGTTCCCCGCCGCCGAGGACACCGTCGCCGAAGTCGCCGCCGGCCGCTACGCCGTCGCCGAGCCCTATCCCTGGCCCTACGACGGCGACCTCCGGCCCGAGAACACCGCCCTCGTCATCATCGACATGCAGACGGATTTCTGCGGGCCCGGCGGCTACGTCGACGCGATGGGCTACGATCTCGGCCTCACCCGCGCGCCGATCGGGCCGATCGGCCGGCTGCTCGCCGCCGCGCGGGCCGGGGGCTACCGGGTGATCCACACCCGCGAGGGGCACCGGCCGGACCTCGCCGACCTGCCCGACAACAAGCGCTGGCGCTCGCGCCGGATCGGGGCCGGCATCGGCGATCCCGGCCCCTGCGGCCGGGTGCTGGTGCGGGGCGAGCCCGGCTGGGAGATCATCCCCGAGCTGGCGCCGCGGCCGGGCGAGCCGGTGATCGACAAGCCCGGCAAGGGCTCGTTCTGCGCCACCGACCTCGAGCTGATCCTCGGCCGCCTCGGCGTGCGCAATCTCATCCTCACCGGAATCACCACCGACGTCTGCGTCCACACCACGATGCGCGAGGCCAACGACCGCGGCTTCGAGTGCGTGATCGTCTCGGACGCCACCGCCGCGACCGATCCGGGCAACCACGAGGCCGCGCTCAAGATGGTGACCATGCAGGGCGGCGTCTTCGGCGCCGTCGCCACCTCCGCGTCGATCCTGCGGGCGATGGGCCAGGCGTCTGGAGCGGCGTCGTGAGCGGCGCCATCGCGGTCGAGACCGTCGGCATGACCAAGCGCTTCGGCGCCTTCGCGGCGCTGGAGGACGTCTCGATGAAGATCGAGGCCGGCGGCTTCCACGCCCTGCTCGGCGAGAACGGGGCCGGCAAGTCGACCCTGGTCAAGTGCGTGATGGGCTTCTACGCGCCCACCGCCGGCTCGGTGCTGGTCGACGGACGCGAGGCCGAGATCACCAATCCGAAGGGGGCGCAGGCGCGCGGCCTCGGCATGGTCTACCAGCACTTCACCCTGGTGCCGTCGCTCACGGGGGCGGAGAACCTCGTCATCGCCCGCTCGGACGCCCCCGCGGTGATCGACTGGGCGGCCGAGCGGGCGCAGCTGAAGGCCTTCATGGCCGGCATGCCGTTCCGGCTCGACCTCGACCGCCCGGTGTCGGAGCTCGCCGCGGGCGAGAAGCAGAAGCTCGAGATCGTCAAGCAGCTCTTCCTCAAGGCCCGCTTCCTGATCCTCGACGAGCCGACCTCGGTGCTCACCCCGGCCGAGGCCGAGGAGGTGCTGGGGCTCCTGCGCGGCATGTGCGACCGGGGCGCGCTCACCGTGCTGATGATCAGCCACAAGTTCCGCGAGGTCGACGCCTTCGCCCGCTCCTTCAGCGTCCTCCGCCGCGGGCGCCTCGTCGGCGGCGGCGCGGTCGGCGCCGTCCCGCGCGAGGAGATGGCCGCGATGATGATGGGCGAGCGCCTCGTGCGCCAGCCGATCGCCCGGGTCGGCGCGGCCGATCCCGCCCGCGAGGTCCTGCACGTCGACGGCGTCACCGCCACCGACGTCTCGGGCCTGCGCCACATCGCGGTGGACGACCTGCGGGTGCGGGCCCGCGAGATCGTCGGCATCGCGGGCGTCTCGGGCAACGGCCAGAAGGAACTCGCCGACGTGCTGGGCGGGCAGATCCGGGCCAGCGGCGGGACGGTGCGGGTCGCCGGCGCGCCCTATACGGGCAGCCGCGCCGAGAGCCGGGCCCGGCGGGTGCGCTTCATCCCCGAGGAGCCGCTGCGCAACGCCTGCGCGCCGCGCATGTCGGTGACCGAGAACCTCGCCTTCCGGGCCTTCGACCGGCGCGGCGACGACCCGGACAAGCCCCCGACCCTCTGGCTCGACCGGGGCGCCATGCGCCAGCGCGCCAAGGACCTGATCGCCCGCTTCAAGGTGAAGACCGCCTCCTCCGAGGCCGCGATCGCCACGCTCTCGGGCGGGAACGTCCAGCGCGCCGTGCTCGCGCGCGAGCTCACCGACCCGGTCGATCTCCTGGTCGTGGTCAATCCCTGTTTCGGCCTCGATTTCGCGGCCGTGTCCGAGATCCGCTCGCGCATCGTCTCCGCCCGCAACGGCGGCGCGGCGGTGCTGCTGATCAGCGAGGATCTCGACGAGATCCTCGAGCTCTCCGACCGCATCGTGGTGATGTCGGACGGCCACCTCGTCTACGAGACCTCCGCGGCGGCGGCCGATGTCGGCGTGATCGGCCAGCACATGGCCGGGCATCACTGATCCCTGCACCGCGCGGCGGAGGCCGGACAGGCGAGGCCGGGCCAGATCCGGCCGCGTCAAGCCGGTCTGGCGTGAGACCGATCCTACAGCCCCGCTTCCGGCGCGGGTCCGTAGCGTTCGGCACGTGCGGAACGGCACGTGCCATGCCCTGCACGCAGGCAGTGGGCCATTAGAGGCAGCCACCTTGCGTTGCACACCGTCGCCGGCCTGTCCTAGATTGAAGCTATTCTGAGTAGGCGAGACCGGCCGGGGGCTACGGCTCCGTCCGGCGCGACCAGAGGGCCCGCCCGCGGGCAGCTTCTTTTCGATGCCGCGATCGGACGTCGCGGATGCATCCGCATCCGCCGCGCGCCGGTTGTCCCGTGGACACGCGTCCGACGGGCGCGACCCCGGACTCGATCGACCGCCGCTCGTGCGGGGTGGGCCATCGACCCGCGCCCAAACCGGCCAAGACAGGACGAAGCGATGATCAAACTCACGGTGAACGGAGCGCAGCGCAGCTTCGACGGCGATCCCGACATGCCGCTGCTCTGGTACCTTCGCGACGAACTCGGCCTCACCGGCACCAAGTTCGGCTGCGGCGCGGCACTCTGCGGCGCCTGCACGGTCCATGTCGGCGGCTCGGCGGCCCGCGCCTGCGTCACCCCGCTCTCGGCGGCCGAGGGCCAGGACGTGATCACGATCGAGGGGCTGTCGCCGGACGGCAACCACCCGGTCCAGGCGGCGTGGCGCGACCTCAACGTCGCCCAGTGCGGCTACTGCCAGTGCGGCCAGATCATGCAGGCGGCGGCGCTCCTGAAGGATACGCCCAAGCCCACCGATGCCCAGATCGACGAGACCATGAGCGGCAACATCTGCCGCTGCGGCACCTATCCGCGCATCCGCGCGGCCATCCATCAGGCCGCCGGCCAGCAGCCCGCCAGCAAGGGAGAGCGCCTGTGATCCACGATCTCAAGCGGATGGCCGAGCAGGCCGCGGATACGGCTGCCATTCCCGCCTCCGGGCCTGCGGTCCTGGCCAATGTCAGCCGCCGCGCCATGCTGGGCGGTCTCGGCGCCCTGGTGCTGGCCCTGTCGCTGCGCGACAGCGCGCGGGCCGAGGAGCCGGCGGAGGAGGCCCCGAAATTCGGCGCCGACGGCATGCCGCACGGCTGGCGCGACGACCCGAAGGTCTTCGTGGCGATCGCTCCCGACGGGACCGTGACGGTGACGAACCATCGCTCCGACATGGGCCAGGGCGTGCGCACCTCGGTCGCCCTGGTGGTGGCCGACGAGCTGGAGGCCGATTGGTCGAAGGTGAAGGTGGTCCAGGCCTGGGGTGACGAGGAGCGCTTCGGCAATCAGGACACCGACGGCTCGCGCTCGCTGCGCCACTTCTTCCAGCATTTCCGCCACGCGGGCGCCGCCGCCCGGCTGATGCTGGTCCAGGCCGCCGCCCAGCAATGGAAGGTCCCGGCCTCCGAGGTGAAGGCCGAGAACCACGTGCTCGTCCACGCCAAGTCCGGGCGCAAGCTCGGCTACGGCGAGGTCGCGGCCGCCGCCGCGGAGCTGCCGGTCCCGGCCCGCGAGAGCGTGGCCCTCAAGGACCCGAAGGCCTTCCGCTACATCGGCACCGGCAAGATCGGCCTGATCGACAACCGCGACATCACCACCGGCAAGGCGATCTACGGCGCCGACACCCATCTCGACGGGATGCTCTACGCCGTGGTGGCGCGCCCGCCCGTCTACGGCGGCAAGATCGCGAGCGTCGACGATTCCGAGGCCCTGAAGGTCCCGGGCGTGGTCAAGACCCTGCGGATCGAGGGCGGCGAGATCCCGTCCGAGTTCATGCCGCTGGGCGGCATCGCGGTGATCGCCAGGAACACCTGGGCGGCGATGAAGGGCCGCGACGCCCTGAAGATCACCTGGGACGACGGGCCGAACGCGGGCTACGACACCGACGCCTTCCGAAAGGAGCTGGAGGCGGCGGCGCGCAAGCCCGGCAAGGTGGTGCGCAACCAGGGCGACGTGGACGGGGCGATGGCCAAGGCCAAGACCCGCGTCTCGGCCGAGTACTTCGTGCCCCACCTCGCCCAGGCGCCGATGGAGCCCCCGGCCGCGATCGCGCGCGTGAAGGACGGGCGCTGCGAGGCCTGGGCCTGCACGCAGGGCCCGCAGGCGGCCCATGACCGCCTGGTCAAGCGCCTGAACCTGCCCGCCGATCAGGTGCGGGTGAACGTGACGCTGCTCGGCGGCGGTTTCGGCCGCAAGTCGAAGCCCGATTACGTGGTCGAGGCGGCCCTGTGCTCGCAGGCGGTCGACGGCGCCCCGGTGAAGCTGACCTGGACCCGCGAGGACGACCTCCACCACGGCTACTACCACACCATCTCGGTGGAGCACCTGGAGGCCGGCCTCGACGAGAAGGGCATGCCGGTGGCGTGGCTGCACCGCTCGGTGGCGCCGACGATCGGCTCGATCTTCGCGCCCGATCCCAAGCACGAGTTGCCCTTCGAGCTCGGCATGGGCCTCGTCAACACGCCCTTCAACCTGAAGAACATCCGGCTGGAGAACCCGGAGGCCGCGGCCCACGTGCGCATCGGCTGGTTCCGCTCGGTCTCGAACATCCCGCACGCCTTCGCCATCCAGTCCTTCGTGGCGGAGCTGGCGCACGCGGCGGGGCGTGACCCGAAGGAATACCTGCTCGACCTGATCGGGCCGGCGCGCAAGGTCGACCCGACCGAGATCGGCGACGTCTGGAACCACGGCGAGGATCCGAAGCTCTACCCGATCGACACCGGGCGCCTGCGCCGGGTGATCGAGACGGTGGCCGACGGCGCCAAGTGGGGCCGCAAGATGGAGAAGGGCCGCGGCCTCGGGCTCGCGGGCCATTACAGCTTCGTGACCTACACGGCGGTCGCGGCCGAGGTGGAGGTCGACGACAAGGGCGAGGTCAAGGTCCACGCCATCGACATCGCCGTCGATTGCGGGCCGCAGGTGAACCCGGAGCGCATCCGCTCGCAGATGGAAGGCGCCGTCGTGATGGGGATGGGCCTCGCGCTCACCTCCGAGATCACGTTCAAGCAGGGCCGCGCCCAGCAGAACAACTTCGACGGCTACGAGATCATCCGGATCGACGCCGCCCCGAAGGTGGTGCGCGTCCACCTCGTGCCCTCGGGCAACTACAACGGCCCGCTCGGCGGCGTCGGCGAGCCGGGCGTGCCGCCCGTCGCGCCCGCGATCGCCAACGCGGTCTTCGCGGCGACCGGCCGGCGCGTGCGCCAGCTGCCGATCCGCGGTCAGCTGAGCGCCTGACCTCCGGTCGGGGGCCTGACCCGCGGTCGGGGAGCCCGACCTGCAGTCGGGGGTCTGATCGCGGAGCCGCAGCGCGGCTCGGAACGTTGGCATGCCGCGGACCCGGAAGGGCCCGCGGCATCTTCATGTGAGGACTCCACCGATGAAGCGTATCGCGTTGCTCGCGGCCGCCCTGGCCTGCGCCGCCCCCGCCGTCACCCAGGCGGCCTCCCCTTGCGCGCAGCGGATCGACGCCCTGTCGAAGCGCGTGAAGGCGCAATCCACCGAGGCGATCTCGGCCTCGACCGGCGGCAAGGAGAGCGCGGCGCGCCGCGAAGGGGAAGGGCTGACCGGTCCGGCAGGCGAGAGCGACCGCCGCGCGGCGCCCCCCGAGAAATCCGCGGAGGCCGGCAAGGGCGGCGACGCGGCACAGCAGGCCAAGGTCGCGCTCGACGAGGCGCGCACGGCGGACCAGAAGGGCGATCAGGCAGGCTGCGAGGCTGCGGTGGGCCGGGCCGAGCAGCAGCTCAAGGCCGCGCCCTGAGGGGTGGGGCCGGCCCGAACCGGGCGGCCCTCGGAACACGGCGGCTTCGCACGCGCCCTCGGTAGGACATGGCCGCGGGCGCGGCGCGGGTCAGGCCCGCGGGCGGGCCATCCTGTGGCCCGGCGGGCCGTCCCGCGGCCCGGACTGGGCTTTCAGCTGCTCGCGACGGCCAGGGCGTGCTCGTTGCCGTTCAGGCCGGCGCAGAGATCGTCGATCTCGGTCAGGTCCAGAGCCTCGCCGGTGTGGCTTGCGATGGCGTCGATGAGATGATCCTGGCGCGGGTCGAAGGGATGCCCCTGCATCCGGTAGAATTGATAGTAGCGCAGGGCCGCCAGTACAGTATCGCGCTCGCGTGCAGTTACGGTGAAGTTCTGCATGGGTCGCTCCGCCCCCCTGTGGCTTCAACGAAGGCCTGGGCGCGACCGCGGCGTCGCGTCCAAGCTCAACGGTTGTAACCGTCGCGACGCAGATCAGTCCATGTCTTGACAATTGATCTTTGGCTGATTCGCGCAAAAAAGTATGTGGCGCGCAAGTAGGCGCAAGGCCAAGGGCCAAATTCAGGAAGAATATCAGAGCTATAGGATCCTCGACGTCAGTATCCCAGCTCGCTGAAGTAGGCCGGCACCACCGTGCTGGCGGGGCCGTAGCGGGCGGTGTCGAAGGCGTCGGCGTTGTCGGAGGGCTCGAGGTTCAGCTCGCAGGTCGGGATCCCGTGCCTGCGCGCGAGACCGACATAGCCGGCGGCCGGATAGACGGACCCGGAGGTGCCCGCCGCCACGAAGAGGTCGGCGCCCAGCAGCGCGGCCTCGATGCGGTCGAGGTGCTTGGGCATCTCCCCGAACCAGACCACGTCCGGCCGCAGCGCCGCCCGGCCGCACTGCGGACAGGCCGCATCGCGCGGCAGGTCGGTGCGCCGCTCGGAGACATGCCCGCAGGCCGTGCAGCGCGCCTTCAGCAGCTCGCCGTGCATGTGCACCACGCCCCGAGAGCCCGCCCGCTCGTGCAGATCGTCGACGTTCTGGGTGCAGAGGAACAGGCTGCCGCCCTGAGCGGCGAGCGCGGCCTCGGCCCGGGCCAGCGCGGCGTGCGCCGCGTTCGGCGCGGCCGCCACCACGCCGCGGCGGCGATGGTCGTAGAAGTCGAGCACCGTGTCGGGATCGGCCGCGAAGGCCTCGGGCGTGGCGAGCTTCATCGGATCGAAGCGCGCCCACAGGCCGCCGCGGTCGCGGAAGGTGCCGAGCCCCGATTCCGCGGAGATGCCGGCTCCGGTCAGGACGAAGATGCGTCGCGGCTGTCCTGGCATGGCTGTCCCGTGGTGGTGCCGGGCTGTAGCATGGCCGGCGCGCGGCCGGGAGACCGGCGCCCGCGCGGGAGCCCGCATGCACCTCCTCGGCCGCCTGTTCCTCGCCAGCTTGGCCCTGCTCCTCGCGGTGCCGGTCGGCGCGGCTGCGCTCGTCCTGGCGCTGGTGCTCGATCCGGTGGCGAGCGTCTGGCTCACCACCGGGGCGCTGGCCGGACTCGACGCCGCCCTGTCCGACCTCGCTGCCGGATTGCCGCCGGAGAGCCTCGGCCTCATGCTCGCGGGCCTCGCCAAGGCGCTGTTCTGGCTCCTCGTGGTGCCGCCGGTGCTGGTCGCGGCGATCGGCGAGGGGCTGCGCCTGCGCGCCCTGCTCTGGTACGGCCCCGCCTGCGGCCTCCTCACCGCGGTGCTGCCGTGGCTGACCCGGGGTGCGGCCCGCCCCGGCGGCGCGCCCCTCGCCGAGGCCCGGCTCACCGCGATCCTGTTCGTCGCGGGCGCCTGCTCGGGCCTGGTCTACTGGCTGGTCGCCGGGCGCGGCGCCCGGCCGGACCCGGCGGCCGCCCCCGACCACCCCGCGCCGGCGGCGCGATGAGACCGGGCGGTCCGCTCTCGTGCCGCCCGCACCCCGATCCTCCCGCGAGGGCCCGACCATGTCCGAGACGATGAGCCCCGACGCGATCCGCGCGCATTACGGGACGCCGACGCCGCGATCGAGCGCCAAGCAGCTCGCCCATCTCGATCCGCATGCCCGCGCCTTCATCGCCCTGTCGCCGTTCCTGGTGATCGCTTCGGCGGACGCGCAGGGGCGCTGCGATGCGACACCGCGGGGCGACGCGCCCGGCTTTGTCGCCGTGCCGGACGCGCGGACGCTGCTCATCCCCGACCGGCCGGGCAACCGCCGTGTCGACACGATGCTGAACGTCGCGGAGAACCCACGGATCGGGCTGATCTTCTTCGTGCCGGGGATCGACGAGACCCTGCGGGTGAACGGCCCCGCCGCCATCGTGACGGATCCCGAGGTGCTGGCGCCCCTGTCGGCGCAGGGGAAGCTACCCTGCGCGGCCCTGCGCGTCGTCGCCGAGGAGGTCTATTTCCACTGCGCCAAGGCTCTGATCCGCGCGAGTCTGTGGGCGCCGGAGACGCGCGTGGCGCGCACGGCCTTCCCGTCGCTCGCCGAGGTGTTCATGAACCAGATCCCGAACCTCGACCGCGCCGAGACGGAGGCCTCGATCGCCGAGGGCTACCGCTCGCGGCTGTACTGAGCCGGCGCGCCCTGCCGCAACGCCGCGCGGCGGGGTCGGCGCGGACGGACATCCCCGCCCGCAGGGGCCGGGGACCGGCTCAGGCCGTCGGGGCGCGGCGGGCGCCGTAATAATCGTCCAGCCGGCCGCCATAGCCCGGGTCGGCGAACCCATCCTCGCCCGGACCGTGGCTCGGGGCGCCCGCGAGGACGCCCGGGTCGATATCGACCACGTAGCCCCCGAGTTCGGTGCTGTAGGTGAGCGCCCGCCAGGGCAGCGGGTGATGGTTCTCGCCGAGGCCGAGGAAGCCCCCGAAGGCGAGGACCGCGTAGGCGACCTGACCCGAGACCTTGTCGACCATGAAATTGTGCACGGCGCCGAGATGGCGCCCCTCGCGGTCGTAGACCGCCGTGCCCTCGACCTTGTTCGAGGCGATCAGGCGCGAGGTCTCGTCGATGGCGACGCCCTCCCCACTCGGGTCGAGCTCCATCGTCCCGGTCTTCCGGATGCTGCGCTCGGTCGGCAGATCAGTCGGCATGAAGGCTCCCGCATGTCGGCACCGCCCCGGGGCCCGGACCCGGCCTCGGGCGCCGGCGCGAGGCTCCGGGATGACGGCCTCGGGATACAGCGCGCGACGGCCGCGGGCGGTTCCGCGCGGCGTCGATCAGCGCGAACGCGCCGCCTCTTCAGGC
This sequence comes from Methylobacterium sp. HJ2, assembly GCF_056431005.1. Taxonomy (NCBI): domain Bacteria; kingdom Pseudomonadati; phylum Pseudomonadota; class Alphaproteobacteria; order Hyphomicrobiales; family Methylobacteriaceae; genus Methylobacterium; species Methylobacterium sp. HJ2. The sequence goes on along the minus strand of NZ_JBWJYM010000001.1, from coordinate 249,394 downwards.
TGCGCCGCCTCTCCAGTCTGCGCCGCCTCTCCAGTCTGCGCCGCCTGGGCCCGGCGGGCGGCGACGCGGCCGCGGGCGGCGCTGCTCGCCAGCAGCATCTCGAGGCCGAAGGTGAGAAGGGCGAGCAGGGTGCAGAGGATCGCCGAGCCGAACAGACCGAACAGCAGGTTCGCCACCGTGGCGTCGCGCAGCGCCCCGACGAACAGCGTGAGGACGGCGCCGCAGGTGGAGACGCCGGCCAGCGCCGCGAGGATGACCGCGGCATCCAGGGTGAGGGAGCGCAGGTGCAGCCGGTCGAGGCGGCGGCTGAGGATGGCGCGCTCCGCGTCGCTCGCCCCCGCGAGGAGGCCCGAGACCTTGTCGGCCTGGTCCGCCACGCGGGCGAGCCGGGCTCCGAAGACGTTGAGCAGCGTCGCGATGCCCGACAGCAGGAAGACCGGCGTCAGGGCGAGCTGGATGACATGGGCTGTGTCCTCGAGGGTGCCGGGCGGGATCGGGCTCTGCATCGGCGCGGGCATGCACCGATCGGCTCCGGCCCGCAACGCCGGCTCCGCGGGACCGGCCGCGGGCAAAGCGAGGCACCCGCCCGCGCCGGGGTCGGGGCGGCCCCTGCCCGTTCGACGCCGGGCGAAGGTTTCGCGGGGGCGAATGCTCGATAATCCTTCGGCGCGGGCCGACAGAACACGCCCTGGACGCCCATTCGGGCCCGCTGGGCGCTTGCCCTGTGGATGAAGTCGGCTTTGCCTATGAATTCCCCTTGGAACGCCTGCCGCACCGCTTAGTTGTTGCTGCTATGCTGCCCCCGGCTGCGGGGCTGCCTCGGTCAGGCACGCAGCCCGCAAACCGGAGGAAGATTCATGGCGACGAAGACGACGGAAAAGGCCGCACCGAAGACGGCGAAGACCAAGGAGGCGCCCGCCGCCGCGAGCAAGCCGGCCGCCACCAAGGCCGCCGCCCCGAAGGCCACCAAGGCCGCGGCCGGCGCCAAGCCGAACGCGCTGCAGCAGCCCCTCAAGCCCTCGGCCGAACTCGGCGCCATCGTCGGCACCAGCCCGCTGCCGCGCGGCGAGGTGGTGAGCAAGGTTTGGGAATACATCAAGAAGCACAACCTTCAGAACCCGTCGAACAAGCGCGAGATCGTCGCCGACGACAAGCTGAAGAAGGTCTTCGGCAAGGACAAGTGCAGCATGTTCGAGATGAACAAGCACCTCGCAGCGCACCTGAAGGCCTGATCCGCCGCCTCCCGCGGCTCCTCGCGCGCCCGGGACCTTACGGTGTCCCGGACGTGCGGCGGGAGCGGGTCCATTGCGAGAGCGCCTTCCGACGCGGCGGTCGCCCGTCCGTCGAGGGACGGCCCGCAAAACCCGGGACCGGGAGGCGCCGACCTGATGCGATCCGGTCGGAGACGGCGCTACACGATGGTGTTGAGGACGCCGCCATCGACCCTCAGGGCCGCGCCGCTCGTGGCGCTCGCCGCCGGGCTGCAGACATAGGCCACCATGTTGGCCACCTCCTCGACGCTGGCGAGGCGCCCGATCAGCGAGGTCGGCCGATGCTCGGCGATGAATTGCCGCCCCATCGCGTCGAGATCGGACTCGCCCGCGCCCGTGCTCCCGGCACCGTCCTTGGCCATCTGCTTCATGAACTCCGCCACGCCCTCGGACAGGGTCGGGCCGGGCAGGACGCTGTTCACGGTGACGCCGGAGCCCGCCACCGTCTGCGCGAGGCCGCGCGCCACCGAGAGCTGGGCGGTCTTCGTCATCCCGTAATGGACCATCTCGATCGGGATGCTGACGGCCGACTCGCTCGCGATGAACACCACCCGGCCCCAGCCGCGCCCGACCATGCCGGGCGTATAGGCCCGTGACAGGCGGATCCCGCTCATCACGTTGACGTCGAAGAAGCGGTGCCAGTCGGAATCCGGGATCTCGAAGAAGGGCTTCGGCTCGAAGATCCCGGTATTGTTGACCAGGATGTCGATCTCCGGCAGCGCCGCGACCAGTGCGTCGACCCCTTCGGCCGTCGCGACGTCGCCCGCCGCGGCGAAGAACCGGCCCGTCCCCGCCTCCTGCCGCAGGCGGGCGAGCGCCGCCTCGACCCGCTCGGGGGTGCGCCCGTTGATGCCGACCTCGGCCCCGAGATCGGCCAGCGCCCGGGCGATGGCGTAGCCGATGCCGCCGGTCGAGCCGGTGACGAGGGCCCGGCGCCCCGTGAGGTTCATGTCCATGACGATGGTCTCCTGCGGTGGGATCTGCCAGATCGAGATGTCGGCGGCGGCCCGCAAGACCAAGCCTCATCGGTCGTGACCCATGAGGTTCGGCAAATGCCAGCCGCCGCACCGCCGCGCGGCCCTTCTCTCCCCCTCCACGACGCGAGGGAGACGCGCGGCCCCTCCGGCGTCAGCGGACGGGCGCGCGGCGCAGCACGCTGGTGAGGATGCCCGAGAGCGCCAGCGCCGCCGCGCACCAGAGCGAGAGGCCGACCGCGCGGCCGGGTCCCAGCCCGTGCGTCAGGCCGAAGATCACGGCGACCAGGGCCGCGCCGAGGGATTGCCCGGTCAGCCGCGCGGTCGATTGCATCCCGCTCGCCCCGCCGCTGCGCTCGCGCGGGGCGGAGGTGATGATCACCCGGTTGTTGGGCGACTGGAACAGGCCGAAGCCGAGGCCGCAGAGCACGAGGCGCCACGCGATGTCGAGGGTGCCGGGATTGGGCGGCAGCAGGGCCGCGCCGACGAGCCCGGAGGCCATCAGGGCGAGTCCGAGCCCGCCGAGCAGGCCCGGCGGGTAGCGGTCGGCGAGCCGGCCCGAGAGCGGCGCCATCGCGGCGATGGCGAGCGGCCAGGGCGTCAGCAGGAACCCGGCCTGGGTGCCCGAGAGGTGGAGCACGTCCTGGAAATAGAAGGGCAGCGCGATGTAGGCGATCATCTGGGCCGAGAAGGCCAGGATCGAGGAGGCCATCGACAGGGCGAAGGCCGGGATGCGCAGGAGATCGACCGGCAGGAGGGGCGCGGGCAGCCGGATCTGGCGGCGCACGAAGACGGTGCCGATCGCGAGCGCGCCCGCAAGCTCGGCGATCGCCAGCCCGCGCGTCTCCGCCTCGCCGAGCCCGTCGACCCCGACGATCAGCAGGCCGAAGGTGAGCGCGTTGAGCGCCGCGCTCGGCAGGTCGAAGCGGGCGCCGCTGCGGGGCGTCGCCGGCAAGGTGCGCGCGGCGACGGCGAGGGCCAGCAGGCCGACCGGCAGGTTCACCAGGAACAGCCAGGGCCACGCCGCCACCGAGAGGATCGCGGCGGCGACCGTGGGGCCCGCCGCGGAGGCGACCGCGACCATCAGGGCGACGTTGCCGACGCCGCGCCCGATCATCCGGTGCGGGTAGATGAAGCGCACCAGCGCGATGTTGACGCTCATCACCCCGGCGGCGCCGAGGCCCTGCGCGATGCGGGCCGCGATGAGCACCGGCAGGCTCGGCGCCAGGGCGCAGCCGAGGGAGGCCACGACGAAGACCGCGAGGCCCGCGAGGTAGACGCGCCGATAGCCCAGGATGTCGCCGAGCGAGGCGAAGGGCAGCAGCGCCGCGGTCACGGCGATCTGGTAGCCGTTCACCACGAAGATCGCCGAGGCCGGGGTCACGGCGAGGTCGCGCGCCATCACGGGCAGCGCCACGTTGACGATGGCGCCGTCGAGCACCGCCATCGTCATGGCGAGCGCTACGGCGAGCATCGCCAGGAGCCGCTCGCGGACCGGCAGGCCGTCCTGCACACCGGTCCCGGATCCGGCCGCCTCGGCCATCCTGAGCGCGCTCCTCGATAGGGGTGGATGAGGTCCCACCTCTCGCCGACCGGAGGGCGCCCGTCGAGATGGCCGGTGTGCCCTATGTCACGCGGCGATCAGCGCCCGGGTGCCGCGTGACCGGCCGGCAGGCCGCGCCCGCCCCCTCCGCTTCTGGCGCCGTGAACCGCAGGCCGTCGTCGAGGGTCGCGCCGTAGACCGTGCTCAGGACCTCGAGCATCAGCACCGCCACGGGCTCGAGCCCGGGCGGCGTGCCGAGATCGATCTCCCGCCGGAAATTGCCCGCGGGGTCGGGCCGGGTGAAGCCGAAGCTGCGCAGGATCGCGACCGCAGGCGGGGTCAGCAGGTCGGGGTTCGCCGTGTAGGCACCAGACGACGCCTCGCACAGCATACGGGTGTCGTCGAAGCCGAACATGCACTGGACGTAATGGTCGGGCCGAGCGCGCAGGTCGATCGCGAGGAACCGGTTGCGCGAGGTGCTGCGCGGGCCGCGCTCGTGGATCCGCCGCAGGCGCTCCACCACGTCGCAGCGGTGCCGGGCCACGAACCGATCCGTCTCGGAGGCCGGCGCCGGGCGGGTTGCCGAGAGGCCGCAGAGAAGCCCCAGGACCGCGACGGCGGCGATCCGGCCGAACCTTGCCCGTGTCTGCATGATCGTCCCCCGCAACCGCACCGGCTGCCGCCAAACCGCGCGACGGGCACCTTACGGGCGCGCCGCGTCCGCCCGATCGCGGCGCAGCAGGAACACCCCCTGCGCGCCGATCAGGTTCCACACCCACCAGGGCATCGAGAAGCGCATCGGGCGCCCGCGCGCGTCGAGCGCCGCCGCGGTCTCGATCCGGGCGCCGACCACCCGGCAGAGGCCGACGAAGTCCCGGATGGTGCAATGATGGATGTTGGGCGTCTCGTACCAGCTCTCGGGCATGATCTCGGTGACCGGCATCCGGCCCCGGAAGGCGAGTTCGGCCCGCACGCGCCAATGCCCGAAATTCGGGAACGAGATGATCACCTGCCGGCCGATGCGCAGCAGGTGCTCCAGCACGATGCGGGGGTTGCGCGTCGCCTGGATGGTCTGGGACAGGACCACGACGTCGAAGGCGCCGTCGGGATAATTGGCGAGGTCGGTGTCGGCGTCGCCCTGGATCACCGGTAGGCCGCGGGCGAGGCAGGCGTTCACGCCCTCGCGCGACAGCTCGATGCCGCGCCCGTCGACGCCGCGGCGGTCGCGCAGCAGGGCGAGCAGGCTGCCGTCGCCGCAGCCGATGTCGAGGACGCGGGCGCCGGGCGGCACGAAGCCCAGCACCACGAGGTGGTCGACGCGGACGTCGCCCCCCGCCGCGCCCTCGCGCGGCAGCGCCCCGGTGGCGTCCCAGGGCGCGCCGGCCGTGCCCGGCCCGCTCACAGCCCGCGCGCCCGGGCGGCGGCGTCGATGAAGCCGCGGGCGGCCGAGAACATCGCCGGCTCGTCGAGCAGGAAGGCGTCGTGGCCCTTGTCGCTCTCGACCTCGACGAAGGCGACGGGCGCCGAGGCCGCGTTCAGGGCGTGCACGATCGCGCGGGAATCGGCGGTCGGGAACAGCCAGTCCGAGGTGAAGGAGATCACGCAGAAGCGGGTCTTGCTGCCCCGGAAGGCGTTGGCGAGCACGCCGCCATGGTCCTCGGCGAGGTCGAAGTAATCCATCGCCCGGGTCAGGTAGAGGTAGGCGTTGGCGTCGAAGCGCTCGACGAAGCTCAGGCCCTGATGGCGCAGGTAGCTCTCGATCTGGAAATCGGCGTTGAACGAGAAGGTCGGCGCCGAGCCGCCCTGGAAGCGCCGGCCGAACTTGCGGTGGAGCGCCGGCTCCGACAGGTAGGTGATGTGCGCGCCCATCCGGGCCACGCCGAGGCCCTTGGAGGGCCGCGAGCCCGCCTCGAGGTAGCGCCCCTCCGCCCAGGCCGGGTCGGCCATGATCGCCTGCCGCCCGACCTCGTGGAAGGCGATGTTCTGGGCCGAGTGGCGCGCCCCCGTGGCGATCGGCATCGCGGCGAAGACCCGCTCCGGATAGAGCGCCGCCCATTGCAGCACCTGCATCCCGCCCATCGAGCCGCCGATGCAGAGGAACAGGTCGCGGATGCCGAGATGGTCGAGCAGCATCGCCTGCGCTCGGACCATGTCGCGGATCGTGACCAGGGGGAAGTCGAGCCCGTAGGGCAGGCCCGTCGCCGGATCGAGGGAGGCGGGCCCGGTCGAGCCCATGCAGGAGCCGACGACGTTCGAGCAGACCACGAAGTAGCGCTCGGTATCGATGGGCTTGCCGGGGCCCACGAGGGTCTCCCACCAGCCGGGCTTGCCCGTGACGGGGTGGCGATGGGCGAAGTACTGGTCGCCCGTCAGCGCGTGGCAGATCAGCACCGCGTTGCTGCGGTCGGCGTTCAGGGTGCCGGCGGTCTGGTAGGCGATCTGGAACGGCGCGAGGTTGACGCCCGCGTCCATGGCGAGCGGCCTGTCCGCGCCGAAGAGGGCGACGGGGCTGCGCGGCTCGAGCGCCTGGGAAAGGTCCAGGCTCGGTTGCATCCCGCGGCCGGGCTCGACGGCGGTGTCCGGCCTCAGGGCGGTGTCGGGCGAGGTGTCCATGAGCGTTCGACTGCGGAAGGCTGCCGCGGAGCGGGATGGGCGCGCGGCGCGCTCCGATGAGGGCTGGAGGTAGTCCCTGGGACCACGAGCGTCAACGAAGGCCCCCCTCCCCTCCGTTCAAAGGGCCGCCGGCTGTCGGCCGCGGGGGCGGGCACCGGCTGGCACTCGGCCGCCGGGAATCGTAAACACGGGGCCTCGCCGCCGCCCGGCCGAACACGCGACACCGATGCGCCTCCCCAGCAAAGCCACCGCCCGCGACGATCTCGCCGCGCTCCGCGCCGAGATCGACCGGATCGACGCCGAGATGCACGCCCTGCTGATCCAGCGCGGCGGCATCATCGACCGGCTGATCGCCGTGAAGGGCGGATCGGCCTCGGGCTCGGCCTTCCGACCGGGCCGCGAGGCCGCGATGATGCGCCGCGTGGCCGAGCGCCACCGCGGCCTGCTCCCCCTCGACACCGTGGAGGGGATCTGGCGGGTGATCATCGCCACCTTCACCTACGTGCAGGCGCCGTTCTCGGTCCATGCCGACATCTCGGGCGGCGACCCGGCGATGCGCGATTCCGCCCGCTTCCACTTCGGCTTCACGGTGCCCTACCGGCCGCACCCGACCTGCGCGGCGGTGATCGAGGCCGTGGCCGCCTCGCGCGGCGATCTCGGCATCTTCCGCTTCGAGCCGCGCGCGGCCAACGGCGACGTGCGCGCGCCCAAGGGCGAGGCGTGGTGGGAGGGCCTGATCGGCGAGGGCCGCCCGAAGGTGATCGCGCGGCTGCCCTTCATCGAGCGCCCGACCCATCCCGCCGGCACCCCGGTCTTCGTTGTGGCCAAGCCCCTCGACGACCCGGCCGCAGCCCAGCGCGACTGGGTGCTGCACGCCGCCCGCGCCACCGCCTGGACGCCCGACACCGAGCGTGCCCTGCAGGATCTCTACGGCGAGGTGGTGGGCCGGGCCAAGCCCCGCGGCGAGACCGAGCGGCTGCTGATCGCGGTCCCCGGGGGCGTCGGCGCGCGCCAGCTCCACGAGGTTCTCGACCGGGCGGGCGCGGGCCTCACCACCCTGGACGAGACCGGGAGCCACGCGGCCCGCTTCCGGGTCTGAGGGGCCGGCTCCGGCGGCGAGAGCGGGGACCGGGCCTCTGCCGGTGACGGGCGTGCCGCGACGGGCGTGCCGTCAGGCGCGCGGACCGAGCAGGATCACGCCCATCCCCGCGAGGCAGAGGGTGCCGCCCGCCAGGTCCCAACGGTCGGGCTGGTGGCCCTCGGCCCACCACAGCCACAGGATCGATGCGGCGACGTACACGCCGCCATAGGCGGCGTAGGTGCGCCCGGCCGCGTCGGCTTCCGCGAGCGTCAGCAGGTAGGCGAACAGGCCGAGCGAGGCGAAGCCGGGCACGACCCACCACGCCGATTTGCCGAGCCGGAGCCAGGCCCAGAACGCGAAGCAGCCCGCGATCTCGGCGAGCGCGGCCGCGGCGTAGGCGAGGAGGGTGCCCATCCCGCCCTCGTCACACGGATCGCTCGCGAGGCCAAGCGTCGCGGCCGTCCTGGCCGGGGGCGATCGCGGGGTTCGGACCCTGGCCGCGACGCCGCGCCCGCCGCCTCAGGCGGCCCGCACCGTGGCGAGGAAGCGCCCGACCTCGGCGCCGAGGTGCTCGGACTGACGCGACAGCGCGGAGGCCGAGGCCAGCACCTGCGCCGCGGCGGCCCCGGTCTCCTCGGCGGCGCCGGCCACGCGGGCGATGTTGAGGGTGACCTCGCCGGTGCCGGTCGCGGCCTGGGCGACGTTGCGCACGATCTCCTGGGTCGCCGCGCCCTGCTCCTCCACCGCCGCCGCGATGCTCGTCGCCACGCCGTTGATCTCGCGGATGCGGCCCGCGATGCCGCCGATCGCCGCCGCGGCCTGTCCGGTCGAGCCCTGGATCTGCGCGATCTGCCGGCCGATCTCCTCGGTGGCCCTGGCCGTCTGCGAGGCCAGCTCCTTGACCTCCGCGGCCACCACCGCGAAGCCGCGACCGGCCTCTCCGGCGCGGGCCGCCTCGATCGTGGCGTTCAGCGCCAGCAGGTTGGTCTGCCCGGCGATCGAGGAGATCAGGCTCACCACGTCGCCGATGCGCGCGGCCGAGGCGCTCAGGTCCTGCACCAGACCCATCGTCCGGTCCGCCTCGCCGACCGCCGTCCCGGCGAGGCCCGCCGAGCCGTCGACCTGCCGCCCGATCTCGGACACCGACGAGCCGAGCTCCTCCGCGGCGGCCGCGACGGTGGTGACGTTGGTGGCCGCCTCCTCGGCGGCGGCGGCCACGCTCAGCGATTGCCCGGCGGCGGATTCCGCCAACCCGCTCATGCTCCGCGCGGTCGCCTGAAGCTCCATCGCGGCGGCACCGACGCCCGCGACGACGCCGCCGACGGCACGCTCGAACCCGTCGGCCATCTCCTGCATCGCGGCCCTGCGCTGGGCCTCGGCGCCCGCGCGGGCCTGGACGGTCTCGGCCTCCAGCGTGCGGCTGCGGATCAGGTTGTCCTTGAACACCTGGACGGCCCGCGCCATCGCGCCGATCTCGTCCTGGCGGCCGAGGGCCGGGATCGCGATTGCCGCGTCGCCCTCGGCGAGGCGGTTCATCGTACCCGTCATGGCGCGGATCGGACGGCTCACCAAGCGGGCGGACCCGACCGCGGCGGCGGCGGCCACGAGGGTGGCGAGGCCGACGACCGCGAGGATGACGGTCCAGGCCGAATCGTAGGCGGCGAGCGCGGCGGCGCTGTCCTGCGCGGCGGCGGCTTCGACCAGCTCGACGAGCTTCTGCAACTCGCCGAGGACGGCGGTGACGCCCTTCGACATCGTGGTGTTGTAGATCCGCTGCGCCTCGGTGAGATCGCCGGCACCGGCCTTGGCGAGGATGTCGGCCTGGAGGCCGTTATAGGCCTGCCACTGCCGCTCGAAGGCGGCATAGAGGGCGGCTCCCTCCGCGCTGGCGGGCAGGGCCTGGTACTGCCGGCGGAGCGCCGCGAGTTCGCCGTCGCGCTTGGCCAGCGTCGCCGTGACCTCGTCCCGGAGGGCCGGCGTGTCGGCGGTGATCAGGCGACCGCCGTTGATGCGCTGACGCAGGACCAGGACCTGGATCTTGCCCAGGAGCTGCGTGGCGGGCAGCCTCTCGGCTCGCAGGGCGTGGGCCGCGGCGTTGACGCTGCGCAGCTCGTACAGGGAGGCGGCCCCGAGCCCGGCCATCAGCAGGAACAGGAGCCCCAGGCAGGCGCTCAGCTTGCTTCCGATGGAGGTCAATCCCCGCATGGATCTAGTTCCCGATCCGCCGCTGGCCCGCGGCGGTCGGCCACGCTAACCCCGGATTGGTAAAGAATTCTTGCCCTCGAGAGCCGGGCTTCATCCCGTGCCGAAATGCTGTAGACGGACGCCTTGCCATCTGATCCCGCGACCGCACCCATGTCCGCCGCACCGCTCACCAATCCGACCGCACCTCCCGTCCCACGCCCCGTCCCGCGCCCCGGCGTGATGGCCATCGAGGCCTACGTTCCGGGAAAGAGCGGAGCGCCCGGCGCCGCCAAGGTGCACAAGCTCTCCTCGAACGAGACGCCGCTCGGGCCGAGCCCGGCCGCGATCGCGGCGGTTCGCGACGCCCTGGACGGGCTCGCGCTCTACCCGGACGGCACGGCCGCGCGGCTGCGCGGGGCGATCGCCGAGCGCTACGGCCTCGATCCGGCCCGGATCGTCTGCGGGGCGGGATCCGACGAGCTGCTCTCGCTGCTCGCCTACGCCTATCTCGGACCGGGCGACGAGGGGCTCTACAGCGAGCACGGATTCCTGGTCTACCGCATCGCCATCCTGGCGGCGGGCGCGACGCCGGTGGTCGCGCCCGAGCGCGAGCTCACGGCCGACGTCGACGCCCTGCTGGCGCGCGTCACGGATCGGACCCGCATCGTCTACCTCGCCAACCCCAACAACCCGACCGGCACCTACCTGCCCTTCGACGAGGTGCGGCGCCTGCATGCGGGCCTGCCGCCCCAGGTGCTGCTCGTGCTCGACGGGGCCTACGCGGAATACGTGCGCCGGAACGATTACGGCTCCGGGCTCGACCTCGTGCTCGAGGCCGACAACGTGGTGATGACCCGCACCTTCTCGAAGATCCACGGCCTCGCGGCCCTGCGGATCGGCTGGATGGTGGCGCCCGCCCACGTGGCGGAGGCGGTCAACCGCATCCGCGGCCCCTTCAACCTCTCGGCGACGGCGATCGCGGCAGGCGCGGCGGGCATCGCCGACGACGCCCACGTGGCCGCGGCGGTGGCCCACAACACGGCATGGCTGGCGCGCCTCGACGCCGGCGTGCGGGCGCTCGGCCTCGCGGTGACGCCGAGCGTCGCGAACTTCCTGCTCGTGCACTTCCCCGACCTGCGCGCCCGCTCGGCCGCGGCGGCCGACGCCTTCCTGTCCGCGCGGGGCGTGATCGTCCGGCGGGTCTCCTCCTACGGGCTGCCGAACGCCCTGCGGGTCACCGTCGGGAGCGCGGAGGCCAACGAGGCCTTCCTCGACGCCCTCGGCGCCTTCGTGCGGGGCTGGGATGCCTGAGGCCGCTCCCGCGCTCGGCCGGCTCGCCATCGTCGGCCTCGGGCTGATCGGCTCCTCGATCGCCCGCGGCGCCCGCCGCTACGGCCTCGCCGAGACCATCGTGGCGATCGATTCCGATCCGACGGTGCAGGCGCGGGTGCGCGCGCTCGACCTCGCCGGGACGGTGACGGGCGATCTCGCGGCGGGCGTCGCCGAGGCCGATCTGGTGATGCTGTGCGTGCCGGTCGGGGCCGTCGGCCCGGTGGCCGCCGAGATCGCCCCGCACCTGAAGCCCGGCGCGGTCCTCTCCGATGTCGGCTCGGTGAAGGGCTCCGTGGTCGCGGCGGTGGCGCCCCACCTGCCCGAGGGCGTCGCCTTCGTGCCGGGCCATCCGGTGGCCGGCACCGAATATTCGGGGCCCGACGCGGGCTTCTCGACGCTGTTTGCCGAGCGCTGGTGCATCCTGACCCCGCCGGAGGGCACGGACCCCGCCGCGATCGCCCGGGTCCAGGCCTTCTGGGAAGGGCTCGGCGCCATCGTGGAGTTCATGACGCCCGAGCACCACGACCTCGTCCTGGCCATCACCAGCCATGTGCCGCACCTGATCGCCTTCAACATCGTGGGCACCGCCGCCGACCTCGAGGCCGTGACGGAATCCGAGGTGATCAAGTTCTCGGCCGGCGGATTTCGCGATTTCACCCGGATCGCGGCCTCCGACCCGACCATGTGGCGGGACGTGTTCCTGACCAACCGGGACGCGGTGCTGGAGATGCTCGGACGCTTCAACGAGGATCTGGCCGCCCTCGCCCGCGCGATCCGCTGGGGGGACGGGGAGGCGCTCCACGCGCTGTTCACCCGGACCCGCGCCATCCGGCGCGGCATCGTGGCGATGGGCCAGGAGACGGCCGAGCCGGATTTCGGCCGCCGCCCCAAGCCCGAGGCCTGAGGGCACCCGCGGGGTGCGGGAGCCCCGCCCACCGTCCCGCGATCGCGACCCGCCCGCGCGGTCGCGGCCAGAGGGAGGCCGTCCGACGATCGGGCGTTTGGCGAGGCGCCCTCAGTAGAGCGGCTGGAGCCGGACGTTCGGGATCGCGAAGGGCCCGAGCATCACGCGGCCTTCGGTCAGGCGCAGGGGCGGCAGCGGCTTGAGCGCCGCCTCGCCGGGCGAGGCGGCCTCTGCGCCGGGCGGCGGGCGCAGCGAACCCAGCAGGCCGCCGATCAGGTTGCCCACGAGGGCACCGCGATCGGCGCCGTAGCGCTGCCCGACGATGCCGGCGACGAGGGCCTCCAGCCCGGAGGCCCGCACGGCGATCTGCCCGGCCGCGCGATGCGCGTCGTCGAGGTCGAGGCTGCCCTTGGCCTGGAGGCGCCGGTCGCCCTTGGCGATCGAGAGCCCGGCGATGTCGAGGCTGCCGTCGGCCTGCCGCCAGGTTTCCAGCTCGCGCGCGACCGTGCCGGTGCGCAGCACGGTCGCGCGGTTCACCGTCGCGTCGAGGGCGACGTCGGCCGGATCGGCATTTCCCACGAGCGCGTCGAGCTGCGGCACGAGGGCCTGGGCGAGCCGGAGACTGATGTCGACGGCACCGTCCGAATCGAATCGCCCCGGGGTCGGACGGGCATGCAGCTCGAGGTGCTTGGCCGAGACCGCGATCGGTTCGGGGGTCCCCCCGGCGACGCGGACCTGGGGAGCGTCGACCGCGAGCGAGGCGCGCACGAAGCCGTCCGCCGCGCCGTGGAAGCTGCCCTGCAGGGCGGACCAATCCGCCTCGCCGGTCAGGTCGCCCTGCGCGACGCGGAACGGGCCCTTGGCCTCGAACAGGGCGTGGCGCGGCTGGTAGACCTGCACGACGGCGGTCAGCGGCCCGAGGCTGAAGCGGCTGTCGGAGCGATCGAGCGAGACGGAGGCGCAGCGCAGCTCGAGCCGGAACGGAAAGCCGGTGATCGTGCGGTCGGCGCAGGTCCAGTTCCGCCCGGCGGCCGTCTCGCGGGCGAGCCAGCCGTCGATCTCGCGGCCGGCGCGGTTCTGCAGGTAGAACCAGCCGCCCGACCAGATCACGGCGACGACCGCGAGCAGGATGTAGGGCAGGAACAGCCCGCGGCGGGAGCGCCGGCCGGGTGCGGGGCCGTCCGGGGGCGGACCGCCGGATCCGCGCCGGGCCGGGTCCGTCCGGCTCGCCTCGTCCTGCACCGGGCCCTGCACCATCGCGTCCGCTCCCTTGCCCCGCCGCCCTCGCGGGCTCACGCACGCACCGCGTGCCGGGGCGCAACAAGCCGGACGGGCGGGGCGAAAATAGGACGCGGGGCCTCAGGCCGGCTCGGTCGCGAGGTCGTCCACGATGGCGGCGCGCGCCGCGTCGTCCTCGGCGAGGCGGTGCACGTGCATCTCGGTGGCGCCCCGTTCCCGCACCCGGGCGAGCCAGGTCCGGCCGAGATGCGCCCGCGGGCTCTCGCCCGAGGTCGCGACCGAGACCAGCTCCGCGATGCCGGCCGGGTCGCGCCGGACCGCCAGAACCACGGCCGGGCCGACCTCGTCGAGATCCGGCTCGCCGAGGCTGTGCACGCCCACCACGTAGCGCTTGCCGGAACGGCCGCGCCAAGCCGAGAGCGCCAGGGCCGGGCTGCCGCGCAGGCCGGCCGTCGTCCTCAGGCGTTCTTCCCGCACGTCCTGCCTCCGTGTGCGATCGTCCTTCAGGTCGCGGAGCGCGGCCGACCAGGACAGGGCTCGTTTGTTCTCCATTTGTTCTAAACTATCCCGCGTCATCCACAGGCGTCAAGGGCGACGCATCCATGGGTCTGAGGTGGGAACGGAGCAAGTTATCCACAAGCGGGACACGGGGGCGCAGGGGCCGCCGGAGCATCGGGTGTCCGAGAGCGGACGGTCCCGCGCGCGACGTCGGCGGTTCGCCGACCGTGCCCACGGCCCGGACGCCGTCCGTGTCGGGTCGCTCAGGCCGGCCGCGGAAGCTTGGGCTTCGGGTCGGGGACCGGATGGCCGCATGCGGCGAGCTCGGCGCGGGCCTTGGCGAGCAGCGCGTTCGAGGCCGTCTCGATGCGCGCCTCGATCTCGGTCATGAAGTCGGCCCGCGCGAGGCCCGGCGGGATCGTGGGCAGGAACTCGATCACCGCGGTGCCGGGGCGCCGGACGAAGCCGCGCCGCGGCCAGAACAGGCCGGTGTTCAGCGCCGCGGGCAGGCAGGGCACGCCGAGGCCGACGTAGAGATGCGAGAGGCCCTGCTTGTAGGCGGGCTCGGCGTTGGGCGGCCGGCGCGTCCCCTCCGGGAAGATGATGAGCTGGCGCCCGTGCGCGATGGCGTCGGCTGCGGCCGCGTTCATCAGCGTCATGGCGCGGCTGCCCTTGGAGCGGTCGATCGCCACCATGCCGCCGCGCGACAGGAACCAGCCGACCACCGGGATGAAGAGCAGCTCGCGCTTCAGCACGTAGGCGAATTCCGGGAACACCGTGCAGAGCGCCAGCGTCTCCAGCGCCGATTGATGCTTGGCCCCGATCAGGAGGGGCCCCGGCGGGATGTGCTCGAGCCCGCGGAACTCGACCCGGATCCCGGCGCAGACCCGCAGCAGCCACAGCGTCGTGCGGCCCCAGAGCCGCGCGATGCCGAGCACCGACCGGCGCGAGACCAGGGCGGGCAGGCCGAGGAGCGCGATCAGCGTGGTGGCCGCGTAGAAGGCGAGGTTGAAGGCGAGGGAGCGCAACGCGAGCATGGGGACCTGTCCGAGGCGGTCTGCTTTAGCGCGCGTTGCCGCACCGGACCAAGAGGTCCGTCAGTATCAAGAGGCTCGTCAGTAGCCGTCGGCCAGCGTGCTGCGCTGGCGCGGGTCCGCGGCGCCCGCGAGGAGGCCGTCGAGGCGCATCACCGAGTTGGCGGAGCCCGAGCTCGCCCCGACCTTCACGCTGTGCCCCTTGGCCCGCAGCAGCGCGAGGGTGTCGGGCGAGAGGCCCTCCTCGGCCATCAGCACGTCCGGGCGCCACTGGTGGTGGATGCGCGGGGCATCGACCGCCTCGGCGAGGTTCATGCGGAAATCGACGAGGTTGACGATCACCTGCAGCACCGTGGTGATGATCCGGCTGCCGCCGGGGCTTCCCGTCACCAGGAAGAGCTGCCCGTCCCGGAACAGGAAGGTCGGGGTCATCGAGGAGAGCGGCCGGGCGCCGGCCGCCACCGCGTTGGCGTCGCTGCCGACCAGCCCGTAGGCGTTCTGGGCGCCGGGCTTGGCCGAGAAGTCGTCCATCTCGTTGTTGAGGAGCACCCCCGTGCCCTCGGCGACGAGCCCCGTCCCGTAGGAGAAGTTCAGCGTGTAGGTGTTGGCGACCGCGTTGCCGGCGGCGTCGACCACCGAGAAATGCGTGGTCTGGTCGTGCTCGAAGGGCAGCGGGTCGCCCGCCCGCACCGCGTCGGCCGGGCGCGCCCGCTCCGGGTCGATCTGAGACCGCAACCGGTCCGCATAGGCCTTGGCGAGGAGGCCCTTCACCGGGATGCTCACCCGGTCCGGGTCGCCCAGGAAGGCGGCCCGGTCGGCGTAGGCCGGCTTCATCGCCTCGGCCAGAGTGTGAAGCGCGGCGGCGCTGCCCGCGCCCATGCGGGCGAGGTCGAAGCCCTCCAGGATGTTGAGGATCTCGATCAGGTGGACGCCGCCCGAGGAGGGCGGCGGCATCGAGACGACCTCGTAGCCGCGGTAGCTCCCGCGCACGGGCGCGCGGATCTTCACCCCGTAGGCGGCGAGATCCTCCGGCACCATGATGCCGCCGGCCCCCCGCACGGCCGCGGCGATCCGCTCGGCGATGGGGCCGGTGTAGAAGGCGTCGGGTCCGCGCTCGGCGATCGCCCGAAGCGTCCCGGCGAGATCGGCCTGGACCAGGGTGTCGCCGCGCTGGAGCGGCTTGTCTCCCCGGAAGAAGACCGCCCGGGAGGACGGGTACTGGCCGAGGAGGCCGGCCGCGCGCGGCAGCGAATCGGCGAGCCCCCCCTCGACGCCGATGCCCTCGCGGGCGAGGCGCTCGGCCGGGGCGATCAGGTCGGCGAGGGTGAGCGTGCCCGAGCCGTAGAGCCGGTGCGCCTCGGCGAGGCCCCGCACGGTGCCGGGCACGCCGACCGCCTTGCCGCCCTTCGTCGAGGCGGCGCGGTCGGGCTCGCCGTCGGGACCGAGGAACATGCCGGCGGTCGCGGCCTGCGGGGCGGTCTCGCGGTAGTCAATCGCCACCGTCTCGCCGCGCGCGGCGAGATGCACCATCATGAAGCCGCCGCCGCCGAGATTGCCCGCCCGCGGCAGGGTGACGGCGAGGGCGAAGCCCACCGCCACGGCGGCATCGACCGCGTTGCCGCCCCGTTTCAGGATCTCGACGCCGATCCGCGTCGCGCGCGCCTCCTGCGAGGCGACCATGCCGCGATGGGCCAGCACCGGCAGCATCCGGGCGTCGTCCGACTGGATCGGCGGCGCCTCGGGCACGGCGATCCCCTGCGCCCCGGCCGCCCCGCCGCCGACGGGCGCCCAGAGCAGCGCGGCGAGGAGGGCGGGAAGCAGGGCGAGGCGGGCACGGGTCGGCTGTCGCATGCCCCTGACTTAGCGCATCGCGCGGCCTCGCGGCAGGCTGGGGCAGGCCCGGACGGCACCCGCCCGCGTGTTGCGCCGCCCAGGTCCGACGCCTAAGGAGGGACTGACGAATACGGAAAAGCGTCAGCCGGCGGATTCGCAGGCGCAGCGGCTTCGACGGAGCGGCCGGGCGCCCGTGGCTCCGCGCTCTCCGGAGGGATGTCGATGCGGGTGGTCGATCTCGATCGGGATGCGGTCAAGCGGGGCTTGGCCGAGGGCACGATGCTGGTGATCGACGTGCGCGAGCCGTACGAATACGCCGCGGGACATATCCCGGGCGCGGTGACGCACCCGCTCTCCAGCTTCGATCCGGAGGCGATCCGGGCCCTGATCGCCGAGGACGGGCGCCGCCCGGTCTTCGCCTGCGCGGCCGGCGTGCGATCGCTCCACGCGCTGCACGCGGCCCAGACCGCGGGGGTCGCCGTGGAGGAGCATTACCGCGGCGGCTTCAAGGATTGGTACGCCGCCGGTGAAGCCGTTGCGTAGCCGCCCCGCCGGCCCGGCCGCCGCGGCGGCGGACATCCCGTCCGAACCACCGTGTGTGCTGCCGCACTCCGGTGACGGCGCCAACGGATTAGGGCGCAGGATGCCGGGCAGGTCCGCCCCCTCTGCGCAGACCCGTCCAGACTCCTCTGACCACGCATCGATCCCGGCCGCGGCGCCCCTCGCCCGCGGCGGCCCGACGCTCAGGGACCCCGATATGCGAAGCCGGCTCGCCCGCCTCACCCCCGTCCTCGCCGCGCTCCTCGTGGCGGTCCCGGCGCTCCTCGGCGGCACGGCGGCCCGCGCCCAGGCCCCCGGCGGGCCGCCGCCGAAGGTCACCGTCGCCAAGCCGGTGGTGCGCGAGATCGTGGAGCAGGACCAGTATACCGGTCGCTTCGACCCGATCGAGTACGTCGAGGTCCGGGCCCGCGTCACCGGCTACCTCGAGAAGATCAACTTCATGGACGGCGCCACGGTGAAGAAGGGCGACGTGCTCTTCATCATCGACCGCCGGCCCTACAAGGCGGCGCTGGAGCAGGCCCAGGCGGCCCTCACCTCCGCCAAGGCCCGGCTCTCGTTCTCGCAGACCGATCTGGAGCGCGCCCAGACCCTGTCGAAGGGCGGCAACATCTCCGAGCAGGTCACCGACCAGCGCCGGCAGGCCTCCCAGACCGCCCAGGCCGACGTCGACAGCGCCGAGGCCGCGCTCCGCAACGCCCAGCTCAACTACGACTTCACCGAGGTGAAGTCGCCGATCAACGGCCGCATCGGCCGCCGCCTCGTCACCGAGGGCAACATCGTCATCACCGACCAGACGATGCTGACCACGATCGTCTCGCTCGACCCGATCTATTTCGGCTTCACCGTCGACGAGAAGTCGTTCCTGAAATACCAGACCACCCTCGGCATCGGCATGGGCCAGACCCAGCGCGGCAAGGGCGTGCCGATCATGATCGCGCTCACCGGCGAGGAGAAGCCGACCCGCAAGGGCACGCTCGACTTCGTCGACAACCGCGTCGACAACGCCACCGGCACGGTGCTGCTGCGCGCCACCGTCGACAACCCGGACGGATTCATCAAGCCGGGCCTGTTCGGCATCGTGGCGATGCCCGCGACGAAGCCGTTCCAGGGCGTGATGATCCCCGACGACGCGGTCTCGGCCAACCAGGACAAGCGCATCGTCTACGTGGTGTCCGACGACGGCACCGCCCAGGCGCGCGAGGTCACCCTCGGGCCGAAGGTCGACGGCTACCGGGTGATCCGGGCCGGGCTGAAGGGCGAGGAGACCATCGTGATCAACGGTCTCTCCCGCGTCCGTCCGGGTGCCAAGGTGACGCCCGAATCGACGACCCTGCCGCCGAGCAAGACCTGATGCGGCCCCGCGCCCGGACCCCAGGCTCCCGGCGCCCGGCCCGCGAAGATTCGAGAATCGCCGCGCGGCGGTCACCCGCAGCGGCGCGCCGCAGACGACGCAGGCCGCCGCCGCCCGTGAGGGCGCGGTGCCGAGAGGTTTGACCCATGCGTTTCGCACATTTCTTCGTTGACCGGCCGATCTTCGCCTCGGTCACGTCGATCGTCTTCCTGATCCTCGGCTACGTCTCCTACCTGGCGCTGCCGGTGGCGCAGTACCCGGAGATCGTGCCGCCGACCGTGACCGTGCGCGCCTCGTTCCCTGGCGCCAACGCCGAGACCGTGGCCGCCACGATCGCGACGCCGATCGAGCAGGAGGTCAACGGCGTCGACAACATGCTCTACATGACGTCGCTCTCCACGAACGACGGCAACATGCTGCTGACCGTGACGTTCAAGGTCGGCACCAACCTCGATATCGCGAACGTGCTGGTGCAGAACCGGCTCTCGGTGGCCCAGCCGCGCCTGCCGCCGGACGTGCGCAACCTCGGCGTCACCGTGCGCAAGGCCTCGCCCGACCTGATGCTGGTCGTGCACCTGCTCTCGCCGAACAAGACCTACGACCAGAACTACCTCGCCAACTACATCTACCTGAACATCCGCGACGAGCTGCTGCGCCTCGACGGCGTCGGCGACATCACGATCTTCGGCGGCAACGAGTACGCCGAGCGCATCTGGCTCGACCCGAACAAGCTCGCGGCCTACGGGCTGACCACCACCGACGTCACCACCGCCCTGCAGGAGCAGAACGTGCAGGTGGCGGCCGGCGCCCTGAACTCGCCTCCGGCCGCGACGGGGCAGGCCTTCCAGCTCATCGTGCAGTCGCAGGGTCGCTTCCAGAGGCCGGAGGAATTCGCCGAGGTGATCGTCAAGGACTCCGACGGGCGCCTCGTCCGGGTCAAGGACGTGGCCCGCGTCGAGATGGGCCAGAAGGACTACACGACGAACTCCTTCCTCAACGCGACGCCCGCGGTCGGCATCGGCGCCTTCCAGCGGCCCGGCACCAACGCGCTGGACGCGGCGGCCTCCGTCCGCAACGTGATGGAGAACTTGAAGAAGAACTTCCCGCCGGACGTCGAGTACCGCATCGCCTACAACCCGACCGAGTTCATCGAGGAATCGATCCAGGAGGTCTACAAGACCCTGTTCGAGGCGGTCGGCCTCGTGGTCATCGTGGTGCTGGTCTTCCTCCAGAGCTGGCGCACGGCGCTGATCCCGGTGATCGCGATTCCCGTGTCGCTGGTAGGCACCTTCGCGGCGATGGCGGCCTTCGGCTTCTCGCTGAACAACCTCACCCTGTTCGGGCTCGTGCTCGCCATCGGCATCGTGGTCGACGACGCCATCGTGGTGGTGGAGAACGTCGAGCGGAACATGGCCGAGGGGCTCTCGGCGGGCGAGGCCGCGCACAAGACGATGGACGAGGTCGGCGGCGCCGTCATCGCCATCGCGCTGGTGCTCGCGGCGGTGTTCATCCCCACCGCCTTCATCCCGGGCATCTCGGGCCAGTTCTACAAGCAGTTCGCGCTCACCATCGCGGCCTCGACGCTGATCTCGGCCTTCAACTCGCTCACCCTCTCGCCCGCGCTGTGCAAGCTGCTGCTGAAGCCGCACCACGCGCACACCAAGCCGAAATTCTTCCTGTTCCGCTTCGTCTCCTGGCTCGCGGACCTGTTCAACCGCGGCTTCGACTGGCTCTCGAACGCCTACGCGGCCACGATCCACAGGCTCACCGACTACACGATCGGCCTGATCGTGATGCTGCTCGTCTACGCGGCGGTGATCGCGGGCACGCTCCACCTCGTGAAGACGACGCCCACGGGCTTCATCCCGGATCAGGACCAGGGCTACCTGATCGGCGTGGTGCAGCTGCCGTCGGGCGCCTCGCTCGACCGCACCACCGAGGTGGTGAACCGGGCCGCAGCCGAGGCCCGCAAGATCGACGGCGTCACCAACACCGTCATCATCGCGGGCTTCGACGGCGCGACCTTCACCAACACCACCAACTCGGGCGTGATGTTCATCACGCTGTCGGGTGCCAAGGAGCGGGCCCAGCACGGCCGCAGCGCCGCCGTGATCACCAACGACGTGATCAAGGCGACGGCCAACATCCAGGAGGCCCGGGTCATCGTGATCCCGCCCCCGCCGGTGCGCGGCCTCGGCCAGGGCGGCGGCTTCAAGATGCAGATCGAGAGCCGGCAATCCTCGGCGATCGGCCCGCTGCTCGCCAATGTCGGCGAGATGCTGGGAACGGCCAACCAGAGCAACGACGTGCAGCGGGTGTTCACCACCTTCGGCAACGACACGCCCCAGCTCTACCTCGACATCGACCGCACCGTGGCGCGGATGCTGAACGTGCCGCTCGGCAACGTGTTCTCGACGGTGCAGGCGGCGCTCGGCGGCGCCTACGTCAACGACTTCAACACGCTGGGCCGCATCTACCAGGTCCGCGTGCAGGGCGACGCGCGCTTCCGCGTCTCCAAGCAGGACATCGAGCAGCTCAAGGTCCGTTCCTCGACGGGCGCGCTGGTGCCGATGGGCACGCTGGCCACGATCCGCGAGATCTCGGGCCCGCAGATCGTGCAGCGCTTCAACCTGTACTACTCGGTCCCGGTCCAGGGCACGGCCAAGCCCGGCATCTCCACCGGCCAAGCCCTCGACGCCATGGAGGCGATCGCCAAGAAGAGCCTGCCGGACGGCTTCGCCTACGACTGGACCGAGATCGCCTTCCAGCAGAAGGCGGCGGGCAACACGGCGATCTACGTCTTCGCGCTCGGCGTGCTGCTCGTCTTCCTGGTGCTCGCGGCGCAGTACGAATCCTGGGCGCTGCCGCTGGCGATCCTGCTCGTGGTGCCGACCGGCGTGCTGGCCGCGCTGTTCGGGGTTCAGCTCAGGGGACAGGACAACAACATCCTGACCCAGATCGGCCTGATCGTGCTGATCGGCCTGGCGGCCAAGAACGCCATCCTGATCGTCGAGTTCGCGCACGACATCGAGAACAACGAGCGCAAGGGGCCGGTGGAGGCCGCGGTCCAGGCCTGCCGCCTGCGCCTGCGCCCGATCCTGATGACGGCCTTCGCCTTCATCCTCGGCACCCTGCCGCTGGTGGTCGCCACCGGCCCGGGCGCCGAGATGCGCCAGGCGCTCGGCACCGCGGTGTTCTTCGGCATGATCGGCGCGACCTTCTTCGGCCTGTTCCTGACGCCGGTCTTCTACGTGGTGATCCGCAAGATCGTGCTCTGGATCGAGCGCAAGCGCGGCAAGCGGCCCCACGGCGACGCCGCCGATCCCGGGGGCCATGGCCAGCCGACCCCGGCTCATTGACGCGCGCGCCGGGACGTCTCGGGGCCCGCCGGTCTTCGGATCGGCGGGCCTCGTCGTTGAGGCACCCGCGACGGCGGCACGGGCTGCGTCCGCGTGGACGGGCTGCATCCGCGCGCGCGGCCTGATAGGAAGCGGCCCCGTCCCCGAACCGCGAGCGTCCCTCAGTGCCCGGCTACCTGCCCTTCGCGGGCGCCCTGAAGCTCCCCGCCTATACCTGCGACAATTGCGGGTTCTGGCAGCGCCACTTCGAGGCGCCCGCCGCCTGCCCGATGTGCCTCGACGCGCGCCACGTGGTGCCGCAGGACGGCTGGCGCTTCCGGAGCGAGCGGGAGGCGCAGGATGCGTTCCCGTGCCACTGGGAGGAGCTCGAGCCGGGAATCTGGCGCTTCTGGAACGAACCGGTCTCCGGGATAGGGCCGTCCGCCTACCTGATCCGGACGGAGGCGGGGAATATGGGCTTCGAGGGCTGCCCGGTCTTCAGCGAGGCCGCCCTCGACCAGATCGCCAGCCTCGGCGGCATGCAGGTGCTCTCGGCCTCGCACCCCCATGCCTACGGCGCCCTGGTGCAGCTGCAGGACCGATTCGACCCGGAGCTGTGCCTGCCGGCCGCCGACTTCACCTGGAGCGCGGCGCTCCAAGTCTCCTGGCCCTACGACGATTTCCTCGAGCCGCTGCCGGGCCTCGAGCTGCACCGCACCGCCGGCCATTTCGACGGGCACGCGGTGCTGCTCGACCGGCGCCGCCGGATCTGCTTCTGCGGCGACGCCCTGAAGTTCGAGCTGGATCCCCAGAATGTCCGCCGGGCGCTCACGATCTCGGCCCACAAGGCCTTCGTGCGCGGGGTGCCGCTGACGGTGGGCGAGCTGCGCCGCTACCGCGACGTGTTCGAGCGGCTCGATTTCACCCAGACCTGGACGCCGTTCGAGCCGGCGGCCAATTGCGGGCGGGCCGAGGTGCTGGCCCTGATCGACACGATGCTCGCCTCGCGCCCGCACGCGGCGCCGGTGAAGCTGGGCGAGTTGCAACAGTAGCGCGCCCTCCCTCCCCCCCTCTGCGGGGGAGGGTGGCCCGCGAAGCGGGTCGGGTGAGGGGTGCGACGCTTCCGGGAACGGACTCAGCGTCGATGCCGTGCACTTACCTGAACCGTTGCTCCCTCTCCCGCCTCGCATCCGCGAGGCACCCTCCCCCGCAAAGGGGGGAGGGTTGGCGATCAGCGCTTCGTATTCGCGGCGTTCTGGCCGAACATCACCTTCTTGGCCTCCTCGCTCATGGTCTTGCCGTGGTCGGGATTGACCTCCGGCGCCCGGGCGTAGGCCGCCTGCGTGCCGGGGCGCTCGCGGATCGCCTCGAACCAGCGCTTCAGGTTCGGGTGGTCGTCGAGATTCTGGCCCTGCTTCTCCCACGGCACGATCCACGGATAGGCCGCCATGTCGGCGATGGTGTAGTCGGCGCCCGCCACGAAGGCCCGATCCGCCAGCCGCCGGTCGAGCACGCCGTAGAGGCGGTTGGTCTCGTTGACGTAGCGGCTGATCGCGTAGGGGATCTTCTCGGGAGCGTATTGGGAGAAATGGTGGTTCTGGCCGAGCATCGGCCCGAGGCCGCCCATCTGCCAGAACAGCCATTGCAGGGTCTCGGCCCGGCCGCGCAGGTCGGCGGGGAGGAACCGGCCGGTCTTCTCGGCGAGGTAGAGCAGGATCGCGCCCGATTCGAAGAGCGAGACCGGCGCGCCGCCGCCCTGCGGCTCGTCGTCGACGATGGCCGGCATGCGGTTGTTCGGGGCGATCTTCAGGAAATCGGGCTTGAACTGCTCGCCCGCGCCGATGTTGACGCCGTGGATCCGGTAGGGGAGGCCCGCCTCCTCCAGGAACATCGTCACCTTGTGGCCGTTCGGGGTCGGCCAATAATAGAGCTCGATCATCGCGTCCTTCCGGGTTCGCCCCTCATGCGCCGAGGTGGGTCGCGCGGCCGGACCGGTCAAGCGAATGCGGCGCGCGAATAAGGAATGGAGACGCCGCGACCCGGACGCGCCTTGCCGCTCAGGTCCGGACCTCCTAGAACCGTGGGCGTGTCGGGGTGTAGCGCAGTCTGGTAGCGCACCTGGTTTGGGACCAGGGGGTCGTAGGTTCGAATCCTATCGCCCCGACCATCGTTCGAGCCCGCGTTCCGGAGCCCTCTGAGACCACCATGTCGAGCGCCCGCATCTACCAGCCCACCAAGGACGCCTCGCAGTCGGGTCTCGCCCGCACCAAGACCTGGATGCTGGAATTCGACGCGACCAGCCCGCGCGAGACCGACCCGCTGATGGGCTGGGTCGGCTCCTCCGACATGCTCCAGCAGGTCCGCCTCGAGTTCGACACGCGCGAGGAGGCCGTGGCCTACGCCGAGCGCGCCGGGATCAGCTACCGGGTCGAGGAGCCGCAGAAGCCGGTGCTGCGCAAGGGCTTGTCCTACTCGGACAATTTCAAGTTCAACCGCACGGCGCCCTGGACCCATTGAGGCCGGGCGCGCACCGCACTCAGCCGCGCTTGCGCGCCGCCCAGGCGGCGTAGGGGCTCTCGCCCGCCGGCCGCATCTGCCGGAGCCGCATCGGCTGCTCGGCGAGCGGGCGGCACAATTCGGCGTAGAGGCCGGCATTGGCCGCCCCGTGCTCGGCCGCCTCCTCTGCGGTGTAGGCGAAATAGCCCTCCTGAACGCCCGAGAGCCGCATCGCCGCGTGGCACATCGGGCAGGGCTGGCCGCTGGCGTAGACGATGCAGTCGGAGAGGTCGCGGCGCCCCAGCGCCCGGCTCGCCGCGCGCAGAGCCACCATCTCCGCATGGTCGGTCGGGTCGTTCGTCGCGTGGACGGTGTTGGCGGCTCTCGCCACCACCGTTCCGTCCCGGACGATCACCGCGCCGTAGGCCGTGCCGCCGGCCTCCACGTTCTCGCGGGCGATCGCCACCGCCTCGCCCAGATAGGTCTCGTGATCGGCCACCCGCATCCTCCCGTTCCGGTCCCGGCGCCAACGCGGCGGGAGCGAGCCGGTTCAGCGAGGCCCGTGCCAGACAGGCATCAGAACGCGTACCGCACGGTGCAATCCGGCAGGGTCTCGGCGAGCAAACCCTTGAAGCGGGCAAGCCAGCGGCCCTTCCAGCCCGCGCGGTAGCGCACGTTCGCGCCGCCGCCCTCCGAGACCTTGGCCTCCTGGATATCGGGGCGCCAGAGCAGGTCCTCGGCCTTGGGGTGCCAGCCGAGATTGACCGCGTGCAGCCCCGCATTGTGGGTCAGCATGATGATCTCGCACTTGAGCTGCGCCCGGGCGCGGGGCGACAGCGTGTCGGCGATCTCCTCGAACAGGGCGCGCCAATCCGCCTCCCACCCCTCGTAGAGGATGACGGGCGAGAAATTGGCGTGGACCTCGTAGCCGGCGGCCACGAAGTCGTCGATCGCGGCGATCCGCTCTGGGATCGGGGCGGTGCGCACGTCGACGATCCGGGCGATCCGCGCCGGCATCAGCGAGAAGCGGATGCGCGTGCGCCCCTGCGGCTCGTAGCCGAGTAGGTCGCGGTTGACCGCCTTGGTGGCGAAGGAGGCCTTGGCATTCGGCAAGTCGCGGAACAGCGCGACGAGGTCCCGCACGGTCTCGCTGACGGCCGCGTCGACCGAGAGGTCGCCGTTCTCGCCGATGTCGTAGACCCAGGCGGCCGGATCGATCTGGTCGGGCTCGGGCAGCGGGCCCTGCCGCTCGGCGTGGCGCCGGATCGCCGTGCAGGCGGCCTCGACGTTCACGAAGAGCGAGATCGGGTTGGAGAAGCCCTTGCGGCGCGGCACGTAGCAATAGGCGCAGGCCATGGCGCAGCCGTTCGAGGTCGAGGGCGCGATGAAATGGGCGCTGCGCCCGTTCGGCCGCATGGTCAGGCCCTTCTTGACGCCGAGCACGAGGGTCGAGCGCTTGATCCGCACCCAATCCTCCACTGAGCCGGCATTGCCGTGCAGGTCCGGGATGTTCCAGTGCGAGGGGACGAGGATGCGCTCGGCGTCCGGGAAACGGTCGAGGATCTCGCGCCCCCGCGTGAAATCCGGCACCGCGGCCTCGTGATAGATCCGGGTGATGTCGAGGAGGTCTCGGGTGAGCGCCATGCGGTGTCCCGCGACCCGATCGCGGCCGCAGGTCCGATATGGCGCTTCCCCTCAGAGGCGGGAGAGCAACTCGGCCTTCTTGGCTGTGAATTCCTGCTCGGTCAGAACGCCGCGGGCACGGAGGTCGGCGAGGCGCTCGATCGTGCCCAGGATGTCGCCCGCGGGCCGTGACGGCGGTGTGCCGGATCCGGCCGGCTCCGACGCGGACGGCATCTGCGGGACTTCGGGTCTCTCGGGCGGCTCGGGATGGCGCATCGCGGCCTCGGCCTCGGCGCCGACCCGCCGCAGCCGGTCGAGGGCGATCGTCCCCTGCGCGCCGGAGAAGACCAGCGTCCCGTTCGATTGCGAGACGCCGGAGATGTGGTGGTCGCCGGTGTCGTAGAGGGTCGTGCCGGAACCCGAATCGATCGCGAGACGCCGCGTCTCCGGGAAATAGGCGTAGCGCAGGCCGTTCTGCGAGCCGACGCTCGACGGCGCGCCGAGGCCCGAGGGCCACCACGTTCCGCCGCCGGAATCCTGCCGCCCCTCAGCCCCGGACCAGCCGCCCGCGGGCCGCGTCGCGACGAGTTCGTTGAACAGGCCGGCGACCCGGGCCCGCAACTCGTCGTCGAACATCCGCCCGACCATGATCATGCCGCCCGCCGACCACTGGCCCATGCCGCCGAGATCGGGGTGATCGAACTGGGCCATGTTGCCCTGTCCGCGCTCCAGCGCGCCGAGGAGGTGGCGCACCGCGTCGAGGCCGACGCCGTAGCGGTCGGCGATCGCCTGCAGGCCTGGGGTGGAATCGCTTCCCTGGTCGCTCATCGGTGTCTCGCTCGGCTGCCCGTCGCGGGGACGCGGCGGATCGGTCCCGGGCCGGCCTCAATCCCGGTTCGGGAAGCCGCCCGCGAAGGTGAAGTCGGTGATCGGGCGGCGGCCGTTCGGGGCCTCGCGCGGGCGCTGCTCCTCGCTCAGCGCCTCCGGGGCGATGGCGCGGCCGACCGCGTAGGCCGCCTCGATGCGGTGGTCGGCGGGTACGTTGAGCACCGTCGGCGCGCGCTCGTGGTCGAACCCGGTCATGCCGTGGGCGTGCCAGCCCTGCCGGATCGCCTGCAACTGGAAGGCGAGCGAGGCCGCGCCCGCGTCGAGGGAGTGGCTCCACGACGGCTTCAGCGCGTCGCCGGCCTTCATCAGGCTGTTCGAGACCAGGAACAGGATCGCGCCGGTGTCCTTCACCCATTTCTGGTTGCCGGGCACGATCAGGCCGAAGAACGTCTCCCAGTACGCGTCGCCGCGCAGCGCGTAGAGGAAGCGCCAGGGCTGCGAATTGTAGGCCGAGGGCGCCCAGCGCGCCGCTTCGATCATCCGCATCAGCTCGGATTCGGGCACCGCCTCGCCGGTGAAGGCGCGCGGCGAGCGGCGGGCGAGGAAAAGCGGGTCGATCTCATGATCGGGCCGGCGCGCGGTATCGGTCAAGGCGTCACGTCTCCAGGATGGGCGGGGCTGTACGCATGCGCCGGGCCAGTCGGCGAGCCGGGCCGCGGCCGTCGCGGGCCTCCGGTCAGGGGGCCTTCAGCACGGCCCGGCAGGCGGCGGGCAGCGCGGCCATCGTCATCGGGGGCCGGGGCTTCGGCTTCACCTTCGGTGGCTTCGGGTTCAGGATCGCGTCGCTGAACCAATAGGCCAGTTCGTCGCCGCAGCCGTCGCCGGGCGGCGGCGGGGCTTGGTCGTCGCAGGCCCCCTGCCCGTCCGGGCAGGAGAGCCGGATATGGAAATGGTAATTGTGCCCGTACATCGGGCGCACCTTGGTCAACCAGGAGCGGTTGCCCCCGGCCTCGCGGCAGAGCGCCTTCTTGATCGCCGGGTTCACGAAGATGCGGGCGACCTCGGGCTGCTCGGCGGCGAGACGGATGATGCGCAGGTGCTCGGGCCGCCAGACCTGCGGGTCGATGTCGAGCCGGTCGTCGCGCACGACATTGGTGGCCGAGGTCTCCTCGCGCTCCAGGCGCGAGAAGCGCCGGTCCGGCATCGGGGTGAGCCAGACGTCGGCGTCGAGGCCGAGCTGGTGCGAGGCGTGCCCCGTCAGCATCGGGCCGCCGCGGGGCTGGGACATGTCGCCGACGAGGAGCCCCGGCCAGCCGACGCGGGGGGCCTGACTCGACAGGCGCTCGAGGAAATCGACGAGATGGGGCGTGCCCCACATCCGGTTGCGCGAGAGCCGCATCACCTGCCACGTCGCCCCGTCGACCGGCAGCGCCTCGCCGCCCGCGAAGCAGCCCTTGGCGTAGGAGCCGTAGGCGCGGGCGGGCCCCGACGCTGGCCCGGCGACCCGGCCGAACAGGGCCTTGGCCGGCGTCGATGGGGCGTCCGGATTCTCCAGCGGCGGCAGCGGCTTCGGAGTCAGCGTGCCGCGGTCCTGCGCCTGGGCGGCTCCGAGGAGGCACCCCGCGCCGAGAAGCGTCGCGAGGGCGGTGAGGAGGGCGTGGCGCGGAGCGATCATGCGCAGCCTGTCTAGCCGGTCCGGCGGGCTCGCGTCGAGGGCAGAACCACGCGACGGGCGCCCGCGGAATCCCGTCGCGGGCCGAACCACGCGACGCGCGCCAGCCGCGCCCCGGCCGGACGCCGGGTGCCCCGGGCGAGCCCTCAGCCCCGCACCGGACCGCACCAGCCCGGCAGGTAACCGGCTTCCTCGGATTTCGCGAGGCTCAGAGCCTCCTCCAGCGCCGCGTCGAAATCGTTCTCCACGCGCTTGGCCTTGAGGTTGCGCCGCAGGAAATCGGCCCAGAGGAACTCGCTGAACGGGGTGGTGTCCTTGGCGAACCCGCCCGCGCGGCGCAGCTCGCCCGCGAGGCTGCGGAAGGGATCGTCGGCGAGGTCCACGATCGCCTTCGGGATGTCCTTGAACCCGGCACGGACGCCCTCGGCATCGTAGGGATGGGCCCAGGACTTGTGGTCGCACACCGTCCAGAAGGCGTCCTTGTCGAGCTTGTGCAGATCGGCGACGACGGTGACCAGGACCTTCTCGACGCCCTCCTCGTGCAGGGCACGGGACAGGTGGTGGTGATCGATGACGTAGTGGCGCTTCTTCGGCCCGAGCAGGGTCGGGATCATGTGCGAGCCCAGGAATTCCTGCTTCTTCTCCGGGTCGTGCGCGCGCCAGCGGCGGCGCTTCTCCGCGACCTCGCGATAGCCCACCGTCATCTGCGTCGGGCGCAGCTCCGCAATGGGGACGAGCGTGAGGATGGGTTCGCGCGGTGCCATGATGAGGGGCTTCCTGTCCGGTTCGTCGCACCCAGGCCTGTCACGCTTGGGCAAGCGGGGAAAGCGGGGGCCGTTCACATCCTGCGGAGCACTGGGATCGTTGCGGCGGCGAAGGATTCGGATCCCGAACGGCGAGCCGGCTCAGTACCGGGTGGTCAGGGCGGTGAGCCAGTCGGGCGCGGCGGCGACGGCCCAGCTCTCGGCCCGCTTGTCGAGCCCGCCGAGGACGAGGAGGCCGAGGACGACCAGCACCGCCCCCATGGCAATCTTGGCGCGCTGCCCGACCGCCGCGAGGCCGCCGCGCCAGCGCATCAGCGCCTCGCGGGAGAGAAGGCCGAGCAGCAGCAGCGGCAGCGCCGCGCCGATCCCGAAGGCCAGCATGGTCAGCGCCACGCCGCCGAGGTGCTGCCCTCGCGCGGCGAGCAGCGAGGCGGCGCCGAGCGTCGGCCCGACGCAGGGGCTCCAGGCCGCTCCGAGGAGGAGCCCGACGCCGAACTGGCCGCCGAGCCCGCTGCCCGAGACCCGGCCGAGGCGCTGACCCGCCCAGGCGCCGGCCGGCCCCGCCGCGGTGGCGACCCGCGCCTGCAGCCCCGGCAGCATCAGCACGAGGCCCAGAGCGACCATCAGAACCGCGCCGGCCGTGCGGAAGACGTCGCCGTCGAGGCCGATGGCGAAGCCGATCGTGGCCACGAACAGGCCGATCCCCGTGAAGGCCAGCGCCAGACCGGCCGCGAGCGCCGCCGGTCCGAGCCGGTGCTCCGAGGCCGCGGCGGCGAGCACGATCGGGATCAGCGGCAGCACGCAGGGGGAGAGTGTCGAGAGCAGGCCGGCGAGGAGGGCAAAGCCGATGGTGCCGAGCATGTGGAGATCCGTGACGGGAGGCGGCGCCCCTGGTTCGCTGGCCGCGCGGCGGCGGTCACCGCCGGGCGGAGGTGCACCCTCCGCCGGCCGATCGCAACCGCGGGAACGCTCGGCCGGAGACGGCCAGGGTTGAACCGGGCGGCCATCCGGGGCACCCGGCGGGGATGAGCCAGATTCCCAGACCGAATCGCCCCCTCTCCGCGATCCGCACGGCGCTGACCAGCGAGGCGGGCGGCGGCCTCGTCCTGATGGCGGCCGCCGCGCTCGCCCTCGTCGTCGCGAATTCGGGCCTCGGCGCGGCCTATGCCCACGCGCTCCACGTCCCCCTCGGGCCCCTGAGCGTGCAGCACTGGGTCAATGACGGCCTGATGGTGGTGTTCTTCCTGCTCGTCGGGCTGGAGATCAAGCGCGAGGCCCTCGACGGGCGGCTGCGCACCTGGCCGGACCGGGCGCTGCCGGGGATCGCCGCGCTCGGCGGCATGGCGGTGCCCGCCCTCGCCTACCTCGCCCTCAACGCCGGCACCGGGACGGCACGGGGCTGGGCGATCCCGGCGGCGACCGACATCGCCTTCGCGCTCGGCGTGCTGGCGCTGCTGGGCTCGCGCGTGCCGGTCTCCCTCAAGGTGTTCCTGAGCGCGGTGGCGATCGTCGACGACCTCGGCGCGGTGATCATCATCGCGCTGTTCTACACGAGCGGCCTCGACCCGCTGATGCTGGGCGGCGCCGCGGTCGCCCTGGCGCTGCTCGTCGGGCTGAACCGCCTCGGGGTGATGCGGCTCTGGCCCTACCTCGCGATCGGGCTGGTTCTCTGGGTGCTGGTGCTGCGCTCCGGCATCCACGCCACGGTGGCGGGGGTGCTCCTCGCCCTGACGATCCCGATCCGCCCAAGCCCCGGACGGACGGAGGACCCGACCTCGCCCCTGCACCGGCTGGAGCACGCGCTGACGCCCGTCGTCACCTTCGCGATCGTGCCGATCTTCGGCTTCGCCAATGCGGGGGTGGACCTGCGGGGCCTGAGCGGCGAGGCGCTGCTGCATCCCCTCACCCTCGGCATCGTGCTCGGCCTGTTCCTCGGCAAGCAGGTCGGCGTGTTCGCCTGCGTGCGCCTCGCCACCGCGCTCGGCCTCGCCCAGCGGCCGGCGGGGGCGACCTGGACCCAGGTCTACGGCGTCGCGGTGCTCTGCGGCATCGGCTTCACCATGAGCCTGTTCATCGGCGGGCTCGCCTTCACGGATGCCGGCCACGAGACCGAGACCAAGCTCGGCGTGCTCGGCGGATCGCTGCTCTCGGGCCTCGTCGGGGCTCTCGTGCTGGCCCTCGCCCCGGCGCGGACGCGCGTTGCGGCCCGCGCCGGGGCGGACTAACCCGGGGCCCATGCGCTACTATCTCGGTCTCGCCACCACCTTCCACGACCCCGCCCTCGCCCTCGTCGGCCCGGACGGGAGCGTCCTGTTCGCCGAAGGGGCGGAGCGCTACCTGCAGTACAAGCGGGCGCCCAATTGCGAGCCGGATCCGGCCGGCCGCATGATCGGCCTGCTCGAGCGGCACGTGCCGCGCGGCTCCGAGATCGTGGTGGCGTCGAGCTGGGGCGAGCCGTTCACCGAGTTCCTACGGGGGCAGGCCGGCAGCGGCGCCTTCGACCTGATGGCGCTGGCGCGCCACCCCACAACGCTCAACCGCTCCTTCGTGCCGGAGCGGGCCGAGCGCATCTTCATCGCCGATCTCGCCCAGGCCCAGGCGCGGGCCGGCTACGGCACCCTGCTCGCCCTCAACCAGGAGACCCGCGGCACCGGCGCCCCCCCGCGCGCCGAGATCGTGGCGCAGCACCGCTTCCCCCACCATCTCGCGCACGCCGCCTACGCGCTCTGGGGCAGCCCGTTCCGGGACGCCACGGCGGTGGTCGTCGACGGGATGGGCGAGACCGGCGCCGCGGCGATCTACAGCCTGCGCGCGGGCCGGATCGCGGAGGTCCGGCGCCAGCGCGGGCGCGGCTCGGTGGGCTTCCTCTACGGCCTCGTCACGGATCTCGCGGGCTTCGACCAGATCAAGGGCGAGGAATGGAAGATCATGGGGCTCGCGCCCTACGGCCGGCCCGACCCGGAGCTGATGGGGCAGCTGCGCCGGCTCTACAGCGTGGAGGGCGGGCGCCTCAAATTCTCGGACGCCGCCACGGTGCAGGCGGTCGCCGCCGAGATCCTGGCCAGCCGGCCGGTCGACACCGCGGAGACCGGCTGGGCCGACCTCGCGCGCAGCGGGCAGGAGATCTTCTGCGAGCTGATGGACGTGCTGGTGGCCGAGGCCTGGGCGCTGGCGCCCCACGAGAACCTCGTCATCGCGGGGGGCTGCGGCCTCAACTCCTCCTATAACGGCCGCGTGCTCGGGCGCTCGTCCTTCGCGCGCCTGCACGTGCCCTCGGCGCCGGGCGACGACGGCAACGCGGTCGGCGCGGCCTGGCTCGCCTTTGCGGCCGATCACCCGGACTGGACCGGGCCGGCACCGGACTCACGGCCGCTCACCCCCTATCTCGGCTCGCGCGTCTCGACCGAGCCGATGGAGCGGCTGGCCGAGCAGGAGCCTCGCGCCCGGCGCGTCGGCCGCGCGGCGGCGACGCGGGAGGCCGCACGCATCCTTAGCGCGGGAGGGCTCGTCGGCTGGGTGCAGGGCCGCGCCGAGTTCGGGCCGCGGGCGCTCGGCAACCGCTCGATCCTGGCCGATCCGCGGCCCGAGGGCGCCAAGGACGCGATCAACGCCAAGGTGAAGTACCGCGAGGCCTTCCGCCCCTTCGCGCCCTCGATCCTGGCCGAGGCCGGCCCGGACTGGTTCGAGGATTACGCCGACAGCCCCTACATGGAGCGGACCCTGGTCTGGCGCGAGGCGGTGCGGGCGCGGGTGCCGGCGGTCGTCCACGCGGACGGCACCGGGCGGCTGCAGAGCGTGACGGCCGCGCGCAATCCGGACTACGCCGCGCTGATCGCGGAATTCGCCGCGCTCACCGGCGTGCCGATCCTGCTCAACACCAGCTTCAACGTGATGGGCAAACCGATCCTGCACAGCGCGGAGGACGCCATCCTGATGTTCTACACCACGGGCCTCGACGCCCTCGTGGTGGAGGATTGGCTGGTGGTGAAGTGAGGTCGGCTCAGCCGACATCGACCCGGCTCCGCTCCACGCCCTGAGAGAACCTCGAGGGGACTCACGCTCCGTCGGCGGCGCGCCTCTCCTCACCCGTGTCGGGGTCGCACGTCGCGGATGAGACCCGCGTGGCTCCCGCTTCCCTCTGCGGGAGAAGGTGGCCCGGGACGCGGCGGGTCGCCAGGGGCGGCCTGCGCGGGAGAGGACGATGCGCGACCATCGAGGCGCATCGACCGGGAGGCGGCCACCGGACGGCTCGTCCCGTGGAAGGGGCTCGGGCCGCTTACTCGCAGACCTCGACGCGCTTGTAGGTGAAGTCCTCGTCGCTCAGCCAGACCTTGCGGCGCTCGTAGTGGCAGACCGGGCCGCGGCGAGGGCGCACGACGACCTCCTCGGGCTCCTCCACCACCACGCGGCGGGGGCGGTATTCCGGTGGCGGCGGCGGCTCGGCGCCGTTGAGAAGGGCGCCCGCCGCGACGCCGCCGACCACGCCCGCGGCGAGGCCGCCGAGCAGGGCGGCGTTCCGGCCGTCGCGGGCGGAACCCGGCGCCACGGCCGCGAGCAGAAGGGCCCCGGCCAGGGCGGCACGCGCCCCCTGACGGATCGGCCCGGAAAACGAAATGGCACGCACGCTGACGATCTCCCGCTGATGCTGGAGAACTGAACGGTCGGACGCTTAACAATCCGCCAACAGGCTGCGCGCAATCGAGACGTGCGCGTCAGGGTTTCGTTCCGGATCGGAACAGCCCGTCGAGCCCCGACATCACCGCGGCCGGCGGCAGATCGGCGTACTCGTCCGGCAGACCCTTGCGGTTGATCCAGGCGCAGCGCAGGCCGAAGGCAGCGGCCCCCGCGACGTCCCAGCGGTTCGAGGAGCAGAACAGGACCGCGTCCTTGGCGGTGCCCATCTGCTCCAGGGCCCTCGCGTAGGAGCGGGGATCCGTCTTGAAGGTCCTTGCCGCCTCGACCGAGAGCACCGCGTCGAGGCGGGCTTCCAGCCGGGCCGAGGCGACGGCGCGGGCGAGCATCGCGGGGTCTCCGTTGGAGAAGATCCCGGTCCGAAGGCCCCGCGCCCGCAGGGCATCGAGCGCGCCCGGGACATCCGGATAGGCATCGAGATCCCGGTAGGCGTCGAGAAGTTGTCCGCGGAGCGCCCGGTCAACACCCGGATGCTGCGCGAGGGCGTAGTCGAGGGCCTCCTCGGTGAGCGACCAGAAGCTGCGGTAGCGCCCCGCCAGCCCGCGGATCCAGCTGTATTCGAGCTGCTTGTTGCGCCAGACCTCGGAGAGCCGGGCCGCGTCGGGCCCGACCGCGTCGGCGTGGCGCTGCACGGCGGAGTGCACGTCGAACAGGGTGCCGTAGGCGTCGAACAGGACGGCCTCGACATCGGCGAGGAGAGGCTGGGACATCGGCGGGTTCCGGGCGTCGCGGACAGCGGATCTGGGGCGGAGGCTCGGCGCCGTCCAGGCGGTCAGCGCCGCCGCAGGCGCAGGCCGAACAGGTGCAGCAGCCCGAGGAGCAGCCCACCGTAGACCGCGGCGCCCGCCAGCCCGAGCACGGCGAGCACGGCGATCTCGCGCCCGCGCGGCAGGGCCGGGACGATCCGGTCGGCGAGCGGCAGGCCGTAGAGCGCCACCAGGGCGAGGCCCGCGCAAGCGACGGCGACGCCGAGCACCGTCAGGCCGAGCGTGCGGCCGGGCGCCATCCAGCCGCGGCGGCGGGCGAGGACGATGAGGAGCGCGAGATTCACCCACTGGCTCACGGCGGTGGCGAGCGCCAGCCCGGTGACGCCGTAGGGCCCGGTAAGGACGAGCTTCAGGGCGACGTTGACCAGGATCGCGCTGAGCGAGGCCCAGAGCGGCGTCTTCGTGTCCTGCCGCGCGTAGAAGCTCGCCACCGCGCTGCGCACCAGCACCACGGCAGGCAAAGCGAGCCCGTAGGCCGCGAGCACGGAGGCGGCGCGCGCCGCGTCCTCCGCCGAGAAGGCGCCGCGCTGGAACAGCGCCGCCATGACGAGCCCCGGCAGCGTCAGGAAGGCCACGGTGAAGGGTGCCGACAGGGCGAGCGAGAAGCCCGCCGCCCGGTTCTGCGCCGCGTGGGCCCCGGCGGCGTCGCCGGCTGCGATCCGCCGACTCATCTCGGGCAGCAGCACCGTGCCGGCCGCGATCGCGATGACCCCGAAGGGCAGCTGGTAGAGGCGGTCGGCGTAGTAGAGCGCCGAGACGGCCCCGGTCGGCAGCAGGCTCGCGATGATGGTGTCGGCGAAGGCCGCGATCTGGAAGCCGGCCGAGCCGATCACCGCGGGGCCGAGCACGGCGAAGAAGCGGCGCATCGCCGGATCGGCGAAGGTCGGGCGGGCGAGGCGCGGGGCGACGCCCGCCCGGCGCGCGTCCCACCAGACCAGCCCGAATTGCAGCACGCCCGAGACGGCGACGCCCCAGGCGGCGGCGTAGGCCGCGTTCGGGAACAGGAAGGCCAGGGCGAGGGCCGCCAGCATCGCGAGGTTGAGCAGCACCGGCGCACCGGCGGCGGCGGCGAAGCGCCTGTGCGCGTTGAGGACGCCCGAGAGCAGCGTCACCAGCGTCATGAACAGCAGGTACGGGAAGGTGATGCGGGTGAGCGAGACCGCGAGGGTGAAGCGCTCCGGATCCTCGGAGAAGCCCGGCGCCAGGGCCCGGACGACCAGGGGCATCGTCGGAAGCGCGACGGCGAGCAGCGCCACTTGCACCGCCAGCATCAGGCTGAAGGCCCGGTCGGCGAAGGCGCGGGCCGCACCCGGCGTTCCGGCCTCCGCGAGCCCCGCATAGGCCGGCACGAAGGCGGTGTTGAAGGCGCCCTCGCCGAAGATCGCCCGGAAGTGGTTCGGCAGCCGAAAGGCCACCACGAAGGCGTCGGCCACCGGCCCCGCGCCCATCACGGCCGCCATCACCACGTCGCGGGCGAAGCCCGTGACCCGCGAGACCAGCGTCCAGCCGCCGACGGAGAGGATGGATCGGATCATCGCGCGCCGCCCCGTGGGCCGCGCGCCGGGCGATGGCTCGGAGCGGTCATGCCCGAGCCCTAGCAGATTGCCGGGCGTGGCGGTGGCTGCGCCCGGCCACACTCGACCGAATGTGCAGGCGCCGGACGGCGTCTCGGCCGCCCGAAGCGGCGTCCGTTCAGGCGGTCGGCTGCTCGGCGCGCTCCATGCCGAGGGCGTCGGCGAGCCAGGAGCGGGCGCGGCTGACCCGGCTCTTCACGGTGCCGATCTGGCAACCGATCACCTCGGCGGCGGCTTCGTAGGTCAGGCCGTGCGCCCCGACGAGGAGCAAGGCCTCGCGCTGGGAGGCCGGCAGCTTCGCCATCGTCGACCAGACGTTCTGCAGGGCGATGCGCTCGACCTGATCGGGCAGGCTGATCAGCGTCGAGGCGGCGGCGCCGTCGACGTCCTCCACCTCGCGGCGATGCTTGCGGATCTCGCTGTAGAACTGGTTGCGCAGGATGGTGAACAGCCACGCGGTGAAGTTCGTGCCGGGCCGGAACTTCTCGCGGTTGGCCCAGGCCTTGAGCAGGGTCTCCTGCACGAGGTCGTCGGCCCGGGCCGGGCTGACGGCGAGGGAGAGTGCGAAGGCGCGAAGTCCGGGCAGCGCCCCGATCAGATCCTGGCCGAAGGCCTTCTCGGCGGCGGCGTCCTGGCCGTCGAGCTGCCCGGTCAGCCGCTCGATCAGCGTGACGAACGCGTCCGGCGCTTCCGTCAGCAGCAGGGCGTAGGTCTCGCGCAGCTGGGCACCGAGATGGTCGCGGATCCCCGGCGGCAGCGTCGCCGCCCGCTCGACGCTTCGGGCGTCGGAAGGCCGCGCTTCGGCGGGCGTATCGTGGCAATCGGCCATGGTCCGGCCCTCTCTGGCATCACGGTCCAGCCCGGCTGGCGGGCTGTCTCAGAAGGATTCCAGGGAGCTTCTGGCAATTGAATTATGAACACGGGGTGACGGCTACACGGCCAAGTTGTGAAACCCCGGCTGCAAAAACGAGGACGGGGCCGTCCCCGTTGGCGGAGACGGCCCCTCGGCGGTGACCGGCGCACCCCGGGCTCCCGCGACGGGGGAGCCCGGAGATCACGATCCGATGAGCGCTGCCCGCCCGATCAGGCGGTGGCCTCGCCGTACATCTTCTCCACGTGCTCCCAGTTCACGAGGTTCTCGATGAAGGCCTTGAGGTAGTCGGGACGGCGGTTGCGGTAATCGATGTAGTAGGAATGCTCCCAGACATCGACGCCGAGGATCGGCTTGGCACCGTGCACCAGCGGGTTCTCGCCGTTCGGGGTCTTCATGATGGCGAGCTTGCCGTCCTTGACCGCGAGCCAGGCCCAGCCGGAGCCGAACTGGCCCACGCCCGCCTGGATGAAATCGGCCTTGAACTTCTCGAGGCCGCCGAGATCCTCGTCGATCTTCTTGGCGAGCGCGCCCGGGACGGCGCCGCCGCCGTTGGGCTTCATCCAGTTCCAGAAGTGGATGTGGTTGTAGTGCTGACCCGCATTGTTGAAGAGCGCCTGATTGGTGTTGTAGGCGGCCTTCACGACCTCCTCGACGCTCTTGCCCTGGAGATCGGTGCCTTCGAGCAGCTTGTTGCCCGTATCGACATAGGCCTTGTGGTGCTTGTCGTGGTGGAACTCGAGCGTCTCCTTGGACATGTACGGGGCCAGCGCATCGTAGGCGTAGGGCAGTTCCGGCAGGGTGAAGGTCATGCGTCCGTCTCCGTTCTCGGGGCTCGTCGGCTGGGCATCGTGGGCGGCCCGGGGAAAACGCGCCGGCCCGTTCCGGGCACGTTCATCCAAGACCTGTTCCAAGGCCTCTCCCAAGGCCTGTCCGGCGACGATGGCCCGGTAGGTAAGTCGCAGGGTCGGCCGCGGCAACGCCGGGGCGGGCCTTTATCCCCGTATGGCTCAGCTTGCCGTTTTGCAAAACCAGTCCAGGGGCTTACTGTGGAGTGCGCCCGACGTCCGGGCGCGAGCCGAGCTGTTTTTCAGAGAGTCGCATGATCGTTGCGCTGTTCGCGCTCGCCGCAATCATGGTGATCGGCGGAAGCGCCGCCGTGGTTCAGGGCTTTCCCTTCGTCCGTCTCGAGAGCGGCCTCGCCATGGTGATCGCCGGCGCGGGGACGGCCTCGGCCGGCGCGGTGCTGTTCGGGCTCGCCGTCGTGGCGACTTGGCTCCGCCGCGTGGAAGGGGCGCTCGCCGCGCGGCCGGCGGTCGGCCCGGCGGCCGAGGCGGCCTTCGCGCCGCTCGTCCCGGCCCGGACCGAGCCGGCCGCGGCCGGCCTGCGTCCGACCCTGCCCGGATCCCCTCCGCCGGCGGGCCCCTCCCCGTTGCCGGGCGTGCTCGGCGGGGCGGCGGCCGGCGCGCTCGGGGCGGGCCTCGCCGGGTCCTTCGGTGGCCGGCGCCAGGCCGAGCCGACCTTCGAGGACACCCTGTTCGAGCCGCAGCCGCCGGACGCGGCCCCGGAGCCCGAGCTGCCGATGCCGGGGCTGACGCCGCCCCTCCCCGCCGAGTCCGAGATCCGGGTGGACGCCGGACCGGAGCCCGAGCCGGTCCCCGATTCGCTCCCGGAGCCCGACCACGGCATCTCCACCGACGACGACCTGTTCGCCGCGACGGAGGCTGAGGCGGAGCCGCCGCTGCTTCGACCGAGCCTGGAGGAGGCCCACGCGGCAAGCACGCCGGAGCCGGTGGCCGCCACCGATCCGGCGCTCGAGCTGCCGTCCCAAGATCTGCCGTCCGAGGACCTGCCGTCCGGGGGCCTGCAGTCCGAGAATTTGCCGGCTCAGCACCCGCCGGCCCCTGAGGCGGCCGCCGATGCCGTCCCGGTCGAGGAAGCGCCGCGCAAGGAGATCGTCGGCAAGCACGCCTCGGGCGGCAACACCTACGTGATGTTCGCGGACGGCTCGATCGAGGCGGAGACCCCGCAGGGCCGCTACACCTTCGCCTCCCTCGACGAGTTGAAGGCCTTCGTGGACGCGGGCGGCGAGACGGGTGCCCGCGGCGCGGCCTGACCGGCGCCGGCGGCACGGTCCCGGACCGGCGATCAGCCGGCGGCGAGCGGATTGAGCGCCGCGTTCCGATGCGGCATCGGGGCCAGCATGGTGAGCGAGAAGCCGTCCGGCGCGTAATCGGTCGTCACCTCGGCCTGGACCTGCGTGGTGAGCACCCGCTGCAGCAGGCGCGAGCCGAAGCCCTGGCGCCGGGGCGGCTGCACCACCGGCCCGCCGCTCTCCCGCCACGCGAAGCGCAGGATCCCGGCCGAGCCTCCGGGGATGAGGTCCCAGCGCACCGCGACCCGGCCGCGCCGGTTCGAGAGGGCGCCGTACTTCGCCGCGTTGGTGGTGAGCTCGTGGATCGCCATGCCGATCGGCACCGCCATCTCGCTGGGCAGGTCGATCGCGGGTCCGTCGAGGGCGATGCGCCCGTCCGCGCCGCCGTCGGCGCCCGGCTCGGCATAGGGTTTCAGCTCGTTGACCAAGAGGTTGCGCAGGTCGGCCGTCTGCCAGGTATCCTCGGTCAGCACCGAGTGGGTATGGGCGAGCGATTTGATGCGCCCGACGAAGGCCTCGTAGAAGTTCTCGATGCTCGAGGCGGTGCGGGCCGTCGAGCCGACGATGGCCTGCACGGTGGCGAGCGTGTTCTTCACCCGGTGATGGAGTTCCCGGATCAGCAGGATCTGGCGCTCCTCGGCGAGCCGCCGGTCGGTGACGTCGGCGACGACGCCGATCAACCGGCGCGGCAGCCGGTTCGGCGCGTCGCGCTCGAAACGCCCGGCCATGTCGATGGTCCGCCAAGCCCCGTCGCTCTTGCGCCGGATCCGGCCGCTGACGTGCAGGATCTCGTCCTCCCGCAGCGCGCGCGAGATGGCGTTGCGCACCGCCTCGCGGTCGTCGGGATGAAGGATGCCGGCCAGGAACTCGGGCTTTCCGATGGTGCCGTCCTCGGGCGTGCGCCCGAAGATCTCGAACATCCGCTCGTTCTCCCAGATCGCGTGGTCGTCGAGCATGTGCCACTCGAAGATGCCGAGCCGGGCGAGCGAGGTCGCGACCCGCAGCCGCTGGTCGCGCGCGATCAGGTCGTCGCGCGCCCGGACGCGGGTGGTAATGTCCTGCAGCACGCCGGCCATGCCGGACACCGCGCCGTCCGGTCCGCGGATCGGCTGGCCGCGGCTGGCGATCACCACGGTCTCGCCGTCCCGGGCCCGCACGAGACGGCCCTCGAAGGCGTAGGGCCGGCCCTCGGCCAGCGCCTCGCGCACGGTCGCGACGA
This sequence comes from Methylobacterium sp. HJ2, assembly GCF_056431005.1. NCBI lineage: Bacteria > Pseudomonadati > Pseudomonadota > Alphaproteobacteria > Hyphomicrobiales > Methylobacteriaceae > Methylobacterium > Methylobacterium sp. HJ2. Next base: position 208,977 of record NZ_JBWJYM010000001.1, on the reverse strand, counting down.
GGCGCTCGGCCTCCGGCTCGGCGAGGGAGGCGCGCAGGTCCGGCCAGCTCAGCGCCGCACCGGCCGAATGCCCGACGATCTGGGCCGCCCGCCGCGAGAGGATGACGCGGCCGCTCGCCCGGTCCCAGCGCCACTCGCCGAGGCCGGCGGTCACCAGGGCCTCGCGATTCTCCTCGGAGCGGGCGGCCTCGTCGGCATCGACGGCCTCGACCACGCGGACGCGCCCCTCGCCGCGCACCCGCACGTCGAGATCGCCGCCATCGGCCCGGCGCCAGCGCCGGATTCCGGGATCCGCGGTCTCGGATCCCGCGAGGACCAGACCGATCGGCCGGTTCCGCAACGCTCCCGGCGGATGGCCGAGCAGGCGACAGAGGGCCGGGTTCGCGTCGCCGATCGTCAGGCCGTCCGCCGAGAGCACGGCAAGGCCGACGGCGGCCTCCGCAAAGGCAGCCCGGTACAGGTCGCCGGCCCCCGGAGCCGGATTCTCCTCAACCCCGTCGCTCAATTCGCTTCCCCGAACGTGCGGCGCCCCCGCCCCCGATCCAGGCCGCGCCGAGCTCCCAGCGCCGCGCCAAGATGGCTGCCCAGCGATCCTGCGACAAGGCCGCGCTGGCGGCGGCGGATCGTAGCAACAGCTAAGTTCGCGCCCGCCGCGCGAATTCGAGGTAGGTGGGCCGCCGCCCGGCGGCGAGCGCCTTGGCCTCGTAGCGGGTGCCGGGCCAGCCCGGGAAGGGAGTGCGCCAATCGTCGGCGCGGGCCGCCGTCCAGCGCAGGTCGGGGCAGCGGGCGGCGCGGGCGAGCGTCCAGCCGGCATAATCGTCGATATCGCTGGCGAAGCGGAACAGGCCGCCATCGGCGAGCACGCGGGCGATCTCGGCGAGCGCGGCGTCGGAGACGAAGCGGCGCTTGCGCTGGCGGCGCTTGGGCCAGGGATCGGGATAGAGCAGGTAGACCCGCTCGAGGCAGGCGTCGGGCAGCCGGGCGATCAGCGCGGTGACGTCCTCGTCGCGGATGCGGACGTTGCGCAGGCCGCGCTCGTCCACCGCGCGCAGCAGCTTGACCACGCCGTTGACGAAGGGCTCGGCCCCGACGATCCCGACATCCGGGTGGGCCTCGGCCTGGGCGGCGAGGTGCTCGCCGCCGCCGAAGCCGATCTCCAGCCAGACCGCCCGCGGCGCGAGGCCCGGGAACAGGGTCCGCGGGTCGAGGCGCTCGTGGCCGGGCGGCAGGGCGACGCGCAGGCGTGGCAACAGCTCGGAGAGCCGATGCTCCTGGCCGCCCCGCAGGCGCTTGCCCTTGCGCCGGCCGAAGAAGGCGCGCTCGGGCGCCTCCTCGGGGCCGGCCCCGCCCTCCGCGGCGGGAGGGATCTGCTCCCTCCCGCTCACGAGAGGCTCAGGCGAGGGCCGACTTGAGACGGTCGGCGAGGTCGGTGCGCTCCCACGAGAAGCCGCCATCGGCCTCCGGCGCGCGGCCGAAATGGCCGTAGGCGGAGGTGCGGGCGTAGATCGGCTTGTTGAGGCCGAGCGCGGTGCGGATGCCCCGGGGCGAGAGGTCGAGGGCGTCCATCAGGACGGCTTCGAGCCGGGCCTCGTCCACCGTGCCGGTGCCGTGCAGGTCGACGTAGATCGAGAGCGGCTTCGACACGCCGATCGCGTAGGCGAGCTGGATCGTGGCGCGGCTCGCCAGGCCGGCGGCGACGACGTTCTTGGCGAGGTAGCGCGCCGCGTAGGCCGCCGAGCGGTCGACCTTCGTCGGGTCCTTGCCCGAGAAGGCGCCGCCGCCATGCGGGGCCGCGCCGCCGTAGGTGTCCACGATGATCTTGCGGCCCGTGAGGCCGCAATCGCCGTCGGGGCCGCCGATCACGAACTTGCCGGTCGGGTTGACGTGCCAGGCGGTGCTCTCGTTCACCCAGCCCTCCGGCAGGGCCTTGCGGATGTAGGGCTCGACGATGGCGCGCACGTCGGCCGAATCGAGCGATTCGTCGAGATGCTGGGTCGAGAGCACGATCTGCGTCACCTCGACCGGGCGGCCGTTGGCGTAGCGGACGGTGACTTGGCTCTTGGCGTCGGGGCCGAGCTTGGCGGCGTCGCCCTGCTTCGCCTTGCGGGCGTCGGCGAGGTCCTTGAGGATCTTGTGGGCGTAGTAGAGCGGGGCCGGCATCAGCTCGGGCGTCTCGTCGGCGGCGTAACCGAACATGATGCCCTGGTCGCCCGCGCCCTCGTCCTTGTTGCCGGCGGCGTCGACGCCCTGCGCGATGTCGGCCGACTGGGCGTGCAGGTGGATCGCGACGTCGTTGTGCTTCCAGTGGAAGCCGTCCTGCTCGTAGCCGATATCCTTCACGGCTTCGCGGGTCAGGGCCTCGAGGTCCTTGAAGGTGACCGAATCGGGGCCGCGCACCTCGCCCGCGATGACGATGCGATTCGTGGTGGCGAGCGTCTCGACGCCCAGGCGGGCCTCGGGCATCGCCGTCAGGTAGGCGTCGACCACCGTGTCGGAGATCCGGTCGCACACCTTGTCGGGGTGGCCCTCGGACACGGATTCGCTGGTGAACAGGTAGTCGGAACGCGGCATCGTGGAGCACCCCAGAGCTAGCGGGCGCGTCCTCGTCGCGAGACGTCTGGCCCGAGTGAGGTGCGTATGTCGCATCCGTCACACCGGACGGTCAACCCGAAATAGCGAACGCTTCCGCTATTCCATACGCAGCGGCCGGACGATCAGTCGCTGAGCTTGCGGCTGAGGGTCTGGGCGGCGGCGGCGATGTTGCGGCGCACGGTGTCCGGAAAGTTCTCGCTCACGTGCTTGGCCACCACCTCGGCCAGACCCTGGAGATCGCCGTCGGCGCGGTAGGGTTGCTGGCGGGCCTCGCCGAAGCCGCTCGCCGGGACGTCGTCGAGCCGGGGAGCGCCCTGGAAGAAGTATTCCAGCGGGACGCCGGTCATCCGGGAGAAGATGTCGAGATGCACGGCGCTGATGCGGTTGGTGCCCTTCTCGTACTTCTGCAACTGGGCGGCCGACATGCCGAAGCTCTCGGCCACGCGCCGCTGCGTCAGCGACGCCTTGCGGCGCTGCTCCGCGATGCGCTGACCGACATAGACGTCGCGCTGATCGGTTTTCTGGCCTGCCATAGATGCCCTCGCACTGCCCCCGACTGCGATACGAGCGCGCCCGACCGGAGCCACGGCCAAGCTTACGGCCTCCGGAGCGGTTTGTCACTGCGCAAGCACCGCCACCCTCTCGGGTACGGCTACAATACCAGGTTGTTCGTACCAGACACCACGGAAATTATGGCGTCCCCGGCAGGGCTCGAACCTGCGACCCCAGGTTTCGTACCACCTCGGCTTTCGCCGCCGCCCCGGAGGCCGGGGCGTTCGTGGTCTGGACTATCCCTTCGCCCTGGGCCCGGCTCGAAGCCCGGCCTTTAGGCGCCGCCCGTCTAGTCTCTACACCTTCCCGGACAGGTCGTCCGGGCTTGGCTCGGGATCGGCAGGGCGCGGCGCGCCGTGAGCTTTCCCCGACTTTGAGCGGATCCGCCGCGCGGTTTCCCGGCGCGGCGCCCAATTGCTACGATTTAGGAAACCTGTGCTCTGTCCAGCTGAGCTACGGAGACGTACGCAGGGCTTTTAGCATCGATGGCCGCTGCGGCCAACCGAGCGGCCTCGCTTCTCTTGGTTCGGCGTCGGGATCCGGCGCGGACGCGCGCGGGACGGGACACGGGATGAGCGCAGGACGACGCCGGCGGATTTCCGCCCTCGCGCTGCTCGCCTGCGGTGCGCCGATCCTCGGGCCGGTCCGTCCGGCGGGGGCTGCAGGCCCCTGCGAGGCGGCGCCCGCCCGCGAGGACAGGATCGCGGAGGTCGGACCGCGCGGCGAGATTCGGTTCGCGTCGGGTGCCGACGCCCGGCTCGGCTCCCTGCGCTGGCCCGACGAGCCGGAGGCGGAACGGGCGGCGCGCGACTGGATCGCCGCGTGGCGCGGGCGCCCCCTGCTCGTGATCGCCCGCGGCGAGCCCGACCGCTGGGGCCGGCTGCGGGTCGATGCGAGTCTCGACGAGACCGACCTCGCGGGTGGCCTCGTCGCCGCCGGCCTCGCCGCCGTCGATGCGGGCGAGGGCGACGGCCTGTGCCGCCCGGCCCTCCTCCGGATCGAGGCCGGCGCCCGGGCGCGCGGCCTGGGGCTCTGGGCTCGACCCGTCCTCGACGGCGCGGACGGCGCAGCCCTGCGGGCGCGGGCCGGCCGGTTCGCCATGGTCGAGGGTGTCGTGCGCCATGTCGGCGTGCGCGCGGCGCGCACCTATCTCGATTTCGTCGGCCGGGGGGAGGACGGCCTCACGGTTACCGTGTCGAAACGCACTTGGCGCAGGATGCTCGAACATGGTTTGAGTGCCACCGGGCTCACGGGCAAGCGCGTGCGGGTGCGCGGCGTGATCGAGGTCCGGCGCGGACCGGAGATGGAGATCGCGGCGCCCGAGCTGGTCGAACCGGCCGACGACGCGCCCGCCTCCGTCCGGGCGGCCGAGCCGGACGGGGAACGCGCGCCGCGGCGCTGATTCGACAGGGACGGGCTGTGGGCAGGGCTGTGGATAGGGCTGTGGACAGGAGAGCCGGGCGCGGCGCCGCGCCCCGCCGCGGCCTGCCGATCCTGCGTCGGGCCGCCCTGCTCGCGGCGCTCGCGGGCGCGCTCGCCGGCTGCGCGGGCGAGCAGACCGGCACGGTGCTGGCCCCGGCCGCCGTGAGCGTGCCGCCGGAGGCGCCGCGCACCACCGGCCGCCAGCGCCCGGCCGACGGCGATCACCTCAAGCTCGTCGCGTCCTTCGGCGGCGAGTACCGGGCGCCCGCGGCCCAGCAGCTCCTCACCGAGATCACCGACCGCCTCGTGCGCGCGAGCGAGCGGCCGGACCAGACCTACGTCGTCACCCTCCTCGATTCCTCGGTGATCAACGCCTTCGCCCTGCCCACGGGACGGCTCTACGTCACCCGCGGCCTGCTGGCGCTCGCCTCCGATACCTCCGAGATCGCGGCGGTGCTCGCCCACGAGATCGCGCATGTCACCCTCAGCCACGCCACCGCCCGCACCGAGCTGGAGCTGCGCTCGCAGCTGGTGAGCCGGGTGGTCGCGGACGTGCTGAACGACCCGACCACGGGCGCGCAGCTGCAGAGCCAGTCGCGCTTCGCGCTGGCCCGGTTCTCGCGCGAGCAGGAGCTCGAAGCCGACGCCGTCGGCGTCCGGACGCTGGCGCGGGCCGGCTACGATCCCTACGGCGCGAGCCGCTTCCTCGGCAGCCTCAACCGCACCCTGGCGCTCAAGACCGGGGCCGGCGCGCCGGGCGAGCCCGACATGCTGGCGACCCACCCGGGCACGGCCGAGCGCATCACCCTCGTCACCCGCGCCGCCCGACGGACCGGCGCGCCCGGCATCGGCATCGACGACCGTGCCCGCTACCTCGCGGCGATCGACGGCATCGCCTACGGGGACAATCCGGGCGAGGGCGTGGTGCGGGCCCACCGCTTCATCCATCCGAGCCTCGGCATCGCCTTCGACGTGCCGGAGGGCTTCTCCATCGAGAACACCCGCAACGCGGTGCTCGGCACCACCGGCGAGGGCAGCCGGCGCCTGCTGTTCGATCAGGTCGAGGCCGAGCCCGACCAGAGCCTCGAGGCGGTGCTGAAGGCGACCTGGAACGAGCCGATCGAGCCGAACTCCCTGGAGACCCGCGCCATCGGCGCGAACCCGGCCGCCACCGCGCTGTCGCGGGGCAAGGACTGGACCTTCCGGCTCGCGGCGATCCGTGTGGGCGACACCACCTACCGCATGATCATGGCGGCCAAGGGCGCGACCGATCCGGAGCCGGCCTTCCGGCGCTGGACCGCCAGCCTGCAGCCCGTCTCCCCGGCCGAGACGCAATCCCTGAAGCCGCTGCGCCTGCAGGTGGTGAGCGCCGCCACGGGCGACCCGGAGGACCTCGCCCGCCGCATGGCGGTGCCGGACCGCGCGCTCGACCGGTTCCTCGTGCTGAACGGGCTGGAGCGCGGCGCGGTGCTGAAGCCCGGCCAGGGCTACAAGGTGGTGACGGAGTAACGGGCCGCGCGCCGCGGCCGAACATGCCGGGCCGAGACGTCCGGACGGGAGGACCGATGATCCGTTTCTACTACAATCTCTCGCCGAATCCGATGAAGGTCGCCCTCTGCCTGGAGGAGACGGGCCTGCCCTACGAGCCGGTGCCGGTCGATACCCGCCGGGGCGAGCAATTCGCCGACGACTACCTCGCGGTCAACCCGAACGGGAAGGTGCCGGCGATCGTCGACGGGGCGGTGACGGTGTTCGACTCGAACGCCATCCTGCTGCACCTCGCCGAGAAAACGAGCTGCTTCCTGCCCCAGGGCGAGGCCGAGCGCGGCACCATGCTGTCCTGGCTGATGTTCGTCGCCACCGGCATCGGCCCGTTCTCCGGGCAATGCGTGCATTTCCGCCACTTCGCGCCCCCGGGCCAGGACTACGCGGTGGAGCGCTACAGCTTCGAGGCGCGCCGGCACTGGGGCATCCTCGACGCGCATCTGGCCGACCGGCCCTACATGCTCGGCGCGGAGTACGGGATCGTCGACATGGCCGTGTGGGGCTGGGCCCGGATGGTGCCCTTCGTGCTGGGCGAGGGCGCGTTCTCCGACCTGCCGAACGTGAAGCGCCACCTCGACGCGATCAACGCGCGGCCGGCCGCGCAGCGCGCCGAGGCCCTGAAGGGCCGCCACGCCTTCAAGGCGGAGATGGACGCCGAGGCCCGCGGCCACATGTTTCGGGCGATCAAGGCGGCGCGCTGAGCGCGGCGATCCGGAAGCCGTCGAGCGGGAGGCGGGAATGGCGGGCGGGATCTCCCAGACCGAGTACTGGAACGGCGCGGTCGGCGAGCGCTGGGCCCGCCATCAGGCGGTGCTGGACGCGCTGTTCGCGCCGCTGACGGCGGCGCTGCTGGAGGCCGCGGCCCCGGCGCCCGGCGCCCGCCTCCTCGACATCGGCTGCGGGGCGGGCGAGACCACCCTGCGCGCCGCCCGCGTCATCGGTCCGGCGGGCCAGGCCGTGGGCGTCGACGTGTCGGAGCCGCTCCTCGCCGTCGCCCGCGCCCGGCCCGTGCCGGACGGCGCAGCACCCGTGAGCTGGCTTCTCGGCGACGCCCAGAGCCACGGGTTCGAGCCCGGCTTCTTCGACGCGGCGCTCTCGCGCTTCGGCGTGATGTTCTTCGCCGACAGCCGGGCGGCCTTCGAAAACCTCCGGGCGGCCCTGGTGCCGGGCGGGCGGCTGACCTTCCTCTGCTGGCAGGGCTTGGCCGAGAATCCCTGGGTCTCCGTCCCGCGCGAGGCCGTGCTGGCGCTGGTGCCCGATCCGGGACCGCCGCCCGCCCCCGACACTCCTGGCCCCTTCCGGTTCGCCGATCCGCAATTCGTCCGGGATCTCCTGGCCGGGGCGGGGTTCGGTACGGTCGCCTGCACGCCGGTGCGGCGGCGCGTCCCGCTCGGGCGATCGGAGGACGGGTCCGCCGCGGGCGCGGCGCGGGCGGCGGCCCGGACCGCCTGCGAGCTCGGGCCGGTCTCGCACCTGCTGCGCGAGGCCGAGCCGGAGCTGCGCGAGGCCGCGCTCGCGGCCGTCGCGGAGCGGCTCATCCCGTATGCCGAGGGCGGCACACTGCATCTCGACGCGGCCTGCTGGCTCGTCTCGGCGGCCTGAGCACGCGGCTTTCGTGTGGCGACAGGGACCGCGCGCCTCGCCACGCGGGGCGAACGGCGCTACCATCGCGCCGGACGCGGCCCTGACGAATCGGGACCGCCGGACGCCGGCACGCCCTGGCCAAAAGTCCATCTTGCTTCGACCGCCCAAGTGCCGTTGGCTGGGATGCGCGCCGAACAGAAGCTGACGAGCCCAACGGGCCAGCGAGCCCGAGGCCGCACGGAGGAGACGCCAGACCATGAACAAGCCCGAATTCCTGGCCGAGGCCAAGACCAAGGCGCCGTTCTCGGCGCGCTACGACAATTTCATCGGCGGGCAATGGGTCGCCCCGACGGCCGGCCGCTACTTCGAGAACACCTCGCCGATCACCGGCCGCGTGGTGTGCGAGATCGCCCGCTCGGATGCGCAGGACGTTGAGAAGGCGCTGGACGCCGCCCACGCCGCCAAGGAGGCCTGGGGCCGCACCGCGCCGGCCGAGCGCGCCCGCATCCTCAACAAGATCGCCGACCGGATGGAGGAGAACCTCGATCTGATCGCGCTGGCCGAGACCTGGGACAACGGTAAGCCGATCCGCGAGACCATGAACGCGGACATCCCCCTCGCCATCGACCATTTCCGCTACTTCGCCGGCTGCGTGCGGGCGCAGGAGGGCGCGATCTCCGAGATCGACCACGACACGGTCGCCTACCACTTCCACGAGCCGCTCGGCGTCGTCGGGCAGATCATCCCGTGGAACTTCCCCATCCTGATGGCGGTGTGGAAGGTCGCCCCGGCGCTCGCCGCCGGCAATTGCGTGGTGCTCAAGCCCGCCGAGCAGACCCCGGCCTCGATCCTCGTGCTGATGGAGCTGATCGGCGACCTGTTGCCGCCCGGCACCCTCAACGTGATCAACGGCTTCGGCCTCGAGTGCGGCAAGCCGCTGGCCTCCTCCCCCCGCATCGCCAAGATCGCCTTCACGGGCGAGACGACGACGGGCCGGCTGATCATGCAGTACGCCTCCCAGAACCTGATCCCGGTGACGCTGGAGCTCGGCGGCAAGTCGCCGAACATCTTCTTCGCCGACGTCGCCAACGAGGACGACGACTTCCTCGACAAGGCGCTCGAGGGCTTCACCATGTTCGCCCTCAACCAGGGTGAGGTCTGCACCTGCCCCAGCCGCGCGCTGGTGCACGAGTCGATCTACGACCGCTTCATGGAGCGCGCCGTCAAGCGCGTGGAGGCGATCACGCAAGGGTCGCCGCTCGACCCGGCGACCATGATCGGCGCGCAGGCCTCCTCGGAGCAGATGGAGAAGATCCTCTCCTACATCGACATCGGCCGGCAGGAGGGCGCCGAGCTGCTCACCGGCGGCGAGCGCAACGTGAAGGACGGCGAGCTGGCCGGCGGCTTCTACGTGAAGCCGACCGTGTTCAAGGGCCACAACCGGATGCGGATCTTCCAGGAGGAGATCTTCGGGCCGGTGCTCTCGGTCACGACCTTCAAGGACGACGCCGACGCGCTCTCGATCGCCAACGATACCTTGTACGGCCTCGGCGCCGGCGTCTGGACCCGCGACGGGACCCGCGCCTACCGCTTCGGCCGGGCGATCCAGGCCGGCCGGGTCTGGACGAACTGCTACCACGCCTACCCGGCTCACGCGGCCTTCGGCGGCTACAAGCAGTCCGGCATCGGCCGCGAGACGCACAAGATGATGCTCGACCATTACCAGCAGACCAAGAACATGCTGGTCAGCTACTCCGCGAAGAAGCTCGGCTTCTTCTGAGAGCCACGCTCCCGAGAGACCTTGCCCCGGCCCTGTGCCGGGGCTTTTTCGTCTCGGGAGGCCGCACGGACCGGGCGCGGCCGGATCAGGGACGGCTCGGCCCGCCGGCCGGAAGCCCGGTCTGGGCCGGAGGCGCGCCGGCCGGCGGCAGGCCGGCGCCGCCCGTGATGTTGGCCGGCCCGCCCGGAGGCCCGTCGAAGCCGACGACGCCGGAGGGCGTCCCGGGCGCCGGGCCGGCACCCACGCGCGCGTCGGCCCCGCTCGTCACGGCGCCCGTGCCGGCCCCCGAGGTCGCGCCGGGGATCGGCTCGGCCGAGGCCGGCAGGGCAAGGCCGATCAGCAGGGCTGCGGCCGGGATGCGGGCGCGGGACGGGCTGCGCCGGCGCGGGACGGGATGGGGCATGATTTCTCGCAGGTGCTGACGGGATACGGCGGCCCAACGCCCGGCGGCCCGGAAGGATCGCGCCGGATCGCGCCCGCGAGCGCCATCCACCTTCCGGGAGGCGGCACGCGACCCAGATAAGGCCCCACAGACGCAGAGGAGACGACGCGATGACCCAGGCATCCATCGAGGCCACCACCGCCGAGCAGGCCGACGATGCCGGCACGCCCCTGCGCGTCACCGCCACCCCGGCGGCCCTGGCGCTCATCGACGAATTGCGGGCCGAGTACGGGCCGGTGATGTTCCACCAGTCGGGCGGCTGCTGCGACGGCTCTTCGCCGATGTGCTACCCGCTCGGCGACTTCATCACGGGCGACAGCGACGTGCATCTCGGGCAGGTCGGCGGCGCGGACTTCTACATCAGCCGCACGCAATTCGCGGTCTGGAAGCACACCCACATCATCCTCGACGTGGTGCCGGGCCGCGGGGGCATGTTCTCCCTGGAGAACGGCCGCGAGAAGCGCTTCCACATCCGCTCGCGCCTGTTCAGCGAGGCGGAGAACCGGGCGCTGGAAGGCGCCTGCAAGTTGTAGGCCGGGCACCCGGCCCGAAATACGCGCCGGGCGCTCGACGCGGTCCGGCCGCACGACCCTCTCGCCCGGCGCAGCACGGCGGACGTCTCGCGCGGGCGGCCCGAAGCCGCCGACCGTGCCCCGACCGACGGCGCGTGCCGGATCAGCGCGCCTCGGCGCGCTCGCTGGCCTGACGCTCGGCCCGGGTCTTCTCGTCGGCCGTGAGGCCGGCGAGGGTCTGGTCGAGCCACGCGTCGCTCAGGCCCTGGGACGCGGCCATCAGGTTCCAGGTGGCGGCCTCGATCGGGTTCTTCGGCAGGCCGCGGCCGACCGCGTAGATCCGGGCGATGCGGTTCTGGGCGATGGCGTTGCCGCGCTGGGCCGCGTGCAGGAAATAGCGGGCGGCGCGCGCCTCGTCCTTCGGCACGCCGGTGCCGTTGAACAGCAGGATCGCGAACTCGACCTCGCCCGCGAGATCGCCGTTGTCGGCCGCGCGACGGAACCACTCGGCGGCCTGGGCCGGATCCTTGGGCACCCCGCGCCCCTGGAGGTAGAGCACGCCGAGATCGTGCTGGGCCGGGCCGACCTCGCTCTCGGCGGCCTTGCGGAACAGGGTGGCGGCACGGGCCTCGTCCGGCGCCGTGCCGGTGCCGATCAGCAGCAGCGCGAGGTTGTAGGCGGCCGTCGGCGAGCCGCGCTCGGCGGCAAGTTCCAGCCAGTGCCGGCCGGCCTTGGGATCCTTGGGCACGCCGCGCCCGTCCATCGCCATCAGGCCGAGGGAGGACATCGCGGCCGGGTCGTTCTGCGCGGCGGCGAGCTTGTACCACTCGGCGGCCTTGACGGGATCCTGCCGGACGCCGAGGCCCTGGTTGTAGAGCTCGCCGAGCAGCGTCATCGCGGCGGCATCCTTGCGGTCGGCCTCGATCCGCTTCGTCGCCTCGCGGAAGGCGGTGACGTACTGCCCGCGCTGATAGGCGCCGTAGGCGAAATCCGGCTTCTGCCCCGGCACCGCCGCGGGCAGCGCCCCGCCCACGTAGTTCGCCGTGTAGGGCGTCGGCAGGTCGCGCATCCCCGGCTTCTTCTGCCCGTCGGGCGCGGGCTTGCCCGCGGCGGGCGCGCCGATCTCCGCGGGCGGGCGGGCGGCGTTCTGCGCGGCATGGGCGCCGTGGACGGAGGCGGCGAGGCCCGCGGCCAGCAGCCTCGTCAGGAGCCGCGGCCTCATCGCGCCGTCCCGGCCGCGAGCGCGGCCTGGGCGCGGGCCACGGACTCGGGGCCGGGCAGCCACAACCCGCTCTCGAGGCCGAGGAACTCGGCGCCGGTCGCGACGAGCGCCGGGATCTGCGCCTCCTCGGTCGCCACCGCGATGCAGGGCGTCTCGAAGATCTCCGCCCACCACCCGGCCCGCGCCAGCACGGCGTCCGCCTCGGGCGCCGCGCCGTCGGGGTAGAGGCCGCCGAACATCAGGTAGTCGGCGCCCGCCTCCCCGGCATCCATCGCGGCGTGGCGCGTCTCGAAGCCGCCGGTGCCGAGAATGCGCCCATCGCGCAGGCGCCCGCGCAGATCCGGCAGGTCGTCCGGGCGGTCGACATGCACCCCGTCCGCGCCGCCGCGGGCCGCGAGGCTGACGAGATCGCCCGCATAGCCCGGGCAGGCGACGACCAGGGCTGCCTCCCGCTCCTGGACGACGGGCGCGAGCTGCTTGACGAGGCCGATCAGGCCGCGCTCGTCTCCGGGCGCCAGCCGCAGGATCACGGCGGCGACGTCACCCGCCGCGAAGGCGGCCTCGAGGGCCCCGACCAGGGCTTCGAGGTCGCCGGCCTGGACCCCGTGCGGGGTGAGCAGGGCGAGCCGTGTCGCGGGAGCCGCCATGCCGGTTCTCGTGTCCGTCCTCGTCTCGCGCCGCGTCAGTGTGCGGCCTCGATCTTCGGGTCGAGGGAGCCGCTGGCGTAGCGCTTGGCCATCTCGGCCACGGAGATCGGGCGGATCTTCGAGCCCTGGCCCGCGGTGCCGAACTCCTCGAAGCGCTGGCGGCAGAGCTTCGTCATCGCCTCCATCGCGGGCTTCAGGTACTTGCGCGGATCGAACTCGGAGGGGCTCTCGGTCAGCACCTTCCGGATCTGGCCGGTCATCGCCATCCGGTTGTCAGTGTCGATGTTGATCTTGCGCACCCCGTGCTTGATCCCGCGCTGGATCTCGGCGACCGGCACGCCCCAGGTCGGCTTCATCTGGCCGCCGTACTGGTTGATGATGTCCTGCAGATCCTGCGGCACCGAGGAGGAGCCGTGCATCACGAGATGGGTCGTGGGCAGGCGGCGGTGGATCTCCTCGATCACGTTCATCGCGAGCACATCGCCGTCGGGCTGGCGCGTGAACTTGTAGGCGCCGTGGCTGGTGCCCATGGCGACCGCGAGCGCGTCGACCTTGGTGGCGGCCACGAACTTCACCGCCTCGTCCGGATCGGTGAGGAGCTGGTCGTGCGAGAGCGTGCCCTCGGCGCCGTGGCCGTCCTCGGCCTCGCCCTGCCCGCTTTCCAGCGAGCCCAGCACGCCGAGCTCGCCCTCGACCGAGACGCCGGCCCAATGGGCCATCTTGGAGACGTTGCGGGTGATCTCGACGTTGTAGGCGTAATCGGCGGGCGTCTTGCCGTCGGCCTTGAGCGAGCCGTCCATCATCACCGAGGTGAAGCCGTACTGGATCGCGGTGGCGCAGGTGGCCTCGTCGCTGCCGTGGTCGAGATGCATGCAGACCGGGATGTGGGGGTAGATCTCCACGAGGCCGTCGATCAGCTTGGCCAGCACGATGTCGTTGGCGTAGGCGCGCGCGCCCTTGCTGGCCTGGAGGATCACCGGGGAATCGGTGGCCGCCGCCGCCGCCATGATCGCGAGCCCCTGCTCCATGTTGTTCAGGTTGAACGCGGGCACGCCGTACTCGTGCTCGGCCGCATGGTCGAGAAGCTGTCTCAAGGTAATCCGCGCCATCGTCCCAGCTCCGTCAGAAAATGCTTGTCGCGTACAGGTACAGGCAAGATAGGGGCGCCGCCGCGGCGGCGAACCCCCGAAGGGATCAGGCGCGCGCCCGCAGCGCCTCGACGCCAGGCAGTTCCTTGCCCTCAAGCCATTCGAGGAAGGCGCCGCCCGCGGTGGAGACGTACGAGAAGGTCTCGCCCACGCCCGCGTGGTTGAGCGCCGCCACCGTGTCGCCGCCGCCCGCCACCGAGACGAGCCGGCCCGCGCTCGTGCGCTCCGCCGCGTGCCGGGCCGCCGCCACCGTCGCGGCGTCGAAGGGGGTCAGCTCGAAGGCGCCGAGGGGACCGTTCCAGACCAGCGTCGCCGCCTCGTCGATCGCCGCGTCGATCTCCGCGACCGAGGCCGGGCCCGCGTCGAGGATCATGCCGGACTCGGGCACCGCGTCCACCGGCACGGTCTCGTGCTGGGCGTTCGCCTTGAACTCCGCGGCCACCACGGCGTCCACCGGCAGGATGACCCGGCACTTGGCGGCCTCGGCGGCCTTGAGGATGCGCTGCGCGGTCTCCGCGAGGTCCTTCTCGCAGAGCGATTTGCCGACCGGCAGCCCCTGCGCGTGCAGGAAGGTGTTGGCCATGCCGCCGCCGATCACCAGCATGTCGACCTTGGCGACGAGGTTCTGCAGCAGGTCGATCTTCGAGGAGACCTTGGCGCCGCCGACGATCGCGATCACCGGGCGGCTCGGCGCCTCCAGGCCCTTGGTCAGGGCGTCGAGCTCGGCCTGCATCAGCCGGCCCGCATAGGCCGGCAGGCGGTGGGCGAGGCCCTCCGTCGAGGCGTGGGCCCGGTGGGCGGCCGAGAAGGCCTCGTTGACGTAGACGTCGCCGTTCCGGGCGAGCGCGTCGATGAAGGCCGGGTCGTTCTTCTCCTCGCCCGCGTGGTAGCGGGTGTTCTCGAGGAGCAGCACGTCGCCGTCCTTGAGGGCCGCCACAGCGGCCGCGGCGGCCTCGCCCACGCAATCCTCCGCGAAGGCGACGGGGCGGCCGAGCGCCTGCGCGAGCGCGCCCACCACGGGACGCAGGGAATCCTTCGGCTCGCGCTTGCCCTTCGGCCGGCCGAAATGGGCGAGCAGCACGACCTTGCCGCCCTGGTCGGCGATCTCCCGGATGGTCGGCACCACCCGCTCGATCCGGGTCGCGTCGGTGACGCGCTCTCCCTCCATCGGCACGTTGAGATCGACGCGCAGGAGCACGCGCTTGCCGGCGAGGGACCCGGCGTCGTCGAGGGTGCGGAAGGCGGTCATGCGGGCTCAGCGTCCGGTCAGGAGGTCAGCGCGGGGCGGCGGCCGGATTGGCGCGCGGCGGCAGCAGGGAATCGAGGTTGAGGCGCTGCACCGCGACGGTCAGCACCACGGTGAGCACCGCGGTGATGATGGCGGTGAGCACCAGGGCGCCGGTGCCCGGCAGGCGCCGGGTGCGGTCGGTGAGGCCCCGAACCTCGTTGCGCAGGGCGGCAAGGTCGGATTGCCGGGCGGCCTCGTTCATGCGCGTCGAGGCGTTCTCGACCTTGTCCTCGACGCGGGAGAGCAGCGCCTCGGAGCGGGCGTACTTGTCCTCGATGCGCGAGCACTTGTCCTCGATCCGGGCGAGCTGGTCGAGGAACGGGGTCGAAAGGGTTCCGGCCTGCGGCGCGGCGGGCCCGGGCGCCGCGACAAGAGGAGCGGCCTGCGGGGCGGCAGAAATCGCCGGCGACGCCGGCGGGGCCGCGGTCGGCGGGATGAATCCCGGTTCGGACGGCTTGCTCGGCGCGGCATCGATCATCGGGACATCCTCGTTCGGGCTGGATCCGGCTCGCGACGGGGCTGCGTCGGGCCGGCGGCACCGGGCCTCACGGTATTCGGGCGGGACAGGCACGCCACGGAGCGCGCCCGCGGCCTGATGCGTCCTCGGGATGGCGGCTCCCCGACGCCTGGCGTCCGGCGAGCCGCCCGGGGGCGGTCGGGGCGTAGCGCCGCGACCCGTCCGGAGGCCGCCCGCACCGGCGGACGGCCCGTCGTCCGGCCGATCAGATCAGCTTGGCCATCGCCACGGCCGTGTCGGCCATGCGGTTCGAGAAGCCCCACTCGTTGTCGTACCACGACAGGATGCGCACGAAGGTGCCGTCCATGACCTTGGTCTGGTCGAGGTGGAAGGTCGAGGAATGGGGATCGTGGTTGAAGTCGATCGAGACGTTCGGCCGGTCGGTGACGCCGAGCACGCCCTTGAGCGGGCCTTCCGCCGCAGCCTTGATCGCGTCGTTGATCTCCTGAACGGAGGTCTGGCGCTTGGCCGTGAATACGAGGTCGACCGCCGAGACGTTCGGGGTGGGCACCCGGATCGCGGTGCCGTCGAGCTTGCCCTTCAGCTCCGGAAGCACGAGGCCCACGGCCTTGGCCGCGCCCGTCGAGGTCGGGATCATCGAGAGGGCGGCGGCGCGGCCCCGGTAGAGATCCTTGTGCATCTGGTCGAGGGAGGGCTGGTCGTTCGTGTAGGAGTGGATCGTGGTCATGAAGCCGCGCTCGATGCCCACGGCCGCGTTGAGCACCTGGGCGACCGGCGCGAGGCAGTTCGTGGTGCAGGAGGCGTTCGAGACCACGAGATGGTCGGCCGTCAGCTTGTCGTGGTTGACGCCGTAGACCACCGTGAGGTCGGCCCCGTCGGCCGGGGCCGAGACGA
The DNA here is from genome assembly GCF_056431005.1 of Methylobacterium sp. HJ2. NCBI lineage: Bacteria > Pseudomonadati > Pseudomonadota > Alphaproteobacteria > Hyphomicrobiales > Methylobacteriaceae > Methylobacterium > Methylobacterium sp. HJ2. Next base: position 192,871 of record NZ_JBWJYM010000001.1, on the reverse strand, counting down.
GGACGCGCTTGGCGCCCGCGTCGAGATGGGCCTTGGCCTTGTCGCGGGCGGTGAAGATGCCGGTGCACTCGAGGGCGATGTCGACGCCCAGATCCCGGTGCGGCAGCTCGGCCGGGTTGCGCACGGCGGTGACCTTGATCCGCCGGCCGTCGACGATGATGAAATCGCCCTCGACGGCAACCTCGCCCGGGTAGCGCCCGTGCACGGAATCGTAGCGCAGCAGGTGCGCGTTGGTCTCGACCGGGCCGAGATCGTTGATGGCGACCACCTCGATGTCCTGGCGGCCGGCCTCGTGGATGGCGCGCAGGACGTTGCGGCCGATCCGCCCGAACCCGTTGATGGCTACCTTCACGGTCACGGCGTGACTCCTTCCTGATGAGGGGCGCCACGCAGCGGGCGTCCGGAACGAAAAGCGGCGGGACCGGCCGGGAGACAGGCAGGGCGCGGTCCAGCCGGGGACCGGACCGCTCTGTGCCGGTGCGGGCTGAACTGGCGATGAACCGGGGCCGACGCTGCGTGCCCCGGTCCCGGCCGCCCGCGCCGGACCGTCCGGTCCGCGGGCGTGGCGCGCGAGAACGGCGCGCGCAGGGGCCAAGGTGTTGTCACGGGTCGGTTTCCGGCTGCTCCCGCAGGCCCGGCGGGGCCGCGGCGGCTGTCTAACATGGGTCCCCCACCTGTCAAACGACAGGCCGTGACAATCGGGATCGATCGGCGTGTCGGTCGAACGCGAAGTCGAGCGCTGTGGGTCCGGCTGTAGACCCGATGGTCCGCGCGGTCCGCGAGCCTAATCCCCAAGATGAGGCTGGCGTTCGATCGAGCGGGCCTGCGGGGATTTCGCGGACGGCGCCGCGCGCCTGGCGATTTCGGCTGGCGTTCCGGTGCCGATTGGGGAACACCGGTGGCTTGCGCCGACGGGGCCGGGCCGCAGGCCCCCTTCCGCTGCGGATTTCCCCTCCCATGACGACGGTCGACGAAGCCCTGGTCCGCCTCGACGCCGCCCTGACCCGGCTGGAGGCACGGGTCGCGCGGCGCGTCGAGGCGGACGCCGCCCCGGACGACCGCGACACCGAACTCGCGCTCCTGGAGGCCGATCGGGCGCGGCTCGCCGCGGCCCTGGACGAGGCCGGCGCCCGGCTCGCCGCCGTCGAATCCACCGCGAGCGATGTCGGGCAGCGGCTCGACCGGGCGATCGCCGCGGTCGAGGACGTGCTGGCCCACGGCTCAGACGTCCCGTCGCCGGACTCCTGAGCGCGCGCCTCCCGCTCCCGCTTGACGCCGCCGCCCGCCGCGCGGCAGCCTGCCGCCCCTTCCGGTTCCCGAGGCCGATGCCCCAGATCCAGGTCACCATCGACGGCAAGAGCTACCGCATGGCCTGCGGCGAGGGCGAGGAGGCGCATCTGGCCGCGCTCGCCGCCGGGTTCGGCACGCGGATCGGCGAGATGCGCAAGGCCTTCGGCGAGATCGGCGACATGCGCCTCCACGTGATGGCGGCGCTGACCCTCTCGGACGAGCTGGCGGAAGCGCGCCGCCGCATGGCCGCCGCGGAGGCGGAAGCCGCCTCCCTGCGCGAGGCGGCGGGACGCGCCGCCGAGGCGCGCGCGGCCGAGGAGGCGGACCTCGTCCGGGGCCTCCTCGGCGCCGCCGCCCGGATCGACCGGATGGCGAGCGCGCTGGGCGCCGCGGAGCCGCGCGAGGGCTGACCGGACGGGGCGGCCCCGGCGCGATGAAGCTTGGCCGCCCTCCGCTGCGTTGAGAGGCCGACATTCCTCGACGCGAGCCTCCCATGACAATCCCGACGATCCGCGCCCGCCGCGCATCCCGTCCGATGGCCCTTCTGGCCGGCGGCCTTCTGACCACGACGATGCCGGCCGGCCCCGGCCAGGCCCAGGAGGCCGGACCGAAGCCGGGCGGAGCCGAGCTCACCCAGGTCGCGCGCTTCGAGCATCAGGTGACCGGCGTCACCGTGGCGAAGGATGGCCGCATCTTCGTGAATTTCCCGCGCTGGACCGAGGACAGCCCGGTCTCGGTGGCCGAGTTGAAGGACGGCAAGCCCGTGCCCTTCCCGGATTCGGAGTGGAACGCGTGGCGCAACGCCCGCAAGGACGCGGTCTCGGCCAAGGATCACTGGGTCTGCGTGCAGAGCGTGGTCGCCGGTCCGAACGGCAACCTCTGGGTGCTCGATCCGGCGGCGCCCGCCATGGCGCAGGTGGTGAAGGACGGGCCCAAGCTCGTGGAGATCGATCTCGCCACGAACAAGCCGGCCCGGACCATCGCCTTCGACGAGAGCGTGGCGCCCCAGGGCTCCTACCTCAACGACGTGCGCTTCTCCCCGGACGGCAAGACCGCCTACCTCACGGATTCGGGCGCGCGGGGCGCACTGGTGGTGGTCGATCTCGACAGCGGCCGGGCCCGGCGCGTCCTCGACGGCGATCCCTCGACGCAGCCCGACACGAGCGTGACGGTCACCTACGACGGCAAGCCCCTGCGCCGGCCCGACGGGCGCGGCGTCGAATTCGCGGCCGACGGCATCGCCCTCTCGCCGGACGGCAAGACGCTCTACTGGCAGGCGATCAAGGGCAAGACACTTTACAAGATCGGCACCGACGCGCTCACCGGCTGGCTCACCTCCGCGATCGTGCCGAGCACGCTCACGGACAAGAGCCTGTCGGGCAAGGTCGAGACGGTGGGCGAGAACGGCCCGGCCGACGGGCTGATCATCCGGCGCCACGACGGGCGGATGTACGTGACGGCGCCCGAGGAGAACGCCGTGAAGGTGCGCGATCTCGGGCAGGCCGGCGGAACGCCGACGATCGTGGTCCAAGACCCGCGCCTGCGCTGGCCCGACACCTTCGCGGAGGGGCCGGACGGCACGCTCTACGTCACCACCTCGCATATCCAGGACTCGGCCTTCTACAAGCCCGACGCACCGGCGGCCCTGCCGACGGAGCTGTGGAGCTTCAAGCCCGCCGCCGCTGAGGCGACCGGCTCGACGCGCTGACGCGCCTCACCGGATCCTGATCGGGCCGAGCCGGATCCGCGAGGCGGATGCCGGCTTGACCTGCGGAACCGCGACCCGGGCCCCCGATCCTCCACCCGTGGGGCTCGCCCCCTCCCGACAGGACACCACGATGACCGAGATCTCGCGCCGGAGCCTGATCGCCGCGGCGGGCGCGCTGGCGGCCGGCCCGGCAGGGGCCGCAGCCGAGGGCCGCGAGCCGATCCGGGGCGGCGCGGGCGCCGACATCCTGGGGCCGCGCAATTCCGCCCGGCAGGCGCAGGAGCCCTTCACCACGGCGCCGCCCGCGACCGACCACGGCACCATGCCGAACCTGAAATGGTCGTTCAGCGACAGCCACATGCGCCTCGAGGAGGGCGGCTGGGCCCGGCAGACCACGATCCGCGAGCTGCCCGTCTCCAAGGCGATGGCCGGCGTCAACATGCGGCTCAAGGCGGGCGTCGCCCGCGAGATGCATTGGCACAAGGAAGCCGAGTGGTCCTACATGCTGAAGGGCCGCGCCCGCATCACCGCCGTCGATGCGGGCGGCCGCACCTTCGTGGACGATGTCGGCGAGGGCGACCTCTGGTACTTCCCCTCCGGCATTCCCCACTCGATCCAGGGTCTGCAGAGCGACGTCGACGGTTGCGAGTTCCTGCTCGTCTTCGACGACGGCGGCTTCTCGGAGGATTCGACCTTCTTGGTCACCGACTGGCTGGCGCACACGCCCCGGGACATCCTGGCCAAGAACCTCGGCGTCTCCGAGGACGCGCTCGCCAAGCTGCCGACGAAGGAGCGCTACATCTTCCCGGCGCCGATGCCCGGCCCGATCGCCGCGGACCGGATGGGCGGGGCCGGCCCCGTGCCGGAGAGCTTCAGCTACCGCATGCTGGCCCAGGAGCCGGTGCGCACCCGCGGCGGCACCGTGCGGATCACCGATTCCACCGTGTTCCCGGCCTCCAAGACCATCGCGGCGGCCCTCGTCGAGGTCGAGCCGGGCGCGCTGCGCGAGTTGCACTGGCACCCGAACGGCGACGAGTGGCAGTACTACATCGACGGCAGCGCGCGGATGACGGTGTTCGGCTCGGAATCGAAGGCGCGCACTTTCGATTACCAGGCGGGCGACGTGGGCTACGTGCCCTTCGCCATGGGCCACTACATCGAGAATACCGGGACGACGACGCTGCGCTTCCTAGAGCTGTTCCGGGCGCCGAGCTACGCCGACGTCTCGCTCAACCAGTGGATGGCGCTGACGCCGCACCCGCTGGTGCAGGCCCATCTCGATCTCGGCGCGGAGGTGCTGGCCGGCTTGCCGACGCGCAAGACGCCGGTGCTGCCGGGCTGATCAGGGCCGGCCGGTCTGCCGCAGGCGCTCCATCACGGCCTCGGGCGAGGCGTAGGCCTCCTGCCGCGTGGCGCTCCAGTAGCGCAGGGCGTCGAGGAGGATCGCCTCCCCGGTCACCGCGCAGCGCACGTAGCTGCCGGGCTTGACCACCCGCATGGTGCCGTCGCCGTACTCGACGACCGCCTCGCCGCTCGCGCCCCGCTCGTACCGACCCAGCATGCCCGGTATCCCCGCCCGTTCTCCGCCCGCGTCCGAGCCGTCTTAGCACCGGCGCCGGGGGAAGCCCACTCGCCTCGCCCGGCTCAGCCGAGCATCGAGGCTGTGCCGTCCGCCGCGAGCGCCGCCCGCGCCTCGGCGGCGTCGATATCCATGCGGGCGATCAGAGCCTCGGCGCTGGCGAAGCGCTCCTCGCCGCGCAGGTAGGCCGCGAGTTCCACGGCGAGGCTCTGGCCGTAGAGATCCCCCGCGAAATCGAACAGGTTGACCTCGAGCAGCGGCGCGCCGTCGTCGAAGGTCGGCCGGCGTCCGTAGCTCGCCACGCCGTCGCGCAGCGACCCGTCCGGCAGGCGCGCCCGCACCGCGTAGATCCCGTGCGCGAGGTCGCAATCGGCGAGTGCGAGGTTGGCGGTGGGGTAGCCGAGGATCCGGCCGCGCTTGTCCCCGTGACGGACCTCGCCCAGCACGAACCAGCGGTAGCCGAGGAGCGCGTTGGCCCGCGCGAGATCGCCCGCGGCCAGAGCCCGGCGGATCGCGCTCGAGGAGATCGGTTCGTCCTCCCCCTCCAGCACCACCGGCGGCACGATGCGGCAGCCGAGCCCCATCTCGCGGCAGAGTTCGGCCAGCACCGGCGGCGTGCCCTCGCGGCGGCGCCCGAAATGGAAATCGTGGCCGACGACGACGCCCGCGAGCCCGAGTTCGGCCTTCAGCAGGTCGGCCACGAAGGCGCGGGCGCCGGTGGCCGCGAGGCTCGCATCGAAGCGGCGCAGGATCAGCCCGTCGAGCCCGAGGCGGGCGAAGACGATCTCCTTGGCCTCCGGACCGGTCAGGCGGAACATCGGCGCATCGGGGGCGAAGAACGCCCGCGGGTGCGGCTCGAAGGTGAGGACGACGGCGGGACGGCCAGCCGCCTCCCGCAGCACCGCCTCCACCAGCACCCGGTGCCCCCGATGCACGCCGTCGAAATTGCCGATCGCCGCGATCGCGCCGGCGAGGCCAGGCGGGACCGGCTCGTCCGGGCGGCAGATCGTGAAGGGCCGTGCGGCCGTCTCGTCGCCTGACGCCATCGGGTTCTGCGGGATTCGCTCGGAGGGTCCGGAAACGGGGCGGACCCTGTCGAAAAGCGGTCCTGGGGTCAAGCGATGCGGGTTAACCGCTTCGCAATCCGAACGCGTCTATTTTCCCTGGCACGAGGCGTCCAGAGATTGCGCTTCACCCCGATGAGACTTGCGGGAGCTTCGGCCGCTCCCCTCGGAACACTACGGAGTCCCCGTCCATGGCCCTCGACCTCAGCATGCCGATCCTCGTCGTCGACGATTACCAGACGATGGTCCGCATCATCCGCAACCTCCTGAAGCAGCTCGGCTTCGAGGAGGTCGACGACGCCTCCGACGGCACCGCCGCCCTGGCGCGTCTGAAGAACCGCAAGTACGGCCTCGTGATCTCCGACTGGAACATGGAGCCGATGACGGGCTACGAGCTGCTGCGCCACGTCCGCGCCGACGAGGCCCTGCGCACCACGCCGTTCATCATGGTCACGGCCGAGTCCAAGACCGAGAACGTCATCGCGGCCAAGAAGGCCGGCGTGAACAACTACATCGTCAAGCCCTTCAACGCCGCCACCTTGAAGTCGAAGATCGAGGCCGTCTGCGGCGCCTGAGCGCCGCCCGCCCCGATCCATCCGCCCGGTTCGGGCGCGCATGATCACGCCACGGCCACGCGACCGGTCGGGATCACGAGTTCGAGGACAGACGATGGGTTACGCAGCTAAATCGGCCCCGGGCAAAGCCCCGGGGCGCAATCCCCACTCGATGGTCAGCGAACTCATCGAGATCGCCGACTACATCAGTCACGTGCGCGGCGAGATCGCGGCCCTGCGGGCCAACGAGATCACGCGCGACCGCATCCCGATGGCGCATGAGGAGCTCGGGAACGTGCTTGCGGCGACGGCGGGCGCCACCAACTCCATCATGGAGGCGGCCGAGACGGTGCTCTCCCTGCCCGACGATGCCGGGTACCGCGACGCCGTCGAGGTCCAGATCAACACGATCTTCGAGGCCTGCGCCTTCCAGGACATCACCGGCCAGCGCATCTCCAAGGTGGTCGAGGCCCTGCGCCACCTCGAATTGCGGCTGGCCCGCTTCGCCAGCGCGGTCCGGGCCCGCGACGAGGCCGGCGTCGACGCCGCCGAGGCCGAGCGCCGGGCGCGGGCCGAGCGCCTCCTGCTCAACGGTCCCCAGAAGGACGGCCCGGAGACCGACCAGGATTCGATCGACGCCCTCTTCGCCTGAGGCCTCGCCGCCGCCGACGTGGTAGGCTCCCCCGGCCGCCGAGCCGCGGCGGGGAGCCTGACCTGAGACGATGCCGCTGCGCGCCTGGGCCGACCTGACGACCGCCGAGATCGGCGCCCGCGACATGGGCCGGACGATCGCGATCTTGCCGGTGGCGGCCACCGAGCAGCACGGCCCGCACCTGCCGCTCGCCACCGACACGATCATCGCCGAGGGCTATCTCGGCCGGCTCGGGCCCCTCGTGCCGCCCGAGATCGACGCCCTCGTCCTGCCGGTCCAGACCATCGGCAAGTCGGACGAGCACGACGCCTTCCCGGGCACCCTCACGCTCACCGCCGAGACGGCGTTGCGCGCCTGGACCGAGATCGGTGCGGGGATCCATCGGGCCGGGTGCCGCAAGATCGTGCTCGTCACCTCGCACGGCGGCAACAGCGCCCTGATCGACCTCGTCGCGGGCGCCCTGCGCGATCGCGGATTGGTGGCGGTGACGACCGCCTGGGCCCGGTTCGGATACCCCGACGGCGTGTTTCCCGAGGACGAGGTCCGGCACGGCATTCACGCGGGCGGCATCGAGACCGCCCTGATGCTGGCCTTGCGCCCGGACCTCGTGCGGACCGACCGGATCGCCGATTTCCCGTCGCGGACCCTGCGGATGCGCGGGGATTTCACCCATCTGAGCGCCGGCCGGCCCGCCGCCTTCGCCTGGAAGGCGGGCGACCTCAACCCGGCGGGCGCCATCGGCGATGCCCGTCTCGGCACCGCTGCGGCGGGCATCGCCGCGCTGGAGCACGGCGCCCGGGCCTTCGCGGCGCTGCTCCGCGACATCGACCGGTTCCGGCTCGAGGGCTGACAGGCCATTCGGTCGATCGGGGCGGGAGCCGCGGCCGTCGATCCCATCGGTCCGACGGGATCAGGGGGACCCGGTGTGACGCGGGCGCGGGCCGGGACCCTGAACGCAGGAAGCCCCGGCCTCGCGGCCGGGGCTTCCCCATCTTTCATCGCCGCGGGCGCCGGATCAGGCGCGGCCGGCCTGCTGGGCGACCTCGGTGGCGAAGTCCGGGCCCTCTTCCTTCTCGATGCCCTCGCCGAGCGCGTAGCGCACGAAGGCGGTGAGGGCGACGGGGGCGCCGACCTTGCCGGCGGCCTCCTTCAGCACCTGGCTGACCGTCTTCGAGCCGTCGTGCACGAAGGGCTGCTCCAGGAGGGTGACCTCCTTGTAGTAGGTCTTCAGCCCGCTCTCGACGATCTTCTGCAGGACATGGTCCGGCTTGCCGGCGTTCTTCTCGCGCAGGATGTTCGACTCGCGCTCCAGCGTCGCGGCATCGACGCCCGAGGCGTCCAGGGCCACCGGATTGGTCGCGGCGACGTGCATGGCGATCTGGCGGCCGAGGGTCGAGAGCGCATCGACATCGCCCTCGGATTCGAGCGCGACGAGCACGCCGATCTTGCCGAGGCCCTCGGTGATCTGGTTGTGCACGTAGCTCGCGATCACGCCCTTGGTCACGTCGAGCTTGGCGACGCGGCGCAGCGTCATGTTCTCGCCGATGGTGGCGATGAGGCTCTGCAGCTTGTCGGCGACCGTCTCGGCATCACCCGGGAAATGGGCGGCCTGGAGACCCTCCAGCGTGCCGTCGGTGTCGAGGGCGGTCTTGGCGGCCTCGCGCACGAAGGCCTGGAAGGCGTCGTTGCGGGCGACGAAGTCCGTCTCGGAATTCACCTCGACGATGGCGGCGTGGTGGCCCGACGATTCGACGGCGACGAGACCCTCGGCGGCGACGCGGCCGGCCTTCTTCGCGGCCTTGGCGAGGCCCTTCTTGCGCAGCCAGTCCACGGCGGCCTCAAGGTCGCCCTGCGTCTCGTTGAGGGCGCCCTTGCAATCCATCATGCCCGCGCCGGTCTTCTCGCGGAGTTCCTTCACCATCGCGGCGGTGATGTTGGCCATGGCCGGTCCTTTCGTCATCGAAGGCAGTCCGGCGCGCAGTCGGTGGGGATTCGCGCGACGGGAATGCGACAGCGGAAAATCGGTTGGCCCCGCGCAGCCGCGCCGCGTCCGGGACCGATCGAGATAAGAGGGCCCGGCGCTCTGGGAGCGCCGGGCCCGCGATCGTTCAGGATCCGCGCCGTCCGAACGGGACGGCGCGAGACGCCGGAAGCGGTCAGGCGGCGGCGGCCGCCTCGACGAAGCCGCGGGCCTGATCGACCCAGCCGTCGCGGGCGATGCGGCCGTTGAGCTTCAGGTCGCCATCGACCTTGGCGACGTCGTCGGCGCCCATCGCGGCGATCTGCCAGTAATGGTAGATGCCCGCGTCGTTGAGCTTCTGCACGATCTGCGGGCCGGCGCCGTTGAGCTTGGTCAGGTCGTCGGGCGCGCCGCGCGGGGCGGCGAGCAGCTCGAAATGCTCGGTCGATTCGGCGAGCATCGCCACGTCGGCCGGATCGAGGGCGCCCGACTCGACGGAGACCGCCGCATCGTCGTTGGCCGGCAGCTCCTCGGCCGCCGGCTCCTCGGAGGCGCCGAGATCGACGCCCGACGAGCCCTGGGCCCGGGAGATGCCGTCGATCGCCGCGCGGGCGACGAGGTCGCAGTAGAGCGAGATGGCGCGGCCCGCGTCATCGTTGGCCGGCACGATGTGGGTGATGCCGTCCGGGTTGCAATTGGTGTCGACGATGGCGGCGACCGGGATCCCGAGGCGGTTGGCCTCCTTGATCGCGAGCTGCTCCTTGTTGGTGTCGATCACGAACAGCAGGTCGGGCACGCCGCCCATGTCCTTGATGCCGCCGAGCGCCTTCTCGAGCTTGTCCTTCTCGCGGGACAGCATCAGGCGCTCCTTCTTGGTGAGGCCGGGGCCGCCGGTCTCGAGCGTCTCGGTGACCTTGCGCAGGCGCGAGATCGAGCCCGAGATGGTCTTCCAGTTGGTCAGCATGCCGCCGAGCCAGCGGGAGTTGACGTAGTACTGGGCCGAGCGCTTGGCGGCCTCCGCGATGGTGTCGGCGGCTTGGCGCTTGGTGCCCACGAACAGCACGCGACCGCCCTTGGCGACGGTGTCGCTCACGGCCTGGAGCGCCTGGTGCATCGCCGGCACGGTCTGGGCGAGGTCGATGATGTGGATGTTGTTGCGGGTGCCGAAGATGTAGGGCTGCATCTTCGGGTTCCAGCGGTGGGACTGGTGACCGAAATGGGCGCCCGCCTCGAGGAGCTGACGCATAGAGAAATCGACGGCCATGACTTGTGTGCTCTCCGGTTGATACCGCCGCGGAGGAGCGACCGGCCCGTAAAGGCCAGCCACCGGAAACGCCTCATTCAGGCATGAGGCCGGCTCCGCGTGTGGGATGGCGGGCGCCATAGCAGAGCGGCGCCGGCGAGGCAAGCCGATGCGGCGCCGCCGCGGTCGCCGGCGGGATCCACAGGCCGCCCCCCCGGGACGACGGATCGGTCTTGCACGGCGAAAGACTTTGGCGTTAATCTCAAGTTAACAGTCTCGGCCAGATTCGGCCCGCGAAGCCTGACTTGCCGCGTGGTCGCCCAGTCGAGACGGTTGGCGAAGACAGACATAACCCGTCGCGCGCCGCATTCGGGAGGGGGCTTCCATGCGCATCGTGTCCGCGTGCCTTCTGGCATGCCTGCTCTCGGCCTGCGACTCGCCGAGCGCGAAGGTCACCCAGCTCCAGTTCGGCGGCGCGACGACGCTCGCGACGACGGGCAACCTGCGCCTCGTCACGGAGCGCTTGCGCCCCGGAGCGGACGGCTCGCTCCTGCCCATCGTCTGCACGGAGCCGAGCCCCGACTACGCCATCGCCTTCGGGCAGAAGAACAGCGGGACCGTGAAGGTCACGCTGCCTCAGGGCTCGGGCGAGGGGGGTTTCACCGCCGACAGGACCGAAGCCGTCACGCCGCTGGAAGGCCGCAGTGAGGGCGTGCTCGCCCTGCGCGACGGGCTCTACGCCGCCTGCCAAGCCTACGCCAACGGCGTCATCGGCCACGACGCCTACGCGATGATCCTGAGCCAGTACGGCACGCTGCTGGTGGCGCTGGTCGGCGGGAAGGAGGCGTCCGCGGCGACCGCGGCAGCCGATCCCGGCAAGCGCGCCGCCCTGTCGACCATGCTCGTCGCCTGTATCAGCCAGCACGACCATACGCGGATTCCGCAGGGTGGGAATGCCCTGCTGAGCCAACCCTTCTGCCGCCGGGTGCTGGCCGAGAGCCTGCGCTTCGCGCTGCGGCGCGGCTGAGAGAGGCGATGATGAGCGAAGTCCCCCCATCGCCGCGCACGTCGGAAACGATCGTCGATTGGACGACGGCTTGTGCAGAAGAACGGGCGGTCCTCTCCCTCGCACCGGACGAGCAGCCCACGGCGCTCTGCCTCTCGGGCGGCGGTGTCCGCAGCGCAGCGCTCTGCCTCGGGGTCATTCGCGCGCTGGCGGATCAGCGTCACTCGCTTCTCGGCCAGTTCCATTATCTCTCCACCGTCTCGGGAGGCGGCTACACCGGAGCTTGGCTGACCCGCGTCATCGCAGATCAGACCCCCGGGTCCGACGGTCGCTCGATCGCTGACGTCGAGAAGGTCGTAGGGGCGCGTGCCTCGCAGGGCGAGGCGGAGCCGCTGCGGCGCCTGCGCGGCTACGCTAATTTCCTCACCCCGCAGGCCGGCCTGCTGTCGCTGGACACGGTCGCGGGCCTTCTGCTCTGGGCGCGCAACACGCTGGTCAACTGGTTCATCTTCCTTCCGGTCTTCGGCGCGATCGCCGCGGCACCGCTGCTCCATTTCGCGGGCATCGCCGCCCTTCTCGAAGCGCCACCGCCGTGGCCTGTCGAGGCCGCGATCGTTATCGCGGCGTGTCTCTGCCTCCTAGTCGGCGTCTACGCCGTGATCATCAACCTACCGACCCATACACATCAGGACGGCGAGGATGCGGGCAAGCCGGCGGCCTGCTCAGGGAAGACCTCGCAGCAACTCTGCGCCGTCACGGTGCTGCCGGTCCTGGCGTGGTGCGTGCTCGTACCGGCAGCGGCCGTGAAGTACACCGTATCGCCGGCCCAGATCCGACATGCCCACGCCGTCTTTTACCCGGCAGCGCTGTCGCCCTGTCACCCCGCGGCCACGCCGACCTGTCCGGTCACGGCGTCCTGCATCGCACCGTGCTGCGCGGCTCCAGAGCCGCCCGTCACCGCGCGCTGCGTCCAGCCTCCGCGCCCTGGATATCCGAGCGCCTTCGACACGCGCCTCCTGCTCCTGCCAACCCTCAGCTTCGCGGTCTGCCTGCTCGCCTACGGTCTGGCTTGGCGAAACATCGGGCAGCGCCTGCAGGCGTCCGATGCCCGGAAAGATCATCTCATCATCTTCCGCGCAGGGCTCTACCCGTGGCTCACGAGCGCCCTCGTCTCAAGCCTCCTGCTGTGGTGGGGGCTCTGCCTCGCACGCGATGCCGGCTTGTACTGGGTCGCGATCGCCGGTCCGCTCTGGGTCGCCCTCGCAGAGTCCCTGCGAACGACGGTCTACGTCGCATTGCGGCACAAGAGCCTGCGCGGCGACCTCGATCGCGAATGGTTGGCGCGGTTGAACGGGATCAAGCTCGTCGTCGTGCTGGCCGGCGCAGCCGGCGGTGCTGTCATCGTGGTCGGCGGCTCGATCCTGGCAACTCTGGGCCCGGGCGCCCTCAAGGCGGCCGCCGGCGGCGGCCTCGCCTCGGGGGGGCTCGTGGCCTGGATAGGACGGAGCGCGCGGACGGCTTTTGCCGCGCGCGACACGGCCTCCAAACTCACGGACGGCGCCCTCGCGATCCTGACCAATGTCGGCATCGTCGCGTTCGCCGCAGCCCTGTTCGCGCTGATCGGCCAGGGTGTCGCGCAGGGCATCGGCTGGATCACGGCCACCCTGATCGGATCCGGTCTCTGGCGCGTCTTCGCCGTCTGCCTCCTTTCTGCGGCCGGGCTCGTCGCCCTGGCGCTCACGCTCGGGGCGCTGATCAACCTCAACCGGTTCTCGATGCATGCCGTCTACCGGAACCGGTTGATGCGCGCGTTTCTCGGCTCCGCCCGCAATCCCTCAAGCCGCAGGCCGGATTGCTTCACGGGCTTCGATCCGCAGGACAACATCCGAATGGCCGACGCCTTCACCGACCGGTCGCCGGCACGTCTCTTCCCGGTCATCAACACCGCGCTGAACCGAACGAGCGGCATCGGCACCGCCAGCGCCGAACGCAAGGCGGATTCTTTCACCATCACGCCCCTGCGCTGCGGCTCGGCCTCGCTCGGCCGGGTGCCGCTGTCCGGCAGCCGGCCTCCGGGCGCCTACGCCCTGACCAGCGCCTACGCCGGCAGCGAGCGGGAGACAGGCCGGGAGGACAAGCGAAAGGGCATCAGCCTGGGGACAGCCGTCGCGATCTCCGGCGCTGCTGCGAGCCCGAACATGGGCTACCACTCCTCACCACTGACAGCCTTCGTGATGACGCTTCTCAACGTCCGCCTCGGTGCGTGGCTTCCCAATCCCGGCATGGACTTCGTTCAGACGGTGAAGCGTCCGAAGGACTGGCGTGGGTGGCTCTCGGCGCAGCTGTCATCCGTCGTCGGAAAATCCCAGATGACGGCGAAGGAGTTGCGCCGTTCGGGACCGCGCAACGCCGTCCGCGCTCTCCTATCGGATCTCACGGGCCGTTCCGACGACCGGCAGGATTACATCTACCTCTCGGATGGCGGGCATTTCGACAATCTGGGCCTGTACGAGATGCTGCGTCGCGACTGCGGACTCATGCTCGTCGTGGATGCCGGCCAAGACCAGACCTACGCCTATGACGATCTCGCCCGAGCCCTGAACTACGCGCGCATCGATTGCGGCGCGGAAGTGACGTTCCTGCAGCCGATCCGCGTCGGCGACAGAATGCTCAATGTGCAGGGTGCGTTCGCAACCGTCACCTACAGATCCAAGAAGACCGGACGGATCGCCTACCTGAAATCATGGCTTCCGGACGCCGCACCGGTCGAGTTGCTGGCCATGCGAGCCAGACGAAAAAATTTTCCCCATGAGCCAACCCTCAATCAGTTCTTCACGGAGAGCGATTTCGAAGCTTATCGGAGGCTGGGCGACTATCTGATGGACGCGGTGATTACCGCGAAATCCAAAGCTGACGATAAAACAATCGATCCAATTCAGGGCAACACCCCGCTCCACGAGCTATTCAACCGTCTCGAAGGTATCGCTCGCCGCGAAACTTGAGCCCTCGGCGGAATCACGAAGCACCGAAGATTCGGGCCACGTCCTCCGCGCCCATCACCCGGTAGGCCCCCGGCGCCAGATCCGCCGGCAGGTCGAGGCCGCCGATCTGGTCGCGGTGGAGCGCAGTGACGTGGTTGCCGAGCGCGGCGAACATGCGGCGGACCTGGTGGTAGCGGCCCTCCGTCAGCGTCACGGCGCAGGCGGTGGCGGCGTGGGCCTCGAAGGCGACCGGCAGGAGGGGCGTGTCCTCGCCCTCCAGCATCAGGGTTCCGGCGGCGAGCGCGGCGCCCTCGTCGCCCCGGAGCGGCCGGTCGAGGCCGACCTGGTAGCGCTTGGCGACGTTGGCCTTCGGGGCGATGATCCGGTGCAGCAGCGCGCCGTCGTCGGTCAGGAGCAGCAGACCCGAGGTGTCCTTGTCGAGCCGCCCCACCGTCGAGAGCGGCGGGTCGCGGCGGCGCCAGCGCTCGGGCAGCAGCCCGTACACGAGGGGGCCCGCCTCCTTGTGCGAGCAGGTGACGCCCAGCGGCTTGTGCAGCATCAGGCAGAGGCCCGGCAGCGGATCGAGCGCCCCGCCGTCGACCGTGAGGCGGTCGGGCAGGTCCGGAGCGAGGGGGATGCGCGCCGCCGCGTCCCGCAGGGCCGCGCCGTCGAGCCGGATCGCGCCGGCACGGGCGAGGCCCTGGATCTCGCGCCGCGAGCCGTAGCCGAGATTGGCCAGAAGCTTGTCGAGGCGCGTCGCCTTCACCGCCGGGCCTCGTAGACCTTGTAGCCGTTGGCCGAGGCCTTCAGCGTCACGCTGGCGAAGAGGTCGGCGAGGCCGCGCTCGTAGGGCAGATGGGCGTTGGCCGTGAGCCAGAGCGTCCCGCCCGCCCGCAGCGCCTCGGCGGCGCGGGCGATGAAGCCCTGACCGAGCGCCCGATCCTCGGCGCCGCCGTCGTGGAAGGGCGGGTTCATCACCACGAAGTCGAGCTTCGCCAGGGCCGGATCCCGCGCCCGGATGTCGGCCCAGACGATCTCGGCCCGGGAATCCGAGACGTTGCGTCGGGCCATCTCGACGGCGCGCCGATCGATATCGACGAGGCGCAACGCCGTCACCGCCTCCGAATCGAGGACGGCGCGGGCCAGCACGCCGAGGCCGCAGCCGAGATCGGCGCCGCGCCCGCGCAGCGTGGGGAGCGTCGCGAGCAGCAGCGCGCTGCCGGGATCGAGCCGATCCCAGGAGAAGATGCCGGGCTGCGTGCAGAGCGCGAGGTTGTCGATGTGGCGCGGGGCGCCCTCCCGGATCGCCGCCTCGATGCCGGCGGGCGCCTCGGGCCGGGCCAGGGTGCAGATGCGGTGATGGCGCCGCGCCTCCTCCGCGACGGTACAGCCGAGGGCGCCGAGTTCCTTGGCGAGGCGCGCGCCGCCGCGCTCCTTCGGCGCCATCGCCGTCAAGGCGCCCCCCGGGCGCAGGGCGGCGAGCGCCAGGGCCAGCACGTAGCGGCGCTCCAGCGTGCCGGGCGGCGTCAGCACGATCGCCCGCTCCAGGCTGCCCGGCGCGCAATCCTCGAGCCGGGCGGAGCCCGGGATCAGCGGCGAGACCTGAAGGGCATCGTGGGGCACGTCGACCAGTTCGGCCGGGGGAAGGCCGTAGACGACACCGGTGGGAGAAATCGGCATGCGGGAGGAGTCGGAGGTCCGGGAGCGGGATGGCGGGAGGCGGAGCAGGTGCCGGCGCAGGACGGCGGCCGGCTCCGGACGCGCTATAGCACGGGCTCCGGCAAGTTCAGCCGCCCGGCTCCGGTGTCGGTCGAACCGCGCCATGCGCTCTCCTCAAGCCGCGCCCGGCGCGACGGCGCCGATGCGCCCGGACCGGGCGGTCGGCCACGCCGATCGCCCTGCCCCCGCGGCCCGGGACGGCCAGCCCTCGGCCGCGGCGAGCGCCGCCCGGACCCTGCCGGTCCCGAGCAGGCCCGGAGGCCGGGCCTGGACGGCGAGGAGCGAGATGAGCATGGCCGGGATGCCGGGCGGGGGTCGCCCGGGACAACCGCCCGCGTCGATTCGGTATCCCGCCAAGATGGATCCGGACGGTCGCGATAGCCGCGCCCCGCCGGATCCCGCTCAGCTGCGCGGCAGGCGGCCCTCGATCGGGTAGGCCGGGTCGTTGTAGCCCGGCGTCGAGGGATGACCGACGGCGACGAGCCCGTCCACGAGGGCCTCGTCCTCCGGCGTGAAGCGGTAATCGAGGGCGCCGAGGTAATCGGCCCATTGCGCCTCCGTCCGCGGGCCGGCGATCACCGCGGTGATCAGGCGGTTGTTCAGCACCCAGGCGCTGGCGAACTGGCCGGGCGTGATGCCGCGGGCCTCGGCATGCTCCTTGAGCGTGCGGGCGATGCGCAGGGATTCGGGCCGCCACTCGGTCTGCATCATGCGGCTGTCCTGGCGCCCGGCGCGCGTGTCGGCCGGCGGCGGCGCGTCGGGATCGTACTTGGCGGTGAGCACGCCGCGGGCGAGGGGCGAGTAGGGCACCACGCCGAGGCCGTAATGGGCGCAGGCCGGCAGGTGCTCGGTCTCGGGCATCCGGTTCAGGGCGTTGTAGTAGGGCTGGCTCACCACCGGCCGGTCGATGCCGAATTCGTCGCAGAGGCGGCAGATCTCGGCGACGCGCCAGGCCCGGTGGTTCGAGACACCGAAATGCCGGATCTTGCCCTGGCGCACCAGGTCACCCATGGCCCGCACGGTCTCGGCGAGGGGCGTGTCGTGGTCCTCCTTGTGCAGGTAGTAGATGTCGATCCACTCGGTGCCGAGGCGGCGCAGGCTCGCCTCGACGGCGCGCATCACGTGGACCCGCGACAGGCCGCGGTCGTTCGGGCCCGGGCCCATCGGGTTGGCGACCTTGGTGGCGAGCACCCAGGCGGGGCGATCCGTGGCGATCGCCCGCCCGACCACCTCCTCGGAGCGGCCCTCGTTGTAGACGTCGGCCGTGTCGAGGAAGTTGATGCCGGCGTCCCGCGCGCTGCCGATGATCCGGTCCGCGGTCGGCCCGTCGGTGGCGCCGCCGAACATCATCGTGCCGAGGCAGATCGGCGAGACCTTCAGGCCGGAGCGGCCGAGGGGGCGGTACTGCATCGCGTGTCTCCCGGAATGGACCGGCGGCGTATGCGGACCGCCGCCACCGCGGTCAAGCCGGGATGCAGCCTGCGGTTGCCGAACGGCGCAGAGCGCGGCGTAACCCGCGGCCTCCGCGCGGCGAAGCGTCCCGGACCGCAGCGATCCCGCGGTTCGGCCGTTCCACCTCGCCGGCCCGCGCCGGCAGCCGATCGTCGCCGGACGCTTCCGGCGGCGATCCTGCAGTCCTCCCACCTCGATCGCGATCCGTCCCCGCATGCCCGCTGCCTCGATGCCCGCCCGCCGAACCCTGCCGCTGCCCTGGCTCGACCGCGCCGGGCGCCTGTCCCTGCTGAAGCTCTGCGCCTTCCTGCTGGTGTTGGCGCCGGGCCTCGACATGCTCTGGGCCTACGCGCATGACGGGCTCGGGCCGAAGCCGATCACCAGCCTGATCCACGCCACCGGCGAGTGGTCGATCCGCCTGCTGCTGGCCTCGCTCGCGGTCACGCCTCTGCGGCGGGTGGCGAATTGGCCGAAGCTGATCAACCTGCGGCGGATGCTCGGGCTCGCGGCCCTGTCCTACGCGGCGGCGCATCTCGCGCTGTACGTGGTCGATCAGAACTTCGTGCTCACGAAGGTCGTCTCCGAGATCGCGCTGCGCTTCTACCTGACGATCGGCTTCGTGGCCCTGCTCGGTCTCGCCGTGCTCGGCGCCACCTCGACGGACGGCGCGATCCGCCGGATGGGGCAGGCCTGGAACCGCCTGCACCGGATCGTCTACGCCATCACGGCGCTCGCCCTGCTGCACTACTTCCTGCAGGCCAAGATCGACGTGACCGACCCGGTGTTCTGGAGCGGGCTGTTCCTGGTGTTGATGGGCTGGCGCCTGATGCAGCGGGTGCGCGCGCCGATGCGGCCGTGGTCCCTGCTGCTGCTCGCGGCGGGCGCCGCCCTCTCGACCGCGCTCCTCGAGGCGGCGTGGTACGGGATCAAGAGCGGCGTGCCGGCCGACCTCGTGCTCGGGGCGAACCTCGATTTCTCCGGCGTGATCCGGCCGGCCTGGTGGGTGCTCGGCGTCGGGCTGCTGCTGCCGGCCGTCAACCTCGTGCGCGGCTCGCCCGAGACGCGCGGAGCGCCCGCGCGTCGGCCCGCGCCCGGCCTTGTTCCCGCCCGGCCGATGCCGCAGAAGCCCTGACCGCGGACCCTACCGGTCCGCGTCAAGGAGCGCCCATGCGTCACCCGGTTCTGTGGCCGACGGTCCTGGCCCTCGCCCTCCTCGCGGCCGGCCCCGCGGCCGCTGCAGGCCCGGCTGCAGCGCCCGGCCCGACGCCCGCACCGCCCCCGGCCCCGGCCGCGAAAGTCTGCGCCGCCCCCGCTCCGCCTCCGGCGGCGGAGCGGCCGGAGAAGCCCGCGCTGCCCCAGAAGCCGGGCTGCCTCGATGCCAAGGGCGGCTGCCCCGGCTGGGAGGCCTACACCTACAGCGACCAGATCAAGGCCTACAACGGGCAGCTCCAGGCCTTCCGGCCGCTCGCCGAGGCGTATCTGAAGAAGCTCAACGCTTACGTGAAGGCGAGTTCGGATTACGCGCAGTGCGAGGTGGGGGCGATGCAGTGACACGGAGCCCGGCGGACGGCCTCCTCTAACCCTCGAACCGCCCGGGCCGGGCGTTCCGGCCCCGGCGCTCCGAGGACCTCTGAGTCGCGTCCGCGGCGCGGCAGCCCCCTCCGTGCCTTGACCCCCGCGGAGACCGGTGCGAGAGCCCGGCGACACCGAACCAGGATTGCTGGATGACCGCTCCCCTCGACCTCCTCGTGATCGGCAACGCCATCGTCGATCTGATCGCGCGCACCGACGACGGATTCCTGGCCGCGCAGGACGTCACCAAGGGGGCGATGCAGCTCATCGACGAGCCGCGCGCCGAATCATTGTTCTCCGCGATGGGGCCGGTGACCGTGGTCTCGGGCGGCTCGGGCGCCAACACGGCGGTGGGCGCGGCGATGCTGGGCGCCCGGACCGGTTTCGTCGGCAAGGTCCGGGACGACGAGCTCGGCGGCCTCTACGCGCACGAGCTGAAGGCCGCGGGCGTCACCTTCCCGGTGGCCGCGGCGACCGAGGGACCCGCCACCGCCCGCTGCTTCGTGCTGGTGACGCCGGACGGCGAGCGCACGATGAACACGTATCTCGGCGCCTGCCAGGGGCTCTCGCCCGCCGACGTCGACCCGGCGGTGGTCGAGAGCGCCCGCGTCACCTACCTCGAGGGCTATCTCTGGGATCCGCCGGCCGCCAAGGAGGCCTTCCGCAAGGCGGTGCAGATCGCCCACGGCGCCGGCAAGGCCGTGGCCCTGACGCTGTCGGACGCGTTCTGCGTCGGCCGCTACCGCGACGAGTTCCTGGGCCTGATCCGCGACGGCAGCATCGACATCCTGTTCGCCAATATCGGCGAGCTGAAGAGCCTGTACGAGACCGAGGACGCCGACGCCGCGGTCAAGGCGCTGAGCGCCGAGCGCAACGGCCGCGGTCTGCACCTCCTGGGCCTCGTCACCCGCTCCGAGGAGGGCGCGCTCGTGGTCAAGGGCGGCGAGGTCCGGTCCGTGCCGGCGGTGCCGGTCGCCTCGGTGGTGGACACGACGGGCGCGGGCGACCTCTTCGCCGCCGGCTTCCTGGCCGGCCACGCCCGCGGCCTCGACAACGTGGCCGCCGCCCGGCTCGGCACGCTGGCGGCGGGCCAGGTGATCCAGCACATCGGTGCCCGCCCGCAGGTCGATCTGGTGGCCCTCGCCAAGGAGAAGGGGCTGCTCTGATCGGAGCCGGCGACAAGCCCGGCTCATCATCGTCCTAGTTCCCGCGCCTGCGGGCCGGCAGACGCCCGACCGATGGGTCGATCGGGCGACCATCGGTCGGAATACGACGCCGCGCGACAGGATCTTGGTCAGGGCCGCAGCAGCACCTTTCCGACCGCCTCGCGCCGCGTGAGGAGCCCCAGAGCCGCCTCGTAATCGGCGAGCGGGTAGGTTCCGTGCACCTTGGCGGTGAGCCGGCCCTCGGCCACCCAGGCGAGGAGCTGGCGCTGGTTCTCCTGGTGGGCGGCGGGCTCGCGGTCCAGGAAGGCGCCCCAATGGACGCCCTGGACGTCGAGTTCCTTGAGCAGCATCAGGTTGAGCGGCAGCCGCGGGATCTCGCCCGCGGCGAATCCCACCACGAGGTAGCGCCCGCGCCAGCCGAGCGCCCGCAGGGCCGGCTCCGCGAAAGCGTCGCCCACCGCGTCGTAGACCACGTCGATCCCGCCGCCGCCGGCCTCGCGCAGGGCGTCCTTCAGAGTCGCCGGGTCGTACACGATCCCGACCTCGGCCCCGTGGGCGCGAGCCGCCGCGAGCTTGTCCTCCGAGGAGGCGCAGGCGATCACCCGGGCCCCGAGCAGGGCCCCGAGTTCCACCGCCGCCAGCCCGACGCCGCCGGACGCGCCGAGCACCGCGAGCCACTCGCCCGGCTGGATCCGGGCGCGGTTGCGCAGGGCGTGCAGCGAGGTACCGTAGGTGATGGTGAGCCCTGCCGCCTGCTCGTCCGAGACGCCGTCCGGCACCCGCGTCATCTGCTCGGGGCGCACCAGGATCCGCTCGCGGCAGGTGCCGTACTTGGCATGCACCACCACGCGGTCGCCGACCCCGAACCCCTCCGTGTCCGCGCCCAGCGCCTCGACCACGCCGCAGGCCTCGCCGCCGGGCGAGAACGGCAGGGTCGGCTTCACCTGGTAGCGGCCTGCGATGATCAGCGTGTCGAAGAAATTGAGCGCCGCCACGCTCACCCGCACCAGGGCCTCGCCGGGGCCGGGCTCGGGATCGGGCAGCGTCGCGATCCCGAGATCCTCCGGCTTGCCCAGCCGCGTGCAGAGAAGCGCCCGCATCGATGTCCTCCCGTCCTGATAGCCCGTCCGGCGCATGCCCCGCTCCGGGCCGTGCCGCAAGGGGCTCGCCCCGGACGGCTTCAGGCGGGGGCGGTCAGGTGCGCGCGTAGGTGCCGATCAGGAGCCCCTTGGCGAGCACGTGGCCCCGCAACGCGTCGAGAAGCGCGGTCCGGCCCGGCACCTCGGTGAAGACGGCCGCGGCATCGAGGGCGTAGATCTGGAACGCGTAACGGTGCCGGCCGTGGCCGGTCGGCGGATCCGGCGGCAGCCAAGCCTGTTTCAGGAAACTGTTGCGGCCGAGATCCTGTCCGGCCAGCGCCCCCTCGGCAATCCCGCCGGATGCGGGGTCGAGGTCCGGGGCGATCAGATGGACCAGGGGCAGCGGCGTCGGGCTGTCGGCATCCTCGACGAGGAGCGCGAGCCGTATCGTGCCTGCCGGAACAGCCTCCCAGGCCAGCGGCGGCGCCGTGCCGTCCCCGTCGGCGCTGAAACGGGCCGGCATCGGCGCCCCGTCCGCGAAGGCGGGACTCGTCAGGCGGATGCCCTCCGGCACGTCGGCGAAATCGTAATAGGCGGTCTTCTCAAGGCCGGCGCGCAGACCCGATAGGGCCGCGCCCACGGCATGCGGCAGCTTTTCCAGCACGGTCCTCTCCCTGGCTCCCATGCGCCGCCTCGCGGCCCGGAGCCCGAGCGGCGGCACCCGGTCTCTCGACGACCCGGGCGTGAATCAACGGCAGTCGCCCGCCACGGTTCAATCACTCCGTGCATCAAGCACGCACAAGTTGCCAGAGCCCCGCGCGGCGGATACGCGTCCGATCCGCCGGCTCAGCCCTGTCGCTCGGCGGCCACCATGTAGTTCACTCCCGTATCCCGGCTCCGGCGCCAGCCGCCGTCGAGCGGGTTGTAGACCACGCCCGCGGTGTCGGTCGGCTGGAGGCCGCCGGCCCGGATCATCCGCTTCAGTTCGTCCGGCGTCAGGAACCTGTCCCAGTCGTGCGTGCCCTTCGGCAGCCAGCCGAGCACGTACTCGGCTCCCACGATGGCGAGCGCGAAGGACCGCAGCGTCCGGTTGATGGTGGCGGCGAACAGCAGGCCGCCGGGTCGCACCGCCGCGCAGGCCGCGCGTAGGAAGGCCGCCGGATCGGGCACATGCTCGATCACCTCCATGGCGAGCACCACGTCGAAGCGCTCGCCCGCCGCCGCCACGGCCTCGATCGTCTCCGCGCGGTATGTCACCGGCACGCCCTCCGCCTCCGCGTGCGCGCGGGCGGCGGCGAGGTTCCGGGTCGCGGGGTCGAGCCCCGTCACGCTGGCGCCGAGGCGCGCCAGGGGCTCCGACAGGATGCCGCCGCCGCAGCCGATATCGATCACGGAGAGGCCCTCGAGCGGGAAGGGCCGCTCCGGGTCGCGCCCGAAATGCCGGCAGGCGGCGTCGCGGATATAGGCGAGTCGCACCGGATTGAAGCGGTGCAGCACCCGCATCGGCCCGGTCTCGTCCCACCACGTCGCCGCGAGCGCGTCGAAGCGCGCCACCTCGGCGGGATCGACCCGGCCGGTCCCCGTATCCGTCTGCGCCTCGATGCCCGCCATGCTCGCCTTCGTGATCTGAACCGCCGGCCCGCGGCGCCCCGGTATCTAGGCCGCGCCGGCCGGTCTGTCCCGGGTGTCGGACCGGGCGCGCCGGAGGGGCCGGGGTTCGGTTGACAGCCCCTGCCCCCGCTTGTACCCGCCGGGACCCGACCCGGTACAGCCGGCGGCCCGAGCGACAGCGCGGCCGTCACCGCCGCGGGATGTTCTGAAAAGACGCGGACGCGACATGCCCCGTTTGGTGATGAAGTTCGGCGGCACGTCGGTCGCCACCATGGACCGGATCCGCAACGTGGCCGCGCACGTGGCGCGCGAGGTCGCGGCCGGCTACGCGGTCGCCGTGGTGGTCTCGGCCATGTCGGGCAAGACCAACGAACTCGTCGGTTGGGTCAAGGACGCCGACCCCCTCTACGACGCGGCCGAGTACGACGCCGTCGTGGCCTCTGGCGAGCAGGTCACCTCGGGCCTGCTGGCGATCAGCCTGCGCAAGATGGGCATCCCGGCCCGCTCCTGGCAGGGCTGGCAGATCCCGATCCTCACCTCGGACGCGCACGGCTCGGCCCGCATCGCGGAGATCGACGGCGCGCGGCTCGATGCGGGCTTCGGGCGGGGCGAGGTCGCGGTGATCGCGGGCTTCCAGGGCATCCATGCCGAGACGGGGCGGCTCACCACCCTCGGGCGCGGCGGCTCGGACACCAGCGCGGTGGCGGTGGCCGCGGCGATCGGGGCCGAGCGCTGCGACATCTACACGGACGTGGACGGCGTCTACACCACCGACCCGCGCGTGGTGCCCAAGGCCCGGCGCATGGAGCGCGTCACCTTCGAGGAGATGCTGGAGATGGCCTCCCTCGGGGCCAAGGTGCTGCAGGTCCGCTCCGTCGAGCTCGCCATGGTGCACCGGGTGCCGACCACCGTGCGCTCCTCCTTCGATCCGCCGGACGCGGCCCGTCCCGGCACTCTCATCTGCGACGAGGACGACATCGTGGAACAGCAGATCATCACCGGGATCGCCTTCTCGCGGGACGAGGCGCAGATCACTCTGCGGCGGGTCAAGGACAGCCCCGGCGTCGCCGCGGCGATCTTCGGGCCGCTGGCGGACGCCAACATCAACGTCGACATGATCATCCAGACGGTCTCGACCGACCAGTCGACCACGGACATGACCTTCACGGTCCCGGCCGCCGACTACCAGCGCGCCCGCACCGTGCTCGACCAGCAGGCCGAGACCATCGGCTTCGCCCAGATCGAGGGCGCCACCGACGTGGTGAAGGTCTCGGCCATCGGCGTCGGCATGCGCTCCCACGCGGGCGTCGCCGCCAAGGCGTTCCGGGCGCTGGCCGGCAAGGGCATCAACATCCGGGCGATCACGACGTCGGAGATCAAGTTCTCCGTCCTGATCGACGCGGCCTATACGGAGCTTGCCGTTCGCACGCTCCACTCGCTATACGGCCTCGATCAGGCCTGACCGAGGGAGGGCGCCGGGCGGGCAGACCGCTTGGCGTCAAGGTTGCAGGGCTGAGACCGCCGAACCGGCCCCTGACGCTGGAATGACGAGACCATGCCCGCTGCGCCCGGAGGCCCGCGCCTGCTGCTGCGCCGCCTCCGCGAAGCGATGGCGGAGCCGGTCAGCGCCCAGGCGCGCCTCGACCGCATCGTCGTCCTGATCGCCGCCAACGTCGTGGCCGAGGTCTGCTCGGTCTACGTGCTGCGCGACGACAACACCCTCGAGCTGTTCGCCACCGAAGGCCTCAACCGCGAGGCCGTTCACCTCACCCGGATGCGCGCCGACGAGGGCCTCGTCGGTCTGATCGCGCAGACGGCCGAGCCGCTCTCGCTCTCGGACGCGCAGCAGCATCCGGCCTTCTCCTACCGGCCGGAGACCGGCGAGGAAGCCTACCACGCCTTCCTGGGCGTGCCGCTGCTCCGGGCCGGCAACACGCTGGGCGTGCTCACCGTCCAGAACAAGACCTACCGGGTCTATTCCGAGGAGGAGATCGAGGCGCTCCAGACCACCGCGATGGTGCTCTCGGAGATGATCGCCTCGGGCGAGTTGCAGGGACTCGCCCCCGATGCCGGCACCGCCGCGCGGCGCGCCGTCAGCGTGCGCGGCGTGGTCCTCGCCGAGGGGATCGGCCTCGGCCACGTGGTGCTGCACGAGCCGCGCATCGTGGTGAAGACCCTGATCGCCGAGAACAGCGAGCGCGAGGTCTCCCGCCTGGAGGCGGCGATCGAGAACGTGCGCTCGGCCATCGACGCCCTCGTGGAGCGCGGCGACAAGATCGGCACCGTCGAGTCGCGCGAGGTGCTGGAGACGGTGCGCATGTTCGCCCACGACAAGGGCTGGCTGCGCCGGATGCGCGAGGCCGTCGCCTCGGGCCTCACCGCCGAGGCCGCGGTGGAGCGGGTGCAATCCGACAACCGCGCCCGGATGCTGCGCCAGAGCGACCCCTACCTGCGCGACCGCCTGCACGATCTCGACGACCTCGCCAATCGCCTGCTGCGCGAATTGATCGGCCACCAGGCGGGCCTCGCCGGGTCGCTGCCCGAGAACGCGATCCTGGTCGCCCGCTCGATGGGCCCGGCCGCGCTCCTCGACTACGAGCCGGCGCGGCTGCGCGGCCTCGTGCTGGAGGAGGGCGGGCCGACGAGCCACATCGCGATCGTCGCCCGGGCGCTCGGCATCCCGGCCGTCGGCGAGGTCGAGAACGCGGCCGCGCTCTGTGATTCGGGCGACGCCATCATCGTCGACGCGGTGGCAGGCGAGATCCACGTCCGGCCCGGCCCGGAGATCGAGGCGGCCTATGCCGAGATGGTGCGCCTGCGCGCGCGCCGGCAGGAGCAGTACCGGGCGCTGCGCGACGTGCCGGCGATCACCCGCGACGGGGTGCGGGTCGGGCTCCATCTCAATGCCGGGCTCCTCGTCGACCTCACCCACCTCAGCGAGACCGGGGCCGAGGGCGTCGGCCTGTTCCGCACCGAGCTGCAGTTCATGGTGGCCCAGCGCATGCCCTCGGCGGCCGAGCAGCAGACGCTCTACCGCGCTGTGCTGGCGGCCTCGGGCGACAAGCCGGTCACCATCCGCACGCTGGACATCGGCGGCGACAAGATCCTCCCCTACATGCCCAAGCTCGAGGAGGAGAACCCGGCGCTCGGCTGGCGCGCGATCCGGATCGGCCTCGACAGGCCGGCCCTGCTGCGGGTGCAGCTACGCGCGCTCCTCAAGGCGTCCGACGGGCACCCGCTCAAGATCATGTTCCCGATGGTGGCCACCGTCGACGAGTTCGTGCGCGCCCGCGCCATCGTCGAGCGCGAGAAGGCGCATCTGCGCCGCCACGGCTACACCTTGCCGCGCGAGTGCCAGCTCGGCGCGATGGTCGAGGTCCCCTCGCTGCTGTTCCAGATCGACGAGATCGCCCGGGAGGCCGACTTCCTCTCGGTGGGCTCGAACGACCTGATGCAGTTCCTGTTCGCGGTGGACCGCGAGAACCGGCGCGTCGCCAACCGCTTCGATCCGCTCTCGGCCGCCGCGGTGCGGGCCTTCCGGCTGATCGCCGAGCGCGCCGCCGCCGCCGATTGCCCGGTCACGGTCTGCGGCGAGATCGGCGGGCGCCCCCTCGAGGCGATGGCGCTGATCGGGTTGGGGTTCCGCAACTTCTCGATGTCGCCCGCCGCGATCGGCCCGGTGAAGGCGATGGTGCTGAGCCTGAACGCCGGTGCCGTCGCCGCCGTGATCGACGAGGAGATGGCCCGCAAGAGCGACGGCGAGAGCCTGCGCCCGGCGCTCGCCGCCTTCGCGAAGGCGCACGGCGTGCCCATCTAGAGGGCGAGGCACGCCCGCAGGCGGCACATCCTGTCCGGCCGGTGACGCCTGCCGCTCCCGATCGGCCGACCACCCCGCCGGCGCACGGAACGCGCGTGGCGGAATTCGCCCCCTCCTCCCCTCGCCCCACGGTTTCTGAAGTACGATCCGGTCAATGATCCCCTTTCCTCCCGAACGCCTCGACGCGATCCTGACGCGCCACGACATCGTCACGGGGACGCTCGCCGCCGGCACGCTGGAGGCCGAGGCCGTGGTCCAGCTCTCCCGGGAGCTGTCGGAGCTCGATCCGGTCGTCGCAGGCATCCACGCCTACCGGGCGGCGGCGGCCAACCTCGCGGGCATCGAGGCGATGATCGACGAGCCCGGCAGCGACGCCGAGATGCGCGCGCTCGCCGCCGACGAGAAGCCGGAGGCCGAGGCGGCGCTCGCCCGGGCCCACCGCGACCTGCAATTGATGCTGCTGCCCAAGGACGCGGCGGACGAGAAGAGCGCGATCCTCGAGGTCCGCGCCGGCACCGGCGGCGACGAGGCGGCCTTGTTCGCGGGCGACCTGTTCCGGATGTACGCCAAGTACGCCGAGTCGAAGGGCTGGCGCGTCGAGGTGATCTCGGAGAGCGAGGGCACGATGGGCGGCTACCGCGAGGTGGTGGCCGAGGTGAAGGGCCGCGGCGTCTTCGCCCGGCTCAAGTTCGAGAGCGGCGCGCACCGGGTCCAGCGCGTGCCCGAGACCGAGACGCAGGGGCGGATCCACACCTCGGCGGCCACCGTCGCGGTGCTGCCCGAAGCCGAGGACGTCGATATCGTCGTCAACGAGGCCGATCTGAAGATCGACACCATGCGGGCCCAGGGCGCGGGCGGCCAGCACGTCAACAAGACGGAATCGGCCATCCGCATCACCCACCTGCCGAGCGGGATCGTGGTCTTCGTCCAGGAAGAGCGCTCGCAGCACAAGAACCGCGCCCGCGCCATGTCGCTCCTGAAGGCCAAGCTCTACGACGCCGAGCGCACCGCCAAGGATTCGGCCCGCGCCGCCGACCGCCGCGCCCAGGTCGGCTCCGGCGACCGCTCGGAGCGGATCCGCACCTACAACTTTCCGCAAGGCCGCGTGACCGACCACCGCATCAACCTGACCCTGTACCGGCTGGAGGAGGTGCTGGCCGGCCCCGCCCTCGACGACCTCGTGGACGCCCTCGTCACCGAGCATCAGGCGGAGTTGCTCGCGGCCGAGGGCATGGCCTGAGCCCCGCGATGGCGAGCCCGTCCGCGCTCGATCCCGCCCTCTCCCGCCGCGCCGCCCTCGCCCGGCTGACGGAGAGCCTGCGGGCCGGCGGCGTGGAGAACCCGGCCGGCGACGCGCGCTTCCTCGTCCTCGACCTCCTGGGCCTCGCCCCCGTCGATCTCGCGCTCGCAGGCAAGACCGCGATCGGCGAATCCGGCGCGGCCCGCCTCGCCGACGCCCTGGCGCGGCGCCTCGCCGGCGAGCCGGTGGCCCGCATCCTCGGGGCCTGGGAATTCTGGGGTCTGCCCTTCCGGCTCTCGCCCGAAACGCTGGTGCCGCGCCCCGATACCGAGACGGTGGTGGAGGCGGCCCTGAGCCTGCGGCCGGAGCGGGCCGCCCCCTTGCGCATCCTCGACCTCGGCACCGGCACGGGCTGCCTCCTCGTCGCCCTCCTGAGCGAGCGGCCGAACGCCCGCGGCATCGGCGTCGACCAGAGCCCGGGGGCCCTCGCCACGGCGCGGCGCAACGCGGAGGCGAACGGGGTCGGCGCGCGCAGCGCCTTCCTGGCGGCCGACTGGTGCGCGGCGCTCGCGAGCACCCCTTTCGATCTCGTGGTGTCGAACCCACCTTACATCGCGAGCGCGGTCATTCCCGGGCTCGCCCGCGAGGTACGGGCCCACGACCCGGCGCTCGCCCTCGACGGTGGCGCCGACGGGCTCGCGGCCTACCGGACCATCCTGGCGGGCCTGCACGGCCGCCTCGCCCCGGGCGCGCCGGTCGTCCTCGAGATCGGCTACGACCAGGCCGACGCGCTCCGGAACCTGGCGCGGGCGGCGGGCTACGGAGTGCGGCAGGTGGTGCGCGATCTCGGCGGACGCGACCGCGTCGCGGTCCTGGAGCGGGCGGCGGACGGGCCGTACTGAGACCCGGAGGACCAGATTGGAAAAAATGCTTGTTGCATCGCGCTTTCGCCAGTAGAGTCGGCTTGCAGATCGCGAACGTTTCGTTAAGACGGACAGCCGTAGGGTCGGCGACGATCATATCCGCCGAATTGTTCGCCGATCTCCTCACCACCGGACATGCACGCTCCCGTACCGATGCGGCGGCCCGGTGCCATTCGAACCTGACAATCGAGAGGCGTCACGGACGCCGGCAGGAGCCCGATTTCTCGGGACAAGCGGCCGACAGGCCGGTGGATTGCCGAGTGCATCGCGGCGCGACGGCCGCGGACGAGCCGCCGCGGGCGCCCGACCAGGGATCCGCGAGGTCCTTCCGGGCAAGCGCCACTCACCAGACGCCTTTCGCGTGAACGAGGGTCATCTGAGACCGATGAGACCAAACCAGAACCGACGGATGCGCGGCCGCAATCGGCCCAAGGGACCCAACCCCCTGACCCGTTCCTACGAATCCAACGGTCCCGACGTCAAAATCCGCGGCACGGCCCAGCACATCGCCGACAAGTACGCCCAGCTCGCGCGCGACGCGCAGGCGGCGGGCGATCCGGTGGCGGC
Organism: Methylobacterium sp. HJ2; assembly: GCF_056431005.1. NCBI lineage: Bacteria > Pseudomonadati > Pseudomonadota > Alphaproteobacteria > Hyphomicrobiales > Methylobacteriaceae > Methylobacterium > Methylobacterium sp. HJ2. The sequence goes on along the minus strand of NZ_JBWJYM010000001.1, from coordinate 163,688 downwards.
CGAGAACTACTTCCAGCACGGCGAGCACTACTTCCGCATCATTTCCGGCGCGCAGGAGAACACCCGCGTCCAGCAGGGTGCCGGCTACGCCCGCCAGTCCTTCGACGACGACCTCGACGACGGCGAGGAGGACGGCCAGGGCGCCAACGGCCAGGGCTACGCCGCCTATTCGGACGATTACGCCGACCCGGCCCAGCAGCCGCAGCCCTACGAGAACCGGCCCGACGCCTACAACGACGGGCGCCAGAACCGCCCCCGCGACGACCGGCCCCAGCGCTTCCAGAACCGGGAGCGACCGCAGCGCTTCGACAACCAGGGGCGGCAGGACAACCGCCAGGACGGCCGGCAGGAGAACCGGCAAGAGAACCGCCAGGATTACCAGCCGCGCCAGGATTACGGCCGGCCGGAGAACCGCTCACAGGATGGCCGCCAAGAAGGCCGCCAAGAAGGCCGCCAGGACGGGCGTCAGGATGCCCGCGGCGAGAACCGCTACGAGAACGGGCGCGGCGACTATCAGCGTCCCGAGCGTCAGGACCGTCCCGAGCGCCAAGATCGTCAGGAGCGTCCCGAGCGCCAGGATCGCGGCGAGCGCCAGGAGCAGCCGCGTTCGGAGTACCGGTCCGAGCGCCAGCCCGACCGCGCCGAGCGCCAGCCGGAGCGGAGCGAGCCCCGAACGGAGCAGCCTGCCGCCCGCGAGCCCGGGTTCCGCCGGGAGCGCCGCCGCGAGGAGCCCCGCGCCGTGGAGGAGGCCGCCCCCGGGCTGCCCGCCTTCCTGATGACGCCGCCGCGCCCGGTCGCCCCGCCGCCCGAGGCTCCGGCCGCCGAGCCGACGCCCGCCGCGAGCGCGGCCGAGGACGCTCCCGCGCCGAAGGCGCGCCGCCGCCGCCGGCCCCGCTTCGAGGGAACCGAGGGCGAGGGCCCGGAGCCCAAGGCCACGGCCGACAGCACCTCGTCGGCCGAGTAGGCTCCGACGACTGGCTGGATCCGAAAGCCGCCCCCCCGCCGGGGCGGCTTTTTTCGTGTCCGGATGCGATCCGACTCTCGATCGCCGCTCGAGACGACCGGAGGACATCCATCCCGTCCGCTCACGCCCCCTGCGGTCCATGCCGGCGCTCAGGAGCCGGGCAGGCCTGTCGGGTGCCGCGCCGCCGCCCAGTCGGGGTAGGCGTGGACGCGATGGATCAGGCGGCGATGGCGCTCGGCCTCGCCGAAGGGCGCGAGTTCCCAGTCCCAGGCCCGGGCTGGCGGAGGCAGGCCCACGTCGTGCAGGAGATCGAGCCGGCCGGTGATCCGGCCCGCCCGGTCCTCCTCCCGCTGCAGCGTGTCGGTGACGAGGCAGACCCGGCCGGGCAGGCGGTCGAGGGCCTCCAGATGATCGGAGACGATCCCCGCGCCAAGGCGCTCCGGCGGATCCTGCCCGCGGGCCTCGAAGCGGTCGAAGGGCACGATCGGCAGCTGCGACAGGAGGTTGGCCGAGACCGTGAGGTCGGCCCCCGCGCAGAGATCGGCCAGAGCCGTGGCGCCGACGAGATCGGCGGTGACGCAGCGGACGTTGCGGTGGCGCCGCGCCGCGAACCGGGCCGGCCAGGGATGCACGGCGTCGACCAGGATCACCCGCTCGAAGGCCTCGGCGAGGCGGGCGAGCGGCACGTCGGCCAGGGGGCCCGACCCCAGCACGACCGCCTCGCGCCGGGCCGGGAGATCCGCGAAGGCGTCTTCCATGACGGCGCGCGCGGCGGCGCAATGCGGCGCCCAGGCCCGGCGGCAGCGGCGGGCGCGGCCGGCCAGCAGCACGCTCTCGCGGACGTAGCCGAGGCGGCGATGGCGCGGGGGCGCAGGCGTGACGAGGGAGAGGGCACGGTCGAGGAGCACCGCCTCAGTCCGCGTCGGACTCCGCGTCGGCATCGGCGTCGACGGCCGCCCGGCTCGGCGCTCCGCGATAGCCGGTGGCCAGCACGTAGAGCTCGCTCGAATCGGACCGGCTCGCGGCGGGCTTGGCGTGGCGCACGCTGGCGAAGTCCCGCTTGAGATCGGCGAGCAGCGCCCCCTCGGTGCCGCCCTGCAGCACCTTGGCGAGATAGGCGCCGCCGGGCGCCAGGATCTCGCGGGCGAACTCCGCCGCGGTCTCGGCGAGCCCGATGATGCGCAGGTGATCGGTCTTCTTGTGACCGGTGGCGTTGGCGGCCATGTCCGACATCACCAGGTCGGCGGGGCCGCCCAGCAGCTCGGTGAGCCGGCCCGGCGCCTCGGGATCGAGGAAGTCGAGGGTGATGAAGGTGACGTCGGCCATCGGCTCGATCTCCAGGAGATCGATGCCGACGACGCGGCCGGTGGGGCCCGCGGTGCGGGCCGCCACCTGGGACCAGCCGCCGGGCGCGGCGCCGAGATCGACCACGCGCTGGCCCGGCCGCAGGATCTTGAAGCGCTCGTCGATCTCGATGAGCTTGTAGGCGGCGCGCGAGCGGTAGCCCTCGCGCTTGGCCCGGGCCACGTAGGGATCGTTGAGCTGGCGCTCGAGCCAGCGCTTCTGTGACAGGGTCCGGCCGCGGCCGGTCTTCACCCGCTGCTTCAGGTCCCCCCGCACCCCGCCGGTGGAGCCCGTGCCGCCGCGCCGGTCGCTCATCGCTCGTATCCGCGGCGCCAGACGCCGTCCTCGCGCATCATGTTCATCAGGAGGCCCTCGCGCAGGCCGCGGTCGGCGATGCGCAGTCGGTCCGCGGGGAAGGCGCGCCGGATCGCCTCCAGGATGGCGCAACCGGCGAGCACGAGGTCGGCACGGTCGCGCCCGATGCAGGGATTGTCGGCCCGCTGCTCCAGCCGGGTGTCGAGCAGGTCGTCGATCGCCCCGCTCACCTCGTCGTCGCGCATCCAGAGGCCGTCGACGCGCCGCCGCTCGTAGCGGGCGAGGCGCAGGTGCATGGCGGCGATGGTCGTCACCGTGCCGGAGGTGCCGAGCAGATGGAAATACGGGGCGGTGGCGGCCGAGGCGGCGCGGAGCGCGAAGGCGGCCAGAAGGTCGACCACCTCCTCCACCATGCCCTCGAACATCAGGCGCGTCACCTCGGAGCCGCCGTGGCGCTCGGCGAGCGTCACCACGCCGACGGGCAGCGAATCCCAGGCGCGGATGCGCAGGGTCGGGTCGGTGGAGGGGTTGGCCGCCGCCCCGTCGAGCCAGGCGATCTCGGTGGAGCCGCCGCCGATATCGAAGATCACGACCGATTCGGCGCGCGGGTCGGCCAGAGCCGCGCAGCCCGTCACCGCGAGGTAGGCCTCGGTCTGGCGGTCGACGATCTCGAGGTCGAGCCCGACCTCGCGGCGCACGCGATCCACGAAGGCCGCCCCGTTCACCGCGAGGCGGCAGGCCTCGGTGGCGATCACCTTGGCGCGGCGCACGCCGCGGGCCTGCATCTTGGCGCGGCAGATCCGCAGCGCCTCGACGGTGCGCTCGATCGCCGCCTCGCTCAGCCGATCGGAGCTGCCGAGTCCCTCGCCGAGCCGCACGATCCGCGAGAACGCGTCGATCACCCGGAAGCCGCTGGAAGCGGGCTCGGCGATCAGCAGGCGGCAATTGTTGGTGCCGAGATCGAGCGCCGCGTAGGCGTTGCGCCGTCCCGCCGCCCGGTCACGCAGGGGCTCCGCACCGGCTAAGGGGCGGGCCGGCGCGGCTGCGGCGCTCTCGTCCCTCATCGGCGATGCCAGACTCTCTCGTACGCACGGCCGGCGAACGGCCGGCTCTCATCCGGCATCGACCCTACAGGCTTGCCCGGGAACTGCAATCTCCCGTTCCGGCCGGCGCGGCCGAACCGGCGCCCGCCCCGCGCATGCCGGATCCGGGCGATCGCGTCGCGGATCCGGCCGTCGCTCGAGCCCGGCGCGGGCCCGATGCGCGCCGAGCGGTCCCGATGCCCCCCAGGCGGCCCGGATGATTGCCGGGCGGCCCCTCACCCGGCCTTGGCGAGGCTCGCGGCGCGGGGCGTCGGGCGCAGCAGGCTCTTGACCTGGCCGTAGGGCCTCGGCCGGTTGATCACCTCGTCGAGGCGCGACCACAGGGTCTTGGGCGAGAACGGCTTGGCGATGATCTCGTTGACGCCGAGCGAGATCGCCCGGTCCACCACGTTGCGGCGGGGCTGGGCGAGCATCAGGATGATCGGGATCGTCGGGCAGGGCGAGGTGGTGGGCGTGCGCGCCAGCCGGATGAACTCCTCGCCGGACAGGATGGCGAGGTCCCAGTCGATGATGCTGATGTCGGGCTTGCTCTCGGCCAGCACGCCCAGTGCCTCGGCCCCGTCCGGCGCCTCCAGAACCCGCTTGATGCCGACGCGCATCAGCATGTCGCGCACGATCCGGCGGATATAGAGGCTTTCGTCGACCACGAGGGCCGAGAAATCCGGGAAGGTCGGGGTCGCGATCATCGGCCCTGGCGGCGGTCCGTATGCAGAGTTCGTCCAGCCTAGGGCCTCGGCCTTTGTAGTTTGCTAACATCCGGGCCGGCCGGGCGGATCGCTGGCGGCGCCCCGCGAGATGCGGTTGCAGTGGTGATGAAAATTTAAACTTGCCGTGCCTGCCGCACCACAAGGTCCTTGCAGTCAAGGCCCGATTGCGTCAGGACTGAGGCGTTATTCTTGGTTACCACGACCGGGAGTGATGATCGTGCGGGGTGTGGGCTATCAGGGCTGGCACACACGCGGTAATTGAGACGTGGGCGGCGGACGGTTTTTGCGAGCTTTCGATGGGACGTGGTCGTGATTTCAGGGGGCCGCAGAAGCGCGGCTTCGATGACGGTGCCGAGCCGAGATGGCCGGATCAGGCACCCCCGAGCGGCGGTTACGGTGGCGGTGGCTACGGTAGCGGCGGCGGCGGATACGGCGGTGGCGGCGGTGGGTTCGACCGTGGCCCGGCACGCGCGGCGGCAGCCCCGACGGGCCCGGAGCGCGACGCCACGGTGAAGTGGTTCAACAAGGAGAAGGGCTTCGGCTTCGTCGAGCTCGGCGACGGCTCGGGCGACGCCTTCCTCCACATCCGCGCCGTCGAGGCCGCGGGCCACACCGACCTCATGCCGGGCACCCGGCTCACGGTCCAGACCGCGCAGGGCCAGAAGGGCCCGCAGGTCACCAACGTCACCAGCGTCGACACCTCCACGGCCGAGGCCCCCGCCCCGCGCCGCGAGATGCGCCCGCCCCGCACCGGCGGCTTCGGTGATCGTGGCGGCTTCGGCGATCGCGGCGGCTTCGGCGGCGGCGGCGGTGGCGGCTACGGCGGCGACCGCTTCGGCGGCGGCGGTGGTGGCGGCGGCCGTTTCGCGTCCGGCCCGTCCACCGAGATGACCGGCACCGTGAAGTGGTACGACCCTGCCAAGGGCTTCGGCTTCGTCTCCGTCAACGACGGCGGCAAGGACGTGTTCGTGCACCGCTCCGCCCTGTCCCGCGCGGGCCTCGACTCCCTGGCCGAGGGCCAGCAGGTCACCCTCGGCGTGGTCGAGGGCCAGAAGGGCCGCGAGGCCCAGAGCATCACCGTCGAGGATTGAGCGACGGCGCCCGGAGACCGGGGCGGCGCCCGCGCCGCGCCGGACCACGGGCACCCCACACGGATCGCGGCCTCGTTTCCGCCGCGATCCTGATCCGACATCCCGCGGCGGTCCGGCTTTCCGGGCCGCCGTTTTCGTTGTGGCCCGCGAGTCCCGCATGCGCCTGCCGTCCGCGCTCCTCCTGCTCGCCCTCTCGACGGCTCCCGCCGCCGCGGAGGATTTCACCGGCTTCTACGCCGGCGTGAACGCTGGCTACGCCACCGGGCGGGACCGCAGCGCGACCGCGGCGAGCCCGGGCCCCGCCGTCACCGGTCCGGCGGCCGATTCGGGATTGCCGCCGAGCGCCGCCGACGCCGCCCGCCAGATGCAGGCCAGCCAGCGCGCCGGGGCCGCCAGACCCGCGCGCTAGAGCCGCGTGTCGGACGGGCATTCACGCGCCGAGCCGGCATCCGCTGCAGCGGACAACACGCCAGCCGGGATGCGGCGCCGAATCCAGACCGGGTGTCGCGCGCGGGCCTCACCGCCGCCGCATTGCCAGCCGAGACTCCTGACCCGTGCCCGCCCGACGCCGCGCCGGCACCGCGACCGCCGTCGCGGCCGACCCCCTTCGGGCCCCGCATGCCTCACGCCTCCCGTCCGACGCCGCCCGCCGCCGCCCTGGCAGCGCTGCTCGTCTGCGCCGCGCCGGCCTGGATCGCGCCGGCCCGGGCGCAGAACGCCAAGGCCGAGGCGCCGATACCGCCGGCCACCCTGGCCCTGATGGCGGCCAAGGGCGCGACCGCGGCGAGCCCGGTCCTGTTCCGGGCCTATAAGAAGGAATCCGAGATCGAGGTCTGGAAGAAGGGCGCCGGCGGCCGCTTCGTCCATATCAAGACCTTCCCGATCTGCCGCTGGTCCGGCCAGCTCGGCCCCAAGCGCAAGACCGGCGACCGCCAGACGCCGGAGGGGTTCTACACGGTGCCCAAGCGCCAGATGAACCCGAACTCCCACTATTACCTGTCCTTCGACGTGGGCTACCCCAACGCCTACGACCGTGCGCATGGCGGCACCGGCTCGGCGGTGATGGTGCACGGCATCTGCTCGTCGATGGGCTGCTTCGCCATGACGGACCGGATGGTCGGCGAGATCTACGCCATCGCCCGCGACGCCCTGAACGGCGGGCAGGCGGCCTTCCAGTTCCAGTCCTACCCGTTCCGGATGACGCCCGAGAACCTCGCCCGCCACAGGACGGACCCGAACTACGCCTTCTGGCGCGAGCTGAAGGAGGGATCGGACCGCTTCGAGGCCACCGGCGACGAGCTGCAGGTCGGCGTCGCGGGCGGGCGCTACGTGTTCGCGCCGACGAAGGATCCGGCCAAGGAGGCGGCCGTGGCCGCGCGCCGGGCCGCCGAGGACGCCCGCATCGCCGCCCTCGTCGAGGAGGGCGCGCCGGCGATCCGCACCACCTACGCGGATGGCGGCCAGAACGCCTTCTGGGCCGCCCTGATCGGCAAGGGCGTCCCGGTCGGCGACGTCAGCCGGCCCGAGGCGCTGGCCTATGCCGGCCAGGAGGTGATTCTCATCCCGGGCCGGCGCCGGCCGGCGCCGATCCCCGAGGCGGTCTGGGCCGCCTGGATCGGGTTCGGCAGCCCGCTGGCCGACCGGCGCGGCGCCGGCTTCGTGCCCGCCTACGCCCGGGCGCCGGACCGGTTCGAGGCGCCGCGCCGCTACGCCGACGGCCTGCCGCGCCTCGTCGCCGCCGCGCTGTCCGGCCAGGAGCACGGCCCGGCCAGCGCTGCCGGCCTCCCCGATCCGGTCGCCGGGCGGGCGCCCGGCCCCCTCGCGGTGGCCGCGGATCTCTGAGATGGGCTTCTCCGCCCCCGACCGATCGTCCCGCCGGGACGCCCTGCTGCCTCGCTCCGCCCTCCGCCGTCGGCCCGGACATGTGCGTGCGCGCACATCGCGCGCGGTGCATCACCCCCACGTTACGGATCGTCTCAGAGCGATACGGCACGCATGTTCGCTCGTCGCCGGGCGGGCGTGCGTTGACGTTCGCCCGACGAAGGCGTCCTGATCGAGGAACGACCGGGATCCATGCCTGAACACCGACCCGTGATGATCATGTCGAACAGTCCTAGCCCGGACGGCGGCCTCACGCTGCGCTTCTGGGGCGTCCGTGGCTCAACGCCGGTCTCCGGCCCCGACTACGCCGAGTTCGGCGGCAGCACGCCCTGCCTCGAGGTCCGGTGCGGGGAGCGGCTGTTCCTGATCGATGCCGGGTCCGGCCTGTTCAATTGCGGCCAGCACCACCGGTGCGATCTCCCCAAGGAGATCGACCTGCTGTTCAGCCATCTCCATCTCGACCACACCGGGGGCCTGCCCTTCTTCAAGCCGGCGGTGTTCGATGCGGAGCGGGTGATCAACACCTATTGCGGCAATCTCGACGGCGCCTCGGCGGAGGAGAGCCTCGGCCGGATCTTCAGCCCGCCGCTCTTCCCGGTGACCCTCGACATCCTGCCCTGCCAGATGCGCCATCACGGCTTCCGGGCGGGCGAGACCCTGACCTTCGCGGATGGCAGCCGGGTCGATACCCTGCTCCTCAACCACCCGCAGGGCTCGGTCGGCTACCGGTTCGACCATGCGGGCAAGCGGCTCTGCGTGATCAGCGACATCGAGCACACCGATCCGTGGCCGAGCCCGGAGCTGAAGGACTTCGTCGCGGGCGCCGACCTCCTCGTCTATGACGGGATGTTCACCGATTGCGAGTACCCGACCTGCCGCGGCTGGGGCCACTCGACCTGGCAGAAGGGCGTCGCGCTGGCCGAGGCTGCCGGCGTCAAGGCGCTCGCGGTGATCCACCTGCACCCGGCCCATACCGACGCCATGCTCCGCAAGGTCGAGGCCGAGATGCAGGCCGAGATGCCTACCGCCTTCATCGCCCGCGAGCGCAGCCTCGTCGAAGTCGGCGCCCTCAGTCTGCCGCGACCGCGCGTGGTGGCGCGGACCGCCTGACCCCTTCTGGGGACGCGGCGGTCCGGCCCGGTCTCAGGACCCGACGCTGCGGCCCGCCTCCTCGCGCCCGATCCGGCTGTGCCGGCGGCTCCAACCGAAGTAGATCGCCATGCCGATGGCGAGCCAGATCACGAGGCGCAGCCAGGTCTCGCCGTCGAGCGACACCATCATGGCCATGCAGGTGAGAATGCCGAGGATCGGCACCAGGGGCACCAGCGGCGCGCGGTAGGCCCGCGGCGCATCGGGCTGGGTCCGGCGCAGGATGATCACCCCGAGGCAGACCAGCACGAAGGCCAGCAGCGTGCCGATGCTCGTCATGTGGCCGAGCTGGGTGATCGGCAGGAAGCCGCCGAGCGCACCGGTGAACACCATGAAGAACAGGTTCGAGCGGTAGGGCGTCTTCCATGTCGGATGCACTCGCGAGAACAGGCCCGGCAAGAGCCGGTCCTGGGACATGGTGTAGAACACCCGGCTCTGGCCGAGCAGCAGCACCAGGATCACGGTCGAGAAGCCCGCGATCACGCCCAAGGTCACCAAGGATTTCAGCCAGGGGAACGGGGTCTGGCCGATCGCGGTGTTCACCGGCGCGCCGTCGCCCTTCATGGCGTCGTAGTGGACGAGGCCCGTGAGCACCCCCGCGAACAGGATGTAGATGACGGTGCAGATCGCGAGCGATCCGAGGATGCCGATCATCATGTTGCGCTGGGGATTCTTGGCCTCCTGCGCCGCCGTCGAGACCGCGTCGAAGCCGATATAGGCGAAGAACACCACGCCGGCCGCCCGCATGATGCCGCTCCAGCCGTACTCGCCGAAGGTGCCGGTGTTCTCGGGGATGAAGGGCACGTAGTTCTGGCTCTTCACGTAGAAGGCGCCGAGCCCGATCACCACCGCCACCACGGCGAGCTTCACCATCACGATGACGGCGTTGACCTTGGCCGACTCGCGGATGCCCACCATCAGCAGGGCCGAGGCCGCCACGATGATGACGATGGCCGGCAGGTTGACGAGGCCGTGCCCCATGCTGCCGTCGGCGAGCTTGTAGGTCTCGAAGGGCGAGTGGACGAGCTGGGCCGGCAGGTCGACCCCGAGCTGGTGCAGGAAGCGGGTGACGTATTGCGACCAGCTCACCGAGACGGTGGCGGCGCCGACCGCGTATTCGAGCACGAGGTCCCAGCCGATGATCCAGGCGACGAGCTCGCCCATCGTGGCATAGGCGTAGGTATAGGCCGAGCCGGCCACCGGGATCATGCCCGCGAGCTCGCTGTAGCACATGCCCGCGAAGGCACAGCCGATCGCCGCGATGGCGAAGGAGATCACCACCGCCGGCCCCGCATGCTCGGCCGCCGCGATGCCGGTGAGCGAGAACAGGCCGGCGCCGATCACGGCGCCGATGCCGAGGCCGATCAGGCTCCAGGGTCCCAGCGTACGCTGGAGGGTGTGCTCCCCGGATTCCGCGTCGGCGTTGAGCCGCTCCAGCGATTTCGTGCGCAGCAGCGCGTTCCCGACCCCGACCGCCATCCCGTCCCCGCCCGCTCCCGATCCGATCGATGGAAGCTAGTCCTATGCATCCGGCCTGCCAGGGCCGGGGCCCCGGCGGATCGCCGAGAGGCCGCGCGGGGCCGAGGCGAAGGGGAGAAGTGCCCTACTCCGCGGCGTCGGCCTTGGGCTTCTGGGCGGCGGCCCTGGCCTGCTTCGCGGCGGGCTTGGCCTGCGCCGCGGGCTTGGCCGGCTTCCCGGCCGTCTTCGTCTGCTGCTGCGCCGCCGGCTTTCTCGCCGACCGGGGCTTGCCTTTCGCGGCCGATATGACCGGGGCCTCGACCGAGGTGTAGGCCGTCGCGCTGGCCGGGACACCGGATTGGGGTTTGCGCTGCCCCGGCTTCTCGGCGACCGCAGCGGGCTTGCCGGCGGGTTTGGGCTCGGACGCCCGCGCCTCCGCGGCCTTCGCCGCGCGGGCCTCCCGGGCTTGGCGTGCCGCTTCCTTGGCCGCCTCGCGCCGCACCTTGAGGGCTTCGAGCTTGGCGGCGCGGGCCTCGGCGGCGGCGGTCTTCGCGGCGCTCTCCTGGGCGGCCAGCATCGTCTCGCCCTCGGCCGGATTGCGGCCGATCCAGACCGCGATGGGCTGGAGGGGGGCCCGGGGCGGCAGGGTCCGGTTGCGCAGGGCCGCGCTGCTGAAGGCCGCGATCGCGGCGGCCGGCGAGGAGGCGGCCGTCGTCCCCATGAACTGCGCGACGGCGTTGTCGTTGCCCGCCGCGATCGCGCCCGGCCCCTCCTCGATCGGCGGCGTCTTGCGCTTCTCGCAGATGTAGGGGCGCATGTCCGGCGGCTCCGAGGCGGCGGAGGGCGGCAGGGCGTCGAGGCTCTGGCTGGTCCAGCCGGTGGATTGCCCGAAGGCGTAGTCGAACAGGTCGGCGGCCTTGAGGTCGCGCTCGCGCGGCGTCGCCTGGCCCATCACCACCGTGATGATGCGGCGCCCGTTCCGGGTCGCGCTCGCCACCACGTTGAAGCCGCCCGAGCAGATGAAGCCGGTCTTCATCCCGTCCGCGCCCGGGTAGCGCCCGAGCAGGCCGTTGTGGTTGGCCATGACGGAGCGCCCGAACTGGATCGCCGAGATCGAGAACAGGTCGCGCGATTCGGGGAAGTCCCGCATCAGGGCGCGGGCGAGCACCGCCATGTCGCGGGCCGAGGTCCATTGGCGGGCGTCGGGAAGGCCGTTCGGATTGGTCCAGCGACTCTCGCGCATGCCGATGCGCCGGGCCGTCTCGTTCATCAGGTCGGCGAAGCCCTCGACGGTGCCGCCGAGATTCTCGCCGATCGCCCAGGCGATGTCGTTGGCCGACTTCACCATGATGATCTTCAGGGCGTTGTCGAGGGTGAGCTGCGTGCCCGGCCGGAAGCCCATCTTCGAGGGCGGCTCGGCGGCGGCGGCGGGCGAGATGGTGATCAGCGAATCGAGGGAGACCTTGCCCTGCCGCACGAGGTCGAGGGCGACGTAGGTGGTCATCAGCTTGGTGATCGAGGCGGGGTACCACGGGTCGGTGGCGGCCTGGGCGTAGATCACCTTGCCGGAATCCACGTCCACCACGAGGATCGGCGCGGTGATGGCGGCGGCCGCCCCCGCCCCGAGGATTGCGGCGAGGGCCACGACCGCACCCGTGAGGCGCCTCAGAATTCGGTTCGACATCCGGCCTGATCTCGAGAGGAAACGCCGTGGCGGCACCGGGCGCGGCACCGTTCCGTCCTGCCCGCTTCGGTCAGGCTCCAGAACGGCGTGCGCGATCCGGCGAGCCCGGTCGATCGGTTCTGCACCCCGGAACCCGTTCAACGCGGCCACCGTGGCGAGAGCATGGCGGCCGCGCGCTGGCGCCCGCCCGCGAGCACCCTTATCTGGCGGACACCGAGGCCGAGGCCGGCCTCGAGGACGGGTAGATGGCGTACGCGGTCAAGGAACTCTTTCACACGCTGCAGGGCGAGGGCGCTCAGGCGGGCCGCGCGGCGGTGTTCTGTCGCTTCAGCGGCTGCAACCTCTGGTCGGGCCGCGAGGAGGACCGGGCGGGGGCCGCCTGCCGCTTCTGCGACACCGACTTCGTGGGGATGGACGGGGCCGGCGGCGGGCGCTTCCCCGACGCGGAGGTTCTGGCGGCGGCGATCGACCGGACCTGGGAGGGCGGGCCGCACGGCCGCTACGTGGTCTTCACCGGGGGCGAGCCGCTGCTCCAGCTCGACGAGGCCCTGATCGCGGCCGTGCATGCGCGGGGCTTCGCGGTGGCGGTCGAGACCAACGGAACTCTGGCCGCGCCCGCGGGCATCGACTGGATCTGCGTCAGCCCGAAGGCCGGCAACGCGCTGGTCCAGCGCAGCGGTCACGAGCTCAAGCTCGTCTTCCCCCAGGCCGGCCTCGATCCCGAGAGCCTCGCCGATCTCGATTTCGGCCACCGGTTCCTGCAGCCGATGGACGGGGCCGAGCAGTCCGCCAATTGCCGCGCCGCCGTGGCCTATTGCCGGGCGGATGCCCGCTGGCGCCTCTCGCTCCAGACCCACAAGATCCTCGACATCCCCTAGGCCGGCGCGCCGCCCGCTCGGACTTTGGTCGCCGGAGCGGCTTCCGCTTCGGCGCTGTATGGCGCGATCGTCAGCGAGCGCGATCGCGCTGCGGTCAGGGCTTCGGCAAGGGCGGAGGCATGCGGGCGCCGCGGCCGGAACCTGCGCCCGCCATCGATCCGGCGCTACGCAATCACGGGCGTTGCCTGGAGAGCCGCCGTCCTGGCATCAAGACCTCGCGGAATACTGCTTTCGCGCCGGCCTGGACGCACAACCTCATGCTCGTATCGCGGAGCCGGGACGGCTCATACTTGCGCCGGATCGCGTCCGTCATGCGGTCGGTGTCCAGGGATTGCGCGTGGGCCGAGGATCCGGCGCGGGCCGAGGTCGCCGACGACATCTCCCGCATCCTCGAGGTCGTCGCCGCGACGGACGGGCCGATCGACGCGCGCAGGCTCGGTGCGGCTCTGGAGGCGCCCTGCAGGCCCCCGGCCCTGCGGGAGCGGCCAGCACCGGGGCGGTGGCCGTCGTGGCGAACGCTGCGCTCACGGACCGGATGACGCCGTCGGCGTCACCGGGACGAGATCGTGGATGGGTCCGAGCGCGCATTGCTGGATGAGCAGGGCGACGAGGCCGGACCAGCCCGTCTGGTGCGCGGCGCCGACGCCGCGGCCAGTATCGCCGTGGTAATATTCGTAGAGCAGCACGAGGTCGCGGAAATGCGGATCCTCCTGCTCCAGGCGGCTCGTGCCGTAGACGGGGCGCCGTCCGTCCGCCCCGCGGGTCGAGAGGCCGATCAGGCGCCGCGACAGCAGGTCGGCGATCTCCTGCAGCGACAGGAAGCGGCCCGAGCCCGTCGGTGCTTCGACCGTGAAATCCGCGCCGTAATAGCGGTGGAACCGGCGCAGGCCATCGATCAGCAGGTAGTTGATCGGCATCCAGACCGGGCCGCGCCAATTCGAGTTGCCCCCGAACAGCCGCGTGCGCGACTCGCCCGGCTCGTAGGGCAGGCTCAGCTCCTCGCCGTTCCAGCGGAAGCGGAAGGGCGTCTCCGCGTAGACCCGGGAGACGCCGCGGACGCCGTGCTCGGACAGGAACTCGGCCGGATCGAGCATCCGGCGCAGCAGCGCCTTCAGGCGGTGCCCGCGCAGAAGCGAGAGCAGCAGCGTGCCCCCCTGCCCCGGCTCCTGCCAGCGCGACACCAGGGCGGCGAGGTCCGGCCGGCTCTCCAGGAAGAAGCGCAGCCGCTCCTGCAGCCCCGGCAGGCTGCGGGTGTCGATCTCGCGCAGGATCGCCACCGCACAGATCGGGATCAGGCCCACCAGGGTGCGCGTCCGGATCGGCACGCGCTCCCCCGATTCGGTCTCGATCACGTCGTAGAAGAACTGGTCGTCCTCGTCCCAGAGCCCGCCGGCGCGGGCCGCCGCGTCGGCGATCAGCAGGAAATGCTCGAAGAACTTGCGCGCCATGTCCTCGTAGGCGCGGTCCTTGAGCGCCAGCTCGACGGCGATGCGCATCAGCTCGAGGGCGTTCATCGCCATCCAGGCGGTGGCGTCGGACTGGGTCAGGGCGCCGCCCGGCAGGGGCTTCGAGCGGTCGAACAGGCCGATATTGTCGAGGCCGAGGAAGCCGCCCTGGAACAGGTTGCGGCCGGCGGCGTCCTTGCGGTTCACCCACCAGGTGAAGTTGAGGGTCAGCTTGGCGAAGACCCGCAGCAGGAACTCGTGATCGGGCACGCCGGTGAGCGCCCGGTCGAGGACGAAGACCCGCCAGGCCGCGAAGGCGTGGAGCGGCGGGTTGGCGTCGGAGAAGCCCCATTCGTAGGCCGGCAGCGCGGCGTTCGGGTGCGTGTAGGACTCGTCGAGGAGGAGGAGCATCTGCCCCTTGGCGAAATCCGGATCGATCATCGCGAAGACGATGCTCTGGAGCGCGAGGTCCCAGGAGGCGAACCAGGGGTATTCCCAGGCATCGGGCATCGAGACGATGTCGTTGGCCCGGACGTGTCGCCAATCGGCGTTGCGGCCGGCCTTGCGCGCCTCCGGCGGGGGCGGCTGGGCCGGATCGCCGTCGAGCCATTCGCGCACGTCGTAATGGTAGAGCTGCTTCGACCAGAGCATGCCGGCGAGCGCTTGGCGCTGCACCAGCCGCTCGTCGGGATCGGCGACGTCGGCCTGAAGGGCGGCGTAGAACGCGTCGGTCTCGGCGATCCGTTCGGCAAAGGTCGCCTCGAAATCGCCGAACGGGTCGTCCGGGGGCCCGTCCGGGCGGAAGCGCAGCCGGACGGTGCGGGCCGCACCCGGCGCGAGCACGAGGCGGTGGAGCGCCGCGCATTTCGTGCCGGTTCCCGCGGGGTTCACCGCGCCGGCCTCGCCCGCGACGACGTGCCGGCCGATGCCGTCCTTGGCGTAGCCCCGATGCGGCACGCCGAAGAGGCGCTCCGTGTCGGTGTCGTTGTCGCAGAACAGCCACTCGGGCGTCCCCTCGGCGTGGAGGCGCATCGGCGGCATCCGCGGATGCGCGGCCGAGACCGTGCCGTCTTGCTCGCGGCGCAGTACCGGGCGCGGCACCTCCGCGTCCCAGGACCAGATGTTGCGCGCGAAGATCTGCGGCAGCAGCGCCAGCTCCGCCGGCTCGGGCCCGCGGTTGGTCGCGGTGACGCGCATCAGCAGATCGTCCGGCCCGGCCTTGGCGTACTCGATCGCCACATCGCAGTAGCGGCCCTCGTCGAACACGCCGGTCTCGAGGAGTTCGTATTCCGGGTCATCGAGGCCGCGGCGGGCGTTCTCGGCGACGAGCTCGGCGTAGGGATAGGCCGCGTGCGGGTACTTGTAGAGCATCCGCATGTAGGCGTGCGTCGGCAGGCCGTCGACGTAGTAGTAGAGTTCCTTGACGTCCTCGCCGTGGTTGCCCTCGGCATTGGTCAGGCCGAACAGGCGCTCCTTCAGGATCGGGTCGCGCCCGTTCCAGAGGGCGAGCGAGAGGCACCAGTTGAGGTCGCGGTCGGCGAATCCGCCGATGCCGTCCTCGCCCCAGCGATAGGCGCGGGAGCGGGCGTGGTCGTGCGGCAGGTAGGTCCAGGCCTCGCCGTCGGCGCTGTAATCCTCGCGCACCGTGCCCCATTGTCGGTCGCTGAGGTAGGGCCCCCAGCGGCGCCAGCCGGGATCGGTGCGCGCGGCGGCGAGGCGGGCCCCTTCCGCGGTCTCGAAGATGCGCGGCGCGCGGTGGGTGTAGGGCACGTCCGGGGGCGCTCCTGTGGCCACGGCCCGCGAAGCCGACCGCGGGCGGGACCATCGGGGCACCGGACCGTCCGTGCAAGCCGTGCGCCGCGCGCCCTTGGACCGGGACGCCGGAACCCGGATGCGGGCCTCGGGATGCGGCGCCGGCCCGAGAAGACCCGGCCGCCGCTCAGAACACGTGGCGCAGCAGGAAGAACAGCGTCCCGGCGATCAGGATCGCGGCGGGCAGCGTGAGGAGCCAGGCCAGCGCCATGTTGCGCACGGTGGCGGCCTGGAGGCCGGAGCCGTTGGCCGCCATCGTGCCGGCCACGCCCGACGAGAGGATGTGGGTGGTCGAGACCGGCAGGCCGTAGAGTTCGGCCAGCCCGATCGTGCCGGCGGCGACGATCTCGGCCGAGGCGCCCTGCGCGTAGGTCAGGTGGGTCTTGCCGATCTTCTCCCCCACCGTGACGACGATGCGCTTCCAGCCCACCATGGTGCCGAGGCCGAGCGCCAGCGCGACGCAGACCTTCACCCAGGCGGGGATGTAGCGGGTCCCCGCGTTGAGCAGCTCGGTATAGCTCTTGAGGGTCTTCGTCTCCGCCTCCGAGAGGGCCGCGCCGGTCTTGGGCAGCAGCCGGATCGCGTCGGCGGCGAGATACATGTCGTTGCGCACGTTCGAGGTCGCCCCCGCCGGCACCTGCTGGAGCGAGCCGTAGCTCTTCACGGACGTCGCGATGTCGGTCGACAGCGCGGCGAGCGCTCCGAACACCTCCGGCTTGTTGAGCTCCTTCGCCTTCAAGGCGTCGGCGACCCTCTTGCGGGCCTGGGCGGCATCGGGACGTTGGTCACCGCCGGCGTGGCCTGCGAACACGGCACTGGCGGCCTGCGAGGTCTGAACGAAGGCCGGGGTGGCGTCAGCGTTCATGGTGCGGTCGAGCGCGTAGGCGGTCGGCGCGGCGCCGATCAGGATGAGCATGATCAGGCCCATGCCCTTCTGGCCGTCGTTGCCGCCGTGGAAGAACGAGACCAGCGTGCAGGTCAGGATCAGCAGGCCGCGGATCCAGAGCGGCGGCGGCGCGTCGCCTTTCGGGGCCTCGTAGAGATCCTTGCGGCGCACCGCGACCTTGAGGACGAGAAGCAGCAGCGCGGCGAGCACGAAGCCGCAGATCGGGCTGAAGGCCAGCGCCTTAAACACGCCGATCGCCTGGTTCCAGTCGACGCCGGAGGTGCCGTCCTGGCCGCCCATGAGCTGGTTGGCGAGGCCGACCCCGAGCACCGAGCCGATCAGGGCGTGCGAGGAGGAGTTCGGCAGGCCGAAGGCCCAGGTGCCGAGATTCCACACGATGGCGGCGATGAGGAGCGCGAAGATCATCGCGTAGCCGGCGCCGGAGCCGACCTGAAGGATCAATTCGACGGGCAGCAGCGTGACGATGGCGTAGGCGACGGCGCCCGAGGACAGCATCACGCCCAGGAAGTTGAAGGCGCCCGACCAGATCACCGCCACGTGGGGCGGCATCGAGTGGGTGTAGATCACGGTGGCCACGGCGTTGGCCGTGTCGTGGAAGCCGTTCACGAACTCGAAGCCGAGGGCGATCAGGAGCGCCAGGCCGAGGAGCACGAAGGCCCCGACAGCCAGGGGCTCCTGGTGCACGGCGTTCATGTCGGCGACCAGGCTCACGACCGCGTAGCCGAGGCCCGCCACCAGAACGAGCAGGAAGGCGATCACGCCCCCCGGGTGCATCCCCCGGTCGAGCGTCGGGCCCGGCCGTCGCGCCGGGGCCTCCGCCGCGGGACCGGGTGGGGCGAGTGCGGCGTCGGACATGGCGTCTTACCGGTTCGGAGCTGTGCCCCGGGGTTAGCCGCGCCGCGTGACACGCCGGTGACGGTCCTGCGGGTGCCGCGTCCGCCGATCCCCGGCCGCTACTCGGCGTCCGGCAGGAGGCCCGGCCAGGCGACGATGCGGTCCGGCAATTCGTCCTCGGTGAACTCCTCCTCGTTGCCGGCGAGGCGGCCGCGCACCGAGATGCCGGCCTCGTGCACGCTGCCGGGGCGGCCCGAGACCAGGGGGTGCCAGTCGAACAGCGGCTCGCCGTCGCGGACCAGCCGGTAGGCGCAGGTCGGCGGCAGCCACGGAATGCTGCGCACCGCCTCGGGCGTCAGGCGCACGCAGTCGGGCACCCGCGTCTGGCGGTGGGCATAGTCGCGGCAGCGGCAGCCCAGGCCGTCGAGCAGGGTGCAGCCGACATCGGTGTGGTGGACCTCGCCCGTATCCTCGTCCTCCAGCTTGAGGAGGCAGCAGCGCCCGCAGCCGTCGCACAGGCTCTCCCATTCCTCGGGCGTCATCGCCTCGAGGGCCTTGGTCCGCCAGAACGGCTCGGCGGGGATGCGGGACGGCTGGCCGGCCGCGCCGGGGCGGCGCGGGGCTTTCGGGGCTCCCATCGGGAACGCCTCTCGGGAACGGGGATGGACCCGCACCCTCTGCCGCAAGGTGGCTCCGCAGGCAAGCGCGGCCGCGCCGCATCCGGGCTCCGCCACCGCGCCGCCCCATTCGACGGGCTAAGGTTAACCGAAGATTGATGCGCGATCCCGGCTCCCGGGCCGGCCTCGCGCGTTGCATCAGCGGGTCCGTCCGGCGATCAGTCGCATCGCCCGGACGCTCCGCGCCGATGTCGGGCCTCGCGGACGGGCGCGAGGCTTGGTAAGGCAGGATCCGTCAAGTCCGGTCGGCTCCCGACCCCTCCTCCTGGTGCCCGAGAAGCCGGATCAGCCGTCGTGCGTCTGCCGAAACTCTCCGCGATCCGGACCCGCCTCCAGCACGCCGCCCTGGCCTTCGACGCCTGGGTGAATGCGGGCCTCTACGACAGCGGACGCTCGACGGGCGAGGTCTACGAGCGCTTCCAGCAGCGGATGAACCGCTTCTCCGTCAGGGGCTGGAAGCGCGTGGTCCTCGACCTCACCAGCGAGGGCGTCACCCTCGGCACCGGCGGGGCCGTGCTGATGCTGGCGCTGGCCCAGCCCGCCTTCAATCTGACGAGCGAGAACTGGCTGAAGCAGCAGGATCTCGCGGTCACCTTCCTCGACCGCTACGGCGTCGAGGTCGGGCGGCGCGGCATCAAGCACGACGACTCGCTCAAGCTCGACGAGTTTCCCGACATCATGATCAAGGCGCTGGTCTCGACGGAGGACCGGCGCTTCTACGAGCATTGGGGCATCGACCCGATCGGGACGCTGCGGGCGCTCGTGAACAACTCGCGCGGGGGCGGCAACACCCAGGGCGGCTCCTCGATCACCCAGCAGCTCGCCAAGAACCTGTTCCTCACCAACGAGCGCTCCCTCGAGCGGAAGGTGAACGAGGCCTTTCTCGCCCTGTGGCTCGAGAGCCATCTGACGAAGAACGAGATTCTCAAACTCTACCTCGACCGCGCCTACATGGGCGGCGGCACCTTCGGGGCGGTGGCGGCGGCGGACTATTATTTCGGCAAGCCGCTCAAGGACATCAGCCTCGCCGAGGCCGCGATGCTGGCCGGCCTGTTCAAGGCGCCGACGAAGTACGCGCCCCACGTGAACCTGCCCGCGGCGCGCGCCCGCGCGGTGGACGTGCTGCACAACATGGTGGAGGCGGGCTTCGTCACCGAGGGCCAGATCCAGACCGCCCTGCGCAACCCCGCGACCCCGGTGACCCGCACCCGCGACATCACCGCCGACTACTACCTCGACTGGGCCTTCGGCGAGATCAAGGCGATGGCGGATGCGGGCAAGCTCCGCAACGACCGCGTGCTGACGGTGAAGACGCCTCTCGACATCGCGATCCAGAAGCGGGCCGACGAGGTGGTGGCCAACGTCCTGCGCAAGTCCGGCGACGCCTACGACGTCGACGAGGCCGCCATGGTCATCCTCGACCCGGACGGGGCGCTGCGCGCCATGGTCGGCGGTGCCGATTACGGCGAGAGCCAGTTCAACCGCGCCACCGACGCGCTGCGCCAGCCGGGCTCGTCGTTCAAGCCCTACGTCTACGCCGCCGCCCTGAACTCGGGGCTGTTCCGGCCGGACACCCCCGTCGTCGATTCGCCGGTCTGCATCGGCAATTGGTGCCCGCAGAATTACGGCCGCTCCTATTCGGGCCGGCAGCCGATGTGGCTCGCGGTGGCCAAATCCATCAACACCATCCCGATCAAGGTCTCGATCGCGCTCGGCAAGGCGATGGGCATCAACCACGACGCGAGGGCGGCGAAGGCCGGGCGGGCCAAGATCATCGAGGTCGCCCACCGCATGGGCATCACCACGCCGCTGGTCGATTCGGTCTCGCTGCCCATCGGCTCCGCCGAGGTCACGGTGATCGATCAGGCCGCGGGCTACGCGGTCTTCGCCAACGGCGGCAAGCGGGCCAAGCCCTACGCGGCGATGGAGGTGAAGAACTCGTCGGGCGAGGTGATCTACCGGCACGCCGACGAGAAGCCCGAGCAGGTGCTCTCGACCCAGGTCGTCGCCGACATGAACTACATGCTGAACAAGGTGGTCGAGGAGGGCACGGGCCGGCGCGCGCAGCTCGAGGGCACCAAGGTGGCGGGCAAGTCCGGGACCACGAACGCCTACCGCGACGCGTGGTTCGTGGGCTACACCGGCAACTATGTCGGGGCGGTCTGGTACGGCAACGACGACCACAGCTCGACCAACAAGATGACCGGCGGCTCGCTTCCGGCCCAGACTTGGCACGACGTGATGGAACCCGCCCACCAGGGCATCGAGCTGAAACCGCTGCCCGGCCTGAAATCCCCGGCGCCGGCGAATGCGCAGGTGGCCGGCCCCGCCGCGCCGACGAACCCGGCGGCGAGCACCTACGGCAAGCTCTCGCGCCGCTCCTTCGAGGTGATCAGCGGCGTGAACGGCCTGTTCCGAACCATCGAGACCCGCCCGGCCCCGACCAGGACCGGCGCGCGCGAATCCGGCAGCGCCCCCCAGGCGCTCGCGGAGGGCGGCCGCGCCCTCGGCGGCCGCATCGGGACACCGTGAGGCCCGCCGTGGCGGAGGCCCGTGACGCCGACCGGACCGCGGAGGAGCGGCCGTCCGGCGCGGCAGCGCGGGGCCGGAACCTGGGGAGCGGCATCGTCGGCGGTTTCTGGCGGCGCAGCTCGACAGCGGGGCTCGCCCTCTACGCCCTCGCGCTCGGCGGTGGCCTCGGCCTCGTCAGCGCCGACTGGGCGACCCGGGGCGGCTATCCTTTCGGCGGCGTCGCCGTCGGCGCCTGGACGATCTGGCCGCGCGCCGGCTCGACCGCGGCCGATCCCTATACCCGGGCGGTCAACGCGCGGCGGGGCGAGATCCCCCTCGCGGTCGGCGAGGGATTGCTGATGACCGCGGCCAGCGACGATGCCGGCCAGGCGCTCGACGCGGCCTGCAGCTACGCCGTCGCCGGCGCGACGCCACCGGCGCGGGCCTGGACGCTGACGGTGGCGGGCCGCGGCGCCCCCGAGCCCGGCCGGCCGGCCCTGCGCGAGGGCTTCACCTCGACGGAGATCCTGCGCGAGGCCGACGGTCGCTTCGTGATCGCCCTCTCGCCCGAGGTCGAGCCCGGCAACTGGCTGCCGAGCCCGCGCGCCTCCGGGCCCCTGCGCCTCGCGATCCGGCTCTACGACACGCCGGTGGCGGCCAGCGCCGGCTCCCTCGACCGGGATTCCGTCCCGTCGATCACCCGCCTGCGGTGCCGCCCGTGAGCCTGCGCTTTACCTACGCCACCCTCTGCGGCCTGACGCTCGCGGCGCTCGTCCACATCGCCACCGTATTGGCGATCCCGCGGCTGTCGGATTCGGACGCGCTCTCGCGGGCGCGCTCGAGCGAGAGCCTCGACCATCCCCAGCCGATCTACACCCTCGCCACCGGCGAGAACCCGTCGCCGCCCGAAGCCTGGCTGCCGATCCCCGACCCGGCGGTGGCGGTGGGCGTCTGCGCCTACGATCTCGGCGACGGGCCGATGCGCGTCTCCGCCCGCACCGGCCCGCAGATGCTCTCGCTCGCGGCCCACGGGCGGCGCGGCGCCTTCTACGCCGTGACCGATCAGGCCGCCGTGCGCGGCGCGCTCGAACTCGTCATCCTCACCCGGGCCCAGTACGACGAGGCGCTCGCCAACGACGACGAGAACGAGCCGAGCCGGGACGTGCGCATCGTCGCGCCCGACAAGCAGGGCTTCGTGGTGGTGCGGGTGGTGGCCGGCCTTCCGAGCCAGCGTCCGGCCGCCAATGCCGCGGTCCAGGCCGTCTCCTGCACCACCGACAGCAGCGGGGACGAGCCGGCCAAGCCGAACGGGTGAGCCGGGCGGGCGAGCACGACCGGCGCGGGCGGCGGGCGAACCGAAACCGGCCTGCCAACGCCGCGCCGATGCGGTAAGACGGGCGGGCGACGCGCCGTCCCCCGGCCCCGGCGCCGACTGGAGCAGCCCCGCATGACGCGCGCCCGCGCCACAGCCAGCCCCGACGTCCTCGCCGCCATCGGAAACACCCCCCTGATCCGGCTCCGCCGCGCCTCCAAGGAGACGGGCTGCACGATCCTCGGCAAGGCCGAGTTCCTCAATCCGGGCTTGTCGGTGAAGGACCGGGCTGCGCTCTCGATCGTCACGGACGCCGAGGCGCGGGGTCTGATCCGGCCGGGCGGCACCATCGTGGAGGGTACCGCCGGCAATACCGGCATCGGCCTCGCCCTCGTCGCGGCGGTGCGCGGCTACCGCACCGTGATCGTCATCCCGGAGACCCAGTCGGAGGAGAAGAAGCAGACCTTGCGGCTCGCGGGCGCCCGGCTGGTCGAAGTGCCGGCCGTGCCCTTCGCCAACCCCAACAACTACGTCCACGTGGCGCGCCGGCTGGCCGAGCGGCTGGCTGCCAGCGAGCCGGCGGGCGCCTTCTTCGCCGACCAGTTCGACAACGTCGCCAACCGGCGCGCCCATGCCGAACAGACCGGACCGGAGATCTTCGCGGCCACCGAGGGCCGGATCGACGGCTTCGTCTGCGCGGCCGGAACCGGCGGCACGCTGGCCGGCACGGCCGAGGCCCTGCGCGCCCGCAACCCCGCCGTGAAGATCGCGCTGGCCGATCCCGAGGGCTCGGCGCTGTTCGCCTACTACACCACCGGCACCCTCAGGGCGGAGGGCTCCTCGATCACCGAGGGCATCGGCCAGGGCCGGATCACCGCCAACCTCGCGGGCTTCACGCCGGACGACGCCTATCGCATCCCCGATGCGGAGGCGCTCGGGATCGTGTTCGGGCTGATGCGCGAGGAGGGCCTCTCGCTGGGCGGCTCCTCGGGGATCAACGTGGCCGGGGCGGTCCGGCTCGCCCGGCGCCTCGGCCCCGGCCACACCGTGGCGACCATCCTGTGCGACGGGGCGGCGCGCTACGCCTCGAAGCTGTTCAACCCGGCCTTCCTGGCCGAGCGCGGCCTGCCCGGACCCGACTGGCTCGGCGCTGCGGAGGCGCCGCTCCCCGACTGGCGCGCCTGATTCACCATCCTGCCGAGCCAGCACGAACAATCACCCGGACCAGTTGAACGGAATCCACGACTGCGACGTTCTCACCGTCAAGCTCACGCCCTGTGCGCCGACCGGAGTCCACCCGCATGTCTCTCGTTACCATCCTCCTCATCATTCTGATCATTCTCGCGTTCGGCGGCGGCGGTTTCCTCGGCGGCGGCGCCTATCGCGGACCCGGCTTCGGCCTCGGCGGCATCCTGCTCATCATCCTGATCGTGCTGCTGGCGACCGGGCGGCTCTGACGACGGGCCGGCTGCCCCGGTCACCCGACCGAGGCGCCGGTCCCCCTCCCCGCAATGGGGAGGGGACGCCACGACAGAGCCGCATCCGCGAGGCGCGGTCCGGCTCAACGCAGGCAGGCGATCGCCACGATGGCGGGGCGGACCGCCCCGACGACGGCGCCGAGCGTGCCGCCCGCCGTCGTGGCGGGGCCGGTCTCGATCCCGGCCTCGCGCAGGAAGCCGGACAGCGCCTCACCGGAGACGAGTTCCAGGCTGAGCGGCGGCACGATCCCGGCCACCAGACGCGGCGCGACGGGATAGCGGGCGACGAGGCCGGCGAGCCGGCCCGCCCTGTCGAAGATCGGCGCTCCGGCCGCGCCCGGCTGGAGCGGGGCGAGCAGCCCGCCCGGCCCGACTTCCCCGGAGGCGACGCTCACCCCCGCCGACCCGGCCGAGAGGGCCACCAGCCCGTCCGCGGCCCGCTCCGTCCGCAGCGCGAGCCGCACGGGCGCGGGCAGGCCGGCCCCCTCGATCAGTGCAAGCCCGCGGGCCGGATCGCTCCGCGCGACGCGACCGGGCGCACCGCCGATGCGGGGCGTGCAGCCGGTGACGACGGACGCGGCCGTGAGCACGCGCCCGGGCGCCACCACCAAACCCGTCCCCGCAGGCGCGGACGCGGCCTCCCCGCGGATCGTCGGTGCGCTCCCTCCGGACGGCGGCGCGGCGGGAATCCGGGCGGCCTCCCGCCCGGCCGCCTTCTCCGTCCCGGCCTCCTTGGTCGGCTCCTTCGCGATCTCCTTCGCGGTCTCCCTGGCCGCCGCGACCGGAACCGCATCGGGGAAGGGCACGAAGCTGTTGGCCACCGCGATCGCGATCCGGTCGAGGCTGCCGGCCAGCGCCTTGTCGTAGCCGAGGGTGAAGCCGCGCACGCCCGTCGGCCCGGCGGCGTAGCGCAGGTAGGAGCGCCCGGCCTGCGTCTCGGCCGCGACCACGAGGAAATCCGGGCGCTTGAGCTTGTAGGTCACCCGGCGCTCCGGGTTCGGCGCCGTGGCGCGCTCGAACAGGGCGTCGAGGGTGGCGGCGCCCGGCGGGAAGGCGCGGCTCTCCAGGGTGACCCGGCCGTCCGCGCTCTGCCAGCGGGTGCCGGCGGGCAGCGGACCCGGCAGCGCGCTGCGCTTGGGCAGGAGCTGATCGGGCACCCCGATGACGATGCCGCTCGCCGGATCGGGGCGGATCGCGAAGCGGACAGCCCGGCGCCCCGCCTCCCCGGCCCGCAGGATCGCCGCTCGGCCCTCGGGTGCGAGCGGATCGCCACCGGCCTGGGCCTGGGCCGCGTTCAGCGCCTCGAAGGTGCGCCGCCCGAAGCTGCCGGTGACGACGCTGTTGTAGTCGCCGATCCAGACCAGGGCGTCCTGTAGGCCCTTGCGCTCCGCCTCCGGCAGCGCCTCGAACCGCGCCCGCATCGCCTCGAAGGCGGGATCGGGTGCCGCCGCGGGCTTCGGAGCTTGGGTCGGCTGCGCGAGGCCCGGCCCCGCGCCGAGCAGGAAGGCCACGGCAGCGGCTTGAGCGGCGCGGAGCCCGATGGGGCGCGGCATGCGTCCGATTCCCGGTCGTTGAGGGAGACCGCGACACTGGCAGGCCCCGCGACCGATGGCCAGGGCCTGGGCGGCGCGGGGCTCCCCTCGGGCCGGAGGGAGGCCGCGCGACCCGGTGCCGCGAGGCGCGGACAATCCGGGCCGGCCGGCGAAGGCCATCCCGATGCGGCGATTGCGGCGCTCGCGGCAGGTGGTACGGTCCGGCCCGCGGCGCGCGCGGGAATCAGTCGAATCCCCTGCGCGCGCGAACAGGCCGCGGAGCGGGTCATGGCGGGTGCGTCGAGGGTCTTGCGCTGGGCGGTCTCGCGCTGGGCGACGGTCTCGCTCGGGGCCCTGCTGACCGGCGGGCTCGCCGCGCCAGCCCCCGCGATCGCGCAGGCGCCGCCCGAGATCCGGGCCGACGCCCGGGTCGCCAAGCCCGCACCGAAGAAGGGCTTCGTGCGCGAGGACCTCGCGAGCGCGGGCGTGCGGCTCGAGAGCGCCCTGCGGGACGAGGCGCGGGCCGGCGGCCGCAACGCCGCGCAGAGCCGGCGCGACGGCGAGGCCCTGGTCCAGTCCGGCCGCGCAGCCGAGGCGCTGCCCCTCCTCGCCGCCGCGATCGGCCTGGAGCCCGCCGACGCGGCGGGCTGGCTCGCCTACGCCAAAGCCGCCGACGCGCTGGGCAACGACGACAAGGCCGGCAGCTACAGCGACCGCTATCGGCGCCGCCAGGCCGCGCTGGCCGCGGCCTACCAGGCCTATCTGCGCGCCGCCTCATCCCAGGCCGAGGCGCGGGCGCTCGCCTTCCTAGGCGAGGCCCAGGCCCGCCAGTCGAACTGGCGCCCGGCCCTCGAAGCCTACCGGGCGAGCCTCGCGCTGGACGATCGCCCGCCCGTGCGCGAACGCTACGAGGAGGTCCGTGCCGAGCACGGCTTCCGCATCCTCGACTACAAGGTCGATGCGGACGCCGCCGCGCCGCGGGTCTGCTTCACCTTCTCCGAGACCCTCGCGCCGAAGACCGATTTCGCCCCCTTCGTGGCGGTGGCGGGCGCCAGCAACGCCGCGGTGAGCGCGGAGGGCAGCCAGGTCTGCGTCGACGGGCTGAAGCACGGCGGCCAGTACGGCTTCGTGCTGCGCCAGGGCCTGCCCTCCTCGGTCGGCGAGACCCTGCTCAAGTCGGCCGACTACGCGGTCTACGTCCGCGACCGCGCTCCCCAGGTGCGCTTCACCGGCCGCAACTACGTCCTGCCCCGGACCGGGCAGGCCGGCGTGCCCCTGCTCTCGGTCAACGCGCGCAAGCTCGACGTGGAGGTTCTGCGCGTCGGCGACCGCGGCCTGCTGCCGACGCTGCGCTCGGAGGATTTCCTGAGCCAGCTCAGCGGCGGCACCGCCCAGACCATTGCCGACCAGAAGGGCGTGCGGGTCTGGAAGGGTACCCTGGATGCCGCCCCGGCCGAGCTGAACCAAGAGGTCGTCACAGCCTTCCCGGTGCTCCAGGCCGTGGGCAAACTGGAACCCGGCATCTACATCATGCAGGCCCAGCCCGCGGGCGCCGCCTCCGACGACGGCGACTACGCCCAGAAGGCGACGCAGTGGTTCGTGGTCTCGGATCTCGGGCTCACCGCCTTCAAGGGCCGCGACGGCGTGCATGTCTTCCTGCGCTCGCTGGCCAGCGCCGAGGCGGTCGCGGGCGCCGAGATCCGGCTGGTCGCCCGCAACAACGAGGTGCTGGCCACCCGCAAGACCGACGCGCGCGGCTACGCGGCCTTCGACCCGGGCCTCGCCCGCGGCGAGGGCGGCATCGCGCCGGGCCTCGTGGTGGCCCAGAGCGGCGACGATTACGGCTTCCTCGACCTCAATCTCTCGGCCTTCGACCTGACCGACCGCGGCGTGAAGGGACGTCCGGCGGCGGGCGCGGTCGAGGCCTACGTCTTCCCCGAGCGCGGGGTCTACCGCTCGGGCGAGACGGTGCAGATCACCGCGCTGCTCCGGGACGCCGCCGGGGCGGCCCTGCCGAACCTTCCCGTCACCCTGGTGGTGAAGCGGCCGGACGGCGTCGAGTACCGCCACGTCTCCGTCGCCGACCAGGGGCTCGGCGGGCGCGCCCTCTCGCTGCCCCTGCTCTCGGGCGCGATGCACGGCACCTGGCGGGTCGCGGCCTTCACGGACCCGAAGGCGCCCGCGATCGGCGAGGCGAGCTTCCTCGTCGAGGATTACGTCCCCGAGCGGCTCGAGGTCGAGCTGAAGCCGGCCCAGCCCGCGCTGCGCCGGGACGAGCCCGCCGAGATCGCGGTCTCGGCGCGCTACCTCTACGGGGCGCCGGGCGCGGGGCTCGACATCTCCGGCAGCGTCGTGGTGCAGGCGGCCGCGGGCAGCGGCATCAAGGGCCTGGAGGGCTTCTCGGTCGGGCTCGACGACGAGAGCGTCGAGGCGACGACACAGGAGATCGAGGCGCACGGCACCACCGATTCGAAGGGCGCCGCCATGATGACGGTGCCGGTGCAGGCGCCGCAGAGCCCGCGCCCGCTCGAGGCCAAGATCACCCTGGCGGTGGGCGAGCCGGGGGGCCGCGCCCTGTCGCGTAGCCTGACCCTGCCGATCCTGCCGGAGGCACCCGTGCTGGCGATCCGCAAGGGCTTCGCCGCCGACCTCCCCGAGGGGGCGCCCGCGACCTTCGACGTGGTGATGGCCGCCCCCGACGGGCGCCGGCTCGCGGCGGATGCCGTCGCCTGGACCCTGTCGCGTGTCGAGCAGACCTACCAATGGTACCGCTCGGACGGGCGCTGGTCCTTCGAGCCGGTGAAGAGCACGCGCCGCGTCGCCGACGGCAGCCTGTCGCTCAAGCCCGACGCGCCGGGCCGGATCTCCGCCGCGGTGAGCTTCGGCAAGTACCGGCTGGAGGCGAGCGTGCCGGGCCAGCCCTCGGCCACCGCGAGCGTCACCTTCGAGGTCGGCTGGAGCGGCTCGGAGACGGCCGACGTGCCCGACCTCCTCGACCTGAGCCTCGACAAGGCGGCCTACGCCGCGGGCGACACCCTGCGGGCCCGGCTCACGCCGAAATTCGCCGGGCGGGCGACGCTCGCCGTGGTGAGCGACCGCGTCCACGACGTGCTCGACGTCGCGGTCCCGGCGGGCGGCGCCACGGTGGCGATCCCCGTGAAGGCCGAGTGGGGCGCGGGCGCCTACCTCGTCGCCACCGCCTACCGGCCCCTCGACCAGGCGGCCAAGCGCCTGCCCGGCCGGGCGCTGGGGCTGGCGTGGTTCTCCGTCGACCGCGCCGCGCGCGACCTTGCGGTCACGGTGGAAGCGCCCCAGAGGGCGCGCCCGCGCCAGGACCTCACCCTGCCGATCCGGCTCGCCGGAATGAAGGCCGGCGAGGAGGCGCGCATCTCCGTGGCCCTCGTCGATGTCGGCATCCTGAACCTCACCCGCTACGAGGCGCCGAACCCGACGCGGTTCTTCTTCGGCCAGAAGGCGCTCGGGCCCGAGATCCGCGACCTCTACGGATACCTGATCGACGGGATGCAGGGCACGGCCGGGGCGATCCGCTCGGGCGGCGACGCCGCGGGCGCCGACCTCGCCGACGCGCCGCCGACCCAGGCGCCGCTGGCGCTCTACTCGGGCGTCGTCGCGGTCGGCCCGGACGGCACCGCCCAGGTCACCCTGCCGATCCCCGCCTTCAACGGCACCGGTCGGGTGATGGTGAGCGCCTGGACCGGCACCCGCGTGGGCCAGGCCCAGGCCGACGTGATCATCCGCGATCCCGTGGTGCTCACCGGCACGCTGCCGCGCTTCCTCAACGTGGGGGACCGCTCGCGCATCTTCGTGGCGCTCGACAACGTCGAGGGCGCGGCGGGCGACTACACGGTCGATCTCGACCTCGCCGGCCCGGTCCTGGCGAGCGCGGAATCCGCCCACGCCGCCCTGCGCCTGGAGGCCGGGGGCAAGGGCCAGCTCGTCCTGCCGCTCACCGCGGCGGGACCGGGCCTCGCCCGCCTGGACCTCACCCTGTCGGGGCCCGGCCTGCCCGCCGGCATCGGCCAGAGCTTCAACCTCGCGGTCGGTCCGGGGACCGGCTCCCTCGTACGTCGCACGGTGCGGGCGCTGGAACCCGGCGCCAGCCTGCAGCTGACACCGGACCTGCTCGCCGACATCCTGCCCGGGACCGGCACGGTCTCGGTCTCGGCCTCGGCGCTGCCGGGGCTCGACGTGGCGGCGCTGCTCCAGGCGCTCGACCGCTACCCCTACGGCTGCTCGGAGCAGATCGTCAGCCGGGCGATGCCGCTCCTCTACGTCAACCACCTCGCCAGCCTCGACAGGCTCGCCCTCGACGACAAGGTGGACGAGCGGGTGCGCGAGGCGATCGACCGGGTGCTGTCGCGCCAGGATTCGAGCGGCGATTTCGGCCTGTGGTCGGCCCAGGGCTCGAACGACCTCTGGCTCGACGCCTACGTCACCGACTTCCTGACCCGGGCGCGCGAGCGCGGCTTCGCCGTGGCCCAGACCGCCTTCAACCAAGCCCTCGACCGGCTGCGCAACGCGGTGGCCAACACCACCGAGGTGCGCGACGGCGGCGCCGACCTCGCCTACGCGGCCTACGTGCTGGCCCGCAACGGACGGCCCGTGATGGGCGACCTGCGCTACCTCGCCGACACCAAGCTCGACGCCTTCGCCACGCCGCTCGGCCGGGCCCAGATCGCCGCCGCCCTGGCCCTGCTGGGCGACCGCGGGCGGGCGGCGAAAGCCCTCGACTCGGCCCTCGCCGCCCTGAAGGCGATGCGGGACGGGCAGGCCTACCGCGCCGATTACGGCTCGCGCCTGCGCGATGGCGCCGCCCTGATCACGGTGGCGGCCGAGGCCGGGCTCGCCAAGGAGGCGCTGCCACCGGTGGCCGCTGTGCTCGGCGAGGAGCGCGCCTCCGGGCGGACCACCAGCACCCAGGAGAATGCCTGGATGGTGCTCGCCGCGGAGGGCCTGACCAAGGAGGCCGAGAGCCTGTCCTTCAGCCTCGACGGAGCCCCTCAGACCGGCGCCCTCGCCCGCAGCTACCGCGCCGCCGCCCTGGAGGCCCGGCCGGTGAGCCTCGTCAATACCGGCCGGGCGCCGGTGCAGGTGGCCCTCGGCGTCACCGGCAACCCCATCGCCCCCGAGCCCGCGGAGGCGCGCGGCTACACCGTGGAGCGGAGCTACCACCGCCTCGACGGCAGCGCCGTCGATCCCGCCCGCGGGATCCGGCAGAACGACCGTCTCGTGGTGGTGCTGAAGGTGACGGAGGCCAAGGCCAGCGCCGCGCGCCTCCTCCTCGTCGACCGCCTGCCCGCCGGACTCGAGATCGACAACCCGAAACTCCTCGACGCCGACGCCCTCGACGGTCTCAGCTTCGTCAAGACCGACGTGGCCCCGATCCATACGGAGTTCCGCGACGACCGCTTCGTGGCGGCCTACGACCGCATCCCGGAGCAAGCGGCCTTCTTCACCGTGGCCTACACGGTGCGCGCCGTCTCGCCCGGCACCTACGTTCACCCGGGCGCTAGCGTCGAGGACATGTACCGCCCCGAGCGCTACGGCCGCACCGCCTTCGGCACGGTCGAGATCGCGGCGGCGAAGTAGGCCGTGTCCGGGGCGGCGCCCGCGCGAGGCGGCCCGGAGGGGCGGCGAAGGCTGTGGCGGTGGCTCGCGCCGGCCGCGCTCGTCGCCTTCGTCGGTGCCGGGCTCGCCCCGGCGCTCGGACGGCTCGCGGCCCTGCCGCCCCTCGACATGGCGCAGGCCGAGCTGCGCTCCCCGATCGTGCTCGACCGCGGCGGCGTCCTGCTGCGCCCCTTCGCCACCGCGGACGGGCGCTGGCGCCTGCCGGTGGCGGCCGGGCGCGTCGATCCGCGCTACCTCGCCATGCTGACGGCCTACGAGGACCGGCGCTTCGCCGAGCACGGCGGCGTCGACCCGTCCGCCCTGCTGCGCGCGGCCTGGCAATGGCTGCGGCACGGGCGCATCGTCTCGGGCGGCTCAACCCTGTCGATGCAGGTAGCCCGCCTGGTCGAGCCGCGGCCCGAGCGGTCGCTTACCGCCAAGTTCCGGCAGGTTCTGCGCGCGCGCGACCTCGAGCGCCGCCTCGGCAAGGCCGGGGTGCTCGATGCCTACCTCGCACTCGCGCCCTACGGCGGCCCGGTGGAGGGGGTGCGCGCCGCCGCGCTCGCCTATCTCGGGCGCGAGCCGGTGCGCCTCTCGGCCGCCGAGGCCGCGCTCCTCGTCGCCCTGCCGCAGGCGCCGGAGGCGCGCCGGCCGGACCGCCATCCCGAGCGCGCCCGCCGCGCCCGCGACCGGGTGCTCGACATCGTAGCCGCCCGCGGGGTGATCACCGAGGCGGAGGCCCGCGCCGCCAAGGCCGAACCGGTGCCGGCCGCGCGCCGCCCCTTCCCGATGCTGGCCGCCCACGCGGCCGAGGCGGCGCTCGCGGCCGATCCCGGCGCCCGGATCATCCGGCTCAGCCTGGACGGACGCCTGCAGGCGAGCCTGGAGGCGCTCGCCGCGGAGCGGGCGCAGGCGGCCGGCCCCGGGATCACCGCGGCGATCCTCGTGCTCGACAACCGCACCGGCGCGGTGCTGGCCCAGGTCGGCAGCGCCGGCTACCGCGACGCCGAGCGGCGCGGCGCCATCGACATGACGCTGGCGGTGCGCTCGCCGGGATCGGCCCTGAAGCCCTTCGTCTACGCCCTGGCCTTCGAGAGCGGGCTCGCCCATCCGGAGACCCTGCTGGAGGATCGGCCGGCGCGCTTCTCGGCGAGCTACGCGCCCGAGAATTTCGATCTGACCTACCAGGGCACCGTGACGGCGCGGCGCGCCCTCCAGCTCTCCCTCAACGTGCCGGCCGTGGAGCTGCTCGAGGCCGTCGGCCCGGCGCGCCTGATCGCCCGGCTGCGGTCGGCGGGCGCGACCATCCTGCTGCCGCGGGAGGCGCCGCCGGGCCTGCCGGTGGCGCTCGGCGGCCTCGGCATCACGCTGACCGATCTCGCCCGGCTCTATGCCGGCCTCGCCCGCGGCGGCGGCGTCCCGGCCCTGTCGCGGCGCACCGACCGCTTCGGGGCGCCCGGGGCGCCGGAGCCCGGCGGTGCCGTCGCCGAGCCGGTGGCGGCCTGGTACGTCGCCGACATCCTGCGCGGTGCGCCACCGCCCGAGAATGCCCTGCCGAACCGCATCGCCTACAAGACCGGCACCTCCTTCGGCTACCGCGACGCCTGGGCGGTGGGCTTCGACCGGCGCGTGACCGTGGCGGTCTGGGTCGGGCGCGCCGACGGCGCCGGGGTGCCGGGCCTCGTCGGGCGCGCGGTCGCCGCGCCCGTGCTGTTCGATGCCTTCGCGCGCTTCGGCGGCGAGCCGGAGCCGGTGGAGCGCCCGGCCGGCACGCTGGCTGCGACGACCGCGTCGCTGCCGCCGCCCCTGCGCCATATCCGGCGCGACCTGCCGAAGACCCTCGGTGCGGCGAATAGCCCGCCCCTGAAGATCGCCTACCCGCCCGACGGGGCCCGGATCGATCTCGGCCTCTCGGCGTCCCCCGGGCCGGGCGAGGCCGCCTCGGGGCTCGCCCTGAAGGCGCTCGGCGGCGTGCCGCCCCTGACCTGGATGGTCAACAGCGTTCCCGTCGGCGCGAGCGCGCGCCGGCAATCCGTGTGGACGCCGGACGGTGCGGGCTTCGCACGCATCTCGGTTCTCGACGCAACGGGAAGCAGCGACAGCGTCGTCGTGCGGATCGAATAATCCACGCGGGCCGCGATCCGAGTTTTCGTGACGCTTCGAAGCGGATCCGACAGGGGTTGGAAGGGCCGAATAGAGGGATTCACACATCTATAACGCTTTCGGCCGTAGGCCTGTCGGCGAGAGGGCTTCATGGCTTGGAAGGTCGGCTCCGCGGCTGCGGCGTTTCTTGCGATGTCGGGTCTGGCGCTCTGGGCGGTGCCGGGCCCTGCGCCCCAGCGCGCGGCCTGGCGCGAGACCTACCGCAAGCCCGCCGACATCCCGTTCCCCGAGAGCAACCCCTACAGCCAGGCCAAGGCCGAACTCGGCCGGCGGCTGTTCTTCGATCCGATCCTCTCCGACGACGGCACCCGCGCCTGCGCGACCTGCCACCAGCCCGACCTCGCCTGGGCCGATGCTCGTCCCCGCGCCGCCTCCCGGCACGGCAGCGACATGGACCAGCACACGCCGAGCCTGCTGGGCGTGGCGTGGCAGGAGGGGCGGCTGGGCTGGGACGGCAAGTTCCGCGACCTGGAATCCGTCGCCTTCGGGCCGATCACGGGTGCCGCCAACATGAACCTGAGCGAGGCGGAAGCCGTGCGGCGCCTCGCCGCCGCTCCGGACTACGCCGCCGCCTTCGCCGCCGCATTCCCGGATCCGGCCGTCACCCGGTCCCGCATCGAGGAGGCGCTCGCCACCTTCCAGCGGCTGATCGTCCCCGAGCCCGCCCCCTTCGACCGCTGGATCGCGGGCGACGAGACGGCCATCCCGGAGGCGGCCAAGCGCGGCTTCGACCTGTTCAACGGGCGGGCGAACTGCGCCGCCTGCCACAGCGGCTGGACCTTCACCGATGGCTCCTTCCACGATATCGGCGTCGGACGCGACGCCGATATCGGCCGGGGCCGGCTCGTGCGGAATTCCGAGGCCCTGCGCTACGCCTTCAAGACTCCGACCCTCCGGGAGGCGAGCCGCCGCGCCGCCTTCATGCATGACGGCTCGCTCCGCAGCCTCGATGCGGTGATCGATCTCTACGACCGCGGCGGCATCGACCGTCCGAGCCGTGCCCGCGAGATCCGGCCGCTGAACCTCACGGCAGGCGAGCGCGCCGACCTGCTGGCCTTCCTCGGGACCCTGACTTCGGGCGGAAGCCCGAACGCGGCCGTCGTCGAACTGTCAGCGGGGCCGCCGCGGCCGTGAGGCCGCCGCGGCTGTGAGGCCGCCCCGCCGGCTTGCGTCCGGCGGCGCGCGGCGCAGGTCCGTCCGGCCCGCTCCGCTCAGCGGAACAGCGGCAGGCCGGCGCCCAGCAGGGTCAGGCCCGAGACGAGGAGGACGCCCGCGCAGGTCTCGCAGGTCTGCGCCCGCAGCCCCGCCCGCGGGGCGAATCCGGCCAGCGCCACGCCGAGGCCGAGACTCATCAGGCTCGCCAGACCCACCATCGCCCATCCTTCCGGCCCACGGCCGTCATCCGTTCCTGTCGCGGCAGACAGCGCCGCTCGATCTCGGGTCCCAAGCCGCGCGACCGGTACCGGCTCGGCCGGAAACCGTCTGATCGCTTCCCCGGATCGAACCGGCGGCGTGCGGGACGGCCAAGTCTGGAGCTCAAGTCCTGAGCGAAGGCTTAAGTTCGAGGCCCGGCCCACACGCCTGGGGATGGCGGCCGGGACGCCAGCCACCTGAACGATAGTTCCTGTGTCGGACGCGTGCGGAGCCCGCACGGCCGGCTGCAGGCTTCGAGCCCGGACGCCACCGCCGTTCCCGCACCGCGCAACGTTCTGCACGCTACCCACAGCGTTAACCGTTCCGTTAATAACTCTTAACAAAAGCTTGTCGGTAAGGCTCAACGTTACGTAAATTCTCGTCACGAACCGATGCGGTCGGTTCATAGCGAGGCACCGATGCAGGCGCTCAAGACAAACGGGCTCAGATCCGTCCTCACGCTGGTCTCCACCATCCCCCTCGTTCTCGCCGCCACAGAGGCGAGCGCCCACGTCAAATGGTTCTGCGCCTACGATGTCGCGGGCCAGCCCCGCGGCCTGGAACAGGTGCTCTGCGCCGATTTCGAGTGGCTCGTCGGCCTCTCCATGATCTGCCTGATGTTCGGCTGTCTCGCCGAGGGCACGCCGCTCGGCACCGCCCTCCTCAACGCCCTCGACCGCGTCACCGCTCGCCTGCGCACCGACACCGAGTTGCTCGTCCGGGCGACGCTGGGCTTCTTCTTCGTCTCGCTCTGGTCGCTCGGCGGCATCATCCTGACGCCCGAGCTCAAGACCGACGCGGCCTGGATCCCGTGGTTCCAGCTCGGGCTCGCCGTGCTCCTGATCTGGCGCCGCACCATCCCGCTCACCGGCGCCGGCATCGTGGTGCTGTTCGGTTACGCGACGTGGCAGTACGGCGCCTTCCACCTCGCCGATTACCCCGTCTTCCTGGGCGTCGCCGCCTACCTGATCCTGACCGGCACCGGCCGCAGCCTCTACGGCATCCGGCCGATCGACGTGGTGCGGGCCGCCGCCGCCGTCACCCTGATGTGGGCCTCGGTCGAGAAGTGGGCCTATCCGGACTGGACCGCGCCGCTGATCGCCGCCAAGCCCGAGATGACCATGGGCGCCTCGCCGGAGCTGTTCATGAAGGCCGCGGGCGTCATCGAGTTCACCCTCGCCTTCGCGCTGATCTGGACCCCGCTGGTGCGCCGGATGAGCGCGATCATCCTCGCGGCGATCTTCATCTCGGCGGTGTTCGAGTTCGGCAAGGTCGATGCGATCGGGCATTCCGGCATCATCGTGGTGCTCCTCGGCATCGCCGCCGACGATGCCCGGGTCGCCGCCACCCGCCGCGACGCGGTTCTCGCCCCGGCCTGGTACGGCGCGGCGCTGGCGGGCTTCCTCACCCTCTACTACGCCAGCCACGCCCTGATCTTCGGGATGCAGGCCGGCCTCGGCGCCCTGCCGGTGATCTGAGGACCTGGCGAGCCGAGAACGGAAGCCTGAACCGGCCCGATGCTCAGCGCCCCGCGAGCATCGGGCCGAACACGTCGGTGATGCCGCTGATGGTGATCTGGGTGCCGACGCAGAGGAGCAGGAAGGCGAAGAGGCGCCCGAGCACCCGCGCCCCCACCGGCCCGATCAGGCTCACCACCCGGTCGGCGGAGGCGTAGATCAGGGCGACCGTGACGGCGACGCAGAGGGCAGCCGCCGAGACGCCGAGGTAGAAGCCGAGGCGGTCGGCCAGCAGGACGGGCCGGTTCGAGCCGAGGGTGATCGCCACCGCGATGGTGCCGGGCCCGGTGGTGAAGGGCAGCGTCAGGGGGAAGAAGGCGATCTCGGCGAGCGCGTCCTTGTTCCGCGGGATCGGCGGCGCGATGGGCGTCCCCTCCCCGGCGCGCATCTCACCCGAGATCTCGGCCTGCTTGCGCGCCTCCCGCGCCTCCGGCCGGTTGAGCAGGCCCCAGGCCGAGGCGGCGACCACGAGGCCGCCCGCGATCCGCAGCGCCCCGAGCGAGACGCCGAAGAAGTTGAGGATCGGGGCGCCGGCCCAGAGGGCGGCCAGCATCACCAGCGCGGCGTAGCGCCCGATCCGACGCGACAGCTCGACCCGCTCGGCGTGGCTGTTGGCCGCCGTCACCTGCGCGAAGATGAGCGAGCCGCCGACCGGGTTGACGATGGAGAACAGGCTCGAGAGCGCCAGGAGGAAGCTCTGGATGGCCGATTCGACGTTCATGGCTCCTCCTGGCCGGGAATCGTCCGCGATCCTACGGGGCCGGCGTGAAGAAACTCAGGCGACGCCAGATCCCGCCATCCCGGAGGGACCGCGCGGGATCCGGCCTCAGCCCGGCGCGGGGGCCGGAACCAGGACGCGGGCGGGAGCGAGGCGACGGGCCCGGCGCACCTGCTGCACCGCCACCGGGCGGTAGAGCTGCTTCGTCGCATCGACGACGTGGAGCCCAGCGAAGGGCAGCGACAGGCCGGTGCCGAGACGCTCCCAGGCCGGCCCGGCGCGCAGCATCAGCCGCGAGCGCACCGGCGGCATGTAGAGCGTCTCGGCCCAGCCCTCCGGCGAGAACTGAGTGTCGCGCATCAGCCGCCCGAGCTGCGAGCGGCTATAGGGCTGGCCGTGGCCGAAGGGCGTCGCCTCCCGGCGGGCCCAGACGCCGCGGCGGTTGGGCACCACCAGGATCATCCGCCCCCCCGGCGTCAGGATGCGCCAGACCTCCTGCAGCAGCTCGGTCGGGCTCTCGACCGCCTCCAGGGCGTGGACGAGGATCACCCGGTCGATCGCCGCCTCGGGCAGCGGCATCATCGTGGGGTCGGCCAGCGCCGAGCAGGAACGGCCGGTGCCCGGCCAGTTCACCACCCCTTGCGTCGCCGGCATGAAGGCGAGGGTGCGCTCGGCGATGCAGTGGACCGGGCCGAGATAGGGCGTGGCGTAGCCGATCCCGAGCACGCGCAGGCCCGAGACCGAGCCGAGGAACCCGTGCAGGGCGCGCCCGACGATGCGGTGCGTGACGCTGCCCAGGGGACTGGCGTAGAAGGCCCGCAGGTCTGTGACGTCGAGGCGCATGGTCGGTCGCGAGTTCGGCTGCGGCGGGGGCGGCCCCCGGCTCCGCGGGCTCTCCGCTGCTTCAATGGGGAACGCGGCGGGCGGCGGCAAGCGGTCCGGCCGGAACTCCCCTGTCACGGGCACGGTTCTTCGCCGGATCCTGCGTCGCGGGGCACCCGAGACCAGCCCTGACCCGACAACCCGGAGGCGCCCATGACCGGACAGACCGCGGAGATCCGCACCTTCCTCTGCCGCAGCGACAATATCGGCGTCCTCCTGCGCGATCCCGCCACGGGCGCCTGCGCGGCCATCGACGTGCCGGAGGCCGGCGCGGTCCTGCGTGCCCTCGACGAGACGGGCTGGCGCCTCACCGACATCCTGGTGACCCATCGCCACGCCGACCACATCGAGGGCATCCCGGAGGTCCGGCGCGCCACCGGCGCCCGGCTGACCGCGCCCGCCAAGGCGCGCGAGGCGGTGCCGGGGGCCGATGCCTACGTCGCGGAGGGCGACCGGGTGCGGGTCGGCGACCTCGTCGGCGCGGTTTGGGAGACGCCCGGGCATTGCGCCGACCACGTCACCTACCTGTTCTCCGAGGCAGGCCTGGTCTTTGCCGGGGACACCCTGTTCACCCTGGGCTGCGGCCGGGTGATGGAGAGCCCGCCCGAGACCCTGTGGCGCTCCCTCGAACGCTTCCTGCCCCTGCCCGACGAGACCCAGGTCTTCAGTGGGCACGACTACGTATCGGCCAACGCCCGCTTCGCCCTCGCGGCGGATCCGGACAACGCCGCCCTGCGGGCCCGCGCGGCGGAGGCGGAGCGGGCGGGCGCCGAGGGCCGCTTCCTCGTCCCCTCGACCATGGAGGCGGAGCGCGCCACCAACCCCTTCCTGCGCAGCGCCGAGCCGGCCCTCGCCCGCGCGGTCGACCTGCCGGAGGGCAGCGATGCGGCTGCGGTGTTCGTGGCCTTACGGTCGTGGAAGAACCGCTTCTGAGTGTGAGACAACAAGAAAATTTTGTTGCTTTCTCAAACAGAAGTGAACATACGACACGGAAGGGGGCCGCAATGCCCTCTTCACGAAGGGCTCCCGGAGGGAGACTCGCAGTCAACGGAAGCGTCGGGACGCTTCTTCGGTCAGATGGGGGTTTGTCTCGCCCTACCACCTTTCCACTTCCCGCCTGCCCCTTCCCTTCGTGGAACCGGAACCGGAACCGGGCCGCGTTGCGCCGAGCGGCCAGCCTCCGCAATCCGATGACGCCTTCGGATCCGGCCGCAGCGAAGGCCGCTCACAGCGTCCGGTGACGACCCCGCTTCGCAATCGCCCGACGCCCGTCTCCGCCGACGTCCGGCTCCTCGGCATCGCCACCGAGCATCTCGCCCGCCTCGGGCCGAAACGCGTCACCGTCGTCGCCGTCGCGGCCGAGGCGGGAATGACGCATGCCAACGTCTACCGCTACTTCCCCTCGAAGGACGCGCTCCTCGACGCGGTGGCCGGCCGCTGGCTGCGCGACATCGAGGCGCATCTGGCCGACATCGCCGACGCGCCGGACCCGGCCGACGACAAGATCGAGCGCCTGCTCACCGCCCTCGCCACCCTGCAGCGCGACGCGCTGGTGCAGGAGCCGAACCTGTTCGCCGTTCATCTCGACGCGACGGTGGCGGCCCGGCCGATCGCCCGGCGCCACCGGGTGCGCCTGCGCAGCCTGGTCGAGCGCGTCGTCGAGGAAGGCATGGTCGGCGGCACCTTCGCGGCGCGCGACCGCGAGCGGGCGATCGCCTACATCTTCGACGCGAGCTACCGCTTCACCCATCCGCTCGCGATCCAGCACGATGCCGACGTGCCCCGCGACCTCGTCGAGGCCCGCTTCGGCACGGTGATCCACGCGATCCAGCGCGTCCTGCGGGCCGGCGTGCTCTGAGCGAGCCGCGATCCGGTCGCAGCGGCGGCCGGGTCCGGATGAGCCCGGATCCATGATCCTGGGGCGTCGAGGTTAGGAGATCCGGTCGCGCGTGCGGCGACCGCGATCGGGACACGGCCGCGCTGGCCGATCCACCCCGCCAGAACGCCGTCTTGAACGGGCTCGACCGAGGCGGTTCGGCCCGCAGGGCACGCGCATGCAAGCCCCCTGTCGATGGGACCGAAGACCCTCGAAAACGGCAAACTGACAGGTTTTTAAATCTGTCACCAAAGCTTTGCCGCCGGGCGGATTCCCGCAGCGCAACAATAACCCGTTCCAGCCGCTCGACTTTCCGCGATACCGGATCGCCCCGGCTCGGACCGGCCCTGGCCCGCGGCATGCTTACCCGACCTTGGTCGGGTTGAAGCAGCGGTGCTTTTCGGCCACACAGCCGCCCGGACGAAACCGGCGAGGCGCGACCGCGCGCAGGTCGCCGAGGACCGCGTCGCGTCATCGATCTCCGCGTATCGCAACACCCCGTCGATCCACGGCACAGCAGAGGTTTCGAGAACTATGGCACGCAGCAAGATCGCGCTCATCGGCGCCGGCCAGATCGGCGGAACCCTGGCCCACCTCGCCGGCCTGAAGGAGCTCGGCGACGTCGTCCTGTTCGACATCGCGGACGGCGTGCCTCAGGGCAAGGGCCTCGACATCGCCGAGTCGGCGCCGGTCGACGGCTTCGACGCCAAGTTCTCGGGCGCCAGCGACTACGCGGCGATCGAGGGCGCGGACGTGGTGATCGTGACGGCGGGCGTGCCGCGCAAGCCCGGCATGAGCCGCGACGACCTGATCGGCATCAACCTGAAGGTGATGGAGGCGGTCGGCACCGGCATCAAGCAATACGCCCCGAACGCCTTCGTGATCTGCATCACCAACCCGCTCGACGCGATGGTGTGGGCGCTGCAGAAGTTCTCCGGCCTGCCGCCGCAGAAGATCGTCGGCATGGCCGGCGTGCTCGATTCCGCTCGCTTCCGCCACTTCCTGGCCGACGAGTTCAAGGTCTCGGTCGAGGACGTCACCGCCTTCGTGCTCGGCGGCCACGGCGACGACATGGTGCCGCTGGTGCGCTACTCGACGGTGGCCGGCGTGCCGCTGACCGACCTGGTCAAGCTCGGCTGGACCACCCAGGAGAAGCTCGACGCCATGGTCGAGCGCACCCGCAAGGGCGGCGGCGAGATCGTCAACCTGCTCAAGACCGGCTCGGCCTTCTACGCGCCCGCGGCGTCGGCCATCGCCATGGCCGAGAGCTACCTCCGCGACAAGAAGCGGGTCCTGCCCTGCGCGGCCTATCTCAGCGGCCAGTACGGCATCGACGGCATGTTCATCGGCGTGCCGATCGTGATCGGCGCCGAGGGCGTCGAGCGGGTGCTGGAAGTGGAGTTCAACCCCGACGAGAAGGCGATGTTCGACAAGTCGGTCGCCTCGGTGACGGGCCTGATCGAGGCCTGCAAGAGCATCAACGGCGCCCTCGCCTGACCTGATCGCGCGCGGCGCCGGCCTCTGGTATGCCAGCGCCGCGGAGGTTCTGTTCCGGCATTCGCCTTCCGATGAGGTCGTCATGAACATTCACGAATATCAAGCCAAGGCGGTGCTGAAGGAGTTCGGCCTGCCCGTCTCCCGCGGCGTCGCGATCTTCAAGCCCGAGGAGGCCGAGGCCGCCGCCAAGGAGCTCGGCGGCCCGGTCTGGGTGGTGAAGAGCCAGATCCATGCGGGCGGGCGCGGCAAGGGCACCTTCAAGGGTGCGCCGGCCGGCGCCAAGGGCGGCGTGCGCGTCACCAAGTCGATCGACGAGGTGAAGCAATATGCCGGCGAGATGCTCGGCCAGACCCTGGTGACGATCCAGACCGGCGAGGCCGGCAAGCAGGTGAACCGCCTCTATATCGAGGAAGGCGCGCAGATCGCAGCCGAGTTCTACCTGTCGATGCTCGTCGACCGCGAGACCGGGCAGGTCGCCTTCGTCGTCTCGACCGAGGGCGGCATGGACATCGAGACGGTGGCCCACGACACGCCCGAGAAGATCGTCACCTTCTCGGTCGATCCGGCCACCGGAATCATGCCCCATCACGGCCGCGCCGTGGCCAAGGCGCTCGGCCTCTCGGGCGCGCAGGCCAAGGAGGCGGGCGAGCTGACGGCGAAGCTCTACGCGGCGTTCACCGCCAAGGACATGAGCATGCTGGAGATCAACCCGCTGGTGCTCACCGGCGACGGCCATCTCAAGTGCCTCGACGCCAAGATCTCGTTCGATTCGAACGCGCTCTACCGCCATCCCGACATCGTGGCGCTCCGCGACGAGACCGAGGAGGACGCCAAGGAGATCGAGGCCTCCAAGTACGACCTCGCCTACATCGCGCTCGACGGCACCATCGGCTGCATGGTGAACGGCGCGGGCCTCGCCATGGCGACCCTCGACATCATCAAGCTCTACGGCGAGGAGCCCGCGAACTTCCTCGACGTCGGCGGCGGCGCCTCGGAGGAGAAGGTCACCGCGGCCTTCAAGATCATCACCGCCGACCCGCAGGTGAAGGGCATCCTGGTCAACATCTTCGGCGGCATCATGAAGTGCGACGTCATCGCCCGCGGCGTGATCGCGGCGGTGAAGACGGTCGGTCTCGAAGTGCCGCTGGTGGTGCGCCTGGAGGGCACCAACGTCGAGGAAGGCAAGGCGATCATCCGGAATTCCGGGCTCAACGTGATCCCGGCCGACGACCTCGACGACGCCGCGCAGAAGATCGTCGCCGCGGTCAAGGGAGCCTGATCGATGTCCATCCTGATCGACGCGAACACCAAGGTCATCTGCCAGGGCTTCACCGGCAAGAACGGGACCTTCCACTCCGAGCAGGCCATCGCCTACGGCACCAAGATGGTCGGCGGCACCAGCCCGGGTAAGGGCGGCTCGACCCATCTCGGCCTGCCCGTGTTCGACACGGTGGCCGAGGCGCGCGAGGCCACCGGCGCCGACGCCTCCGTGGTCTACGTGCCGCCGCCGGGCGCCGCCGACGCGATCTGCGAGGCGATCTCGGCCGAGATCCCCCTGATCGTCTGCATCACCGAGGGCATCCCCGTGCTCGACATGGTGCGGGTGAAGCGGGCGCTCGAGGGTTCGAAGTCCCGCCTGATCGGGCCGAACTGCCCCGGCGTCGTCACCGCGGGCCAGTCGAAGATCGGCATCATGCCGGCCAACATCTTCCGGCCGGGCTCGGTGGGCATCGTCTCGCGCTCCGGCACGCTGACCTACGAGGCGGTGTTCCAGACCTCGAATGCCGGCCTCGGACAGACCACGGCGGTCGGCATCGGCGGCGACCCGGTGAAGGGCACCGAGTTCATCGCCATGCTCGAGCTGTTCCTGGCCGACGACAAGACCGAGTCGATCGTGATGATCGGCGAGATCGGCGGCTCCGCCGAGGAGGAAGCGGCGCAGTTCCTGGCCGACGAGGCCAAGCGCGGGCGCAAGAAGCCGATGGTCGGTTTCATCGCCGGCCGCACGGCGCCTCCGGGCCGCCGCATGGGCCATGCCGGCGCGATCATCTCGGGCGGCAAGGGCGGCGCCGAGGACAAGATCGCCGCGATGGAGGCCGCGGGCATCCGCGTGTCTCCGTCGCCCGCGCGCCTCGGCTCGACGCTGGTCGAGGTGCTCAAGGGCTGAGCCGGTGCGCGGGCTGCCCTGCGGCCCGCGCAACCGAACGGTACCCATATGCGGACTTCGCGCGGGGCGTGCCTGGAGCGTGCCCCGCGATCGTCTTCCCGGGATGCGCCGCGGCCGATGAGCCCTTGAGCGCACCGGCCGGTTTGGCGGCGCTCCGCCCGTGGGGCGCCCGCGCTGATCGGCGATCGGCTCCGCTGGAGGGCCGCTCGCCCGAGCGACAGGATGAACGGACCATGGCACGCCAGGACCTGAACGAAGCGCTCCTCGAAACCTCGTTCCTCTACGGCGGCAACGCCGACTACATCGAGGCCCTGCAGGCGGCCTACGCCCGCAACCCGGCCTCGGTCGATCCCGAGTGGCAGAACTTCTTCAAGGCGCTCGGCGAGGACGAGACCCTGGTGGAGAAGAACGCCGCGGGCGCCTCGTGGCAGAAGCCGAACTGGCCGGTGCCGCTGAACGGCGAGATCGTCTCGGCGCTCGATGGCAACTGGCCGGCCCTAGAGAAGGGCCTCGGCGACAAGATCCTGGCCAAGGACCAGAAGCCCGGCAAGCCCGCCGACGGCGCGGCGGTGGTCGCCCGCACCGGCGTCTCGGTGGAACAGGCGACGAAGGACTCCGTCCGCGCGATCATGCTGATCCGCGCCTACCGCATGCGCGGCCACCTGCACGCCAAGCTCGATCCCCTCGGCCTCGCCCCCCGCGGCGACCATGAGGAGTTGCATCCGCAGCATTACGGCTTCCAGGAGAGCGACTGGGACCGCCCGATCTTCCTCGACAACGTCCTGGGCCTGGAATTCGGCACGATCCGGGAGATCGTCGACATCCTGGAGCGGACCTACTGCCAGACGCTCGGCGTCGAGTTCATGCACATCTCGGATCCGGCCGAGAAGGCCTGGATCCAGGAGCGCATCGAGGGCAAGGACAAGGAGATCTCGTTCACGCCGGAAGGGCGCCGCGCGATCCTGAACAAGCTGATCGAGGCCGAGGGCTTCGAGAAGTTCCTCGACCTCAAGTACACCGGCACCAAGCGCTTCGGCCTCGACGGCTCGGAATCGATGATCCCGGCGCTCGAGCAGATCATCAAGCGCGGCGGCGCGCTGGGCGTGCGCGAGATCGTGCTCGGCATGGCCCATCGCGGCCGGCTCAACGTGCTGACCAACGTGATGGCCAAGCCCTTCCGGGCGGTGTTCAACGAGTTCAAGGGCGGCTCGGCCTCGCCCGCCGAGGTCGAGGGCTCGGGCGACGTGAAGTACCACCTGGGCGCCTCCTCGGACCGCGCCTTCGACGGCAACAACGTCCACCTCTCGCTCACCGCCAACCCCTCCCACCTCGAGATCGTCGATCCGGTGGTGCTGGGCAAGGTGCGGGCCAAGCAGGACCAGTGGGCCAAGCCCAACGTCGAGCGCAAGAGCGTGCTGCCGCTGCTGATCCACGGCGACGCG
This sequence comes from Methylobacterium sp. HJ2, assembly GCF_056431005.1. NCBI lineage: Bacteria > Pseudomonadati > Pseudomonadota > Alphaproteobacteria > Hyphomicrobiales > Methylobacteriaceae > Methylobacterium > Methylobacterium sp. HJ2. The sequence goes on along the minus strand of NZ_JBWJYM010000001.1, from coordinate 119,303 downwards.
GCCTTCGCCGGCCAGGGCGTGGTGGCCGAGTGCCTCGGCCTCTCGGGCCTGAAGGGTCACCGGACCGGCGGCTCGGTCCACTTCATCATCAACAACCAGATCGGCTTCACCACCGATCCGCGCTTCTCGCGCTCCTCGCCCTACCCGTCCGACGTCGCCAAGATGGTCGAGGCGCCGATCTTCCACTGCAACGGCGACGACCCGGAGGCGGTGACCTTCGCGGCCAAGATCGCCACCGAGTACCGGCAGAAGTTCGGCAAGCCCGTCGTGGTCGACATGCTGTGCTACCGCCGCTTCGGCCACAACGAGGGCGACGAGCCGGCCTTCACCCAGCCGAAGATGTACCAGCGCATCCGCAAGCACCCGACGGCGCTGGAGAGCTACGGCCGCAAGCTCGTCGAGAACGGCACCCTGACCCAGGAGGCCCTCGACGCCCGCAAGGCCGAGTTCCGGGCGATGCTCGACAACGAGCTCGACCTCGGGAGCAATTACAAGGCCAACAAGGCCGACTGGCTCGACGGGCGCTGGTCCGGCTTCAAGGCGGTGCACGAGGACGTGGACGATCCCCGCCGCGGCCGCACCGGCGTGCCGGCCGAGACCCTGCGCGAGATCGCCCAGAAGATCACCCAGGTGCCCCCGGGCTTCCACCTGCACCGCACGATCCAGCGCTTCCTCGACAACCGCGCCAAGGCGGTCGAGACCGGCATCGGCATCGACTGGGCGACCGCGGAGGCCCTGGCCTTCGGCTCGATCCTGCTCGACGGCAACCGCGTCCGGCTCTCGGGCCAGGACGTGGAGCGCGGCACCTTCTCGCAGCGCCACGCCGTGGTGATCGACCAGGAGAACGAGCAGCGCTTCACGCCGCTGAACGCGATCCGCGAGGGGCAGGCGCCGCTCGAGGTCATCAACTCGATGCTCTCCGAGGAGGCGGTGCTCGGCTTCGAGTACGGCTACTCGCTGGCCGAGCCGAACGCCCTGGTGCTGTGGGAGGCGCAGTTCGGCGACTTTGCCAACGGCGCGCAGGTGGTGATCGACCAGTTCATCGCGAGCGGTGAGCGCAAGTGGCTGCGCATGTCCGGCCTCGTGATGCTGCTGCCGCACGGCTACGAGGGCCAGGGCCCGGAGCACTCCTCCGCCCGCCTCGAGCGCTACCTGCAGAGCTGCGCCGAGGACAACATGCAGGTCGCCAACTGCACGACGCCGGCGAACTACTTCCACATCCTGCGGCGCCAGCTGAAGCGCGACTTCCGCAAGCCCCTCGTGCTGATGACCCCGAAATCGCTGCTGCGCCACAAGCGGGCGGTCTCGAACCTGGACATGCTGGCGGAGGGCTCGACCTTCCACCGCATCCTCTGGGACGATGCCGAGCGCGAGGACGGCGGCATCAAGCTGGTGCGCGACGACAAGGTCCGCCGCGTCGTGCTCTGCTCGGGCAAGGTCTATTACGACCTCCTGGAGGAGCGCGAGAAGCGGGGCGTCAGCGACGTCTACCTGCTGCGCGTCGAGCAGCTCTATCCGTTCCCCCTCAAGGCGCTCGCCACCGAGATGGCGCGCTTCCGCAACGCGGAGGTGATCTGGTGCCAGGAGGAGCCCAAGAACATGGGCGCGTGGTCCTTCGTCGAGCCCTACCTCGAATGGGTGCTGGGCCAGGCGAACGCGGCGGTGAAGCGGCCCCGCTACGTCGGGCGCCCGGCCTCGGCCTCCACCGCGGTCGGCCTGATGTCGAAGCATCAGGCGCAGCTCCAGGCCTTCCTCAACGAAGCGCTCGCGGTCTGACGCGGCGATGGCCTACTTCCTCCTCCGCCTGACCCCGCCGCGTCCGACCTTCCCGGCCGACGCGTCGGAGGCCGAGCGGGCGCTGTTCTCCGAGCACGCGGCCTATTGGCTGGCGCGGGCGGAGGCGGGGAAGGCCATCGCCGTCGGCCCGGTCTTCGAGCCGGACTCCACCTGGGGCCTCGCCCTGGTCGAGGCGGAGGACGCGGCGGTGGCCGAGGCTCTCGGCGCGGCCGATCCCGTCATCCGGGCGCAGGCCGGTTTCGCCTACGCCCTGTCGCCCGTTCCGTCCCTGATCCTGCGAGAGCGCTAGCGGCGCGAGCCGCCCGTGGGACCGCCACACGCACTACCAGAGGAGGCCCCGCGCGGGGCAGAGAGAGCATGGCAACCGACATCCTCGTCCCGACCCTCGGCGAATCCGTGAGCGAGGCCACGATCGGCCGCTGGTTCAAGAAGCCCGGCGACACGGTCGCCGCCGACGAGCCCCTGGTGGAGCTCGAGACCGACAAGGTGACGCTGGAGGTCAATGCCCCGGCGGCGGGCCAGCTCGGCGAGATCCTTGTGAAGGACGGCGAGACGGTGGAGCCCGGCGCCCTGCTCGGCTCGATCGTCGAGGCGGGCGCGGGCGGGGCCAAGGCTGAGTCGAAGGCCGAGACGAAGCCGGCCGCGCCCAAGCAGGCCGAGACCAAGTCGGAGAGCAGGAGCGCCGAGGCGCCGGCCCGGGAATCCTCGGCCGGCTACGGCAACCACGGCGAGGGCGCGCCGCAGGGGAACCGCCCGGCCGGCGACAACGGCCCGGCGGTGGCCAAGCTCGCCCGCGAATCCGGCGTCGATCCCTCGGGCGTGAACGGCAGCGGCAAGGACGGGCGCGTCACCAAGGGCGACATGCTGGGCGCCATCGCCAAGGGACCGGAGACGAAGGGCCCGGAGACGAAGGCACCCGCCCCCGCCGCCCCCGCCCGCGAGGCGCGCCCGACGCTGCCCCGCGCTCCGTCGGCGCCCGACGACGCCTCGCGCGAGGAGCGCGTGCGCATGACGAAGCTGCGCCAGACCATCGCGCGCCGCCTCAAGGACGCGCAGGACACCGCCGCGATGCTGACGACGTTCAACGACGTCGACATGTCGGCCGTGATGGCGATGCGCGCCCAGTACAAGGATATCTTCGAGAAGAAGCACGGCACGAAGCTCGGCTTCATGGGCTTCTTCACCAAGGCGGTGATCGGCGCCCTCAAGGACGTGCCGGCGGTCAACGCCGAGATCGACGGGCAGGACCTCGTCTACAAGAACTACTACCACATCGGCATCGCCGTCGGCACCGACAAGGGCCTCGTCGTCCCGGTGGTGCGCAACGCCGACGACCTCTCGATCGCCGGCATCGAGAAGACGATCAGCGGCTTCGGCAAGAAGGCCCGCGACGGCAAGCTCTCCATCGAGGAGATGCAGGGCGGCACCTTCACCATCACCAACGGCGGCATCTACGGCTCGCTGATGTCGACGCCGATCCTCAACGCGCCGCAATCGGGCATCCTCGGCATGCACCGCATCGAGGAGCGGCCGGTCGTGCGCGGCGGCAAGATCGAGGCGCGGCCGATGATGTACCTCGCGCTCTCCTACGATCACCGCATCGTCGACGGGAAGGAGGCGGTGACCTTCCTGGTGCGCGTGAAGGAGGCCCTGGAGGACCCGGCCCGGATCGTGCTGGATCTCTGAGGTCCCCATGCCGGAGATCGCCGACAGGGTCGCGGTCGTCACGGGCGGCGGCCGCGGCATCGGCCGCGCCGTTGCGATCCGCGCGGCGCGGGCGGGCTATCGCGTCTGCCTGAGCTACGTCTCGGACGCGGACGCCGCCCGGCGGGTCGTCGCCACGATCGAGGCCGCGGGCGGGCGGGCCGTCGCGGTGCAGGGCGATGTCGGCGTCGAGGCCGACGTGCTCGCCCTCTTCGCCGCAGCCGACCGGCTCGGCACCGTCGCGGCCCTCGTCAACAACGCGGGTGTGGTCGACGTCGCCGCGCGCGTCGAGGCGATGGGGGCGGAGCGCCTGCACCGGATGATGACCACGAACGTCGTCGGCAGCCTGCTCTGCGCCCGCGAGGCGGTGCGGCGGATGTCGACGCGGCACGGCGGACGCGGCGGGGCGATCGTCAACCTGTCCTCGGTGGCGGCCAAGCTCGGGGGCGCGGGGCAGTACGTCGACTACGCCGCCTCGAAGGGGGCGATCGACAGCTTCACCATCGGCCTCGCCCGCGAGGTCGCCGAGGAGGGCATCCGCGTCAACGCGGTGGCGCCCGGCATCATCGACACCGAGATCCACGCCAGCGGCGGCGCGCCGGACCGCGCGCGGGCGCTGGCGCACCTGATCCCCATGAAGCGGGCCGGCACCGCCGAGGAGATCGCCGGGCCCATCGTCTGGCTGCTCTCCGAGGAGGCGGCCTACATGACCGGGGCCATCGTCGACGTCACGGGCGGCCGCTGAGCACCGGGATCCGGCGCACGGATCCCGCCGGCCCCCGATCTCTGAACCTGAGGAACGGACGGACTATGAGCAGCTACGATCTCGTCGTCATCGGCACCGGCCCCGGCGGCTATGTCTGCGCCATCCGGGCGGCCCAGCTCGGCCTGCGCACCGCCGTGGTGGAGAAGCGGGCGACGCACGGGGGCACCTGCCTCAACGTCGGCTGCATCCCGTCGAAGGCCCTGCTGCACGCCTCGGAGGCCTTCGAGGAGGCCAACACGCATTTCGCCGATCTCGGCATCGAGGTCGGCGGGGTGAAGCTCGACCTGAAGAAGATGATGGGCTTCAAGGCCGAGGGTGTCGCGGGCAACACCAAGGGCGTCGAGTTCCTGCTCAAGAAGAACAAGGTCGAGACCTTCCACGGCACGGGCCGCATCGCCGGCGCGGGCCGCGTCGAGGTCATCGCCGAAGATGGCGGCAACCGGTTGCTGGAGACCAAGAACATCGTCATCGCCACGGGCTCGGACGTCACCCGGCTGCCCGGCGTCGCGATCGACGAGAAGACCGTGGTCTCCTCGACCGGCGCGCTCGAGCTCGAGCGGGTGCCGGGCAAGCTTCTCGTCATCGGCGCGGGGGTGATCGGCCTCGAGCTCGGCTCCGTCTGGCGGCGGCTCGGCGCCGAGGTGACCGTGGTGGAATATCTCGACCGGATCCTGCCCGGCATGGACGGCGAGACGGCCAAGCAGTTCCAGCGCATCCTGACCAAGCAGGGCATCGCCTTCCGGCTCTCGACCAAGGTCACGGGCGTCGCGACGGGCAAGAAGGGCGGCGCCTCCGTCACCGTCGAGCCGGCCGCGGGCGGCGCCGCCGAGACCCTCTCGGCCGACGTGGTGCTCGTGGCCATCGGCCGGGTGCCCTACACCGAGGGGCTGGGGCTGGAGACGGTCGGCGTCCAGGTCGACAACAAGGGCCGGATCCAGACGGACAGCCACTTCGCCACCAACGTCACCGGCATCTACGCCATCGGCGACGTGATCGCCGGGCCGATGCTCGCCCACAAGGCCGAGGACGAAGGCGTGGCGGTGGCCGAGATCCTGGCTGGGCAGTCCGGTCACGTGAATTACGGGGTGATCCCGAACGTCGTCTACACCTTCCCGGAGGTCGCCTCGGTCGGCAAGACCGAGGAGGAGCTGAAGAAGGACGGGGTCGCCTACAACGCCGGCAAGTTCCCCTTCACGGCCAACGGCCGCGCCAAGGCCAACGGCACCACGGACGGCTTCGTGAAGGTGCTGGCCGACGCGCAGAGCGACCGGGTGCTCGGCGTGCACATCGTGGGCGCGGATGCCGGCAACCTGATCGCCGAGGCCGCGGTGGCGATGGAGTTCGGCGCCAGCGCCGAGGACATCGCCCGCACCTGCCACGCGCACCCGACCCTGACCGAGGCCGTCAAGGAAGCCGCCCTCGCGGTGGGCAAGCGCGCCATCCACGTCTGAACCGTCCCCGCCGGAGGGGTGCGGGGCATCCGTCCGGCAGGATTTCGGCCAGCGCCCGCAACTCAGGCCGTGCGACGGGCGGGCGCGAGGTCCGCGATGCGCAGGAGTGCGGTGGGCGCGGGCGGGGCGGTCACGGCGTTCAGCAGGTAGGGCCGGCGCAGCGACAGGGCGTGGTGGAGCGCGAGGTCGATGTCGCGGGCGTAGAACGGCATCCTGAGGATCGAGTCGACGCCGAAATAGCGCGCGGCCTGGGCAAGCGGCTCCGGGTCGCCCGGGGTCATCAGGGTGATGCGCGTCGCGAGGCCGAGGGGCTGGGCCTGACAGGCGAGTTCGAGCCCGTCGAGGCCGCCGAGCTTGGCGTCGATGAAGGCGAGCCCGTACTCTTCCATCTTGAGCAGCTTCAGGGCGTGACGGCCGCAATCGGTCTCGTCCACCGCGAGGTTGAAGCCGCTGCGGGCCAGGACCCGCCCGATCGTGGCGCGGCCGGTCTCGGAGGACGAGGCGAGAAGCACGCGCGTCGGCTGGCGCCGCCGGGCGTCGGCGTGCAGCAGGCTCTCGATATGGACGGGATCGAGAGGCGTCTTCAGCACCTCGTAGGCGCCGAGATTCTGCGCGAGCTCCTGCCATTGCGGCACCACGCGGGTCGCCACCACCACGAGGCTCGCGAAGGCGCCGCCCTGCTTGCGCGCGACCGCCACGGCCTCGGGCCCGCTGAGGCCGACGAGTTGCAGGCCCACGAAGCCGAGCGTCGGCCGCTTGGCGAGGATGAGGTCGATGAGATCGGTCCCGGATTCGATCTCGCGGATCCGCGCCGCGGGATCGAAGCGGCGCACGATGCCGGCGAGCGTGGTGCGCCGACCGGCATCGCTGTCGGCGATGACGACGCTCGCTTCGCGCGCGACGACGAGGCTCTCCGGCATGCTTCGCGTCCGATCCTCACGGGAGGCCGCACGGACCGGCGCCTGCCGCTCCGTGGCCTTGCGCGACGAGTGATAACCCTCTCGCGCGTCGATCCAGTTCTTGGTCCTATTTTCTGGTCCTCAAAGGTGAGCATCACATTAACGGAACTAGATGCCCATTTGCTGATTCGGCGCAGCGTCGTCACTTGAGGTATAGGTTGCGCGGTCGCGAGCCGAGGCCGGTGCAGCCGCCTGGGCAGAGGGGCCTGGCCCCGGCGCGGCTCCCCGCCGCAGGCCCGGCGCGGCGGCGCGGCCGGCGCGGGGATGGGCCGCCTCGAAGGCGCTCATCAGGCGGGCGGCATCGACCTTGGTGTAGAGCTGCGTCGTCGAGAGCGAGGCATGGCCCAGGAGTTCCTGGATCGCCCGCAACTCGCCCTGGCGCGCGAGCAGATGGGTGGCGAAGGAGTGGCGCAGGGCGTGCGGCGTCGCGCTCTCGGGCAGGCCGAGGCCGAAGCGGGCGCGGGCGACGGCGTACTGGATGATCCGGGGGGAGAGAGGGCCGCCCTTGGCGCCCAGGAAGAGCGGGCCCTCCGGCGGCAGCGGGTGGGGGCAGGCCGCGAGGTAGGCGGCGACCGCCTCGGCCACCACCGGCAGGATCGGCACCATCCGCACCTTGCCACCCTTGCCGGCGACCGTGAGGGCATCGGTGCCGGGCAGCGGGGCGTCCCGCCGGAGGATGCCGAGCGCCTCCGAGATGCGCAGCCCCGACCCGTAGAGAAGCGCGAGCACCGCGGCGTCGCGCGCGAGGATCCAGGGCTCGCGGTCCTCGTCGGCCCGCAGGGCCGGATCGACCAGCGCCCGGGCCGCCGCGACGGGGAGCGGTCGGGGCAGCCGACGCTCCACCTTGGGCGCGCGCACGGCCGCGAGCGCCGCGACCGTGCCGTGGCCGTCGCGCTCCAGGTGCCGGGCGAAGGAGCGCAGGCCCGCGAGCGCGCGCATCAGCGAGCGGCCGGAGACCGACTCAGCCCGGCGCGCGGCCAGGAAGGCCCGGATGTCGCGGGGCTTGAGGGCGATCAGGCGCGCGATGGTCGGAGCGGCACCCCGCCCCTCCAGATGCGTCAGGAACTGACGCAGGTCGCGCGCGTAGGCCTCGACGGTGTTCCCCGCCATCCGGCGCTCTTGCGCGAGGGCGATGGTCCAGCTCCGCACCGCGTCCCGGAGCGCCGCGTCCCCGGGCAGGAGCGGCAAGACGGCCTCGGCCGGCGGATGGTTGGCGCGCATCGGGACCTCACTCGCCCTCCATCAAGCGAGCGGCGGCTGAAGGCCGGGTTAACCCGCCGCGCAGGGCACGCAACTGCCGGGCTGACACCGCGTTGGAAGCCCATCGATCGGATGATTTCACGCGAGGCGGCGGATGAGCATTTTCCAGATCAGGCAGACGAAGACCGGCGCGGTGCTCTGGACGGGCTCGGCGGACGACGAGCGCACCGCCCTCGACGCGATGGCGCGCGCGGCCGGCTACCGCGACTTCTCCGCCCTGCCGGACGCGTTCCGCGCCGACGGGATCGAGGCATCCAAGCTTGATCTGATCTCTTGACCGGCTCGCCGACGCGATTTTGACCGAGCCTGAGACCGTTTGTACTCAACGTGGATCGAGTATCCACTGGCCTCAGCCCAGGAGAGCGCGGCGATCGGCAGAAGCTAGGCATGGTGCAAGCAGAAGCGGACGAACGGCGGTGCGAACGCGAGGATGATCCCCCCACGTAGGATGGGGATGTCTTGTTAGGAAGTAGCGCCAGCCTACCCGTCACGCTCGCTTCCTCACCTCGGCCCTCTTAGAGCGTTTTAGGTTTGAGCTGGATTGGGTGGGCGGGGTTCACGTGCTGCTTCAGTGCGCGCTCCAGACGAGGAGGGAAGTATGGGCCGCCCCTACAGCCAGGACCTGCGCGAACGCGTGGTCGACGCAGCCGAGGCGACCTCGCGTCGACAGGCGGCTGTGCGCTTCGGGGTAGGTGTGGCCACGGCGATCCGCTGGATGGCCGCGCTCACGACGATCGGGACGGTGGCGGCTCGCCCTTAGGGGCGGGCACGCCGCTCCAAATTCGATCCCCATGAGGCCTTTCTGCGCGCGCTGATCGACGCGAAGGCCGACATCACCCTGGCGGAGATGCGCGCCCGCCTGCGGGACGAGCGCGTTCTCACGGTCGGGCTGGGCTCGCTGCGGAGCTTCCTCGACGCGCGCGGCCTGACCTACAAAAAAGACAGCCCACGCCGCGGAGCAGGACCGCCCGAAAGTGAAGGCGGCGCGCGAGGCTTGGTTCGAGGGCCAGCCCGACCTCGATCCTGCTCGCCTCGTGTTCTTTGACGAGACTTGGACCGCGACCAATATCGCCCGCACCCGCGGGCGGTCCCCACGCGGCGAGGGGCTACGCTCGCCTGTCCCGCACGGTCATTGGAAGACCACGACCTTCATGGTGGGCCTGCGCCTGTCCGGGATTGTGTTTGGTCCCGGCATTTGGTGGAGCGGGTTTGACCTGAAACGGCAGGGCTCAGCGGACCATGCCTTGCAAATGGCTTCGTAGGGCGTGAGGCCGCGCAGGATCTTCAGACGGCGTGCGAAGTTGTAGGCGCTGACGAATCGGCCAAATGCGCACGGAGTTGCCCGTGGCTGTCGTAATGGTAGCGCTTGACCGTCGCGTCCTTGATCGTGCGGTTCATCCGCTCGACCTGACCGTTCGTCCAGGGGTGGCGCGGTTTGGTCAGCCGATGATCGATATCGTTGCGGGCGCAGGCAAGTTCAAAGCTGTGGGCTCGGAAGGTCTCCCCGGCTGCAATCGCCTCCTTGATGATGGAAGCGGCCGAGGCGAAGGCCAGGCGTGGTGAAGTGGGTGCCGTTGTCGGTGAGCACCGTGTGCACCTTGTAAGGCACGGCCTCAATGAGATGGCGAAGGAGATCGCCTGCGACCCGCCGCGTGGCCTTCTCATGCAGCTCCACGAAGGCGAATTTGGTCGTGCGGTCGATGGCAACGAGCAGGTAGAGTCGCCCTTCGGCTGTGTGAACCTCGGCCAGATCGATGTGGAAGTAGCCGAGCGGGTAGGTCTTGAAGCGTGACCGCTTGGGCTTGTCACGGTCGACCTCCGGCAGTCTGCTGATGCCGTGGCGCTGCAGGCACCGATGTAGCGACGAACGGGTCAGGTGCGGGATCGTCGCCTGGAGCGCGTAGAGGCAGTCGTCCAAAGGCAGGAGCGTATGACGGCGGAAGGCGACGACGACTGCCTCGTCCTCCTGTGACCACACCGTCGAACGGGGATCCTTCGGACCGATGCGCTGGTCGGCGACCGAGATCCGCTTCTTCCACTTGGCGACCGTCTTCGGGTTGATCCCGTAGCGCTTCGAGAGCGCTCTCAGGCTCGCTTGACTATGCTGGATCGCTCGACGGACTGCCTCCGTCGTGGTGGCGCTGCCGTGAAGAACTTGGCCCATAGCGCGTCTCTCCACTCCAACGTGAAGAGTGCACCATCAAACCCTGGGATCAAACATCTAGCGGAGGCGATGTGCTCACACGGCATCCCGGAGCACATCCGCTGCGACAATGGCTTGGAAATGGTCTTGAAGGCGTCGCGCAAATGGGTCGCCGAGACTGGCTCGCAGATCCAGTACATCGCGCCAGGATCGCCATGGGAGAACGGGGTACTGTGAGAGCTTCAATGGCAAGCTCCAGGATGAATGCCTGCGCCAAGAGATCTTCAACTCACTGAAAGAGGCGCAGATCGTGATTGGCTTTTGGCAAAGCACCTACAACCGCGTCCGGTCGCATTCGTCCCTCGCGTACCGGCCGCCCGCGCCCGTCAGCTTCCCGGTTCTGGCCTTCCGCCTACCAATGGCTGCCACCATGCAGTGGCCTCTCATTTGGCCAGGTCCAAAATACCGGTCAGGTCACGACCGAGCCGCAGGCCCGCAACGGCCCATCGGTAGCAGGTGCAAGATCGGCCTTGCTGAGGTGGGGTCTCGTCGCCCAGATCTCGACAGACCGGCATGGATGATCGCCGAACCGCGGGTGCCCTGCTGCCTCAGCGTCAGCGCTGCCCAGTCAGAGGAACTCATGGCTTCATCTCGCGTAGGAAGGCATCGAGTGCAGGGCCTAAAAATCGCTGCAGCACGTCCAGTTCCGCTCTGCCGACCGGAACGGGGTACGGCAGATCGTCGATCACGTTGATGCGCGGCAGAGGCAATGTCGGCGACCGTTTGCGAACAAGCGGATGCGATGCTTTCGATGCGTCGGTGTCGACGCGTCTAGGTGTTGATCCTCAACAGGTTGTCCTCGGTCAGGCCGAGGCGGCTGACGGGTGTCGTGCCGTTGATGCCGCCGTGCGGGCGCTGCCAGTTGTAACGGAAGAGGAAGGCGGGCAGGTCCGCGCGGCGCTGTTCGGAGGTGTCGTAGGCGCGCGCGTAGGCCCATTCGCGCAAGGACGTCTGGACGAAGCGCTCGGCCTGGCCGTTGGTCTTGGGTGTGTAGGGCCGGGTGCGTGCGTGGCGGATGGTCAGGCGCCGCAACGCTTTGGCATCGCGTCTGGATCTGAAGGCCGGCCCGTTGTCGGTCATCACACGCTCGACCGCGATGCCGTGGCGGCGGAAGAAGCGGAGCGCGCTGAAGAGGAAGGCGAGGCAGGAGGCTCGGGTCTCGTCGGGCAGAATCTCCGAGTAGGCCAGGCGCGAGTGGTCGTCGACGGCCAGGTGCAGGTACTCCCAACCGATGCCGCGGCCTGAACTCTGCCGGGTGCGGTCGCCGGTGATGCGGTGGCCCACCCGCTCGAAGCGGCCGAGTTTCTTGATGTCGATGTGGATCAGTTCGCCCGGCTTGTCGCGCTCATAGCGGCGCACGGGTTCGGGCGGTTCGAGGTCGCGCATGCGGCTCAGGCCGCACCGGCGCAGCACCCGACTGATGGTGGCCGGCGAGACGGCGAGATCACGGGCGATCTGTGCGCCGGTCAGGCGCTGCCGACGCAAGGCCACGATAGTCGCCTGCGTCGCGACCGGGGTCGGGCGGTGCAGCGTGTGCGGCCGCGAGGAGCGATCCTGCAGCCCGGCGGCGCCTTCCGCGGCGAACCGGGCGACCCACTTGCGCACCGTCTTGGGGCACACGCCCATCGTCGCGGCCACCGCCCTCGGGTTGAGGCCGCTCCGGGCCAGCCGCTCTCGACCCGAGGGGTCAAGCGCGCATTCTGGTGGATGTTCATCCGGTCTCTCCGGGATCGTTGAAGCTTCGCAACTCCAGCGTCCTCGGTTCAGACCGGAGGGACAACCTCCTGAAAGCTCACATCTAGGCACGCGCGGCTTCTGCGCCCGCACCGGAGCGCTGGACCGGGTCACACCATCGGTTCTACTGGCGCCGGCTACCGCGCCCGTCGTCCATGACGGCTTGGGTGAGTGCGTCGCACTCGCCGCCGATGAAGCCAGAGCGTCGTCCGCCACGCATCTCGTGCAGCCCCACGCCGACCGGCGGTCTACGCATCCGGGGCTGGCCGCCGGCCAGCTCGAGAAGGTTTACCTCACCTTCCCCGGCGCGACAGGTCGAGGCGCATGGGCGCAAGATACGCCCGGCAAATCGACCTGCAGCCCCAGCATCGACGTAACGCCAAGCTCATGCAAGACCGATAGTGATGGGCCGGACGATCCAAGGGGCAGGCCGTGCCGGTTCGGTACGACGCACCGCCCAAAGCGTGGCGCTCCAGAAATTCACGCTACGGCATGGGTGCAGCAATTCGCGGGCGCTCATGCGGCCGCATCTTTCGTCACCTCGGAAGCTGAGACGCCAGTGCGCTCTTCGAATTTGTTTATCCAATTCCGATTCGTGTGAACAGTTTTTTCCATTCATCCGCAACGACTTCAACAGCGAACAACTCAGAAGCTCTTTTCCGCCCCTTCTCGCCGATTTCTCGAGCATAAGAACCATTATTTACAAGTTCACATAAAATCGTATTAGCCTCTTTGACGCTACTTACGACAAATCCATTGTCTCCCCATTGGATTAACTCAGGTATTTCAGCAAAACGACAAAGTTCGAGATCAAAGACACTCCGACAATTCAAAGCAACGACAGGGATGCCGCTCAGCCAAGCTTCTATAAAATTTAAGGTATACGGCGTGAAGGAATTATGACAATAAAAATAGGCCCTAAATCGTTTCATTAAATCTATCTGTTCATCCAACGTAATCATTCCGATACTACCTTGAATATTTTCGTTTCCGGCACCAGATATAGATACACTCAAACCTTGCGTTGCTTCACGAAAGAAATCATACTCTGCTGGAAACCGCTTTTCAAAATCGTTTGACGAAGTCAAAACTGCATTTTCGACTGCATGACATGGTCCATACTCCTCGATGAACTTTGGAAAGCGAATCACGAAATCGTGTCCAGTGTAATTGCTCATTCTAACTTCTGCAGGACTATATCGCACTACAAAGCAATCGGCTTTGGTTGCATAATGCGGAGCAATTGCTTTCGCCCGCTGTTCAACGTGAGCACCTACAGTCCTAAATACAACAGGAACGCCACAGTCTGCAAAAAGCGCTTTAACAACATCTGGATCATCCATCACAATAATTAAGTCAAATAGCCGTATAAAATCGCGCGGAATTACCTGTTTTGCCGGCGTTTCATAATAAACATATACGCCGCCCATCTTTGAAAATTCATCACGAGCCTGTCTCACCCAATCTCCAAGCTCAAGTTGGGGCCGAAAATGGTGCTGGATTGGATCATTGAAATATACGCCCAAAGGAAATACCTCGTGACCGAGCCATTTAAGCATTCTTATTTCATCGTACTCAAGAATTTGATGGACGGAATAGTACAGAATCTTCATTTGGTTCTCCTCCGTGTAGGTGTATCGATCAGGTCGTTAAGATTGTCGCCGCTTTTATTCTTTTGGCTTGCCGTTTGCATAAAATTCGATGGTGTTGAGCATCCAATTTAAAATCTGGCTTATTCCAACTCTGAGTTCTGAAAATTCAGCGAGGAAATTTCATGCAGTATTTGGGAGCTGTGCAGTGTGCTTTTCGGCAAAACAACTGTTTATACTCCTCGTCACATTTCATTCGAATGTTTTTTATAAAATCATGAATTTGTTACAAAACGCAAAATTAATGGCTCGCGGCTGCGCGGGATGGAACACCGCAACATCCGAACCTAACGGTATTCGTCCTAGCTCCTATAATCACCATCCGAAGTCATCTCTCCTCTGGAATGCGGCTTATCAAACTGCAAGTGAAATCCGCCTGAGAAATGAAAAGCAAATAATCTTACCATTAAGCTTGCTGTCATGAAACCAATCCCTCCGACATTTGTGCACTTTGCAAACTATGGCAACTTAAGGTAGCGGCGGACATGCCCGCTCCCATTTGGCACGGTCCTGCAGTCTGCCTCAAACACAAATTGCCTGACCTAACCGGTATTTTGGACCAAGCCGAGTTGAGAGGCTACTGCATGATGGCGACCATGGGTAGCCGGAAGGCCAGATCTGGGTAGGTGACGGGCGGAGGTGACCGGTAGCCCAAAGGCGAGTGCGGTTGGACGCGGTTGTAGGTGTTCTGCCAAAAAAGCCGGTCACGATCTACGCTCGCTTCAGTAAGTGAAAAAATTTCCTGCTTCACGCTCTGATCGCGAGATTTACCGTTAAAATTTTCGAAATAAACTTTATTCTACGGATATCCTGACACAATATATTGAATTTTTGGGCCGGTCTTGGCGACACACTTGCGCAGTACCTTCGTGATCATCTCCGGGCTGTTGTCACAATGGATGTGCTCCGAGATACCGTGCAGGCACATTGCGTCTGCCAGCGCTTCGATCACACATACGCTGTTGATGCGCCGGGCCGCCTTCAGCGCAAAGCACAATCAGCAGCGCGGTGACGCGGCGGTGGCCGTAGCGTCAGGACTCGGACGCCAGGGCGCTGATAGCCTTGGCCAGATCATCCTCATCAGTCGGCACGGGCGGAACGTAGCGCGCCCCGATGCTGGCCGACGATCCGGCAGGTATGACGTTCCGAGAGGCCGTACTTCTCCCGAATGCCATCGACCGCCTGCCGGCGTCGCTCGGGGGCTATAAGTTTCCCGAGGCGACGTCCGCAGCACCTACTTCTCCAGGGACAGGTCGGCCACGAGCGGCCGCAGCTGCGCGTCTCGCGCTCAAATTCCTTCATCTTCCAACCCTGATCGATCTGGAGGCCGCCGTACTTCTTGCGCCAGCGGTATCAGCTCTGCTCAGGGATCTCCGCCTCCTTGCACGCCAGCGCTAAGCTCTTGCCTTGTGCCGTCTGCACCTCGATCTGGCGTAGCTTCAGCAACACCTGCTCCGCACTCGTCTTCTGACCTCGCCGCATCTCCGAATCCTCCAGCCCTGACTGATCCTCTCAATCAGCCCGGTCCAAAGCCAGCCGGTCAGGCCCCCCGGCCGCGGTCGAGGCGATCGATGCAAGTGATAGATTATTGCTGCCGAGCATATGCAAGGACGGTGGCCAGAGTCTCGGACTACGGCACCTGTGGGGCTTAACCGGTGATTGCCCGAGCCCGGCCTACATCCCCGGCCGCCAGCGGGATCTCCGCCGTCCGTAGGCAGTCCGGATTGTTTGTTGTCCGCCATCCGAGCTCATGAGGCAGATTCAGGGCCTTCACGACCGGAGGATGTCCGGTATGTCGTAGCCCCAAGAGCGAAGAGAAAACAGACGTCCGGGCCAGCACAGAATCCGGCCGAAGCCGTGATCAAAGACATCCTTCGCACCACGCGCCGATGATTCTAGGTTCAGTGGACGACAACATATGCACCCTTTCAGACGAGCCTCGGCGGGCTCACCCCAAACGCCTCTGCAACTCGGTCCAAACAGACCAGAACCTGAACAGACTCTGGTTATGAACGAGGCAAACACGGAGCAAGGTCACATCCCGACCGCTTCTCCCTGTGATGATAGCTGTTGGTCTATTTGATTTGTGATATTGATTCGTTTACTGATGTTCGAGAATCCAGTCCGGAATCGAGTCTCCGAACCCGAGATCATGGAACCCTTCAATTACTGTTGATATGAAAAATGGATTGTTGACAAACTGGCATTCCCTGAGAAATAGCTCGCGATATTTCTCAGGGTGCTTCATGTAAAGTTTCGCGTCGTTCTTAAAAAACTTCGTTCTCGCGGCGAGCGACTCCCTTTCAATGCTCCGCGGCTGAGCGGGATGGAAGACACGGACATCAGCCGCGTAGGGGACGTTACCAAGCTTTTGAAGCCTCCAGCCAAAGTCAGTGTCTTCCCGGAAGTGCGGCTTATCGAACTGCAGGTCGAAGCCCCCAATGTACTGGAAGCAATCCGATCGCACCATGAGGTTAGCGGTCATGAACCCGATCCCCTCGAACCCGACGTTGACAACGGGACGCCAGTCCGGATCATCGAGATGATCAGAATAGATGAGCCCCTCGACACCGACTACGTCTTCGTCCGCAAACCACAGGCGTGCGTTGATCAGCCACTCGGCGTCCGGCACACAGTCATCGTCAACCAACGCGATGACCCTGCCCTGGGCCAGCATGGCACCGGTATTTCTCGCCCGCACCGCGCCTTTCACCGGGCTGTGATAGTAGGTGAAGGGAAAGCCGAATTTCATATCGGCCTTAGCCCATCTTTCGGCGGACTGGTCCACCACAATGACCTCAAAGTCGCGCTCGATCTGTCCCTGCAGCGCCGTCATCAATTCGGTGAGGCGGTCATGGCGCTGGTAACTGGGTACGACGACCGAGAAGAACGGCTTGGGTTGACCCGCCGAGCGATGGCGCATCGCACAAAACGCTCCAAGAGCATGTGAAATCCGCTCCCAGGCAAAGCCTTCCTCGACAAAGGCGCGAGCAGCACGCGACATTGCAGCAGCATTGCGATGTTGCTTCAACTCGCCTACGGCCCGCTTCATGCCGTCCGGCGTCGCTTCGACCGTGATCATGAAGTCGGCGCCCGCTGCATTAATGCCCCGTGCGCCGGTTTCGGTCGTGATGATTGGAAGACCGGCCGCCATGAAGTCGAACATCTTGATGTTCGTGCCTGAGCCCGAGGTCATCGGATTGATGGCAAAGTCGCTGGCGGCGAACCAGTCTACCTTTTCATCGTCCGAGATGTCTCCGGTGAGGCAAAGATTGGTGGTCCTCGGGGAAACGGCCTGACCCACGCCTCCCGCAATGACGTAAGTTGTCATCGGGTCGAGGGGCGCCAGGATATCGGCGATAAACAGGGCGGCGGCGACGTTGGGACCATAGGGACTGCCGATAAAAATGCCGATGAAGGCATCGGGCGGCAATCCAAGCCGCTCGCGGACTTCCTTCTTTCGCTGCGATGTAGCTGGAGTGGTCGCGAAAGCCATCACGCCGTTCGGGACGATTCGCATCCGCTCCGGCGAGATGCCGTACAGCGATTGGAAGCGGACTAGGTCCTCGTGCGAGCAGGCCAAAATCCAATCTGCGCGCTGTGCCAAGGCCAGCTCATCCGAGATAACGTTTCGCAGAGCCGCCAATTGTAGCGAATTACTGCGGTCGACCAGCTGCGCTCGCAGATAGCCTTCGACATTTTGCGAATCGTATATGACCGTTTGATTGTCGCGGATGTGAGACGCGACCAGCGGGTACACCCAGGGATGCGAGAACACTACGACCCTCGCTTCGCGTATTCGGCGGACGACCTCCCTTATATACTCCGGCGAGAGGTGCGCCTGCTGACTGAACATCAGATCGATGACATTAAGCCCGCCGGCGTTCTCTTTGTAGATGCGTGCCACATCATGGTGAGCATCACTGAGCGGAATGTCGATTTCGCGCAGCGAGGGACTGAGGGCGTGATCGCGAAACAGCTCGCCAGGCCAGTCATAGGTGCCGACGTAGGTGCACGCGATGCCGTGCCCCATTCCGTGGTAGAGTCCTAGAAGGCGAAGTCGCCCTCCCCCGATTGCCGGATGGATCGGCTGCATGTCGGTGACCGTGATCGGGATCGACCCAGCAGGCTGTTCGCCGTCGTCGAAAACTGCGGCATCGGCAATCACAAGCGCAGTGTCGCGCCAGCTCATATTCTCAATGACCGCTCGACCCGCCTTGCCCATCTTTTGCGCCCCGGCGCGATCCAGCCAGAGCTGCTCCAGAGCGCCGCGAACGCCATCGACGGTTGGCGGCACCACCAATCCGTTTTCGCCGTGGACGACGAAGCGGGCAGGTTCGCCTGAATCTTCGCAAGTGACCACAGCCTTGCCACTCGCGAACGCTTCGAGCGTCACATATCCGTAGTCTTCGCGCTTCGCGACGAACGGAACCGCGAGACAGCGCGCGTAATGATCGATGAGCTCGGAATCGCTGATACTCCCCATCAGTTCGATGCGCTCGTCTTGGCCGATCAGGGTCCTCAATTTCTCTTTTTGCTCACCGACACCAGCTATCTTCAGGCGCATATCGTGCCGCGACGATTTCACCGCCGCGACGAGCAGGTCGAGCCTCTTCCAGGGATGCAGGCGACCCGGGATGAAGAAGAACTCTTCAGACGGGCCTTCATGAAAACTGTCGATTGCCATCGGCGGGTGTAGCACAGTCGCTGACAGTCCGCGCCATCGGTAGAGCCGGTCGGCAACCTCATGCCCGATCGCGAAGATGGCTTTCGGATTCCGGAGTGCAGCCAGATCCTTCTTGTGGACCTTCGCCCGATTGGCGCGATCATGGACCGACGCGGGCACAAACTGCTCCTCAAACATGTCGTCGAAGACGCGAACTGTGTGAACGAGATAGAGCACGTGCCGCGGATGACGCACCGCGTAGGAGGGAACTTTCGTCGAAATGACGAAATCGTAGACGCTCAAGTCCTTGGCTGCAGCTTTGTCGTAGTTGGCCAGGATCGTCTCGACATCGGGTTCGCTAGCTTCCGTCGAGATCAGATCGACGATACAGCCAATCTGTCGGAAAGCATCAGCAAGTCCCGTATAGAAACGCTCTGCACCTCCGGTTTCTCCTGTACCCGGGCCGGAGATAACCACGCCAACCCTACGCCCCTTGTGTCGGAGCACATCCGATCGCTGCATCTGTCTATTCACGGAGAACGCCTTGTTTAAGCTAGCTCGAACTCAATGCGACGCAAGACCTCTTCCACCGAAGCCGTTCCTGTCCGGTCCTGCAGGTCGCGCACCGTTATCGGCCTCGTCTCTCGTTGCGCAGGACCAGAGCTTGTCGACACGGGCGTGCTATCATTCCATCCCTCATTATGACCCAAGCCGAGCAGTTCGGCGATCCGATCGACGCGGCCCTTCATGTTATTGGCACGCGCATCAAGATTGATCGAAAGTTCGAGCAAGTGTCCGATCCGAGCGTCGATCCAGTTCAGCGCTCCCTTCAATTCGCCCGATGCGATCGCCGAATTCGACCGCGCTATCTCGACGATAACGTTTTGCTCGACCCGTCGCATGGCGACCTTCGCGGACGAATCTCGCTCCGCATTGATAAAAGGAACGAAACAGATGCCTATCAGAGGGAGATTAACGAGCTGATGCCGCCTGATCGCCTGATCCACCCCAGTCACGGCTGGCTCGAGAACACGGCCTTCCGGTGATCGGCGCAACCGCTTGATGATGTTCAGCTTGTGCGTGCCGGATTGAAGCGTAGAGAGGTAGTAAGCCTCGCCATCCGGATCTGGCGCACGTCCAAGCAGCGCCCAATAGGCTGCGTGAATGAAGGTCCGACCATTGACAGTAAGCAGCTCTGCGACCGAGTTGATCGATCCATTAGAACTTAGCATTCGATCACCCTCTTTTATCAGTAGCCCTTATAGGCGATCAGGCCGGTGGTCAAGATGCGATTCTCCTGCAATTCCTTTACGGTTATCGTCGGACATATCGAAATACTCCTTCCATGCGGAGTGGCATCCTGATTCCCTACTGCAATCAGCGGTGGGGGCTCGGATGGGTCAACCAAAGGGTGTTATGCACTTGTCATGAGCTTTTCGGCTTGTTTGAGCATGAAGCAGACGAAGGCAACCATGTGTAGGGCGGCCAAGGTGGTGGCGTAGCGCTCGTAATCCTAGGTCGCGAACCCATAACGGCTGGCACGATTGAGCCGCGCCATCGTTAGCCCTCTGAGCAGGAGGGGCCTGGATGGCGCCGTTTGACCTGACGGATGCGGAGTGGGCGGTGATCGAGCCTCTGTTGCCGACGGACGTGCGCGGCAAGGAGCGGGTAGATGACCGGCGGGTGCTCAACGGCATCTTCTGGCGGCTGCGCACGGGCGCACCCTGGGCCGACATCCCGGCGCGCTACGGCCCGCATACGACCTGCGGCAACCGCTTCCGGCGCTGGCGCAAGCGCGGCATCTGGGATCGGCTTCTGGATGCGGTGTCAAAGGCTTACGACGGCGACCTGCAGATGATCGACGCCACCAGCGTGCGGGTGCACCAGCATGCCGCCTGCGCCCAAAAAAAGACGGCCGATCCGGTAGCATGGGTCGCTCGCGCGGCGGCCTGACGAGCAAGATCCACGCGCTGGTGGATGCCGAGGGCCGTCCTGTGGCCCTCAAGATCACGGAAGGCCAAGCGCATGACGGGCGCGCGGCGGCCGACATGCTGGGCGGGTTGGGTCCAGGTCAGATCCTGCTGGGTGACCGGGCCTACGATAGTGACGCGCTACGCACCCGGATGGCCGAGCAGGGTGCGTGGGCGAACGTGAGGCCGATGCCCAACCGCAAGCAGGTGCTGGCCTTCAGCCCGTTCCTGTACAAGTACCGCAACTTGGTCGAGCGCTTCTTCAGCAAGATCAAGCACTTCCGAGCCGTCGCCACCCGCTACGACAAGGCCCCCGACAACCTCCTGGCCAGCGTCAAACTCGCAGCCCTGCGTGTCTGGCTGCGAGCTTTATGAGTCCGCGACCTAGGTAGGGAACTCATACAACCATTTGCCATCGCTCGCGTTTTCTTTCGAAGTTTGGGGTTTCCAATGCAGGAGGATCGCGATGGCACAGTTGTTCTGGCTCTCGGATGAAGCCTGGGCGCAGATCGAGCCGCACCTGCCGCATGGCCAACCGGGCAAACCTCGGGTCGACGACAGGCGGGTGATCAGCGGCATCCTGCACGTCCTGAAGGTCGGCTGCCGCTGGCTGGATACGCCCTCCGCCTACGGCCCACACACGACGATCTACAATCGCTACAACAGGTGGTCGCAGCGCGGGATCTGGCAGCAGCTGTTTGCCAGGATCGCTGCCGCAGGTCCTGTCCCTGACGAACTGATGCTCGAGGCCACGCACGTGAAGGCCCACCGCTCGGCATCGGGCGGAAAAGGGGGGTCTGAAGCCAGGCCATCGGGCGCTCGCGCGGCGGCTTCACGAGCAAAATCCATTGCTTGGCCGATGGTCGTGGCCGACCGGTTGCGTTCGCCCTGATGCCCGGCAACGTGGCCGACATCACCATTAGGCTGCCTCTGGTGCGGGCCATGGTGCCTCCTAAGCGCCTGATGGCCGACAAGGCCTACGATGCGCAGAGCCTGAGGGACTGGCTGAAAAGCCACCGGGTGATCGCCACCATCCCGTCCACGGGCACCCGGACGGTGCCCTACAAGCACAGCCGGATCGCCTACCGGCGGCGCAATCGGATCGAGCGCCTGTTTGGTCATCTCAAGAACTGGCGCCGCGTGGCGACCCGCTACGACCGCTTGGCCTGCAACTATCTGGCCGCCGTCGCCCTCGTTTCCTGTGTCATCGCAGGGACCTGAATGAGGCTCCTACCGAGTGCTATCAGCATGGCTTTCCAGAAGCCCCGCCGCGACCAGCGGTTGTAGACCGTGGTGCGCGGGCCATAGGCGGCCGGGCAATCGCGCCAGCTGCAGCCTGATATGAGAACGTGCAGGACTCCGGAGATGATCGGCCGGTCGTCCTTCCGCTCCGGTCCGAGCTGGTCCCTGGGCATGAACGGCTCGATCACCACGCACTGTTTATCCGATAGCCAGAACAGGTCCACCACCGTAGCATACAAACCGCAAATGGCCACCTGGAATCACAAAACGACAAGCACCGCAACACCTTGGTCCAGTTTATATCCTAGAGCGAAATAAAAAAAGATCAATTCGCACGCTTCGAGGCGAAGAAGCTGGGGAAAATATCGTCCGCGTTGCTCGTGAAAATTCCCGGAACGAAATTGATTTCTTCAAATTTCAGCTGACTCAATGTATCGATTAGTAAATCATAGTTTATTGGCCAGTTAAATCTACAGAAATCATGCCCAGCAACCACTGCACCATCCTTCAGCTTTGGCATCCAGGCTTTAAGGATATGAGCCGCCACACCCGTATGAGCATAAGCATCAATATAAATGAAATCTAGGTGTCCATCCGGGATGAGGTCTAGCGCCTCGTCGAAAGATCTCCGGAGCACGATCGAGCGCTCCCCATGCTTTGAGAGACGCTCTTGGGCGATGAGGAACTCAGCCTCGTCGTGGTGATCGCCCCATATATCTACGGAGTAAAGAGTTTTGAAATTTTCCGACATGAGAAGTGAATCTGAGAAGACTGCATGTGCAACGCCCAGTTCAGCTCCGACAGATCCGTTCGGGATAGCGTATCCGATAGCATGACGGCCAAATGTATCAAATAAATCGGTCTTAGAATAATTTGTAAATTTTGCAATGTAGTTCCTGATCTTATAATGTATGCATTCTACAGAGTCTTGAGAGCGCACTATCTCTTGATCCGTGCTCGTCTGTTGTGCGTCGAACAGCTTCAGCAATCCAAACTTGCTCTTTACTTTCTCTTGAATCACCGTTCGTAAATCCGAAGGCGACATGAAGACTTCGTTCATAACGCAGTAAACCTCGTGCAGGTACTGAGCGACATTGTCTCGTAACTTTAGCTCACCACCGTGATTAGCTGACAACTTGTCCAACGTCTTGACGTATGAATTGCCCATCGCTCTGACACGTTTTCCGAGTAGAAATGCCGACATCGCAACGTTCGATGAGACAGTTATGACTTCGTCGACGAAAGGAAGGAATAATTCTGAAGTGTTTACGGCGAGGGCGCGCGGCAAGCGAACGAGCGCGGGGTTCGAGAGCCAGATCTCCGCAAATAGATCGTCGGATATGTGGCTACGCGGATCTGGATGAAAGGTTACGATGAGCTTGTCTGCAGATGTTTCTCTAAGCGCACGTAAGACGATATGAGCTGGACTCTGAGTATGAGTTAGAGGACCTTCCCAAGTCAACCAATCTTCCGGCTGTAGTGCCAGCATGGCAACTCTTCCATTTTGCGCCAGACTCTTGATAAAATCTTTGCACAAATCGTATTGATTGTGATTCGATACTGTCGCGTGGTACTTTTCTAGAAAATATGTGAGATGATCGGTATCATTATTCCCTGTGACGCTCCCCTTCAGCGCGTTACGAAGATGCCTGGCTGAGCCAAATGGTCCATCGGAGATATGTCCATCGAGGGACAGGAAACGATTCGATGGATACGGAATCCTCGGTAGAGGACCAAACTCGCTACTTAACAGGGGTATCGAGGCTTTGTCGCAGAGTTGGCGAACATAGCGGTTCTGCGCTGTCGTCACGACGATGTCAGGACGAAATTCGTGAAAAGCCTGAGCGATTCGTTTGAACAGCGAGCGATTTCGGATTTGTTTGCTGAATATTGTGCCAATACCTGAGTTCGGCCGATGAAACACATCAGCAGCGTAGACATCTGACCTAAATTCACAATCCGCCAGTGCGTGCGTACTGTTAATCGTGAAAATCGATACTTTATCAAAATCAGTCCCTGCTTTACGAAAAATCGACAGCACCTCTAAAGATAGTATGATGTTAGAAACGATACAAATCTGCCCAGAGCGATGCTGGTCGTAAAGAGCTTTAATTATCGGCAGAACGAGCAACTCTATATGCCATTTGAGAAATACAGATGAGCCCCGGAACCAGAGCGGCTCCAAATAAATTAGTGTTCGCATCGTCATCTCTATGGATCGGCTCAGTATCTATACAGCGGCCCACTGAGCGGACATGGCCACGGGATCTCCATACTCATTCAGTCGCACCCCCTTTATCTCATAGCCTCTCTCCCTTTTTTGGACTACTGCCCGGTAAACAGCCCCGATTTCAAGAGTCGCGCCTCGGCCCCGGCCGGAGGCAGGTTGCCGATCGGTTCGAGCAGGCGGCAATTGTTGAATCAATTGACCCATTCGAGGGTGGCGAACTCGACGGCCGCGAAGGATCGCCCGGCCCACGGCGATGGATCACTTTGGCTTTGAACAAGCCGATGATCGTCTCGGCCAGGGCATTTCGTTCCTGTCGCCGACGCTTCCGACCGAGGGCTCGATGCCCGCCTGCGCCAGCCGTTCCGTGTAGCGCAGGGCGAGGTATTGGGAGCCCCTGTTACTAGGGTGTACGAGCCCACGACCCGGAGGGGCCGGCGCTTGTGCAGGGTCTGATTCAAGGCATCGAGCACGAAGGCAGCATTAGCTGTCCTCGACGCCGGCCGGCCGACGATGCGCCAGGCATCGGCGTCGATCACGAACGCCACGTCGACAAAGGCAGCCCAAGGCACGACATAGGTGAAGTCGCTGACCCACGAGGCGTTCGGACGCGGCGCCTTGAACTGATGGTTCACCCGGTCAAGCGGACAGGCCGAGGCTGGAGCGGGAACGGTGGTACGGACCTTCCTGCCGCACACGATGCCCTGCAGCCCCATGACCCGCATCAGCCGGTCGACCGCAGCGGGCCACCACGATCCCATCTGGCCGAGCTGCTGCCAGACCTTGCCCACTCCATAGACATGGAAGTTCGCCTCGAACACCCGCCGGATCTCGATCATGAGCGCCGCATCGCGCTTGGCCCGAACCGGCAGCCGCTCTGGATCGGCCCACTGTGCGGCATGGACGTGGTAGGTCGACGGGGCTATCGGAAGCACGCTGCAGATCGGCCCCGTCCTGAGCCTGTCGAAGGACGATTGTGTAGGTCTCGCGGTGATCGTCGAGCAACCGCGATCATGACCTGAACCGGCGGTCGAGCTTTGCCATCGCGAAATACGCGGACACCTTCCTGACATCTCGTTGGCCTGCCGGAGCTCGCGGTTTTCCCAATCTAGCACCTTGATCCGCTCGCGCACGTCCGTCGTTGGTCCTACTTGTTGGCCCTGATCCCGCTTGGCTTGGCTTACCCAGTTCCACAGCGTCTCGCCCGAACAGCCGAACTTGGCTGCGATCGTACGGATTGCTGCGTACTGCGAGCCGTGTTCGCCCTGATGGTCGAACACGATCCGGACCGCACGCTCGCGGACTTCAGGAGAAAAGGGTGTTCTGCGCTTCGTCATGGCTCCAGTCTCTCAAGATTGGGAGCCTCCGAAAATTTGGGGGCGGTTCAGTCCGGTTGGCCCGGGGATATCGTGCTGCCATTTCAATGCTGACGCTTGGTAGGCGGCCATATCGGACAGGTAAGATGAACCGACCGTCCAGCGCATCAAGCGCTGACGCAGGCCGGAAACGCCGGTCAACGGATCCGGGACCAAAGCGAGGAGGTCTTGCGCTTCCGCCAGTTTTCTCGCCCGCAGGCCGAGCGTCGCCTGCAGACTTTCGATTTCATGCCGAAGTGCCGCGCTGACCTCGGCTGCCTCTTTCCTGGTTGCATCCAGCTCCTGGGCGAGACTGTCACGAGCCCCGGCCAAAGCTTGCACCTCTGTGGCGGACCTGTCGCGTTCCTCGCTCGCGATGGCCAAGCTTGTTGTTAACCCCACTGCCTGCTCGGTAAGTTGTCGTACCTGTTCGCCCGCTCGCTGCAAGGCGGCGTCGAGTTGCTCTGACGCATCGGCTGCACCAGCATGGGCCGCCGCAAGAGCGTGAGCGTGTGCCTCCGCTTCGGACGCAAGCTGACCCTCAAGCTCTCTAGCTCGCTGCAAGGCGGCGTCGAGTTGCTCTGACGCATCGGCTGCACCAGCATGGGCCGCCGCAAGAGCGTGAGCGTGCGCCTCCGCTTTTGACGCAAGCTGACCCTCAAGCTCTCTAGCTCGCTGCAAGGCGGCGTCGAGTTGCTCTGACGCATCGGCTGCACCAGCATGGGCCGCCGCAAGAGCGTGAGCGTGCGCCTCCGCTTCTGACGCAAGCTGACCCTCAAGCTCTCTAGATCGCTGCAAGGCGGCGTCGAGTTGCTCTGACGCATCAGCGGTCATCCATCCCAATTGCTCCGCATGATTCCGCGCCAGCGCCTTGGTCTCCTCGCGCAGATCAGCCACTGTCTGCTCGATCTCGGCTGCAATGTGCTGTGCCGAGAAATGTGTACGCAGAACCTGGAACCCATCGAAAATGTTCGGACTTAGCGCAAGGGCTTCGCTACGATGTCCATGGAATTCGTGGACGAAGTAACGGCTCAGTCCATCGAACAGCACTTCGCGGTAACCGCGTCCAGTAACCATCCCATGCCATGCCCCATGGGTCGGCTCCTGAGTATTCGGCTTGGTGGCTTCGATGACTAGAGCCGCCGGCCGCGCAGGGTGATCTCCCCAGCTCGCGAGCACGTCGGCCTCCATTCCCTCAACATCGATCTTCAACCAGTGGATCTGTTCTTTGTCCATGAGATTGAACAGATTCGCCAATGTGATTGTCTGAACCAATATTTCGTGAGAAGTCCAGCCGGCTTCCTCATGTAATCGTGCAATTTCCGGAACCCCCGTCGAGAGACCAGTGCCGTGGATATTAAATAGCAAGATCGGCACGGGGGAACTGCTCACCGCCGCCTCGACAACCCTCTCATCCGGACGTGCGGCACGCATAGCCGAAGCATATTCCGGTGTTGGCTCTACATTAATACCACGCCAACCACGGTCATAAAACAGCCGACTGACCGATTCAAGATTAGGATCCTGCGTTCCAATATCGATATATCGCCCTTTTTCGACATCACGAAATGCACGCCAAAGCCGAATGTCTTCATAATTTTGCGCGTAGCTAATTAGTTTCATCGCCGAAACACACCTGGGTCTTGTTTATGAAGAATATTATACTGATTTTTATATATTACTTATACCAGTCGCTAGATCACTTATATCGACCGCGTGTTGCTCTGGTCAAGTTAACGCTGCCTGCGCTCCTTTCGGGTAAGAAAATGCCACATATAAAAATATTTGGATAGCCTTTATGTGAGCTCGACTTTGGCCATTTGCGGCGTGTCGAGTGCGCGGAGGTGACGAACCGGGCGTGACGGATAGGCTGGTGGCGTCCCAGCCCAGAGGCATCGCCATGCTGAACCGTCCCGAGATTTTCGGAGGCTCCCTATCTTGAGAGACTGCAGCCATGACGAAGCGCAGCACACCCATTTCCCCCGAAGTCCGCGAGCGTGCGGTCCGGATGGTGTGACAGATGCTCTTGGCCAGATCGATGCCGGCGGTGGTGATCTCCATGGGGATGGGTCCTGCATCTGCGTGGCTGCTGTTTCGGCAGCGACCATATCTTGGCACCGAGTGCCGTCAGTCTGGACACAGCGGCGGACGCGGTAGGCCGGCTACCTTTTTCCCTAAGAGCGCCTAACAAAACCATCGTTCGATGAAGCGCCAAACGATAAGGGCGGCCGCCAGCGTGGAGAAAGCGAGATGGATGTCGGCCCGTCGCTCGTAGCGTATGGCGAGGCGACGGAACTGGGCGAACCAGGCCAAGGTGCGCTCGACGACCCACCGGCGATGTCCCAGCCGCTGGCTGCTCTCGATCCCGCGCCGGGCGATGCGGGGCTGGATGCGGCGGCGGGTCAGCGCCTGACGACAGCGGCGGTGGTCGTAGGCCTTGTCGGCGTGCAGCTTCGAGGGACGTTTGCGCGGCGGCCCCCAGCATGAGCGGATCGGCGGGACGGCATCCACGACCGCCTCCAACATCCGGCTGTCGTGCACGTTCGCACCCGTCAGCTTCAGCGCGAGGGGGATGCCCTTCGCGTCGGTGAGGACGTGGCGCTTCGTGCCCGGCTTGCCCCGGTCGGTCGGGTTCGGGCCCGTCGCCGGGCCCCCTTTTTTGCGGCGATCGAGGCGCTGTCGAGGGAAGCTCGACTGAAGTCGATCCCGTTCTGGCGGCCGAGCCGGTCGAGCAGCGCGTGCTGCAGACGGTCCCACACTCCGGCCCTCTGCCAATCCCGCAAGCGCCGCCAGCAGGTCATCCCCGAGCCACAGCCCATCTCCCGGGGCAGCAACTCCCAGGGCGTGCCTGAGCGAAGCACGAACAGGATCCCCGTCAGTGCCGCGCGGTCGGAGGTTCGAGGCCGACCGCCTTTCGGCTTGGCCCGTTCAGGCGGCAGCAGCGGTGCGATCTCGGCCCATAGGCCATCGGGAAGGAGTGGTCTCGCCATCTCCACCCAACGCACCAAACCCGTTTTGTTAGAGGCTCTTAATCCCGTTGCTTGGTCAAGCGCTACGAAACGTTTGGAACGAACGGCTCGAAAACCAGTGCTGTCAATCGCGAGTCCTTACCCACGTTCCAGGGCTCTTGATCATACCGCTCATAAGCCGCCTTCTCCACCAATACGAGCCTGAAGCCGAGTCGTTGCATCGCGAGGATGTAGTCCTCTGGGTCACGATTGAAGACCGGTGGATCGCCTGATCTTCTCCAGCGTCGGTCCATGATCTCAGCAATAACGAACCGGCGCCTACCTTTCACCGCTTCATTCAGCAGCGGCAGAAGCGCCTCTTCTGATACATGTAAGAGCACGGTATAAAGGAGGACGGCAGGTGCGGCGGGATAGGCGTATCCATCGTCGAAGATCCTCAGGTCGTGGTTGGGTTGACTGCCACGGGCCTGCTTCAGCGCACTCGGATTGACGTCAACGCCAAGGTATTCGTCTGGAGCGAAGAGCGACGCGATCCGGCCGACCCCACACCCAATTTCAAGCACAGGCCAGTGCGAACCGATCGCGCGACGTAGCATGGCGCCGACATCGAAACCCTCTGGGAAGTCGTGGCCCAGTTCCGGTTTTATATGCTCCGTACCTTGAGCAATCCAGAATGCCTCTTCGGATCGGCGCCACGGTACGTCACTCATCCTGGCGTGTAATCCGCGTTCGGTGATCGCTAGTTGCTGACGACTAGACGACCGGCCCTCGCGTTTTGGTTTTCTCGACGCCTGCCAGTGTTTAATTACTGCCCGCCCTTCTTCGGAAGCGTCGAAAATCTGCAAGTAAGAGCGTGGGAGCCTCGCCGTACGAAGGCTAGTCGTCGCCGCAACGTCGCACCAAGCTGATTGCAAATGCGTCTGGTCCCAAGTAAGCGGATCGGCTTCACACCTTAGAACCCACTGCTCTAACAGCTTGAGCGCAGCTTCCGATTTCCCAAAGTAGAGGGTGCCGCTGCCGAACATCCACCCTAGCCAACGATGGACAGCAAAATCTGCTTCGATCTCGTCAAAGAGTGTTGGATAAGCCTCCACAGTTGCGTCGGCATCGAGCCACACGATAGGCCTCGTGGACGAGTGCCAAGCTTCCAGAAGGAATCGTGCTTTTCGTGCGCAATCAACCTCCCAGACACCCTCGCTCCGAACAGGAACAAGGCGATGAGCGATTGAGAATCTTTCCAGTGAAGATTTCAGTTTTGCGGCATGTTCAAGGTACTCATTGTCTTCAGTAAAGTATGAGACCACCGCGAACTTGGCTGGTTTGCGCCGGCTGCTGCCTTGAATTTGATTGAAGAGTTTCGGTTTCATCGTCTCTCCCTCAGCGCAGTGTTCATATGAGATCGCAGGCGACCTCCGCAATAGCCTGAGAAGGCTAGCAGCCTACGGATCCGGCGCCTTTATCCGGCTGCTACAGAAATCGCTGGCAGCGTGGCTGGGGAGATAATTCCATCCGCCGACGGGGTCTGTGAAGTTTGAGCGATGCGAGAGCGCGAGGCTGGATCCAACAACCTGTTCAGCTACGTCCGGCTTGAGGAATGGCATTGCGTGAGGCTACTGGCGGACCGCGTACCTGAGCGCGCTGCAGACGGCTTCAGGCGGCCGGCCGGTTCAGCCAAGGGCCCACGTGCCGTCCCGCCTATCCGGTGACTGTCCGATGTATCGGGCCGTCGTCATGTCGCTGTCTCCAGCGGAAATGAGCGCTCTGACGCTTGCAGCCCGTGCCGCCCCCAGCAGGACCCTGTACGCAGAAGTTCCTGCCGTCTTCATTGAGTGCCAGAATAATATTTTTCTATGAAGCATCGCTATAACCTGATATTGGGTTGCAAAATAATCGTTTTCAATTTTTCATAGGCATTTCGAACAGAATTGGATAAACAAAATATGCGAATATTAATCAAGATGTATTTTGCTGAAAAATGGCTATTTCAGGCTTATGACCAATATGTCGTGTTACGGAGAATAACTATCGACCATTTTCTCAAGAACCTCGCGTTGTAATTCAGCGAAGCAACGTTGCCATTTCTGTTTAGTCTCAGCAATCATCACTCCTAATTTTACAAAAGCTGTGTTTTCCACAATTCCACGTTAGATATTTCAGGTCCAAATCGGTTCAATCCCTTAGCGCGACCGCGATCTCTCGATGCAACTGCTAATCAAATGCGCCCATGATCTAAAAGGCTTGAGAATAATTTACTCGGCGATGTGGTTGCCCGACCCATATCGGCAGACATACATAGTCCGTGAGTGGCTGAAAGTCGACCTGCGCGGCGTGGACGACCGCTGCGACAATCAACCGTTTCGTACCATTGGAAGAGGACGATGGCGTCGGTGGCCGACCAAATTCGGATCTGAACGTCTAGATCTACGCGACCGTGAAGTGATCGAGTTAAGAAGAGCCAACGGCCTCGGGATCCGATCCCGGGCGCGTCCGTCCTGCGGCGCCTCGCCCGACGGTCCCGTGACGGAGCGCCACCGGACCGCGGCCGCGATCCTCTCCGTGGCGCGGACGATGCGCTCAATCTTTCGGCGGTCCGACGGTATCGGCCGCATAGGCCTGCCGGGATCCGAGTGGCTTCGGTTCCCCCGTCGTGCTGTCGCGCGCCGTCTGCCGCTCGATCTCGGCGTTCAACTCGGCCCCGAGAAGCACGATGACGACCGAAAGCCAGATCCACGTCATGAGTCCGACGGCCGCCCCGAGCGAGCCGTAGATCCTGTTGTAGCTGTCGAAGCTCGCGACGTACCAGGAAAACGAGACCGAGGCGCAAACCCAGGAGATGGCCGCAGCGACGCCACCCCGTCGACACGTCTCGGGTCGGGCCGGCGCGTGCCGACGGAGCGCCAATCCTCGGCCTCCGCCTCTGTCTCGTCCGTGCTCTCGTTCGGGTTCACGAGGGAGCCTGCACCGCGATCCATCCGCGCGCACTATGCCCCGTATCGGCAGGACGCCAACAGCCGCGGCCATCCCAAGACTTGAGACAAAATCCATTGACTCTGCGCCCATCGCCGACGTTCCGTCCGCCGGGCGCAGTGTTCCGAAGCCGCCTCGCGGTGATCGTGGTCGCCGGATCCGACAGGGTCGCCCGCATGGGCCCGACCGCTTGGCCGGGGCCGCCAGAGCCCATCAAACGATTGGCCGACCGTGGATCGGCGTACAGGCTTATACAATCCAAAGCCGACCGGCCGTGGTGAATGTCGGTTTATTTTCCTAGATCGGCACGCCGGGCGCGCCGACTTCAGAAACTTTATTTCTCAACTATCGGCAAGACTTGAATCATATAGCCCCCGATTGAAAAATTTTTCGCTCACTGTGCGACAGCTCAACATTATTTAGCAGATTCCGCCATCAAGTTTTTGTGCGTCTGATTTTCCAAATCTGGCAAGTGGCTAGGATGAGCCATCATTCGCGAAAGTGCATTGCAAGTGGACGACCTGATATCTTCGGACAGCGTTGTTTGGCTTTATCGGTGCATACTCGGTCGGGATCCGGAATCACAGCAGGCCATCTACAGCATGATCAACGACTTTGACAATTTCAGCGAAGCCCGAAACGCTCTCCTTTTATCGGAAGATTTTCAGGAGAATCAAAACGAACGCCTGTCGGTCGCAAGCTCCGGTGCCGCTGAACTTCGCTCCGAGTAAATGCGTGATTGAGGCTGTGGGCGACCTCAAGTCAGGGCCAGAGCGTCGCTCATCCTCAGCCTTACTCCTCGGGTTCGGTCGGGCGACATCTTGTTCGCCGGCCGGAGATGCTTCTGCGCATCGTGATGGCAAAGCCGTACTGTTTCCAGGAGGGCCACGGGCGGTGACGATCTCGTTCATGCCGTAGAAACAATCCGGATCCGTGAAAACGACCGGTAGGTCACCGGCGGCATCGTCCATGTTCTCACGTCAGGCTGGCGCTGGCGCGGCTGACCGGACGTGTATGGTCCACCTCTCATGGTTTCCACCACATCAACCATAGGTCGCGGCGCGGCTTCTGGACGGCATGCTGGCTCCCCGTGGAGTATGCATGCGGCTGGCTTTGACGAGCATGATCCGACTTTAGATCTGCCACCCCTGCGGATCAACCTCGACGGCCGCGATCTCGCCGACAACGGGACCATCACATGGCAGAGCAGGCTCATCCGCCTGTGACGCTGTGTGTAGGCATGGCTCGCGGGCGAGCCGAACACGATTCCATGTCCTCGGGTGCCTCGATGAGACCGAGACCTCGACCAACCCCCGGGCACGGACCCGCGGACGCTCACCACGCGGCTCGCGGCGACGTCGGACCATGCAGCAGGGCCATGGAATGACGACGACCCTGGTGACGGACCTGTGCCCGTCCAGGATTGCCGCCCCGTCCGGTGCGAGGATTGACCAACTGGGACGCTGTCCAGGCTTATCATGAGCGCGTGCTCGTGCCTGGACTCGTTCCCGCTGACGGCACCGCAACGCAGTGCCGCCCAGCGATATTGGGATGCTCTGGTAGCCTATCAGAGCAGCAACCGGCAGCCCGGTGATCGGGCGACGTGTATAACAAATTGTCTCAAGTCTTGCGATAGCCGCGGCTGTTGGCGTCCTGCCGATACGGGGCATAGTGCGCGCGGATGGATCGCGGTGCAGGCTCCCTCGTGAACCCGAACGAGAGCACGGACGAGACAGAGGCGGAGGCCGAGGATTGGCGCTCCGTCGGCACGCGCCGGCCCGACCCGAGACGTGTCGACCGCGCGCTCCTTCGCGCGCGGGACGAGCCCGGCCGCGGGCGCAGCGCGAACGATCCTGCCGAGATCCCGGTCCTGGGGTGGAAGGACGTGCTCTGGCGAGTCGTGTCCTCGGTCCCGCGCGACCGCGTCCTCGCCACCGCCGGAGGCGTCGCCTTCTTCGCCCTGCTGGCGACCTTCCCGGCCCTGGCGATGATCGTGTCGGTCTACAGCCTGTTTGCCGATCCGCACGTCATCAACCAGCACCTGAGCCTGCTCGCGGGCGTGCTGCCGAACGGCGTCATCGACCTCCTGTCCGGCCAGCTCGTGCGCGTGGCCCAGCAGAGCACCGGCGCGCTCAGCACAGCCTCGCTCGTCAGTCTCCTGATCGCCTTCTGGAGCGCCAACTCGGGCGTGACCGCCCTCTTCGACGCGTTGAACGTGATCTACAGGGAGCGCGAGAAGCGCTCGCTGGTGCGCCTCTACGCAACCACGCTGCTGTTCACGCTCAGCGGCATCCTGTTCACGCTCACGGCCACCGGCTTGGTCGTCGTTCTGCCGTTCGTCCTCGATCACCTCGGTTTCGGCCGGCTGACGGATGTCACCCTGCGCCTGGTGCGCTGGCCGGGGCTTCTCATCCTCGTCAGCCTCAGCCTCGCCGTGACGTACCGGTACGGACCCAGCCGGCGCGAGGCCAAATGGCGCTGGGTGAGTTGGGGCGGCGTCGCTGCGGCCATCTCCTGGGTTTGCGCCTCGGTCTCGTTTTCCTGGTACGTCGCGAGCTTCGACAGCTACAACAGGATCTACGGCTCGCTCGGGGCGGCCGTCGGACTCATGACGTGGATCTGGCTCTCGGTCGTCATCGTGCTTCTCGGGGCCGAGTTGAACGCCGAGATCGAGCGGCAGACGGCGCGCGACAGCACGACGGGGGAGCCGAAGCCACTCGGATCCCGACAGGCCTATGCGGCCGATACCGTCGGACCGCCGAAAGATTGAGCGCATTGTCCGCGCCACGGAGAGGATCGCGGCCGCGGTCCGGTGGCGCTCCGTCACGGGACCGTCGGGCGAGGCGCCGCAGGACGGACGCGCCCGGGATCGGATCACGAGGCCGGGCGCGGCGCCGGGGACGAAGCGCGGGGCGACGCGGCTGCCGGATCCGCTGCACCGGCCGGGGGGCGTGAAGATGGATTACGCGATCGTCGCCGCAATAGCGGCTGTCGTCCTGGGGATGATCCTCAAGACGCTCGGGATCAACCAGGAATACGAGCGCGCCGTGCTGTTCCGCCTCGGTCGGCTCGGCGCGACCAAGGGGCCGGGCTGGTACTGGCTGATCCCCTTCGTCGACCGCGTCGTCAAGGTCGACACGCGGACCATCACCGTCCAGCTCGAGACCCAGGAGACGATCACCCGCGACGGCGTCGCCGTCAAAGTCAACGCGGTGCTCTGGTATCGGGCCGTCGACCCGGCGCGCGTGGTCACAGCCGTCGAATCGTGGCGCTCCGCCATCATCCAGGCGGCCGAGACCGGCATGCGCGACGCGATCGGGCAAAGCGATCTGGACCAGATGCTGAAGGACCGCGTCGCCATCAACCGGCGCCTGCTCGACCTGCTCTCGCAGGCGGCCGAGCGATGGGGGATCGAGATCGACGCGGTCGAGATCAAGGACGTGGACATCCCCGAGCAGATGCAGCGCGCCATCGCGCGCGAGGCGGAGGCCATCCGCGAGAAGCGGGCGCGCATCATCAAGGCCGAAGGCGAGAACGAAGCGGCCCAGAAACTGGCCGAGGCCGCGGCGGTGATCGCGACCGCGCCGGGTGCCCTGGAGCTGCGGCGGCTCCAGACCCTGACGGAGATCGGCGTCGAGCATAACAGCACGATCATCGCCATGCTTCCGGTCGAGCTTCTCCAGGCGGCCGGAAAGATCGCCGGTCTGCCGGCGGGAAGCGCCGAGTAGCCGTCGACGCGCGTCCCGGGATTCCCCGCGTGCCGTTCAGGCCGAGGCCTTCGAAGCGCGCGGCGCGAAGCGGATCGTCGGATGCGGGACGCCCGCTCATCGCTGGCTCCGGCGCGGGGCCGGTTCCATCAGCCGGCCGGAACCGGCAGCCGCGCCGAACCCGATCCTGACGAGACTGCGACACCATTGCCGTCGCGCTCCGTGGCGCCGCATTCTCGATGCGGGAGGCCCGGATTGGGGCTGTGGCGTCATTCGCCATCACGCCCGAACAGGCAAGCGGCGGCTGTCCTGCGGCAGCGATTCGGAATGCGCCCCGGTCCCCGGTTGCTCGCCGCCCGGCGCTGGAACGATCGTCGGGCCGCTCGCACCCTGTGTGGGGCACCGGACACAGGATCGTCGCGCCAGACCGGTCGAGCACCGGCCTGCATCGGTTGAGACGGCTCAGGGAAACCCGACCACGAGCTGGGCCAGCGCCAGGATCAAGAGACCGGCACTGATCAGAACGAAAGCCGACTGGTCGGAGCTGCCCCAACGCATCTCGGGGCGATCGCTCACGCCATTACCCCCGCGAGCATCGCGATCAAGCCGAACCCGAAGGACACGATGGCCGAGACGAGCAGGGCGCGGTCGATCACGCGACGCGCAGCCTCCTCTTGCTGTTCCTGCACCATGGCGTCAGCCCTCCCTGTGCGGACCTGACCGATCCCCCGGGCGATCACCCACGCGGTTCGGCGGACGAGAGCCGCCGCGCGGGCAGACCGCGATGAGGCAGACTCATCGCGGTCTGGTTGTAGGGAGCGCGTGTTTCCCGCCGATGTCCCGCGGCGGCCTTCATGGCCGGGCGATACGCCGATTCGACGACGGGACCCAGCGGGCGCACGAACGCGACGTGGGAGCCGCGGAGAAAACCGGGCGCGCGTCCTACTTCAGCAGCTGCATCAGGCTCATACCGGCCTTGGATTTGAGCTCCTTCTCGTCGAGCGTGCCGTCGTTGTCCGGATCCGCGGCCTTGAACCGGGCCTGGACGAGGGCGAGGAACTCCGTCTTGTCGAGCGTGCCGTCGCTGTCGCCGTCGGCGGCCTTCAGATCCTTGCGGCTGACGCGGCCCTGCAACTCCTTCGTGTCGACGGTGCCCTCCTTGTCCTTATCGGCCTTGTCGAACACCGCCTCGGCCGCGGCCTGAGCCTCCTTCAGATCGATGCTGCCGTCGCTGTCCGTGTCCACGGCCTTGAGCGTACGGGACACGCTGGAGGAGCGGGCCCAGGCGGATGACGCCGTGACCGCCGGGAGAACCAGCGTGAGGGCGAGACATGTCGTGGCGACGCGGGGAAGGCGGCTCATCGGGCGGGCTCCGGCTCAGAGATCCAGAACCGGCAATCCTCCCTGCCGCGGGGCGTTCCCACCCACGTCATCACAAGCCTCGGAGCAGGCGGCCTGCCGGCTGTGGCACCGCCCTCGACCGGTGCGGCGATCCGGCCCTGCGCGATCCCCCATTTCGGGGATGCACCGCAGCTACCGCAGCGCAACCGTAATCCCGGTTGATTCGAGCGGGGGCATTCATGGGACCACCTGTCGAGATGATCGAGGCGGCGACCTTCACGGCGGGATGCGCGGCGATCCATCGGCTGCGCGCGGATCCGGACCTGCTGACCGAGATCCTGATGGTCCTACTGGTCGCGGTGGCTCTCATGTTCGCGCTGATGGACGGCCTCACAAATGAGCCGGCCGAGCCCGCATCCTACGATCTGCTCGGCGCCCTCTCCTGCTCCCCCTGACTGTCGGCCGGAGGCATCGGGTGCGGTTCGACGACCGGAGCGGGCTGCGGCGATGGCTGACGCGTCGGAGCTGTGCCGCTGCGCGGACGGTCAGAGCAGGTCGCTCGCGCCCGAGACGATCAGGAGCAGGTTGAGCGTCCGCGCGAAGTACAGGTCGGACAGGCCGCGGTACCACAGCAGCCCGCAGGCGACGAATGCCGGTCAAGGCCAAGCTTGATCCGATGGAGCGCAGGGTTGAAGCGTGGCTGTTCTTATCGGATCGTGATCCGGCACGGGAAAGACCAATGTGAAGAACGTCTGAATATTTCCTTCAGACAGCATTAAATCCACACCTCGTAGCACCCCCACCACAGTGCGACGAGCCATGCGGAGAGCGGGAGCCCGTCTCCCGCCCGCTGCGCGGACACGGCCAGCAGGGCCGGCCCGGCCTCGTCGCCCGCCCGTAGGGGGCCGCCGATGAACTACGAACAGATGCCGTCCGTCACGCAGGCGGGGCCCGAACCGCACGCCCCTCCGCTCGCCCCGGCAGCGGCGCAGGGGCGGTTGAATCCGGGCGCCCGTGCCCGGATCGGCCGCGGGTTGCGCCTGCTCTATGCCGAGGTGCTGGCCGAGCCCGTGCCCGACCGTCTCGCGGCGCTCGCGGCCGAACTCGCGGCCCGGATGGAGGCGTCGCGATGAGTCCGGGCCCTTTCTGTCCATCCCCCGGCGCCGATGCGGAGATGCGGGAGCTTCTCCTCGGGGCGATTCCGGCGCTTCGCGCCTTCGCCTTCTCGCTCACCTACGACCTCGACCGCAGCGACGACCTCGTTCAGGACACGCTGATCCGCGCCTGGAGCAAGGCCGAGAGCTTCCGGCGCGGCACCAACCTGACCGCGTGGCTGTTCACCATCCTGCGCAACCAGTTCTACTCGCAGCAGCGCAAGCGCAAGCGGGAGGTGGAGGATGTCGACGGCGTCCATGCGGGCCGGCTCGCCGCCCTGCCGGAACAGGAGATCCGCCTCGAGATGGAGGCGTTCAAGAGCGCGCTCGACCGGCTGCCCTTCACGCAGCGGGAGGCCCTGATCCTCGTCGGCGCGCAGAGTTTCACCTACGAGGAGGCGGCCGAGATCTGCGGCGTCGCCGTCGGCACCGTGAAGAGCCGCGTCAGCCGGGCGCGGATGCGACTCATCGAGGCGCTGGGCATGGACGGCGCGCGCGATGTCGGCGCCGATCCTCGCACGCGCGCCGCGCTCGGCGGCTCCTGACGCGATCCGGCCGACGCTCTCGGGCCGCGTCAGCTCCGGAAATCGAAGAGCAGGGCCGACGCGTTGGTGGCGGCACGGCCCGTGCCGGCGCTGTTGCCGTAGCCCGATGCGCTCGATTGCGAGGCCTGAAGCTGCTGGATGAAGCTCGCCAGGAGATCGGTCGCGGAGCTGGTACCGGTGCTTTCGGAACCGTCATCGGCGGCATCCGCGCCGGGCGGCGGGCCGGGGGGCGGGCCGCCCGCGCCGCGGGGTCCGCCCTGGCCGCGGCCCGATCCTTCGGCGGCCTGCGGGCCGCCCTGCTGGGCGAAGAGGCCCTTGAGGGTGCTGGCCTGATCGCTGGTCAGGCTGCCGGCCGTCACCTGGTCGTCGATCAGGCTGCCGATGCGGTCCTTGGCCTGGGACGGGTCGAGCCGGGTCTTCGATCCCGACGTCCCGGAGGTGCCGCCTGCATCCGCCGACAGGCTGGTGTCGATCGAGTCGAGCGCCTTCTTCAGCGCGGTGGCGTCGGTCGCGCTGAGCGTGCCGGCGGAGACCTCGTCGTTGATCTCGGAGGTGATGCGCCCCTGGCCGGAATGGGCGCGCGGGGGCGCGTAGGCGGGCTGGGCGCTCGCGGTGGAGGAGATCGTGCTCATCGGGACGTTCGCGTGGGAAGGCCGGATTCGCCCGGCGGCGGGTCCGTGTCAAAAATGCCCACGCGAATCTTAAGAAGATCCTGCCGCCCCGTGTATCTCTCCAGAAATGCGTAACACTGCAGCGGGGCCGCTCAGGGCCGGCGATAGACCCAGACGCGGGCCGGCGGCAGGTTGAGCCAGACCCGGTTCGAGCGGTCGGCCGTGTAGCTGCCGGCCTCGCAGCGGGCCGGGATCGGCGGCACCACCGCGTAGGTGAACTGCACGAAGGGCGCGCCCGGATGCATCAGGTCGTGAGCGGAGTTGAGCAGCTCAAGGCGCTGCTCCAGCGGCTTGGTGAAGAGCGGCAGGCTCGAGATCGTGGCGGCGGCCGGCTCCCGCAGCAGGTCGCCGAGCGTCCGGCGGATGTCGTAGGCGTCGCCGCGCACCACACGGACGCCCGGGAACCGGCGGGCGAGCAGGGCGCAGAAATCCGGGTTGAACTCGACCAGGACGAGCCGTTCCGGCGCGATGCCCCGCCGGATCAGCGCCTCGGTGACCGGCCCCGTGCCGGGGCCGAGCTCGACCACCGGCCCGGTGAGACGGGGATCGACGTAGGATGCCATCGTGCGCGCCAGCATCTTGCCGGACGGGGTGACCGCACCGGTGACGAGCGGTCGCTCGAGCCACGAGCGCAGGAATCGCGCCTCGTCCTCCAGCGGCTCACGCCGCCCCCCCACCTGAAGAGCCCGGGCCTTGGCGCTGGGACGACGTAAGGACGGCAAGTCCGGTGTTCCTCAGTTCTCGTTGGTGGGCCCGAATGACGCACGTCATACAGTCAAGCCGGCAGCCCCGCTAGGGCGAGGCTGCACGCTGCCGGCCAAAAGCGATAACCGGCCCGGATCGGAATGGATCCGCCGCCGATTCGCAATGCCGCGAACCGGTCCGTTCGGCATCGAACCGCTGCCGCCCGTCGCGGGCGGCGAACGATCCTCACGCCCGCGCGGCGCCGAAGAAGTCGCGGACCTTCGAGAAGAAGCCCGCGCTCTCCGGGTGGTTCTCGTCCGAGGCTGTGGTGTCGAACTCCTGCAGCAACTCGCGCTGGCGCTTGGAGAGGTTCTGCGGCGTTTCGACGAAGACCTGGATGTAGAGGTCGCCGACCTCGCGCGCCCGCAGCACCGGCATGCCCTTGCCCTTGATCCGGAACTGCTTGGCGGTCTGCGTTCCGGCCGGGATTCGGACCTGGGTCTGCGTGCCGTCGATCACCGGCACGGTGATCTCGCCCGACAAAGCCGCCGTCACCATCGAAATCGGCACCCGGCAGAACAGGTCCGCCCCGTCGCGCTGGAAGAAGTCGTGCGGCTTGATCGAGAGGAAGACGTAGAGATCGCCCGCCGGCCCGCCGCGCAGGCCGCTCTCGCCCTCGCCCGCGAGGCGGATGCGCAGGCCGTCGTCGACGCCCGCCGGCACGTTGATCGAGAGGGTGCGCTCGCGGTTGACGCGGCCCGCCCCCGCGCAGGCGCTGCAGGGATCGTCGACGATCTCGCCGCGGCCGTGGCAGTTCGGGCAGGTGCGCTCGATGGCGAAGAAGCCCTGCGCCGCCCGCACCCGGCCGTAGCCGGCGCAGGTCGAGCAGGTGCGCGGCTTCGAGCCGGGCTTGGCGCCCGAGCCGGCGCAGGTCTCGCAGGTGATCGAGGTCGGGATCCGGATGGTCTCGGCCTTGCCCGCATAGGCCTCCTCGAGGGTGATCTCGAGATTGTAGCGCAGGTCCGCTCCGCGCTCGCGGCCCGGCGCGCCACCGCCGCGCCCGCCGCGCGCCGCGCCGCCGCCGCGCCCGTCGCCGAAGAAATTGTCGAAGATGTCCGACATGAAGTCGCCGAACTCGTTGCCGAATCCGGGGCCGCCCGCACCGCCCTGGCTGAAGGCGGCGTGGCCGAAGCGGTCGTAGGCGGCGCGCTTCTGGCCGTCCGAGAGGCACTGATAGGCCTCGTTGATCTCCTTGAACTTGATCTCGGCTTCCTTGTCGCCGGGATTGCGGTCCGGGTGGTAGCTCATGGCGAGCTTGCGGAAGGCGACCTTCATCTCGCCCTCGGTCGCCGTCTTCGAGACCCCCAGAATCTCGTAATAGTCCCGCTTCGACATCCCTGTCCTCAAGGTCCTTCGCCCGCGCGCCGCCATGGGCGGCCGGCCAGCCGATTCGTCCCGTCGATCATGCCGGATCTAGCATGCCCGTGCGCCGCCGCGTCGGCGGCGGCCGGACGTCTCCCGCGGCCACCGGACGCGGGCGACCGGCATATGGGGAGGCGGAATCCGGACTGCACCCTCCACGATGCCGAATCGGGCCGTTAGCACGGGAGCGGCGCGGACCGCCAGATGCAAGTCTGGACCGCGAGGCCGGCGATGGGGCGCGGCGCGCCCGCACCGTCCCGCCCGGCCCCCAGCCCGGCCGCCCTATCCGAACGCGCCCACCTCGTGCTGGATCATGCCGGAGATCTCCCGGACCTGGGCGAACATCCGCCGCATCGGCTGGAACAGGCCGCTATGCTCGGCCTCGTAGGTGCCGACGTCCCGCGGCCCCGCCGGCTCGCCGAAATTGAGGCCCAGGGTCGGATCGGGGGTGACGGGGAAGATCTCGTCGAGGAGCGTCAGGCAGCCGTCGATATCGAGGCGCAGGAAACGCTCCAGCAGCTGGTCGCGGCTGACGCCGGCCTGGGGCCGGAAGCCCGGGATATGGACGGCCGTGAACCAGATCCGGTGGATCAGCGCCAGGCGGATCGCGTGCAGCAGGGTCAGGCGGACCGACATCTTCTTGAGATCGGGCGCGGCGCTCTGCAGGCCGAGCCAGTCGCAGGTGAGCCGGCCGAACAGCCGGCGCAGGCCCGGGGCGAGGCCGAGCCGGTCCAGGGTTCCGGCGATGACCACCAGCTCCTCGCGCCGCCCGTCCTTCTGGGTGCGGCGCGCCCGCTCCAGCCAGACGGCCGGGTCGAGCGTGTCGATATAGGCGCGCAGCACGTCGAGATCGCCGACGCTCGCCGCGTGCTGGGCCAGCCGGAAGGCGCGCGAGAAGCGCACCGAGTCGCGGCGCATGTCGCGGAACAGGTCGGGCGCGCGCTCCGCCGCCCGGCCGAGGCCGTGGAGCGAGTTCGCGAGGTAGCCGAGCTGATGCAGGATCGCGTTGTTGGGGATCGCCCGCATCTGGCGCGGATGGGTGATCCGCGCCGGGCCGCCCGAGTCGCTCTGACGGGCCACCGGGCGGGAGCCGGTACGGTCGATCAGGCTCGGGCCGAAGGTGCCGAGCAGGGCGGCGTAGCCCGGATCGTCGACGAGCGCCTCCATGTCCTGGCGCACGCTCGTGAAGAACTCGAGGGCGAAGTCGGTCTCGGCGTAGACCGGGTCGTCGGCGGCGTCGGCCCCCTCCTCCGGCTCGCGCAGCGCGTAGTCGGAGAAGGCGTCGTCGTCGGCGATGTCGAGAGCGTAGACATGCTCGGCGACCCGCGCGACGCTCGCCTCGGCCAGCGCCTGGGTGCCGAACAGCAGGTAGCCGTCGGTGCCCTGGAAGCTCGATTCGAGGCGGACGCGGATGCCGGCCTTGCGGTTCTTCTCGCGGGCATCCTCGGGGGCGAGATAGGCGAGCCGGTCGCGCAGCGAGGTCGGGTGGGCGCCGCGCCCGATCGATTCGCCGTGGGTGTCGAAGATCGCGAGCTCGATGTCCTGCAGTCCGTTCTGCACCAGCATGTCGGTGATGCGCAGGCGCAGGCGCTCGATCCAGAAGGTGGCGGCGAGCTGGCCGACGTAGCGCCCGGAATCCGAGTAGCCGAACTGCACCGTGAGGCGGCCGATGCGCTTGAGGTAGTGGCGCCAGTGCGGGTTGCGCAGGGCGTCGTCGAGCACCCGGATGCCCTGCTCCAGGGCCTCGGCGGTCTCGAAGAGCGGCGTGATCTCGAGCTTGTCCGCGATGCCGTAATGGCGCGCCAGCCAGAGGGCGGCCAGCAGCGTGTAGCCCGTCTCGGTTTCGGCGATGAGGAAGCGCACCGGGTGGGTGCCGTCCACATGCTTGAGGATCTGGGCGATCGTCATC
Source organism: Methylobacterium sp. HJ2 (assembly GCF_056431005.1). Taxonomy (NCBI): domain Bacteria; kingdom Pseudomonadati; phylum Pseudomonadota; class Alphaproteobacteria; order Hyphomicrobiales; family Methylobacteriaceae; genus Methylobacterium; species Methylobacterium sp. HJ2. Next base: position 76,951 of record NZ_JBWJYM010000001.1, on the reverse strand, counting down.
ATCAGGCGGGCGGCCGAGGCACGCTCGGCGGCGAGCGCGCCGAAATCCACCGCGACCGGCTGCACGTCGTTGAGCAGGCTGTGGATGGCCGCCAAGTGCGAGCGGCGGTGGGCCGGGTCGGCCGGCTCGCCCTCGAGGTCGGTGACGCGGCGGACGGCGTTGTGGATCTGGCTCGCGTTCAGCCGGAAATGGGGCAGCGCGTTCGAGAGGCCGTGCGTCGCCACGCCCGCGCGCAGCACCGCGATCGCCCGCCGGTCCCCCTCGTCCTCGGCCGCGCCGATGGCGCTGGCCAGCCCGGCGAGGAGCGCGCCCGCATCGGGCTGGGCGCGCTCGCGCTCGATGATCACCGCGAGCGCGAAGCGGTGCACCGCCTCGAGCGAGGGCTTTTCGCCGAGCCGCGGCGCCACCGCGAGCTGGCGGTTGACGGCGCTGAGGGCGTTCTCGGCCAAGCTGCGCACCACCTGCGTCGCCTGGATCTTGGGCAATTGGCGCAGCACGCGGTCGAACTGCATGCGCTTCGATTCGAGGCGGTAGCGGAGGGTGTCCCACCAGCCGATATCGGTGCGTCCGTCCGTGTCGCAGCCGACCCAGCTGGCGATGGCGAGGGGGCGGGGCACCAGCTCGGTCCAGCGGTCGGGCCAGCGCTGCCGCGCCGCGTCGATCAGCGCCCCGTTGAAGCCGTCCAGCGCCTCGCGGCCGTGATTGGCCGCGACGCAGGCTTGGTCGAACTCGTCGTCGAGGCTGATCTTCGGGTCGGGCCGGGTCGAGCGCGCCGCGGCCTCGGCGATCAGGGGCTCGCGCGCCTCGGGCTCGGCGAGGCTGGCGCTGCGGGCGAGCAGCGCGGCGACCGTGCGCGGCATGCCGAAGGTCGGGTGCGCGGTGAACACCACCGCGAAGGCGGTGCGCCCGACGAGGTCGCGGAAGCTCTCGAAATCGCCCGCCCGCCGCGGGATGGCGGCCACGAGGCGCGCCGGCACGGCGGCGTCCGGATCGACCCGGGTTCCGAGACCGACGTAGCCCCGCAGGCGCTCCGCGCGCTCGGCGAGCGCCTGGGCGCGCAGGCGCACGAACAGCGCGTCGAGATCCTCCTCGGCGATCTCGACGCGGTCGAGACGCCGGGTGATCGCCAGGGTGACGGCGAGCACGGGGTTCCGGAACGGATCCTCCGCGGCCTGGGCACGAGACGTCTCGATCAGTCCGAGCAGGTGAGCCTCAAGCTCCTCGGGGGTCCGGTTCCGGGCGTCCTCGGGCATCGATCGGTCCTGGCTCCCTGGGTCGTTCCGACGGGGTGTCGCGATCCGCGCGAGCGCTCGGGCACGCCGCGGACGTCCGAAGGCGTTGGCGCGCGGCCGGGCTGGACGCAACCCCCTCCACCCGGCCGGCGCGCGCCGATCCCGTCGGGCCGGCCGCCCGCGGATCCCCTGTGCAAGGTCCGTTCCGCGGCCCGGCTGCCGCGGCACCGGGGCGGGCGCGTCCGCGCGGGGCCGGGCAAGTCCGGTGAGGCAAGTCCGGTGAGGCAAGTCCGGTGATGCAAGTCCGGTGATGCAAGTCCGGTGATGCATGTGCCGCCCGCTTGGAGTAACGGTGGGCGGGCATGGAATTGGTTCTGATCCTCTGCGCGATCCTGGCCTGCGCGATCGCGGGCGTCGTCATCGGCGCATTGACCGCCCGCAGCCGACGCCCGCCCCTGCGCCTCGACAGCGAGTTCGACATTCGCGACGAGGATCTGCTGACGACGGTCAAGCCTCCGCCGAGCCCGATCGATCGCTCGGCCGACATCTTGGAGGCGGAGGCGACGGAAGTGCCGACGCCGCAGCGTCCGCGTGCGCGGGTCTAGGCCGATGTCGGCCCGCCGCGTCCCGTTCGCCGCGCGCATCGCGCTGGCCGGCGCGCTCGGGTCCGCCCTCCTGGCCGGGCCGGCTCCGGCCCAGCAGAAGCCGGACGCCCCGATGGGCAAAGCCGCGCCGGGCAAGCCCCCGGCAGAGGCCCCGGCGCCATCCCCGCTGCCGTCCCTGTCCCCTCCCCTGCCGTCTCCTGCGCCGCCGGCCGCCGAGGCTCCGGCGCCCTACGCCGCGCAGCCCGCGACCGCCTGCGGCCCGAAGGCGGCCCGCTATGCCGGCGACAAGGCCTTCGAGGTCTTCGTCACGCGGATCGGACATGTCCGCATCGAGAACCCGCTGCGTCCCCTGACCCCGGACATCACCGAGGTGCTCCAGGTGACGATCGCCGGCCGGATGGCGACCGCCTACGGCGCCGATATCGGCGCGCTGCGGCGCGGCGGTCCGCCCAACGTCCTCGAAGCGCAGCTCGGCGGCCCGATCCGCTGGGATGCCGGTCTTCCCCTGCTGCCCGATCCCCTGACGATCGTCACGGAGGCCGGCGAGCCGCTGGCGCGCCTGAGCTTCCGCGACTGCGTCGATCCGCCCCCGGTGAAGGCGCCGCCGGCGCTGGCGAAGACGGAGGGCAAGCCCGGGCGCCCGAACCGGTCGCGGAAGGCCGGCGCCGAGGGCCCGGGCGAGGGCCAGGCGAACGGGCCGGGCAGCGGGCCAAGCGGTGCGCAAGCGGGCGGGTCAAGCGGCGCCCAAGCGGGCGGCCCACGGCGGGCCCCGGGGCGGGCTCAGCCCGCGGCCCCGAAGGCGCCCCCGGGCTTCAGCCTGCCGCAGGGCGCGATCGCGGAGTAGAGTGCTGTCCACCGACGCGGAGGCCGGCTCGGCGGCGGGCAGTCCGTCACCCCGGGGTCTCGCGCCGCTCGCCGTCGCGAGCGCGCCCGAGACCGGCCGCAGCGGTCGCGGGAAAGCCGCCGCCGGACCGGCCACCCGCCACGGTTCTTGAGGATCCTTCAGCGATGAGTTCCACGATGACGGCCGCGCAGGTGATCGCGGCGCTCGGCCTCGAACCGCACCCGGAGGGCGGCCATTACCGCGAGACGTTCCGCGATCCGCGCCTCGTGGAGGGCCGCTCGGTCGGCACGGCGATCTACTACCTGCTCGATGTGGGCGAGGTCTCCGCCTGGCACCGGGTCGATGCCGCCGAGATCTGGCACTGGTACGCGGGCGCGCCGCTGGTCCTCACGGTGAGCCCGAACGGGCACGATGCCTCCGCCCATCATCTCGGGGGCGATCTCGCCCGCGGGCAGCGGCCCCAGCACGTCGTGCCCGCGGGCCATTGGCAGACGGCGACGAGCCTCGGGGCCTGGACGCTGGTCGGCTGCACCGTGGCGCCCGGCTTCCAGTTCGAGGGGTTCGAGATGGCGCCGCCGGACTGGCGCCCGATGCCGCGGCCCTGAGGATCACGCCGCGGCCGGCTCGCGCCGCCGCGACGCCCGCACGGCCATCACGGCTCCGGCCACGATGAGCAGGCAGGCGAGGCCGAGGGCGGGGGTCGCCGGCGCGTAGCCGGCCGCCACCAGGATCAGCGTCGAGAGGACCGGTGCCGCGTAGGCGGCGACGCCGAGCAGGCGGATGTCGCCGCGCTTCACGCCGAGATCCCAGAGGTAGAAGGCCGCGCCGACCGGTCCCAGGCCGAGAGCGACGATCGCGCCCCATTGCAGCCCGTCGGCGGGCCAGACCGTCACCTCGAAGAGAAGGTGGCAGAGGGCGCTCAGCAGGGCGGTGACGAGGCAGAAGCCCGCGACCGCGTCGGTCGGCACGCCGCCGGCCCGCGACGACAGCACCGAGTAGGCCGCCCAGACGAAGGCCGCGGCCAGCGCGGCGGCGTAGCCCGGCAGCGCCCCGGCGGCGAAGCCGACCTCGCCGCGGGCGAGGAAGAGCGCCGCCACGCCCGCGAGCCCGAGCAGCGCGCCGAGGAGATGGCCCGCCCGCAACCCGCCGGCCCGCGGCAGCAGCGCCGAGAACAGCACGATCAGCAGGGGCCAGAGATAGTTGATCAGCCCGGCCTCGGCCGGCGGCGCGAGCCGCAGGGCCGCGAAGTAGAGGGCGTGGTAGCCGAACAGGCCGCCCACCCCGAGCAGCCAGACGCGCCAGGGCTGGCGCAGGGCCGCGACCCCGGCCGGGCGCAGGATCCAGGACAGGCCGCCGAGGAGACCGCCGAGCCCGAAGGTCATCGCGGCGAGCTGGAAGGGCGGCACCGCGCCGGAGGCCGCGGTGAAGAGGGCGAGCAGCGACCAGAGCAGGATCGCGCCGCAACCGAGAAGGGTGGCCGTATGGGGGGTCATGGCCCGGCGCTAGCACGCCGGGCCGGTGGTTCGCACCGTCCGATCGGATCGCGGGGTGCGATCCTCGGGATCAGACGAAGTGCTGACCGCCGTTGATGGTCAGCGTCGAGCCGTTGACGAAGCCGGCCTCGTCGCTGGCGAGGTACTCGACGGCGTGGGCGATCTCGTCGGCCTCGCCGAGGCGGCCGGTAGGAATCGTCGAGATGATCTTGTTGCGGATGTCCTCGGGCACGGCCATCACCATCTCGGTGGCGATGTAGCCCGGGGCCACCACGTTCACCGTGATGCCCTTCGAGGCGCTCTCCTGGGCGAGCGCCTTGGCGAAGCCGACCACGCCGGCCTTGGCCGCCGAGTAGTTGGTCTGGCCCGCCTGGCCCTTCTGGCCGTTGATCGACGAGATGATGATGATGCGCCCGAAGCCGCGCGAGCGCATGCCGTCGATGAGGGGGCGCGTGCAGGTGAACATCGAGTCGAGATTGGTGCGGATGACCGCCTGCCACTTCTCGAAGGTCATCTTGTGGAAGGCGCCGTCGCGGGTGATGCCGGCGTTGTTCACCAGCACGTCGATCGGGCCGAGCTCGGCCTCGATCGCCCGGATGCCCGCCTCGCAGCCCTCGTAGTCGCCCACGTCGAACTTGAAGACCGGGATGCCGGTCTCGGCCTTGAAGGCCTGGGCCGCCTCGTCGTTGCCGCCGTAATTCGCCGCGACCTTGTAGCCCTTGTCCTTCAGGCGCTTCGAGATGGCGGCGCCGATGCCGCGGGTGCCGCCGGTGACGAGGGCGACGCGTTGCTGGGCCATAATTTCCTCCGGTTCTTATCGTTGCGGGTGCCGGCGCTGCGGCTGTCCCGCGCGTTCGACGCAGTGCGGGATGGTAGAGTCATTCTGCTGCGCGCGGATGGCGTCCGCACGCGAATAAATCTGACAGCCGGGCCAAATTGTTTTTGTATACCAGTATCTTCCCAGTGCCGGCCGGCTCCGGGAGCCGGCCGGCCCGGACGATCAGGGCCGCTCGACGCAGAGGGCGACGCCCATGCCGCCGCCGATGCAGAGGGTGGCAAGACCCTTCTTGGCATCGCGGCGTTTCATCTCGTGCAGCAGGGTGACGAGGACGCGGGCGCCCGAAGCGCCGATCGGGTGGCCGATGGCGATGGCGCCGCCGTTGACGTTCACCTTCGCGTCGTCCCAGCCCATGTCCTTGTTCACCGCGAGCGCCTGGGCGGCGAAGGCCTCGTTGGCCTCGATCAGGTCGAGGTCGGAGGGCTTCCAGCCCGCCTTGTCGAGGGCCTTGCGCGAGGCCGGGATCGGGCCGGTGCCCATCACCTTCGGATCGACGCCCGCGGTCGCCCAGGACTTGATCTTGGCGAGCGGGGTGAGGCCGCGGCGCTCGGCCTCCGCGGCCGACATCAGCACGATGGCGGCGGCGCCGTCGTTGAGACCGGACGCGTTGGCGGCCGTCACGGTGCCGTCCTTGGCGAAGGCGGGCTTCAGCTTCGCCATCGCCTCGACGGTGGCGCCGTCACGGATGTACTCGTCGGCATCGACGATCGTGTCGCCCTTCTTGCCCGGCACCGTGACGGGAACGATCTCCTCCTTGAAGCGGCCCTCCTTGCGGGCGGCCTCGGCCTTGTTCTGCGAGCGGGTCGCGAACTGGTCCTGCTGCTCGCGGGTGAGTTGGAAGGCCTGGGCCACGTTCTCGGCGGTCTGGCCCATGTGGTAGCCGTTGAAGGCGTCCCAGAGGCCGTCCTTGATCATGGTGTCGATGAGCTTGAGGTCGCCCATCTTCTGGCCGCCGCGCAGGTACTGCGCATGGGGAGCGAGGGACATGGATTCCTGGCCGCCGGCCACGATCACGGTGGCGTCGCCGTTGGCGATCTGCTGCATGCCGAGCGCCACGGTCCGGAGCCCCGAGCCGCAGACCTGGTTGACGCCCCAGGCCGTGGCCTTCTCGGGAATGCCGGCGGCGATGGCGGCCTGACGGGCCGGGTTCTGACCGGCGCCGGCGGTGAGCACTTGCCCGAAGATCACCTCGTCGACGTCCGCGGCCGGGACGCCCGCGCGCTCCAGGGCAGCCTGGATCGCGATCTTGCCGAGTTCGTGCGCGGGCATGCTGCCGAATGCGCCGCCGAAGGAGCCCACCGGGGTGCGGGCCGCACCGACGATGACGATCTCTTCGCTGCCTGCCATCTGACGTTCTCCTCTCGCGGCCGGCGCGCCTTCGCGGCTCGCGCTCTGGTCCGTTGAGGGGATGAAGGGCCTGGGCTACGCGAAGTCAAGTCGGCCGAAGGTGTGGGAGCCGGCCTTCGCAGCGCGTCAAATGCCGGGATTGGCGCCCACTTATGCATTATTCCGCTGGAAAACGCGCCAGATTGCGGTTTTCCGCGGCGCATGAAAGCCTTAAGGTCATTGTGCGGGGCAAGATGCGCGGAGCGGCCCTGCATTGGGATTGGGAGAGGCCCCAGAAATGGCGGAGAGCGTCAAGGCCCAGCAGACCGTCATCAAGAAGTATGCGAACAGGCGCCTCTACCATACCGGCACCTCGACCTACGTGACGCTCGAAGACTTGGCCACCATGGTGCAGAACGGCGAGGATTTCGTCGTCTACGATGCGCGGACGAGCGACGACATCACGCGCTCCGTCCTGACGCAGATCATCTTCGAGCAGGAGAACAAGGCAGGGGCGGACAACCTCCTGCCGGTCGCCTTCCTGCGGCAGCTGATCCGCTTCTACGGCGACAGCATGCGAACCATGGTGCCGAGCTTCCTCGAATTCTCGATGACGAATTTCGCCCGCGACCAGGAGGGCCTGCGCGAGAAGTTCGGCACGAGCTTCGGACCGGCCGCGTTCCAGAACGCGATCGAGCAGCAGGTGCGGACCAACCTGAGCTTCTTCGGCGATGCGATGAAGATGTTCACGGGCTTCGGACCGCCCGGAGCGGTGGGCGCCGTGCAGTCCTCGGCCCCGTCCAAGCATACGCCGATCCAGCCCGCGACGCCCACGCCGGCGCCGAGCGAGCTCGACGAGCTGAAGCGTCAGATGCTGGCGATGCAGGAGCGTCTCGAGGCACTCGCGAAGAAGTAGCCTCCCGGTCGCGCCGACCGCGGGGGCACCCGGACAGGCGCGCCCGGAAAAAGGTTGACGAAGCGTTAACGGCGGCATCAGCGTTGCACCCACTCGCGGATCGGGCGCGTAGGGTGCAGTGGCCATGCTTCGGATCGAGGCACGTATTCCCGGACCGGCACGGATCCGGCCCGTCACGACCGGAAACGGGACTCCGCCGAACCGGGAACCGGCGCCGGCCGATGCGCGACAGGCCCGCGCCGTCGCCGTCCTGGAAAGCGCCGAGCCCGCCGCGACACTCGCCACAAGGAAGGCCGGCCCGGCTCGGCCCGCCGCCGATTTCATCGCCCAGCTGATCGTCGGCGCCGATCCCACCCTGCGGCCCTCCCGCCGGGAGCGGGCGGGCCGGGCCGTCGCCGCCTACGCGGCGGCCCAGCAGCGCGTGGCCTGAGACCGCTCCGGCACAAGTGGGCCCGACGACCGGCGGTCCGAAACGCGGACAGCCCGGGTCCCGCCCTCGCGGAAGGGCGGCACCCGGGCTGTCCAGGATCGCGCGACCGCGGCGGAGCGCGGTTCCGGCGAATCAGGCCTCGGCCGACTTCACCTTCAGCACCTGACGGCCGCGGTACATCCCGGTCTTCAGGTCGATGTGGTGCGGACGGCGCAGCTCGCCCGAATCCTTGTCCTCGACATAGGTCGGGGCCTTCAGTGCGTCGGCGGAGCGGCGCATGCCGCGCCGCGAGGGGGAGGTCTTTCGCTTCGGAACGGCCATGGGATCAATCCTCGCTCGGTCGATGTCGGCAATGCGGCGCGCGGGCGGCTCCCCGGAGAGGATCGCCTCACGCACCGCATGATACGGAGATTCGAGGGCGCGCTTATAACCGCGCGGCGGCCCGCTGGCTAGAGCGGAATCCGCGGACCGTGGACGCCCCTCCCGGCCCGCGGCTCCGGCCCGGCCCGTCGCCGGCGTTAAGGCCCGGTTCAAGCGTGGGCGCCCAGCCTGCGACCGTCGGTCCCCGCAGCGGTGACCGCACCCTTCCCGGGAGACCGTCCATGATCCCAGCCCTCCGCCCCACCCTGCGCGCCCTCGCCCTGCTCGGGGCCTTCGCCGCCGCGCCGGCGCTCGCCCAGACGCCGAGCCCCGCGACGCCGACGAAGCCCATGCCGGCCGCTCCGAGCGCGCCGACCGCCCCGACTGCGCCGAGCGCGCCCGTCGCCGGGCCGCCGAACGCCGCGAAGGGCATGCTGGTCGATCTCAACAGCGCGAGCGCGGCCGAGCTCGACGCCCTCCCGGGCATCGGCGCCGCCCGTTCGGCCGCGATCATCAAGGGCCGGCCCTATCGCGGCAAGGACGAGCTCGTCTCGAAGAAGATCATCCCGCAGAACGTCTATGACGGGATCAAGGACAAGGTGATCGCCAAACAGAAGTGACGCCCTGCGCGGCGCTGGCGCGAAGCCCGGATCCGCCATCCCGACGGGATCGTCCGGATCCGGGACGACAGGCCGGCGCCCGCCCCAGGACACGCCCTGCCGTGCCGCCGCTCCGGCCCTCCGGCGCGGCGGCTCAGGGTGCCGGAGCGGCTAGGCCCGCGCGCGCGGGCGGCGGCCCCGTGACGTCGTCCATCACGAGCTGGCTCAGCGCGCAGATGAACGAGGACAGCCGGTAGCCGTCGTGGCGCGACAGCGCGTTGTCGAACGCGCGCACGTTCCAGAACGGGTCGTTGCCCAGCGTGATCGGGGCGATGCCGGTCAGGGGCAGGCCGTGCTGGAAGCGCACCGCGGGCGTGCCCTGGCCGTCGATCCCGGCCGCCGGAGGCGCCAGATCCTGGCTGTCCCATCCGAGCCCGAATTCCGCGCTCCGTCGCTGCCGGGCCCGCGTCAGCCAGCGGGTCGTGCGCGGGCAATCGATGTCCGCGTCCGCCAGCGTCGCGTAGGCGTGGTACCGCTCCGCGCCGGTCGCCGCGAGGCCCAGCATCTCGTGCGTGGTGCCGAACGGCGCGCCCGAGGCCCGCGCGTCGGCGAGCACCCCGGCGGCCGGCCGCGGCGGGTCGAGATTGCCGATCGTGTGCGATTCCTCCGGCAGGCTGATCTGGAACGGGAAGGTCGCGGCCAGGACCGATAGGGCCCGCAGGGGCAGCGTCAGGAGGCCGTCGACGAGCCCGGGCTCGCGCGGGGCCGCGCAGCTCATGCCGTGCGGCGCCCGGTGCTCGATGCGGGCGGCCGTGCGTTCGAGGAAGCCCGCGGCCGGACGGAAGTCGAACTTGAAGGTCGGGAACAGGTCGTGGGTCGCCCAATCGTAATCGACGCCGGCGTTGAACATGGCGTCGGTGCCGGCGATGCGCTGCTTGATGCGCGCCCGCGCCTCCCGGAACCCGTCGTCGACATCGAGATCGATCCAGGCGCAGTCGCCCGGCCGCAGCCCGCCCGCCGGGAAGGCGAGGGCCGCGGTGACCGACATCACCACCGGGCGCTGGTCGATCGGGAACAGGCCGCTGTCGCGCGCCACCTCGTCGGGCGCGGCGCCCGGATCCGCCGGCAGGACGGCGCGCTCCCAGACGGCGCGCTGGACCGCCGTCCACTTGCTCGCCTCGGCGGCCGGGTTGATCAGGACGACGAGGTCGCCGAGCACCGGCGGCAGGGTCTCGCCGAAGCGATGGCGCCGCACGGCCTTCAGGAGGTCGTCCTTCAGCCCCGTCGCCAGCATGTTGCCGCCGAGGCTGTGGCCCGCCACCACGAGCTTGTTGTGCCGGTCGGCGCCGTCCGCGCCCGGCCGCCTGAGGGTCGCCTCGATGCTGCGCAGCGCCGAGACCGCCGCCGGTGCGATCGCCTCGCTCACGGGCTTGCGATCGAACAGCGTCGCCGCCGCGGAGAGGTCGCCGAAGACGCCGCCGAGCACCGCGCCGAACCGGTCGCGCAGGCCGCGCTCGTCGACCCGGGCGCCGCGCCAGCCGAGATAGACGGCCGTCACCTCGGTCTCGCAGGCGCCGGGATCGGTGCGGCACCGCTCGCGCAGGAAGCGGGCGGCGTGCGCCGCGTAGAAGCGCAGGTCCGCGACGTTGGCGTCGCCGATCCGGGCATCGTGGCGCCAGCCGTGCACGAAGGCGATGACGTAGTGGCGGCCGGTGGCGAGGTGCTGGGCCAGGGCATCGAGCTGCGTGATGACGGGCTTGAGCCCCGTCGCCGGCGCGCCGCGGGCGCGCATCTCCCCCTCCATCGCGTGGCGCAGCATGGCGCTGTCGATGGCGCGGTCGCTGCCGCCGGCGCGCGACACCAGGGCGTAGGGCTCGCCGTCCTCCTTGAACTCGACGAAGCCCAGCGTGTAGCCCAGCGGCCGCTCGCCGCGCTGCGACGGGATCACGTGCCGCTGCAGGGCGCAGCGCAGCCGCGTCCGCCAGCGCGGGTCGTCACGGAGGGCGCTCTCGTCGTTGGTCGGGTCGCGAAAGGTCTCCTGGTCGAGCATGGACGAGGTCGTGAGGCCGGGGCGGGCCTCGCTGAAGATGGTCCAGCCGGTCCGAAGGCCCTCGCGGCATTCCGGGACGGCGGGGTCGAGGTCGCGGTAGGCGCGGGCCTGCGGCGTCGAGAGCACGCCGTAGTTCAGGAACAGGATGCCGAGGGCGAGCAGCGCGACGGCGCCGAGACCGAGCCCGATGCCGCGGACGAGCCCGCGCGCCACGCGCCCGATCCCGCGCAGGATCGCGCCGGAACGCCCGGCGATCGCCGCGGCGCCGCGGTCGCGCTCCCGCCCCGCGCTCATCGGTGGCCGCACTGCAGGAGGCGGTCCTCCAGGATCGCGAGGGCCCGGCCGCAGCCGTGCCGGCCGAGGCCGAGGCGCAGGCGATCCTCGGGGACGGGCGCCAGCGACGAGCGCCACAGCCCGGAGGGCAGCACGAGGAGGCCGGCCTCGGCTGCGAGCCGCCGGGCGAACGCGGTCGCGCCCTCCCGCCCGCGGAAACGGGGACACGCGAAGGCGAGGTTCCGGGGCTCGTCCGGCTCGAACAGGCCCGGATGGCGGGCGAGCAGGGCACGCAGGCGGTCGCGGTTGCGGGCCCCGATGGCGCGGGCCCGGCCGGTGAGGCGCGCCTCGGCCCGCAGCGCGACATGCGCCAGCACCTCGCTCGGGCCGGCGAGGCAGCTCGACAGCAGGCTCTTGACGGCGAGGATCCTGTCCAGGGCGCCGCGATCGCGGCAGGCGACCCAGCCGACGCGCAGGCCCGGCAGCCCGAAGCCCTTCGACAGTCCGTTGATCGAGATCCCGCGCTCGTACAGGTCCACGACGGGCGGGGCGGCGCGCTCCGGGTCCGCGTCGGTCTGGCGATAGACCTCGTCGTTGACGAGCCAGATCCCGCGGGCGCGGCAGAGGGACTCTAGGTCGTTCAGCGCCGCGGGGTCCAGGGTCGCCCCGGTCGGGCTGTTGGGAAAGTTCACCAGCACCAGCCGCGTATTCGGGCGGATCGCGGCGGCGAGGCGGTCGAGGTCGAGGCGCCAGCCCCGGCCGGGATCGAGGGAGATGCCGCTCGCGTCGCAGAGGCCCGTCACCGCCATCTCCGAGGGTTGGTAGACCGGAACCACCACGATCGCGTGATCCTCCGGGCCGAGCAGCGCGCGCAGGACGCAGGCGACCGCTTCCTGAACGCCGGCGCTGACGAGCACGTCGTCCGGCGCGAGGCCCGCGTAGCGGGCGGCGATCGCGGCGCGCAGCCAGGGGGCGCCGCGCGGGTCGGCATAGCCGAGATCGACGTTCCGCCAGCGCAGGACATCCTCCGGGCCGGCAAGCCGCAGCAAGGCGGCGAGCGGAAGCGTCTGCGCGTCCGAGGCCGCGAGATCATGGTGCGTGCAGGCAGCCCAGCGGGTCAAGTAGGCCGCCAGCGGGAAGGACCCGGACGGCGCCTCCCCGGGCTCGTCGACGGCGCGCGCGGCCCGGACGTCCTGCGCCGGGCAGGCCGCGGCCGGTTCGGACTCGGATCCTCCCGCCCTCTCCAAGGATCCCGCTCCGGTCAATGGAAGGGCCGGACGAGTCCGACGCGGATCGTCTCGTCGGGCGGGATCTCGGTGGCGGAGCCAGGCGCGAAGGTCGGCAGGGCGCGCAGGCGCTCGGGCGTCAGGTCGATCAGGGCGACGTGCTCGCCCAGGAGCGCCACCGCATCGACCGGCACGGCCACGAGCCGAGGTCCGAGCCCGGGCCAGGCGACCTGCCGCAGGCCGAGCCAGCCCAGCCCCAGCGCCCCGTCGAGGCGCACGATCATCTCGGCGGCCCCCTCTCCGCGCCGCGCGAGCCCCGTCACGCGCCCGAGGACGGGCTGGGCCGCCTCCGGCTTGAGCAGGAGGCGGCCGGCGAGATCGCCGACGCGCACCGGCTGGGGAAAGCGCTTGGCCGCGCGATCCGCTCTCTCGGGCGCTGCCGGGCCGGGCCTCGGCATCGGGTCGGGATCGGGCGGGGACGCCGCCATCTGCGCCTGCGCCGAGGCGGAGAGGGCCAGCGCGAGGCAGCAGGCCCCGAGGCGGCCGCGGGTCGCCGAGGCCCTCATAGGCCGGCGAACCAGTTGAAGCCCCGGCTCTCCCAGTAGCCGCCGGGATAGGTATTGGTGACCTCGATGGCCGTGATCCACTTCGGGTTCTTGAAGCCGAGCTTGACCGCGGTGCGCAGGCGCAGCGGGTAGCCGTAGGGATCCGGCAGCGCCTCGCCGGCGTATTTCGTGGCGAGCAGCGTCTGCGGGTGCAGCGCGCTGGCCATGTCGATGCTGCTCGGGTAGTCGTCCGCCGTCTTGAAGGCGACGTACTTGGCGGTGAGGTCGGCACCGACCCGCTCCAGGAAGGTGCGCAGCGGCACGCCCGACCACTGCCCGATATAGTCCCAGCCCTCCACGCAGACGTGGCGGATGATGATCTCGCGCTCGGGCAATTCCGCGATCTGTCGACGCGTCCAGGGCCGCTTGTCGGAGACGAGCCCGGCGAGTTCGAGCCGCCACGCCTCGCCGTCGACCGGCTTCACCGCCTCGACGTCGTAATAGGCGTTGAAGCGCGGCGGCTTCAGCACCTCTGAGGCCGGGTATTCGGGGGCGAGCTTCCGAGGATCGAACAGGGCGGCCTGGATGCCGTCGTTCATGTCGGAGACGGCGCGGAGGGCCCGTCCCACCGCGGTGGTGTCGGTCACGTCGCAGCCCGTCAGCATCGTGAGCGCGCCGAGCGACAGGCCTCCGCGCAGGAGGCCGCGGCGCTCGATCCGCCGGAGCAGCGGGCGGTGGTCGTCGAGAATGCCGGCATCCGGCACCGTGGGGGGACGGAAGGGCGATCTCATCGGGCGGCCTCCTTCAGCGGGGCGGCAGGCGATGGCGGGCGGACGGGGCCGCCCGTCAGCATCGCCCAGAGCGTGCGCGGCACGAGCAGGGCGAGCACCACGTGGATGGCGAGGAAGCCGACCAGGACCGCCATGCCGGCGAAATGCACGAGGCGCGCGCCCTGGAACCCGCCGAGCAGGTCGACGAGGCCGGAGAACTGAACCGGCTTCCAGATGGCCAGGCCGCTGACGACCTGGCCGATCCCGGCCAGGATCGCGACGATGTAGAGGATCTTCTGCACGGCGTTGTAGGTCGTCAGGTCCTCGTGCGCGAGCTTGAGGCGCAGCGTGTCGCGCACCGTCCGCACCACGTCGCCGGGGCGGATCGGCAGGAGGCGCTCGCGCAGGCGGCCGGTCGCGAGGCCGTAGAGCAGGTAGGCGGCGCCGTTGGCGGCCAGCACCCACATCGCGGCGAAGTGCCAGAGCAGGCTCTCGGCCGCCCAGGAGCCGATCCGGATCGCCTGGGGGAAGAAGAGGCCGTGGATGATGACGGAATCGTCGTAGATGCCCCAGCCGGAGCCGATCAGCACCACCATCGCCACGGCGTTCGTCCAGTGCATGATCCGCACCGGCCAGGGATGCAGCCGGCGCGGCGTGGCCGTCGGCTGCCGCGCCGCGGGGCCCGCAGCAGATGCCGACCCGGACATCAGCGCCGACCGGACAGGGGACGGTCGAGCGGCCGGCCGCGGTTCGCGGGGCGGTCGGAGGGTTCGGATTCAGACCGCGGCATGATGAAACCCCCTGATCGATCCCGGCGGGAACGTGGTGGCCGGATTGGTTCGGGCCTCGATCCCGGACCGTTGGAGCGCGTGGACACTCTCGACGGCTGTGTAGGCGGACGTCCCGAGCCGGATCCCCGTCTCCGCCGCGAGAAATCCAGTCTCTCCGGCAATCGCGGGCCGCGAAGCCTGGATGAAGCCTTGTGCAGCCCCGATATCCTGTCGATCGCCCGCCCGATCAGGGGCCGGCGACCGAATTCCATTCGCTTCCGGGCTGTCGCGCGGCGGAATCACTGCCCGATCGCCCTCACGCACTGGTTTCGCCGGGGCTCGTCACGCGGTTACAGCCGAAGACGCCCTCGGGGCCGGCCCGATGGCGTCTTCGCGCCCACGGCCGGTCATGGGGACCCGCGGAGAGCGCGGCCTGCCTCCGAGGGAGGTCGCCCCCCCATCGTCGTCACCCGCACGGAGCCCGTGCGGGGTCGCTCCCGGCCGGTCGGCCGTGCCGAGAGGCCGGCCACTCCGAGCGGGCCGGCGCTCCGGCCGTTCGGCCCGGATCAAGCCTCGATCCCCGGACGGGACATCGGAATCCGTCACCGCCGTCGCTGGCCTTCCGCTTGCACCGGACCGATAACCTGGGCTCCTCGCCGGCCGCCCGGGATCGCGCCCGGACCGGCGGGGTTTGGGAGCGTGCCCCGGCGGACCGACGGTTCGGTGCGGACGTGTCCCGAGGCGGAGGCCCCATGACGGAACCCGGAGCGGACACGGCGCCACGGCCCCGCTTCCTCGACGCGGGCGAGGCGGCCCTGGTGGTGGAATTCGGCCGGCGGGTCGATCCGGCGATCAACGACCGGGTGCTCGCCCTCGACGCCGCCCTGGCCGCCGACCCGCCACGGGGCCTCGCCGAATCGGTGCCGACCTACCGCTCGCTGATGATCCACTACGACCCGCTCGTGCTGTCCCGCGAGGCCCTGGTCGCCGCGGTGGAGGCCCGCCTCGCGGATCGCGGCGCGCCACGCCCCGCCGGCCGGGGCTGGACCATCCCGTGCTGCTACGACCCGGCGCTGGGTGAGGACATCGCCGAGGCGGCAGGCCGTGCCGGGCGCGATGCGGCCTCCGTCGCCGCCCTGCACGCGGGCGCCGCCTACCGGGTCTACATGTACGGGTTCGCGCCGGGCTTCGCCTATCTCGGCGGCCTGCCCGACGCGCTCGCCCTGCCGCGCCGCCCGACCCCGCGCCCGCCCCACCCGCCCGGCGCCGTGATGATCGGCGGCGGGCTCGCGGCCATCGGCACCTTCCCGATGCCGACCGGCTGGTACGTCCTCGGCCGCACGCCGGAACGCCTGTTCGCCGAGGGGCGCGACCCGGCCTTCCTGATCGAGAGCGGCGACACGCTGCGCTTCGAGCCGGTGGACGCGGAGACCTTCGCGGCCCTCGAGGCGCGCGCCGCCCGGGGCGAGATCGTGGCCCGGAGGGCGCAATGAGCCTTTTGCCGACCCTGCGCATCCTCGCGACCCGCGGCGGCGCGACGCTTCAGGACGCGGGGCGCCGCGGCGCCATGCGCTACGGCATCACCCCGGCCGGGCCGATGGATCCCCTGGCCTACGCCACCGCCAACCGGGCGCTGGGCAACCCGCCGGGCGCCACCGCCATCGAGGTCGGGCTGGGCGGCCTCAGCCTCACTGTTGAGGACGCCCCCCTCGATCTCGCACTGGCGGGCGGACGCTTCCGGATCGATTGCGACGGCCGGCCGCTGCCGCCCGCCGCCGCGCTGACCCTGCGCCCCGGCATGACGCTGACCCTGCGGGCGGGGCGGGCGGGGGCGTGGTGCTACCTCGCGGTGGCCGGCCGGATCGCGGTGGCGCCGGTGCTCGGCTCCACCGCGACCCACACCCGCTCCGGCTTCGGCGGGCTCGACGGCCGCGCCCTCGCGGCGGGCGACGGGCTCGCGGTGGCCGAGGCCCGCGCCGGCCTCGGCGAGCCCGGCGCCCTCGTCGTCCCCTGGCTCGAGCGCCCGCCGGAGACGATCCGCGTCGTGCTCGGGCCGCAGGACGACGCCTTCGCGAGCCCCGAGATCGCGGCCTTCCTCGCGCGCGACTGGACGGTCACGCCGAAGGGCGACCGCATGGCCTGCTTCCTCGACGGCACGCCGCTCCGGCACGCGGCCGGCCACGACATCGTCTCGGACGGCATCGCCATGGGGGCGATCCAGGTTCCGGGCGAGGGCCTGCCGATCGTCCTGATGGCCGACCGCCAGCCGACCGGCGGCTACCCGAAGATCGCAACCGTGATCGGGGCCGATCTCGGCCGGCTCGCCCAGGCGCAGGCGAGAACGCGCCTGCGCTTCCGCGCCGTCCCGGTCGCCGAGGCGGTGGCGGCCCGTCGCGCCGAAGCCGCGGCGCTGGAGCCGCCCGTCGCCCTGGAGCCGGTGGTCCGCACCGAGTTCAGCTCCGAGTTCCTGCTCGGCCGCAACCTCATCGACGGCGTCGTCGGATGAGGCGCCGCCCCCGCCGGGTGCGCAGGCCGGCAGGGGGTCTGCTACAGTGCCGGCCAGAGCCGACCGAGGCGCGCGGAGGAGGGACATGCCTGAGATCGATCTCAACGCCGATCTCGGCGAGGGCTACGGCGCCTATGCCTGCGGCGACGACGCGGCCATGCTCGGCCTCGTCACCTCGGCCAACGTCGCCTGCGGCCTGCACGCGGGCGATCCGGAGATCATGGCGGCGACCTTCCGGCTCGCCCGGGAGCGGGGCGTCGCGGTGGGCGCCCATCCGGGCTTCCCGGACCTCTGGGGCTTCGGCCGGCGCCGGATCCCGTTCACGCCCGCCGAGATCGAGCGGCTCGTGGCCTATCAGGTCGGCGCCGCGCAGGCGCTCGCGACCTATGCGGGCCACCGCATCACCTACGTGAAGGCGCACGGGGCGCTCGCCAACGTCGCCGCGGCCGAGCGGGACGTCGCCGACGCCGTGGCGCGGGCGGTGCGGGCGGTCGACCCGCGCCTCGCGCTGCTCGCCATCGCGCTCACCGCCCAGGTGCCGGCGGGGCAGGCGCAGGGGCTCGCCGTGCATCAGGAGATCTTCGCCGACCGCGGCTATACCGAGGACGGCCAGCTCATCCCGCGGGGCAGCCCCGGCGCCCTGATCACTGATGCCGAGGCGGCGGCCGACCGGGTGCTCGCCATGGTGGAGGCCGGGGCGATCGTCACCGCCGCGGGCACGCGCCTGCCGACCCCGATCCGCTCGATCTGCGTCCACGGCGATTCCGCCCATGCCGTGGCCACCGCCCGCACGGTGCGGGCCCGCCTCGAGGCGGCGGGCGTGGGCCTCGCGCCCTTCGCGCCGGCCTGACGCGGCCGAGCCGCCGTTTGCCCCGGTGCCTCGGGCGCGCTAGTCCCGGCCGGAGGGCGCGTCCGCGGCGCGCGGCCATCCGTGGGGATAGGAGAGCTCATGACGGCATCCCGACGCGATCTGCTGGCCCTGGCCGCCGCCTCCGCGGCCATCGGCACCCCCGCCGCGGCGGAATCCGGGAGCGAGACGCTCTTCGCGCTGCCGGTCGTCACCGTCCCGATCGCGGGCGAGCGCGCGGTGTTCCCGGT
The DNA here is from genome assembly GCF_056431005.1 of Methylobacterium sp. HJ2. NCBI lineage: Bacteria > Pseudomonadati > Pseudomonadota > Alphaproteobacteria > Hyphomicrobiales > Methylobacteriaceae > Methylobacterium > Methylobacterium sp. HJ2. Next base: position 59,070 of record NZ_JBWJYM010000001.1, on the reverse strand, counting down.
GCGGCGCATCTACTGCATCGGGCGCAACTACGCCGCCCACGCGATCGAGCGCGGTTCCGACCCGACCCGCGAGCCGCCGTTCTTCTTCCAGAAGCCGACCGACGCGATCCAGGTCGTGCCCGCGGGCGCGGTCGCCGACCATCCCTACCCGACGCTGACGCAGAACTACCACCACGAGGTCGAGCTGGTGGCGGCGCTCAGATCGGGCGGCGTGAACATCCCGCCGGAGCGGGCCCTCGACCACGTCTACGGCTACGCGCTCGGCCTCGACATGACCCGGCGCGACCTCCAGAACGCGATGGCCGCGCAGAAGAAACCCTGGGAGATCGGCAAGAGCTTCGATCAGGCCGCCGTGATCGGGCCGATCCACCCGGTCTCGCAGGTGGGGCACCTGAGCCGGGGGGCGATCTCGCTCGCGGTGAACGGGACGCTGCGCCAGAACGCCGACCTCGACAAGATGATCTGGAGCGTGGCGGAGCAGATCGCCAAGCTCTCCGAAGCCTTCGCGCTCAAGGCCGGCGACCTCATCTACTCGGGCACGCCCGAGAACGTCGGGCCGGTGGTGCGCGGCGACGTGCTGCACGCCCGGCTCGAAGGCCTGCCGGACCTGTCGATCCGCATCGTCTGAGCGCGGCTCGAGACCGGCCAGGCCCGGGTCGCCGGCCCGGTCGCGGCGGCGGGGCCCCACTCCCCACCGCGCGAAGCGGGCCCCGGAACGGTGCGGCCAGGATCCGAGTTCCTGGGGCCGTTTCGCAGCCCGAGCCGTCATGCACGTCCTGATCCGCGCGTTCCTGGTCCTCGTCCTCGTCTCGGGCCCGCTCGCGGCCCAGGCCCAGCCCGTCGTCGAGGAGGTGCCGGCCACGGAGGAGGACGGCGCGCGGCCGGGGCCGCCGCCGCCCCTGCCGGATCTGTCGGATCCGAACGCGCGGGCGGGCGAGCCGCTGAACGAGCCGGACACCCGGTCGAGCATCCCGAAGGCCCTGCGCGGATCCGCGTCCAAGGCGGGCGGACCGGCCAACGACCTCAATCCGGGCGGTCGCGCCGAGGCGCCTGTGCCGCGGGCGGGCGACCTCGGCAACGTCCTGGCCGGCACGGAGCTGTTCCACGGCAATTACTGCGGCGCGGGCCAGCGGGGCGACGGGCTGGCGCCGACCGACGCGCTCGACACCGCCTGCATGCACCACGACGCCTGCTACGACGCGGCCGGCTACCGCTCCTGCGCCTGCGACGCGACGCTGAAGCGCGAGGCGGCGTCCGTGTCGGAGCGGCCGGATGTGCCCCTCGAGATCCGGCGGCGCGCGCTCAGCGTGGTCGAGGCCGCCGATGCCCTGCGGTGCCGGGTGCCCTGAGCGGTCGCGGGCCGACGCGACGCCCGGAACGCCTGGGATGTCCGGAACGCCGTCGGGCGCGCTACGCCGCGGGCGCCTCGCCGAACAGGATCTCGTGGGTCATCGGATCGTAGAACCGCATCAGGTTCCGGACGAGGTCCCGGGCATCGACGCCGAGCGCCTCCGCCCAGGCCCGGTAGCGGTCGGGCGGGATGCGGCCGCGGCCGGTCTCGAGCTGCGAGATGAAGGTGTAGTAGTCGGCGCCGACCAGCGCGGCGAGCTGCCGCTGCGAGAGGCCGCGCGCCTCGCGGAGTTCCTTGAGGTACCGGCCGCCCTCCCGGCGCAGTTCCAGCACCCCTTCGGAATCCAGGCGTTGGTGATGAGCATACACGGGAGTCGGTCCCTCCTGCCCGCGCGCCCCGTCGCGGCGACACGCTTGTACAGTGAAAACTATATACCCGGAACCGGCGCGCCGTGTCCAGACGGGAGCCGGGGCGGCGTCGCCGCGACCGCCCGCGGGACGTTTGGAGGAAGGCCTGACGGGATGCTTGGCGGGATGCTTGGCGGGATGCTTGGAACACGCTGCGCGCGCGCTATTATCCCGACCCTGGCAGGATGATCGTCGAGGGCGGCAGAGATGATCCGTGCGTGCGCAACGTCCCGTGCCGACCTGAACGGGGAAGCGGCCAAGCATCGCCCGGCTCTCGACTTGCCGGCCCCGGCGTCCGTCTTCCCGATTTCGGATCCCTTCGGCGCGAAATCGGCTCCGTGCCGGGGCTCCGATCGGTCCGGAGCTCCGTAGAACCCGATCCGGGCGAGGCGCATCATGGCTGATCCCGCATTGCGACCGGCGCTGGATACGGGCCTGCGCGCGCTGCGGCCGGTCCTGGCCACGGCCGTGATCTTCGGATGCTTCATCAACCTGCTGCTCTTCGTCAGCCCGCTCTACATGCTCCAGATCTACGACCGGGTCCTGCCCAGCCGTAGCGAGACGACCCTCGTCGGCATCACCCTGATCGCGGCCTTCGCGCTGGCCGTCTACGCGGCTCTGGACATGCTCCGGGCGCGCCTCCTGGTGCGGGGCGGCCTGATCTTCGACCGCGCCATCGCCGATCCGGTCTTCGATGCGGCGCATCGCGGGACGCTGCTGCGGCCCGGCGCGCAGCACGAGACCGCCCTGCGCGACGTGGACGTCCTGCGCGAGTTCCTGACCGGCGGCGGCATCCTGGCCTTCTGCGACCTGCCCTGGACCCCGATCTTCCTGCTCGCCTGCTTCGTGCTCCATCCCTGGTTCGGCTGGATGGCGCTGCTGGGCGGGGGCATCATCCTGGGACTGACGCTGCTCAACGAATGGGCCACGCGGCGCCTCCTCGACGCCGCCAACCGGGCCTCCCGGGAGGCCGGCCAGCAGGCCGCGTCGACCCTCCGGAACGGGGAGGTCCTCCAGGCCATGGGCATGCTCGCGGCCATGCGGGGCCTCTGGCGCGATCGCCACGACGGCGTGCTGGGTCTCCAGGCCCGGGCCAGCGACCGGGCCGGCCTCATCGTGGCCACGACCAAGTTCGTGCGCATGCTCCTGCAGACTCTGGTCCTCGGCGCCGGCGCCTACCTCGCGATCCACCGGGAGATCTCCGCCGGGTCGCTGATCGCCGCCTCGATCGTGATCGGCCGGACGCTGGCGCCGATCGAATCGGTGGTCGGCAACTGGAAGGGCTTCATCGCGGCCCGGGCGAGCTACCGCCGCCTGAGGGAACTCGTGGCGGTGGCAGGCCCCCCGCCGCGCCGGCTGGCGCTGCCGCGACCCCGGGGCCTGATCGAGGCCGAGGGCGTCTGCGTCGCGGCGCCCGGCTCCGGCCGGCCGATCCTGCACGACGTCGGCTTCCGCCTCGAGCCGGGCAGCGTCGTGGGGATCATCGGCCCGAGCGGCGCGGGCAAGTCGACCCTCGTCCGGGCCGTCACGGGGATCTGGCCCCTCGCGAGCGGCAGCCTGCGCATCGACGGGTCGGACCTCCGGCACTGGGACCAGCAGGCGCTCGGTCACCATGTCGGCTACCTGCCCCAGGACGTGGAGCTGTTCGACGGCACGGTGGCGCAGAACATCGCGCGGTTCGCCGACGCCGACGACGCGGACGTCCTCGCGGCGGCCCGGCGGGCGGGCTGCCACGCACTGGTCCAATCCCTGCCCGACGGGTACGACACGCTCGTCGGCCGGGGCGGGCACGGCCTGTCCGGCGGGCAGCGCCAGCGCATCGCCCTGGCCCGCGCGCTCTACGGCGATCCCAGCCTCGTCGTGCTCGACGAGCCCAATGCCAGCCTCGACCAGGCGGGCGAGGCCGCCCTGATGCGGGCCGTGGCGGATCTGCGGCAGGCGGGCGCGACGATCCTGATCGTGACCCACAAGGTCGCCCTGCTGACCGAGGCCGACTGGATCCTGGTGATGAGCGGCGGCGGGGTGCAGAGCTTCGGCGCGGCCGAGCAGGTGCTCGCGCAGGTCGCCGGCCCCCGGCCGGTCCCGACCCTCGTCGGCGGCTCCGGGACGGCCGAGCCCCGGCACGCCGCCGACGCGCAACGGAACGCGGGGTGAGCGATGGCCACGCCGCCGACCGAGACGCTGGCCCTGCCCGTCGCCGAACCCTTCGCGAAAGCCGGCGCCGAACCCCGGACCCGGCCCTTCGCCCGATTCGGCGCCGCAGCCGGGTCGTCCCACATCCCGGGGCTGATGGACTGGCGCTGGTACGCGGCGGCCGGCTACGCGCTCATCGTCGCGACCTTCGGCGTCTGCGGCACCTGGGCCGCCGTCGCGCGCCTCGACCGGGCGGTGATCAGCCCCGGGGTGATCGTCGCCGAGGGCAGCCGCAAGGTCGTCCAGCACCTCGAGGGCGGCATCGTCGAGGCGGTCTTGGTCCGCGACGGGCAGGCCGTCCAGGCCGGCGAGGTCCTGATGCGCGTCGATCCCGTGCAGTCCCGCGCCAGCGCGGACCTGTTCCGCGGTCAGCTCGACGCGGCCCTGATCCTGGAAGCGCGGCTGCGCGCCGAGCAGGACCAGACCGCCGACCTCGCGCTGCCGCCCGAGATCGCGGCGCGGCGCGGGGAGCCCGGCCTCGCCCGCCTGATCGCCGACCAAGCGAGCCAGCTGTCGGAGCGGCGCGCCTCGTTCGGGGCGCAGCTCGCGCTCATCGAGGCCCGGGTGACCCAGCTCCGGACCGAGATCTCGGGCCTCGCGGTCGAGAAGGCCTCGGTCGAGCAGCAGGTGGCCCTGATCCGGCAGGAGCTGGAGGGTCTGCGCAGCCTGCGCGAGAAGGACCTCATCCCGCTCTCGCGGATCCTGACGATGGAGCGCGAGCGCAGCCGCCTCGACGGCGTGATCGGGCGCTCCGTGGCCGAGACGGCCAAGGCGCAGAACGGCATCAACGAGGCCGGCATGCAGGCGGCGCAGCTGCGCCAGAAGCTCCAGGAGACGCTCACCGCACAGCTTCTGGAGACCCGCCAGAGGATCACCGAGCTGCGCGAGAAGCTCGTCGTCGCCCAGGACGTGCTCCGGCGCCACGAGATCCGCGCCCCCCACCAGGGCGTGGTCCAGGGCCTCAAGGTCTACACGATCGGGCAGGTGATCCGCTCGGGCGAGCCGCTGATGGAGATCGTGCCGACGAACGACAGGCTGGTGATCAGCGTCCAGTTCGCGCCCAACGACCTTGAGGCCGTCCATGCGGGAATGCGGGCCGAGATCCGGTTCCCGGCCTTCCAGACCCGCCGGATGCCGGCGATCTTCGGGACGCTGAGCACGGTCTCGCGCGATCGCCTGATCGACGACGGGACGAAGCAGGCCTATTTCGCCGGCACCGTGGAGATCGACGAGCGCGCGCTGCCCGGGGACGTGCGGCCCCGCCTGATCGCCGGGCTGCCAGCCGAGATCGTCGTCTCCGCCGGCGAGCGGACGGCCCTCGACTATCTCGTCGCCCCCTTCTTCGAGGCCCTGGGACGCGGCTTCCATGAGCGGTAGATCCCCCTTGCCGTCGCGTGGCCCGCGGCGGACTTTCGTCCGAGAACGGACGGGAATCCGGCAGCGGACGCGCGTCCTCCGGCGGCCTCCGGTCCGCGGGCAGTGGCCGATGCGCCGGGGCGGCCGGTCCCCGCGTCGGCGCGTCGCGGCGGGCGCGATCGTGGGGTCCAGACGGGTGAGGTCCAGATGAGTGCGGTGATCTCGTTCTTCCGGCCCGCGGCGACGACCCGGGGCGGCTGGTCGCAGCAGGAACTCGCGGAGTTCTATCGGGTCGAGGCCGCCCTGATCCGGGCCGGGCTGCAGATCGCCAGCGAACAGGGCCTGAGCGACGAGGCCGAGCCCTGGTTCGTCTTCTGCCGGCCTGACGGCGACGCGATCATGCATTTCGCGCGGATCGACGGCAGCTATCTCGTCGCCTCCGACGTCCTCGACGGGCCCGTGCGCGGCGACGATTTCCGCGCCCTCATCGATCAGGTCGCGCAGCGCCACCCCGAGCTCCTGCCCATTCCCCGGGGCGCCGACGGCACCCGGCTCACGGTCCATCCGGCCGCCCTGCTGGCGGCGCTCGTCGCGGCCGCGGCGCTCAGCCTGTCGCCGGACGACGCCGTCGCGGCGGAGGCGGCGCGCCCGGAGGGCGGCCCGGCATCGGCCGCCCGGCCGGACACGACGCCCGCCGCGCGTGCGGCCGAGCCCGGCGGCCCGGGCGCGCCGGATGCGGATGACGGCCACCGCAAGCGGATCGACGCCCTCGTGTTCTCGGCCATGATCTTCGCCGCGAACGCCTTCGCCGCCGACCCGGTCGCGGCGGATGCCGCCTCCGGCCGGGGCTTCGGGCCGCAGGGGGGCGGCGAGGCGACGGCCTCGATCCAGGCGGAGCCCGCGGCCTCGGCCGACGGCGCGGCGCGCGCCGTGACGTCGGGCGCGTCCCTCGGACCCGATCCGAATCCGCATCCGGGCCCCGGCGCGGTGGGATCCGCGGCCGCCGCGACGGGGGGACCCGGCCCGAGCCAGCCCGTCCGCCCCGATCCCGGGCACGACGGCCCCGACCACGCGGGCCTGGGGCTCGGTCAGCCGCACGCCCAGACCGGGCCCGAGGGCCGGGGTCCCGGCGCGGCCGAGGCCGGGACGGCGCGGGCCGCGGGCTCTCCGGCCTCGGCGGAATCCGGCGCGGCGGTCGACGGCGCCGGATCGACGGGCGCGGCCGCCTCCGGTTCGGCGGACGCCGCGGCGCCGGGCCGATCGCAGACCGCTTCGGAGGCCGCTTCGGAGGCGGCGCACGCGTCCGGGGCGGGGACCGGCGCGCAGGCCGCGTCCCAGGCCAGCACGCAGGCCAGTTCACAAGCCAGTTCACAAGCCTCCTGGATCCACGCGACCGTGCATGGCGATGCCGAGACGGCCGCGAGCGCGTCCGAGGCGGACCGGTCCGGCAAGGCCGAGCACGGCTCGGGATCGGCCCAGGCCGTGACGCCGTCGACCGATTCGGATTCCGCCGGGAAGGGCAAGGGCGGAGCCGGCGATCCGGGGCATCACGACCACGCGGCCGACGCATCGCTGGCGACCGGACCCGAGCGGCACGGGGCGGACGGCCACCACGCTGGCGAGGGCCCGGGCAAAGGCTCGCTCGAGAGCTCGGGCAAAGGCTCGGTCGAGAGTTCGGGCGAAGGCTCGGGCAAAGGCCCGGGCGAGGCTTCGGACGCGGCTCATGCGGGGACGGCCGTGCGCCCTGCGGACGGCGAGACCCACGACGCCGCCGGCCCGCCGGCGCCGGGCAAGGAATCCGAGGGTCACGGCCACCCGGCGCAGGCCGACGGGGGCCGGGGTGCTTCCCTCCCGGCGGCCGAGACGGCGCCCGCGGCCCACGCCGCGACCGGCGCCGACGGGGGCCGTTCCGCGGGCGATGCAGCGACCGGTGGCGACGGCCACGCCCGGCCCGACGCGGCGGGCTCGCCCGCGCCCGAGCCGGCCGCGCCGGCCGCCGATGCGGGCGGCGGCTCCCACGGCCCGGCCAAGGCCGCCGATGCGGGCCACCCGGTGCCCGACAACCCGGGATCAGGTCCGGCAGCCGGGCCGACGGCCCAGGGCGGACCGGGTCCGGCAAAGCCGCCCGCGGCGAGCGTCGATGCGACCGGGACGCTGGTCTTCGCCTCGGACAAGCCGCACCCGAGCGCGCCGGCCCAGAGCCACGCGCCGGCCGACGGGGGCGGGCACGGCGATGCGGGCGTGCACGCCGATGTCGGGCTCGTCGGCTTGGCCGATCACGCCGGCGCCCCCCATCACCTCGACGGGCATCATCTCTGACCCGCCGGGCAGGGCGGGCTCAGGGCAGGCCGAGGATGTCGGGAAAGCTCCTGCGCGCCCGGCTGACCCGGCTCTTCACCGTGCCGACCTGGCAGCCGAGGACCGCCGAGGCCTCCTCGTAGGTCATGCCCTGGGCGGCGACGAGCAGGAGCGCCTCCTGTTGCGGCGCGGGCAGCGCCTGGATGCGCGACCAGACATCCGCGAGGGCGACCTTGTGGACCTGATCGGCGAGGGCGACGAGCTGGCCGGCGGCGGCCCCGTCGACGTCGGGGACCTCCCGCTTCGTCCGGCGCTTCTCCGAATAGTACTGGTTGCGCAGGATGGTGAAGGCCCAGGCCTTCAGGTTGCTGCCCGGCCGGTAGCGGTCCTGGTTCTGCCACGCCTTCAGCAGCGTCTCCTGGACGAGGTCGTCGGCCTGGTCCGATCCCGGCGCGATCGAGCGGGCGAACCGGCGCAGGTCGGGCAGCAGGGTCAGGAGGTCGTCGCGGAACCGGTCCGGATCGAGGGTGTCGAGCGCGTCCGACGCGGCCTCGAGCCGGGAGACGAGCGCCTGGAGATGCGCCGGCACCTTCGCGCGCAGGCTCGACGCGTAGAGCCGGCGCAGGCGGGGGCCGAGCCCGAGCGTCAGCGCCGCCGAGATCGGGGTGCGCGGATGCGGATCGAGCCGCATCGACGGCGCGCCCGCCCCGGCGCCGCGGCCGGGCAAGATCCCCACGTGAGTCGGCATGCTCCGCTCGATCTCCATCGCCCGCCCCAAGCCATACAGCAAGTATCTAATAGGCACTTGCTGTATGGCGATCAAGGCCCCGGTCCCACCCGGACTCCGCCCGGTGCCGGAGGCCGGGTCTCAGGCGTCGGCCGCGGTGAGGCGCGCGCCGACGCGCCCGCCGTGCTCCCGGGCGAGGAAGAGGCGATGCGGCAGGCCCTCCGCCTCGGCCGGGTCGGCCGCCACCGCGATCAGGCTGGTCTCGGTGAGGTCCGGCTCGAGCGCCGCGACCAAGCGTCCGACGCCGCCCTCGAGGGCGGAGGCCGCGCCGTCCACGATCAGGATCTCGGGCCGCCGCAGCAGCCCGCGCACCAGATCGACGGCGACCTGCTGCCGGGTGCTGAGGAGGCGGCCGCGATTGCCCACCGCGAAGTCGAGCCCGCGCCGCCGGATCCCCGCCTCGAGGTCGAATTCCTGCACGACGGCCCGGACCTGCTTCTGGATCTCGGCCTCGCCGTGCATGCGCGCCATGTCGATGCGCCCGAACAGCAGGTTGTCGAGCACGGAGCTGCGCGGGTTGATCCGGGTCGGGTCGTAGGGCTCGATGCCGTGGCCGTCCGGCCCCTCGAGGGCGTCCTGCACGAAGGCGCGGGCGCCGACGATGCGGTGGCGCAGCTCCGGCGTGAGCAGGCCCAGGCGCTGGCGCGGCTCGATATAGGGCAGGGCGAGCGCCAGGAAGGTCTCGCTGTCGCTCGGGCCGAGCCGGCCGCCGCGGCCGATGCCGGAGAGGCGGCGGGCGAGGTCGGGCAGGTCGTCGGGGTCGATCAGCGAGAAGCGCCGGTAGAGCGCGTGGCCGGGCGGCAGGTCGCCGAAGATCTCGATCAGGGTGCGGGCGATGCGCACGCCCATCCAGGCGAGGTCGTCGAGGATGTCGGCCCGGGCCAGCGCCGCGCGCACGCTCCGGTCGGCCGCGAGGGCGGCCCCGCGCAGGGCCGGGTCGCGCGGCACCCCGAAGAGCAGGTTCTCGGCGACCGTCGCCTGGTCGTTGTAGCTGCCCCGCGCGAAGGGGATGACGAGGCCGCCGGTCCCGGCCTCCGCGAAATGGTCGCGCAGGCGCTGCCGCGCCGCGATCAGGCGGGCGCCCACGGGCGTGTCGTGCGTCACCGAGCTGAGGGCCTGCAGGCCGAAGCGGTAGAGGTCGTCCGCGAGGCCGAGGCGCCCGAGCAGGTCCAGCATGCGCGCGTCGAGGGCCGCCGCGTCGTCCACGCCGAGGGCCGCGTAGTCGATCCAGGGTTCGTCGACCGTCTCCTCGGGATTGCCGGTCCGGAGCGCCTCCGCCCGCCGCCTGTCCTCGGCCCGCGCCTCGTCCCCGGGCGCCCAGTGCAGGCCGTACAGGAGGTTGTCGCGCAGGGTACCGGGAAACAGCACCGGCGTCGCGCTCGCGTAGGCGATGTGCCGGGCGCGGACCGCCTCGGGGAGGCCGGCGACGTCGTGCGCGCCGATCCGGATGCGGCCGCCCAGCGGTCGCTGCAGGCCCGCGGCGACCGCCGCGACCTGATGGGCGACGCCGCTGCCGGGCGAGAGCAGGGCCAGCCGGACGGGCAGCGCCACGCTGAAATCCTCGACCTCGATCGCCGAGCCGCCCTGCGGATCCCGGAGGCTCAGGCCCTCGGCCCGCAGCGGCGTGCCGAGCCGGGCGGGCGGCGGCTCGGTGGCATGCTCCTCCGGGCGCAGGCGCTGGGGCGCGAAATGGGCCGCCACGGTCTCGTACTTCACCTCGACGTCGAGGCGCTGCTGGTCCCAGTCGATGAGCTCCTTCAGGGGCGGCGGCAGGTCGCGATAGGCGGCGAGCACGGCCACGAGCTGGCCGATGTCCAGCTCGCCCCTGAGGGCGAACATGCCGCCGATGGCGTAGAACAGGAACGGCGTGACCTGGGCCAGCAGGTTGTTGAGGTACTTCACCGCGAACTTGCGCCGGTAGATGCGCAGGCGCAGGTCGTACAGGCTGTGCAGGCGTCCCGCGATCTCGGCCCGCTCCCAGCGCCCCGCCCCGTTGGCCACGACGGTGTCGAGCCCCTCCAGCACCTCGCCGATCCGGCCCGCGAGGTTGCGCGAGGCGAGTTGGCGGCGCCGGCTCAGCCGGATGATCTCGCGGCGCAGGCGCGGGATCACCACGATCTGGACGCCGACCATCCCGCCCGCCACGAGGCCGAGCCAGACGTTCTGCATCAGGATGAAGGCCAGGGCGGTCGCCGCCTGGGTGCCGAGGAAGACCGGCACCACGATGGCGTCGCCGATGAAGGAGCCGATCGGCTCGACCTCGTCGCGGATGATGGTCGCGGTCTCCGAGGCCTTCACCTCGGCCTGCGTCTCCGGCGAGAAGCGCAGCATCAGGGCGAAGAGCTGGAAGCGCAGGCGCCGCAGCATGCGCTCGCCCAGGATCCCCTTCTGCAGATTGATCCAGTACTTGAATCCGCCGTTGATCAGGACGAGGCAGAGGAACACGGTCGAGAGGCCGAGGAGCAGCTCCAGGCGGCCGACCGAGAAGCCGGAGAAGACCTGGCTCGTGCCGCCGCCGAGCCAGGTCGGCCAGCGCAGGGTGATGTCGAGGAAGGGGGCGGTGGCGTTGCCCTTCTCGAAGGCCTTGCCGGTGATCGCGTCGTTGACGATCCGGCGCGGCAGATCGAGGGACCCGAAGTAGAACGGCAGCGAGGCGAGGACGACGATGCAGATCGTGAGCTGGTCACGCTTCGAGTACCGCCAGATATATCCGAACAGCTTCGGCTGCAGCGCGCGCATCGCGTCCCTTCTCGCCCGGCCCGGGCATGCCGTCGCCCGGAATCGCCTCGCTCCCGGACGCGCCGCCGGGCGATTCGCCTCCCGACGGACCTCCGGGGTTCTACCCTCTGAACAGCAGGCCGTGCGCGCGCACCGTGCGATCCTGCACAGGCAAGCGCGCGGATCCGTTTGGCACGACGGCACGGGGTGTGCGAACACCCATCCACCCAACGCCGCCGGAGTGGCCCGTTGACCGTGTCGCGACAAGCCTCGGAGAGCGGTCCCGCCGTGGCCCGCATCCTCATCTACAGCCACGACACCTTCGGACTGGGCCATCTGCGCCGCTCCCGCGCCATCGCCAACGCGATCGTCGAGGCCGGACGGGCGCGGGCCGTGGTGGTGTCGGGCTCGCCGGTACTGGATCGGTTCAGCTTCGCGCCGGGCGTGCGCGCGGTGCGGGTGCCCCCGGTGACGAAGCGGCCGGACGGCGCCTATGCGAGCCTCGATCCGGGCATTCCCCTCGAGGTCACGGTGGCGCGGCGCGCCGCCCTCATCGGGCGCACGGCCGAGGCCTTCCGGCCGGACCTGATCATCGTCGACAAGGAGCCGACCGGCTTCCACGGCGAGATCCTGCCCACGCTGGAGCGGCAGGCCGCCCGGGGCTGCCGGCTGGTGCTCGGCCTGCGCGACGTGCTCGACGACGTGGATCGCCTCGGCCCCGAATGGGCGCGCAAGGGCGCGGCCGCCGCCCTGGCGCGCTATTACGACGAGGTCTGGGTCTACGGCGTGCCCGGGCTGCACCGGCCGCTCGCCGGGCTCGACCTCGACCCGGCCATCGAGGCGCGGCTGACCTATACGGGCTACCTCCGCCGCGCCCTGCCGCGGCCGGCGCCGGGGCGGAGCGAGCCGGCGCTCGCGGAGGCCCCGTTCATCCTGGTCACCCCCGGGGGCGGGGGCGACGGCGCCGCGCTGATCGACTGGGTGATCGCCGCCTACGAGGCCGATCCCGGCATCCCGCTGCCGGCGCTCGTCGCCTTCGGGCCCTTCCTCGACGCCGTGTCCCGGGCCGCGTTCCTGGCGCGGATCGCGCGGCTGCCGGGCCGGCTCGGGGCCATCACCTTCGACGCCGAGATCGAGGTGCTGATCGGCAAGGCCGCGGGCATCGTGGCGATGGGCGGCTACAACACCTTCTGCGAGATCCTGTCCTTCGACCGCCGGGCGCTGCTGGTGCCGCGCACCGAGCCGCGGCGCGAGCAGGAGATCCGCGCGCAGGCCGCCGAGGCTCTGGGGCTGGTGCGCGTCCTCGACGAGGCCGGCGGGCGGGATCCGGCCCGGATGGCCGCGGCACTCAGGGCGCTGCCCACGCAGCCCGCGCCGTCGCGCGCGATGACGCCGGGCCTCCTCGACGGACTCGCGGTGATCGTCGAGCGGGTCCGCGCGCTCACCGCCGCGGTCCCGGCCTCCCCCGCTCCCGTCGCCTCCCGCGCCAGCGCGTGCGCCCTGTGAGCGGGCCCCGCATCGCCGTGGTGCTGAAGGGCTATCCGCGCCTCTCCGAGACCTTCGTCGCGCAGGAATTGCTGGCGCTCGAGGCGCGCGGGCTGCCGCTGGCGATCTGGTCGCTGCGCCGCCCGACCGACGCCGCGCGCCACCCGATGCACGCGGCGATCCGGGCACCGGTCTCCTATCTCCCCGAGTACCTGCACGAGGCGCCGATGCGCGTGCTGCGCGGGCTCCTCGCCGGGGCGGGGCGGCCGGGCTTCGGGCACCTGCTCCGGGTGTTCCTGCGCGATCTCGCCCGCGATCCCACCGCCTCGCGCCTGCGCCGGCTCGGCCAGGCGCTGGTCCTCGCCCGCGAGTTGCCCGACCCGGTGACGCACCTGCACGTCCACTTCCTGCACACGCCCGCGAGCGTCGCCCGCTACGCCGCGCTCCTCACGGGCCGGGCCTGGAGCTTCTCGGCGCATGCCAAGGACATCTGGACGAGCCCCGACTGGGAGCTGTCCGAGAAGCTCGCCGACGCGGAATGGGGCGTGACCTGCACGCGCGACGGGCTCGCCCGGCTGCGATCCCTGGAACCGGACGCGGACCGACCCCGGGTGGCGCTGGCCTATCACGGCCTCGACCTCGCCCGCTTCCCGGAGCCTCCGCCCGCCCGGCCCCCGCGCGACGGCGGCGATCCGGCCGACCCGCTGCGGCTCGTCTCGGTCGGGCGGCTCGTCGCCAAGAAGGGGCACGACGACCTCCTCGACGCCCTGGCCGCGCTGCCGGACCTGCACTGGCGCCTCGACCTGATCGGCGGCGGCGCGTTGCGCGGCGCCCTCGAAGCCCGGGCCGCCGCCCGCGGGCTCGCCGACCGGGTCACCTTCCACGGCGCCGCGGCCCAGCCCGCGGTGATCGCGGCGATGCGCGAGGCCGACCTCTTCGTGCTGCCGACCAAGGCCGCTCCCGGCGGCGACCGCGACGGGCTGCCCAACGTGCTGATGGAGGCGGCGAGCCAGGACTTGCCGATCCTCGCCACCGCCTTCGCGGGCACGCCGGAATTCATCGCCTCCGGCCGGCACGGCATCCTGGTGGCCCCGGGCGATCCGCGGGCGCTCGCCGGGGCCCTCGCCGCGCTGGCCGCCGATCCGGACCTGCGCCTGCGCCTCGGCCGGGCGGCGCGGGCACGCCTCGTCGCGGAGTTCTCCGCGGAGGCCGGGATCGCCCTGATCGCCGGGCGCCTCGCCGCGAGCGCGGGGCTCGCGCCCGATGCCGCCGTGCCCCGTCCGCCGGAGGTGCGCGCATGCGCGTGCTGATCGCGGTGACGCATCTCCTCGGCGCCGGGCACCTCACCCGCGCGGCGGCGCTCGCGCGGGCGCTGGCGGCGGCCGGGCACGAGACGGTGCTGGCGAGCGGCGGCGCGCCCGCGCGCCTCGTCCGGCTCGACGGCGTGCGCCTGGTGCAAGTGCCGCCGCTCCACGTCCGCGGCACCGCCTTCACCGATCTGCGCGATGCAGACGGCGCCCCGGCCTCGGCCGACCTCCTCGCCCGCCGCCGCCGGATCCTCCTCGACGCGCTCGACGAGCTCGCGCCGGACGCCGTCGTGACCGAACTGTTCCCGTTCGGCCGGCGCGCCCTGGCACCCGAGTTCCTGGCACTCGTCGAGGCCGCCCACGCGCGCCGGCCGCGGCCCCTCGTCCTCGCCTCGATCCGCGACATCCTGGTGGCGCCCGAGAAGCCGGAGCGGGTGGCGCAGGCGCATGCCCGGCTGGCCGCCCTCTACGACGCCGTGCTGGTCCACGGCGACGCCCGCCTCGCGGCGCTCGGCGCCTCCTGGCCGGTCGAGGCCCCGGCGCCGGGCTCGGGCCTGACCCCGATGCTGCGCGAGACTGGCTACGTCGACGAGGACGCGGCCGACCCGGCACCGGGCCCGCGCGCGGGAATCTTGGTCTCGGCCGGTTCGAGCGCGGCCGGGCTCGGGCTGCTCGCGGCCGCCGCCGGGGCGGCGCGGGCACGGCCCGATCTCGGCTGGCGCATCCTCGCCGGCGCCGGCGTGCCGGAGGCGGATTTCGCGGCGCTCGGGGCCGGGCTCGGCGCGGGCGTGCTGGAGCGGGCCCGGCCCGATTACCGGGCGCTGCTGGCGCGCGCCGCCGTCTCGGTCAGCGCCTGCGGCTACAACACTGCGGTCGATCTCCTCGCCGCCGGCACGCGGGCGGTGCTCGTGCCCTTCGAGGGCGGGCGCGAGACCGAGCAGCGCCTGCGCGCCGAGCGGATGGCCGCGCTCGGGCTGGCGCGGGTGCTGCCGGAGGCCGACCTCTCGGCCGGGACGCTGCTCGCGGCCGTCGCGGCGGCGCTCGCCGCCCCCGCGCCGCCGCCGCACGGGATCGCCCGCGACGGCGCGGCCCGCAGCGTCCGGCTGATCGCGGACCTCGTCCGGCAGCGCCGCCGGGAGGCTCCGCACATCGCCCGCCTCCGCGCGGCGCTGGACGCCCGCCCCGCCCCGGTCGCCGTCTGGTGGCGCGACGACGACGCCGTCGCCGACGGCCCGGCCCTCGCCCGGCTGCTCGCGCTCGCCGCCGGGACGCCGCTGCTGCTCGCCGCGATCCCGGCCGGGATCGAGCCGTCGCTGGCCCGCCGCCTCGCGGGAGCGCCGAACGTCCGCGTCGCGGTCCACGGTCTCGCCCATGCCGACCATGCGCCGCCGGGCGCGAAACCCGCCGAGTTCGGCCCGCACCGGCCGCTCCCCGCGCTGGTCGCCGACGCGGCCGAGGCCCTGCGCCTCGCCCGCGCCCGCCTCGCGGACCTGCCGGGGGGGCGCCTGCTGCCCGTCTTCGTGCCGCCCTGGAACCGCCTCGCCCCCGATCTCGCCGCCGCCCTCCCCCGGCTCGGCTACCGGGGCCTGTCAGCGGTCGCGGGGCCGCCCGTGCCGGGCCTCGTCCGCGCCGACATCGACCTCGACCCGATCGACTGGCGCGGCACCCGCTCGCTGATCGACCCGGAGCGCCTCGCCGACGCCCTCGCGGCGCGGATCGCGGCGGGCGGGCCGATCGGGCTCCTCACCCACCATCGGGCGCACGACGCCGCGCTGTGGGCCTGGCTCGAGGACCTGATCGGCCTGCTGGTTGCGCATCCCGCGGTCACGGTCGCCGATCCGCGTCACCTGTTCGCGGCCGGGGCGGTGGACGGGGAGGCCGCAGCGTGGTCGACTGCCCGCGAGAGCGCGAGGGCATCGTGACGCCGCTCCTGTCGATCCGCGACCTCCGGGTCGCCTTCCGCACCGAGGCCGGCCCGTTCGAGGCGCTGCACGGCCTCTCCCTCGACGTGGCCCGCGGCCGGACGCTGGCCCTCGTCGGCGAGTCGGGCTCCGGCAAGTCGGTGACCGCGCAGGCGATCCTGCGCATCCTGCCGCGCTCCGCCGCCATCACCGGCGGCCGGATCCTGCTCGAGGGCGCGGACGTCGCCGCCCTCGACGCCGACGGGCCGGCGATGCGGGACCTGCGCGGGCGGCGCGTCGCCATGATCTTCCAGGAGCCGATGACCTGCCTGTCGCCGCTCCACACCATCGGCGACCAGATCGGCGAGGCCCTGCGCGTCCATACCGGCGCCTCCCGCCGCGAGGCCGACGCCCGCACCCGCGAGGCGCTGGCGCATGTGGGCTTCCCCGACCCCGGGCGCGCCCTCTCCACCTACCCGTTCGAGCTCTCGGGCGGCCTGCGCCAGCGCGCGATGATCGCGATGGCGCTGATCCTGCGGCCCGCCCTCCTCGTCGCCGACGAGCCGACGACGGCCCTCGACGTCACCACCCAGGCTCAGATCCTGGCGCTGCTCGCCCGGCTCCAGGACGAGACCGGCATGGGCATCCTGCTCATCACCCACGATCTCGGGGTGGTCGCCAACATGGCCCACGACGTGGCCGTGCTCTATCGCGGGCGCTTGGTGGAGGCGGGCCCGCGCGAGGTGGTGATGCGCCGGCCCGGCCACGCCTACCTGCGGGCGCTCCTCCATGCGGTGCCGCGCTTCGACATGGGGCCGGACGAGCGCCTCACCCCGATCCGCCCGGCCCGCGCCACGATCCCGCCCGCGCGGCCCGCGCCCGTCTCGGGGCCGATCCTGCGGGTCGAGGGCATCTCCAAGAGCTTCACCCTGCGCGCCGGCCGGCTCTGGGACCGCCCCCGCATCGTGCGGGCGGTCTCGGACGTCTCCCTGACGCTGCCCGCCGGGCGGACGCTCGGCCTCGTCGGGGAATCGGGTTCGGGCAAGACCACCGTCTCCAAGATGATCATGCGGGCGCTGGCGCCCGATTCCGGCCGGGTGCTGTTCGATGCCGGCGCCGGCTCGCGCGACGTGCAGGCGCTCGCCGGCGGCGACCTCTTCGCCTACCGGCGCGCCGTGCAGTTCGTGTTCCAGGATCCCTACGCCTCGCTCGACCCGCGCATGAGCGTGCGCCAGATCCTGTCCGAGCCGATGGAGATCCACGGCGTGCCGGCCCCGGCGCGGCGGGCGCGGGCCCGCGAGCTGCTGGCGATGGTGGGGCTCGAGCCCGAGGCGCTCTCGCGCTTCCCCCACGCCTTCTCGGGCGGGCAGCGCCAGCGCATCGGCATCGCCCGGGCGCTGGCGCTCGAGCCCCGCCTCCTCGTCCTCGACGAGCCGGTCTCGGCCCTCGACGTCTCGGTCCAGGCCCAGATCCTCAACCTGCTGAAGGACCTGCAGGGCGCCCTCGGCCTGTCCTACCTGATCGTCTCCCACAACCTCGCGGTGATCGACTACATGGCCGACACGATCAGCGTGATGGCGCGCGGGCGCATCGTCGAGGCGGCGCCGCGCGACGTCCTGTTCCGCAACCCCGCCCATCCCTACACCCGGGCGCTGCTCGCCGCGGTGCCGGACCCGAGCCTCGACCACCCGCTCGACTTCGCGGCAGTGACGGGGGACCACTCGGACCCGGCCCGCTGGCCGGCGCCCTACCGCCTCGGCCCCGACGAGGCCGGCGCGATGGTGGAGATCGAGCCCGACCACCACGTCCGGCAGGGCGCCGCCGACGCGCGGCGGGCCGCCTGATGGCCGTGCTGATGGAGCGCCTGCGCCGCCGCGTGCTCGGCCCGTTCTTCGACCGGCTGGGCTACGACCTCGTGCCGGCCGTGCCCGACTGGACGCACCGTCCGGTCTCGGCCCGCGAGGTCGACACCCTCGTGGGCAACGCCGCCGCCCGGCTCGAGCGGGATCTCGCCGCCGCCGGCATCCCGTGCCGGCACGACGTCCGCGCCCTGGTGGAGGCGTTCTGGGAGCTGATCCCGCGGGCGCCGGTGCGCCAGCGCCGCGGCGGCAGCGGCTTCAACGGCGCGCTCCAGCTCTTCGTGGCGATGCGGGCGCTGGAGCCGGACCACGTCATCGAGTCGGGGGTGTTCCGCGGCCTCACCACCTGGGTGATCCGGCAGGCCCGGCCGGAGGCGGAGATCGCCTGCCACGACCCCGACCTCTCCGGCCTGCAGTACCGCGACGCCCGCGCCCGCTACAGCACCCGCGACTGGTCGCAGGCCGCGTGGTCCGGCCTCGACCCGGCCAGGACGGTGGCCTTCTTCGACGACCACGTGGCGCAGGGCCGCCGGGTGATCGAGGCCCACGCGCTCGGCCTCACGCGGCTCCTGTTCGACGACGACGCGGCCGGCCACCGCATCCACGCCCATGGCGGCCCGGCGCACCCCACCATCGCGATGGTCGAGGCCCTGCGAGACGCGCGGGAGCCGATCCGCTGGCGGCGCAACGGCCGCGTCTTCGAGCAGCCGGCCGACGATCCGGTGGCCCGGCAGGCCGCCGCCCTGATCGCCCGCGCCCACGCCTTCGACGACCTGCACGGGGCGACCGGCTACTCGCCGGCCCGGCTGACCGCCGTGGAGCTGGTGCCGTGAGCCCCCGCCTCTCCCGCCGCGGCGTGCTCGCGGCCCTCGGCGCGAGCTGCCTGCCGCGGCCCGTCCGGGCACAGGCGCCGCGGTCGACCGACACCCCTCGGCCGACCGATACGCCACGGCTGCCGGACACCCCCCTGGTGGTCGATCTCGCCGCCCGCGGGCGCCGCCTGGGCCAAGCGGGCGGCGTGATCCGCACCCTGATCGCCAAGGCGCGGGACGTGCGCTACCTCTCGGTCTACGGCTACACCCGCCTCGTCGGCTACGACGCGGCTCTGAGCCTCCAGCCGGACGTGCTGGAGCGGGTCGAGACCGAGGGCGGGCGCTTCACCCTGCGCCTGCGCCCCGGCCACCGCTGGTCGGACGGCGCGCCCTTCACGGCGGAGGATTTCCGTTACTGGTGGGAGGACGTCGCCAACGAGCCCGAGCTCAGCCCCGGCGGCCCGCCGGATTTCCTCCTCGTCGAGGGCAAGCCCCCGGCGGTGACGTTCCCCGACGCGGCGACGATCGTCTACGCCTGGGACCGGCCGAACCCGCGCTTCCTGCCCGCGCTCGCCGCCCCGCGCGACCCGCTGATCTACCGCCCGGCGCATTACCTGAAGCCGTTCCACCCGCGCTATGTCGGGCGCGAGGCGGCGGAGGCTGCGGCACGCGCGCAGAAGCTCCGGAGCTGGGCCGCGCTGCACAACCGCCTCGACGACAATTTCGAGCTGAACAACCCGGATTGCCCGACCCTCCAGGCCTGGCAGCCGCGCACCCGCTCGCCGGCCACCCGCTTCGTCTTCAGCCGCAACCCGCATTACCACCGGGTCGATACGGCCGGCACGCAGCTGCCCTACCTCGACACCATCATGATGGACGTGGCCTCGACCGGGCTCCTCGTCGCCAAGACCAACGCGGGCGAGGCCGACCTGATGTTCCGGGGCCTCACGATGGCCGACATCCCGAGCCTGCGCGAGGGCGAGCGGGCGCACCATTACCGCACCCATCTCTGGCCGGTGGCGCGCGGCTCCGAGATCGCCCTCTACCCGAACCTCACCACCCTCGATCCCGGCTGGCGGGCCCTGAACCGCGACGCGCGCTACCGCCGGGCGCTCTCGCACGCCATCGACCGGCGCACCCTCAACAACACCCTGCTGTTCGGCCTCGGCACCGAGGGCAACGACACGATCGTGCCCGAGAGCCCGCTGTTCTCGGCGGACCTGCGCACCCGCAACGCCGGCTACGACCCGGGCGAGGCCGACCGCCTCCTCGACGAGGCCGGGCTCGCCCGGCGCGACGGCTCGGGCATCCGCCTGATGCCGGACGGGCGCCCCATCGAGATCGTGGTGGAGAGCGACGGCGAGGCCAGCATGATCCTCGACGCGCTCCTCCTCATCGGCGAGTTCTGGCGCGAGGTCGGGATCCGCCTCGTGGTGAAGCCGCAGGAGCGCACCAACCTGCGCCGCCGCTCGGTCGCCGGGCTGACCGTGATGGTGGCCGCCCAGGGGCTCGACCTCGCGGTACCCACCGCCGTCATGCCCCCAACCGAGCTGAGCCCGGCCCAGGCCGACCATTATTCCTGGCCGCGCTGGAGCCTGAACCTCGAGACCCACGGCGCCAGCGGCGAGGCCTGCGACGTGGCGGGCGTGCAGCGCCTGATCGCCCTCGACCAGGCGTGGCGCGAGAGCGCCGACCCGGCGGAACAGGGGCGGATCTGGCGCGAGATGCTGCTGAACCACGCCGAGAACCTCTGGGTGATCGGCACGGTGGCGGGCGCGCTTCAGCCGGTGGTCGCCGACGACCGCCTCGCCAACGTGCCCGACCGCGCGCTCTATTCCTGGGAGCCCACCGCCCTCATCGGTCTCCAGCGCCCGGACGAGTTCTTCTGGGACAAGGCGCCCGCCAAGGACGCCGCCGGGCCGGCGGGCGGGGAGCGGGGCTGATGCGGGCGATGGCGAGACAGGGTGTCGGGCGCGACAGGCCGGCACGCATCGCGCGGCACGGCGCGGGTCCTTCCCTCCCACCGCTGCGGGGGCATGATGGTCACACAACGCGGCTTGCGCGTCTCCCCTCTCCCCGCGCGCGGGGAGAGGGCCGCGTCTCCCCCGCGTCGGGGAGCGCGGCGAGGCGGCGCATCGATCCCGAGGGGATCGACCCGAGGGTGAGGGGGCGGGAACGGACGGGGCTCCTCCGGAGACGCCCCCTCACCGCCGCTCCGGCTGCGCCTGCGCTTCCGGCCTGCACGACAGGGTGCAGGCCGGCCTCTCCCCGCGCGCGGGGAGAGGGGGCGTCGCGCGGGACGCGGCACTGCGTGCATCCGATAGCCCGCAGAGACGATAGCGACGGCGCGGGCGCCGCCCGGCCCCGGAGCCCCCGCCCATGATCGGCCTCGTCCTCCGCCGCCTGCTGACGATGGCGCTGACCCTGCTGCTGATCTCCGCGCTGGTGTTCTTCGTGATCAAGCTGCCGCCCGGCGACTTCCTGTCGAACCGGATCGCGGAGTTGCGCGCGGGCGGCGAGGCGGCCTCCGTCGCCAAGGCCGAGCTGCTGATCCGGCAATACGGCCTCGACCGCTCGGTGACGCAGCAATACCTGATGTGGATCGGGCTGGTGCCGGGGCCGGCGGGCTTCTCGGGCCTGCTCCAGGGCGATTGGGGCTGGTCCTTCGAGTACGACCGGCCGGTCGCCGAGGTGGTCGGCGACGCGCTCTGGCTGACGCTCCTCGTCAATGTGGCCGCCCTCGTCTTCGTCCACGTGGTGGCGATCCCGATCGCGATCTACTCGGCGACCCACCGGCACTCGCTGGGCGACGCCGTGGTGACGGTGCTGGGCTATGTCGGCCTCGCGGTGCCGGGCTTCCTGCTGGCGCTGATCCTGCTGTTCTACGCCAATCGCTGGTTCGACCTCTCGATCGGCGGCCTCTACGACGCCCGCCTGACCGGGCGACCCTGGGACGGCGAGAAGATCCGCTCGCTGCTCGCCCATCTGGTGGTGCCGACCCTGGTGATCGGGCTCGGGGGCACGGCGGCGATGATCCGGCGGATGCGCGCCAACCTTCTGGACGAGCTCGCCAAGCCCTACACCGTCACCGCGCGGGCCAAGGGCCTCCCGCCGCTGCGGGCGCTCGTCAAGTATCCGTTCCGGATGTCGCTGAACCCGTTCGTGGCCGATATCGGCAACCTGCTGCCGCATCTCGTCTCGGGCTCGGTGCTGGTGTCGCTGGTGATGAGCCTGCCCACCGTCGGTCCCCTGCTCCTCGACGCCCTGCGCAACCAGGACCAGTTCATGGCGGGCTTCATCCTGATGTTCGTGGCGACGCTGACGCTGGCCGGCATGCTGATCTCGGATCTCGTGCTGGTCTGGCTCGACCCGCGCGTCCGCCTCGGCGCGCGCTGATGGCGCTGCCGCACTTCGTCGATCCGGCGCCCTTCGACCCGGAGGCCGGGCGCGAGGGCAGCCGCGAGGCGCTCTCGGCGCGGCGCCTGTTCGTGCGCAAGTTCCTGCGCCACCGCATGGCGGTGGCCGCGGCCCTCGTCCTGCTCGCCCTCTACGCCACGGTGCCCTTCGTGGAGTGGCTGGCGCCCTACGGCCAGTCGCGGCGCAACGGCGACTTCCTGTACGCCCCGCCGCAGAGCCTGCACCTGTTCCACGAGGGCCGCCTCGTCGGTCCCTACGTCTACCCCTACCGGGCCACGCTCGACCGCGAGACCTTCCGGCGCAACTACGTGCTCGACCGGACGCGGCCGGAGCCCCTGCGCTTCCTCTGCCGCGGCGACGGCTACCTCTATCTCGGCCTGGTGCCGGGCGACCGCCACCTCGTCTGCCCGCCCGAGGGCGGCACCCTGTTCCTGCTCGGCACCGACCGGCTCGGGCGCGACATCCTCTCGCGCATGATCTACGGGGCCCGCATCTCCCTGGTGATCGGCCTCGTCGGCGTGGCGATCTCCTTCGCGCTCGGGCTGCTGTTCGGCGGCGTCGCCGGCTATTTCGGCGGCGTGGTCGACGCCGCGGTGCAGCGCCTGATCGAGCTGGTGCGCTCCCTGCCGGAGCTGCCGCTCTGGCTCGCGCTCTCGGCCGCCCTGCCGCCGAGCTGGAGCCCGCTCTGGGTCTTCTTCGGCATCACCCTGATCCTCGGCCTGCTCGACTGGCCGGGCCTCGCGCGGGCGGTGCGCGGCAAGCTGCTGGCGCTGCGCGAGGAGGATTTCGTCGGCGCCGCCGAGCTGATGGGCGCCTCGCCCACCCGCGTGATCGCCCGGCACCTGATCCCGAACTTCATGAGCCACCTGATCGCCTCGGCGACGCTCTCGATCCCCGGCATGATCCTCGGCGAGACGGCCCTGTCCTTCCTCGGCCTCGGCCTGCGGCCGCCGGTCACGAGCTGGGGCGTGCTCCTCAACGAGGCCCAGAACCTCGCGGCCGTGCAGCTCTATCCCTGGCTGCTGGTGCCGGTGCTCCCGGTGCTGGTGACGGTGCTGGCTTTCAACTTCCTGGGCGATGGCCTGCGCGACGCCGCCGACCCCTACCATTGAGACCCGCCCCGCATGGATGACCTCGCCCGCGCCCTCGAGCGCGCCCTCACCGAGCGCAGCGCCACGGTCGGCGTGATCGGCCTCGGCTATGTCGGGCTGCCCCTGGCGCTCGCGGCCGTCCGGGCCGGCTTCCCGGTGATCGGCTTCGACATCAACGCGGAGCGCGTGCGCGGCATCAACGCGGGCGAGGCGGTGATCAGCCATCTCGACACCGAGGGCCTGCGCGCCGCGCGCGCCACCGGCCGCTTCCGCGCGACCGCTTCCCTGGGCGAGCTCGGCCGCTGCGACGCCGTCCTGATCTGCGTGCCGACGCCCCTGACGCCCCAGCGCGAGCCCGACCTCTCCTACATCCGCGCCACCGCGGCCGACATCGCGGCGACGCTCCGGCCGGGGCAGCTCGTCGTGCTCGAATCGACCACGTGGCCGGGCACCACCCGGGAGGTGCTGCGCCCGATCCTGGAGGCCGGGGGCCTGGTGAGCGGGCGGGACGTGTTCCTCGCCTTCTCGCCCGAGCGCGAGGATCCGGGCAACGCCGTCCACACCCTCGCCGCCGTGCCCAAGGTGGTGGGCGCCGACGACCCTTCCGCCCAGGCCCTCGCCGAATGCCTCTACGGAGCGATCGTCGCGCGCGTCGTGCCGGTTGCCTCCACGGCGACGGCCGAGGCGGTGAAGCTCACCGAGAACATCTTCCGCGCCGTCAACATCGCCCTCGTGAACGAGCTGAAGGTCGTCTACGACGCCATGGGCATCGACGTCTGGGCGGTGATCGAGGCGGCCGCGACCAAGCCCTTCGGCTACATGCCGTTCCAGCCCGGACCCGGGCTCGGCGGCCACTGCATCCCGATCGATCCCTATTACCTCACCTGGAAGGCGCGCGAGTTCGACGTCGCCTCCCGCTTCGTCGAGCTCGCGGGCGAGGTGAACCGGGCGATGCCGCACTACGTGGTGCAGCGCCTCGCCGAGGCCCTCGACCGCCGCCACGGCCTGCCGCTCGGGCGCGCCGAGATCCTGATGATCGGCGTCGCCTACAAGCGGGACCTCGACGACATGCGCGAAAGTCCGGCCCTCAAGCTGTTGGCGCTGCTCGAGGCCCGCGGAGCGCGGGTGCAGTACCACGATCCCCACGTCCCCGAACTCCCCCCAACCCGCGCCCACCCCGCCCTTGCCGGCCGTCGCTCGGTGGCGCTGACGCCGGACGTGCTTCGCGCCTGCAGCGCCGCCCTGATCGTCACCGACCACGCTGCCATCGACTACGCGGCGATCGCCGCCCACGCCCCGCTGGTGGCCGACACCCGCAACGCCTGCGCCCGCGCGGGTCTCACCGGGGCCCATATCCTCAAGTGCTGAAGCCCACGCCAAAAAAGGCAGCGCCCTCACGTCGGCCCACGAAACCCGATTGACGCGCAGCACGCCGCCCCCTAAACGCTTCTCCACACCGCCGGAAACGGTCGGTTGCCCAGGTGGCGGAATTGGTAGACGCGCTGGTTTCAGGTACCAGTCTCGCAAGAGGTGAAGGTTCGAGTCCTTTCCTGGGCACCATTCAACCGCTAAGCGGTTGATTCGCCGGTAAGTTCAGTCAGATCATGTGGTTAGGGTCGCCCGAGTGATGCACACGGGTGATGCACATGGTCCTCGCGATGTCCCGTCCATCCCGCCATCCTAAGACCGGCATCTTCTGGCTGCGCAAGCGCGTACCGAGCGATCTCGTCGCCCGTGTCGGCCGTGCCATCGAGTACTTCAGCCTGCAGACGCGCGAGCCTACGGAGGCCAAGCAGCGTCATGCTGAGGCGATAGCTCGCCTCGAGGCCAGATGGGCAGAGTTGCGTCGCGACGGGCAAGCCGAGTCGTCGAGCTTGGCAGCCGAAACCGGCACGGTGCGCTCAAGTCTGAACGAGCGAGAGGCGGGTGAGCGCGCGCAATGGATGTACGCGCATTGGCTTAGCCTGCACCGGGACAACCCGACCCAACAGCGCTTCTGGCCTACAGACCTCTATCGACACCTTTGGCGCCCAGGCGCCATTCGCATCGAAGCCGGTGAGGCTGGTGGCATCGTCGCGCACACCAGTGTCGATTTCGTGCAGGCCGAGAAGATCGGCGAACTGGAAGCTTGGTGCCGTGATCAAGCCGAGACCGTTCTCTCCTTGCACGACATCGAGTCGGACGAGGCAAGCACTCAGCGGGTCGCAAAAGCCATCGCCGCCCAGGTTCAGCGGGCGAGCTTGACGTTGGAAGCCCTTGCTCGCGGCGAGATTGATGCTGAGGCCAGTGCCCGCGCTGCTACGCCGCCTGCAAAGCCGTCAGCCAAGTGCGTCGGGTTGACCGAGCTTGTCGAAGCCTGGTGGCAGGAGGCCGAGCTTACAGGAAAGTCTGCATCGACTCGGGAGTCCTACACGAACACGATCCGGCAGCTCGTTGCGTTTTTGGGTCACGACGAAGCTCACCGCGTGACGGTCGACGACGTCCGCCGCTTCAAGGACCACCGTCTCGCGACTCGAAAAAGCAATGGCAAATTGCTCTCGCCTACCACCGTGAAGAATGGCGATTTGGCCGCTCTAAAGTCGGTGTTCGGTTGGGGCGTGGCCAACGGTCGCCTCGCTGGCAACCCAGCTGCGGACGTGACCATGGCCCGGGCTTCGAAGGTCAAGCTGCGGGATCGCGAGTTCACGGCTGACGAGGCGCGCATACTTCTGCAAGCTGCCTCGAGCTTGCAGCGAGGCAAGGAGCTCCCACAAACCTTTGCCGCCAAACGCTGGATCCCATGGGTGCTGGCGTTCACAGGTGCGCGGGTCGGAGAGATCGCGCAGCTACGCCGGCAGGACCTTCGCAAGGCCGAGGTTGAGGGGCATCCGGATGGAGTGTGGGTTCTGCGCATTACGCCGGACGCTGGTACGGTCAAGACGAAGCAGGCGCGCGAGGTGCCCCTTCATCCCCAGCTCGTCGAACTTGGC
Organism: Methylobacterium sp. HJ2; assembly: GCF_056431005.1. Classification (NCBI taxonomy): domain Bacteria; kingdom Pseudomonadati; phylum Pseudomonadota; class Alphaproteobacteria; order Hyphomicrobiales; family Methylobacteriaceae; genus Methylobacterium; species Methylobacterium sp. HJ2. Next base: position 33,119 of record NZ_JBWJYM010000001.1, on the reverse strand, counting down.
TTCCCGGCGTTCGTCCAGAGCGCTGCGGCCGACCGGCTGTTCATTGTGCCCGATAGCGATGGGCAGATCGCCGGACCGTTGCAGGGCGTGAAGAACCGGCTGAGCGAGTTTGCGCGCCGCTACGTCGACGATCCTGGGGTGAGCCCGAACCACAGCTGGCGGCATCGCTTCCGCACTGTTGCGACTGAGGCGGGCATCGCCGGGACCGTCATCGATGCAATCTGCGGCTGGTCGGCCCGCAGTGTCGGCGAACGCTACGGCAGCGTCTCGCTGAAGACGCGAACAGATGCCATCATGCGGCTGCCGCGGATCGAGTTAGGATGACGCAGCAATGACTACTTACAGCCGCAGATGAGGGCTGCGCATTGCGTGTCCAGGAAGCCTAACCCTGCACCCGTGGAGGCAGTAACAACACCGGGCATTATTGCGCCCCCTATCCTCTCGCCATCGTCATCATCAGGCCGGCCGCTAGATCCGTCCCAGACCGCGAATCATCAAGCCACTAGGATCCCCATGGCCGGCCTCAAGGACAAGCGTGGCTTCATTGATAAGGACCGCCTCGATCTGTCGGAGCGCAAGGCGGTCGAGTTTTGGATGAAGCGATGGGGCGTCACGCAGGACCAGCTGACGGCAGCACATCGGAAGGTCGGTCGTATGACGAAGGATATCGCCGCCGAGCTGGGCAAGAAGCGTTAGGCGCGCGCTCGCAGCGACGGGACAGCTCGTCAGGGGCCATCGTCGCAGGTGCGTGGCGGCCCGATGGATCGGTCCAGGGACGGGAAGGGGCTGCGCGGATGCCGATCAGCAGGATGGACCTCGCGGATGCGAGCTCACCGGAGGCGCTCGTCAAGCGCATCCTTCGGGCCGAGCCGGAGCTTTCCGTGCCCGTGCCGATCCAAGAGCTGTGCGCGCGCCTCGGCATCCTCAGGATCGAGGACCTCGACACCACCGAGTTCGAGGGCGGCCTCGTGACCGACGCGAAGCGGTCCGCAGGCACCATCCTCGTCAAGCGCGGGGGCGAATCGCGTCGCCGCCTCACCGTCGCGCACGAACTCGGCCATTTCCTGATGGCGCACCACGTTCCGGATCAGCCCGGCCGGTTCCTGTGCAAGAGTTCTGATCTACTGCGCCTCACAGCGAAGGCAGGCGACCAGCGGCAGCGCAGGGAGGTCGAGGCCAACCGCTTCGCCGCTCTCATGCTGATGCCCCCGCACCTGCTGCGGGCGGCCATGGCGGCCTTTCGCGAGCCCGATCTGCAGCACGTTCTCCTGCTCGCGCGCGACTTTGCGGTCGGCAAGGAGGTGGCGGCTCGGGCCTACGTGCAGTACCACCCCGAGCGGATCGCCGTCGTCGTGGCGGGCAACGGCCGGGTGCAGCGGTGCTACCGGAGCCTCTCCTTCCCGGACATCACTTGCGCTGTCGGCAGCCCGGTCCCGGCAGGGTCGCTCTATCACAGCCCTCCGCATCGGCCGAACATCGCGAGCGACACCGCCGCGTGCAGTCCCGATCTCTGGATCGATGTGAAGCGCGACCTCCGCGCGCCGGCCCTCTACGAGCAGGTGTACCTCCAGCAGAACGGTTTCGCGATGATCCTGCTGCGTCTGGACCCCATCCCGGAGGAGAGCGCTGAGGAGCGCAGGCTGGAGGAGGGCTGGCGTTACCGCTTCCACTCGGGGCGACGATAAGCAAGACCCAGCACTGACGGCCATAGCCTGACGCATCGTCAAGCGGGCCGCGCCGCCTTCGCATTGCTGATCCGGCGCATCCCTCAGGCCGACAGAGGAGCAAGGAGGACCGTAGATGGCAAAGGCGGACGAATATCTGCGCATGCTCCTCGATCAGGCTGCGGCAGGAGAAGCATTCCTCGACCGTGTCAGCCGCGCCGAGGACGCCGAGCCCAACCGTGCGGCTGCTGAGCCTGCAGCACGGCCGGCCGTGTCGTTGATGATCACGAGCCGTCAACGAGCGAAGCTGCGTGAGCTTGGCTTTTCCGACGAAGCCATTCGGGAGATGACATCCGCCGAGGCACACGAGAAGCTTGGGCTGGCCAAGCTGTTTTAAGCTCAGCCAATCGAGACCCGAGATCGGCGTCCAAAAAGGACCCACCCGCACCCGTTCCCATCGGCGTCACACAGCGGCCGGCGCGGCGAAGCCGGTCCGGGGAGCGAAGCGTCGGCCTTGTCTCCAGGCAGAGCGAAGGCGGTGAGTCGGAGCGCGCCCGCGCCGGAGGCCCGCAAGTCCCGGAAACCGAGGGCGAGACCACCGTCGAACACCACCATGGAGGAGCCACTCAATCAGCCCAGCCTAAAACACCGGTCGGGTCACCGCTCGAAGACGTTCGCTACAGCGTCACACGTAACCATACGCGCGGGCAGACCATACCTCAGCCCAGCCCTCGATGCCGTCATGACGAGCTGATTCGCATCATGCTCAAAAGTTGGAATCACGCTCAGCGCAGGACCTCGTCCTCCGGTAGGCCAGCTTTGCGCAATCCCTCCACGATATAGGCGTACTCTTCCAAAAACTTCGGATTGTCGGACCAGCCGGCATGCGCCCATTTTTTAACGGTGTAGGTGGGCATCAGTTTGAGTATTCTTTCGACCGCTTCCCCAGCATCCGCAGTTCGCCCAGTCCACGCATAGGCTGCCGCAAGATCGATATACGGCAGCCAATACGGCGTTAGCGCAACAGATTTCTCACACCAAGGGATAGCCTCTGACCATTTTTGCTGATGAATATAAGAATGACATACAAAATAGTACCAAAGATTCAGCAGTGGATCGCGCGGGCTGAGCCGAATGGCATAGAGCACATCATTCACTGCCTTAGGAGCATTGCCGCTGAGAGTAGAGATATGCCCTTTTAGAGCATGTGCGAGAGCGTAATTCTTATTGCTCGAAATAGCCGCGTCATACATGTTTAATGCAGCTTCGAATTTTCTGGACAGACGGAAAACGTCCCCCTTTACGACATAACCCGCAGCGTCATTCGGGTTCTTTGTCCTATAACGATCGATAAGGTCATCCGCCTCCCGAATGTCCCTTTCCTTATCGTTGCTCCAGCCGGACCCAGGTATTGATATGACCGCTCGAGCAAGCCCTAACAAAGCGGAAGAATTTTCGCTTTCAAGTTTTAGACTTTGGCTAAACAGATCGCGCGCCCGGCTAATCGTCTCAGGTGTGCGAGATTTGTTGATCTCAGCCCAACCTCGCATGGCCAGATCCGCGGCATCAGGATTGTTCGGTCGCTCCCGCAGCGTGCGAAGGCTCTCAGCCTGCGTCAGTTGCACGTCCAGTGAACGCGCAAGGCGGGCGACAAACTCGACCTGGAGCTCGCCCAGGCGGCTGCGCTCGCCTTCGAAGCGATCCGCCCAGATGTGTGCTCCTGTCTCTGTCGAGATCAGCTGGGCATTCAAGACAACTTGGTGGCTATTACGGCGCACGCTGCCTTCAAGGGCGTAACGCACGCCGAGATCACGTCCGACCTGTTTCACGTCGACAGCCTTGCCCTTGTAGGTGAAGGCCGTGTTGCGGGCGATCACGAAGCTGCCGGCCAGATGCGAGAGGTCGGTGGTCAGGTCTTCCGTCAACCCATCGGCGAAGAAGTCCTGCTCTGGATCGTTGCTCAGGTTGGCGAAGGGCAGCACCACCAGCGACAGGCCCGGCACCGGCTTCGGGGCGCCGGCAAGCGGCAGGCCGGCAGCGCTCGCCTGCTCGCCTGCCTTGTGGCTCGACCATGACCACAAGCCCGCCCCACCTGCCGCGATGACAACAGCCAGACCGACCGCGATGAGAGCAGGGCGTCTCGTCCGAACGCCTGCAGCGGGCTTGGCGTCAGAAATGGCCGCCACAGGAGGCGGCGCGGCGTCCTCTCCTGTGGCGTCCTCCTCCTCGTCAGGGTCCGTGCCGGCAACTGGGTTGAGCAGATTTGCCACCGCTTCAGCGGACAGCGCAAAAACCCCGATCGGCCGAGCGATGTTCTTCAGTTCCAGCTTGCCGCGATCCTCGAACCGATACGGCAGCTTATCCCGGACCTGATCATGCACCGAGCGGGAGACGCACAAGCCGCCCGGCTCGGAGAGAGGCTCCAAGCGTGCGGCAACGTTGACGCCTTCCCCGAACAAATCGCCGTCCGGCTCCGCCATGACGTCTCCGACGTTGATGCCGAAGCGCAGACGGAACCGTTTCTCGGGCGGCAAGCTCGGATCTCGGTCGAGCATCGCCTGCTGGATCTGAATGGCGCAGATGACAGCGCGGACTGGGCTGGGAAATTCCACCAGCAGTCCATCACCCATGGTCTTGACGATCCGGCCTCCGGCCCGGGCGATCTGCGGATCGAGCAACTCGCGGCGCAGCACCTTGAGGCGGCGTAACGTGCCCGTCTCGTCTGCGCCCATCATGCGGCTGTAGCCGACGATATCAGCGACGAGGATGGCAGCGAGACGGCGTTCGGTGCGTAGAGTTGGCATGCCCCTCAACAGGCGGCCTTTGCAGACCGCTCCTCCGGTTACTCGACACTGGCTTGCTTCATATCACGGACGTTACGAACTCCCACCCGCCCGTGCTTACGAGCACAGCCTGCATCTCCCGTTGGGCTCATGCTGACTAGGCTGAAAGCTAAGGAGACGACGATGGCGGACACGATCATCAGCGTTATGCAGATCCGGTGGCGAATGAGGCGCACCGGTTACGAACTGCGGGCTTTTTGTGCGCGCAGCCTGGATGATATCGGGCTGCAACCTTGCGATGTGTGTTGCAGGAGGCAGGCTCGTGCACGCCCAGAAACTGCCTGACTGCAGGCGTGCAGATTTTGGACTGTACACCTTGGATAGCCGGTTTTTTGTTTTGAATTTGTATTTACTCAGGAATAAATATTATTTTTGTCACATTCAATGCTGTTTCTGAGCAGAGAAATTTTTGTCATCGAGTGCACTTTGGGGCCGTATTCGCGTTTCCGTCGATGGTCTCCGACTGCGCAGTGATCGCCCCGAACGACCGCAACCTGTCCACCCTTGAAGTCCTGCCAAGGCCGGATGCACGGTGGTGTTACACGTGAGCGCTTGGCGTTTCTGGAGCGCCGTACCTGCTCTCAACCATCCACCAAGCGATGAGGCCCGGGCGATCGCCGAGGCGGAACTCGCGGAACTGGTGGGCATGGGCCGAGCGCGAGAGCGCGGCAACGGCCCGTTGCCGGCGCGCCGCAGCCGCCACCTTCCTTGGCCTTGAGGCTGGCTCGCCACTTCCTGATCGGCAGACACCCACCATGGCGCGGACGCGTGTCTCAGGTTCAACCGCCGTGACGACCATCGCCCGCACGGTCACCCGGCAGAAACAAGAAGTCGCTGCTATCCTGGGCACGTCGGCCCTGTTCTTCGCCCGGCTGTTCGCGGTGGCTTGGGTGATCGCCTGAACTGGACGGTCCTCGCACGCACCCGAGAGCGCGCGAGCTTCAGAGAGCTGGCTTAAGCGTTTCGACCACCGTGCGGCTCTTCCGTGCAACGGCCCTGTCATCCCGGTGTACGAGCATTGCCCCGCAGGCGGTCATCAGGGCGCGCAGATCCTCGATCCCCGCCTCTGCTTCCGCGAGGCTGAGGTAGCCGCTGCGCTTGTATACCGAACCCGTGCTGAGCGTAGCCACGACCTGAAAGCGCCCATTGGAACATTTAAGAATTTCACATGTCACGAGCTGAGCCATCTCCTCTCCCATAAATATTCGCCGGACCGAGGTAACGCCTCCCGCTCGATCAACGATCCCACAAGCTTGGCAAGTATCTGTTCACCAGGCAGTCAGACAGCTGCGCATACTCCGAGCGGCCAGAGCCCGCTGGATGGGATACGGACTGCAACTTGGCAGTTCGTGCTGTATGTACCGTGGCAGGTCAGGCTGCGATTTGCGCGTGGCCAAGGTCCTGCCTTCGCAGCGTAGGCCCGAGCACTTGTGGGAGAGGCAGTGAAGAGCCCGCACATGACTGGTACTTCCGGCCAGACCGTTGAAGCAGGCGAACCCGGACCCGTTGCCGCCAGTGGACCATCGCCGGTCGATCTGCCCGCGACGGTGCGCGCGCACCTCGGTCGTGAGCTGCAAGCCGCCTACCTCGCCCTCACCCAGGCTCAGCTGCCACAACGCTTTCTGGATTTGCTCAAGCAGCTCGACAGCACACAGACGGCTCAGAGCGATCAGCGTGCAGCCGCCTTCCGCCAGGGTCTGCTCGCTGCCCTTCCGGGCCTGCGCGGCTTTGCCCTGTCGCTCGTCGCAAACGACGCCCGTGCGGACGATCTGGTTCAGGAGACCCTGCTGAAAGCCTGGGCGAGCCAGAGCCGCTTCGAGGAGGACACGAACCTCATGGCTTGGCTGTGCACCATTCTTCGCAATCAGTTCTATACCGAGTGCCGCAAGCGTCGGCGCGAGGTGGAGGATGCGGATGGGGCCATCGCAGCCCAGCTCACGACGCCTGCATCCCAGGAGCATGGATCCGAGCTGCAAGCGGTCTTCGCCCGCATGAGCAAGCTGTCGCCGCAGCTTCGTGAAGCGCTGCTGTTGGTCGGGGCCGAGGGTTTCACCTACGAGGCGGCCGCGGCCGTGATGGGCTGTGAAGTCGGGACGGCCAAGAGTCGGGTCAGCCGCGCACGGGCTTTCCTGGCGAGCAACCTGATCCCCAAGACGAACTGACCGTGACGACTGGCGTTTGCACAGCCGCATCTTGAGATTACGGCCATGGGCCCCGCATGTGCGCCGCCTCTTCACCCTCTAAGTCCGGCCGAACCAGGATGTGTCGGGGCTCTATACTTGGACGATCCGCGATACCGGCAAACGGTTTCGGCTCTCGACCAAACCTCACCCCTCGGAGGGCGAGGCCCGGGCGATAGCAGAGGTGGAGCCTGCGGAGCTGACTGGGATGCGGGCGGGTCTCTAGCGCATCGCGGAACGGTGCTGGAAGGCTTGAACGAGTGTCGGGTCTCCGGCAGACCGATTCCGATGATAGTCCCAGGCCAACAAGAGCGGCGGCGGCAGGATAATTGCGAAGAAGATCCAGTCGAACATTTGTGGCATGGCCAAGCTCTTATGCAGATTGCGTTAGAGATACTAAGGCTGATCGGCGCAGAGAGTTCCGCAATCTCGTCTGCCAACTGCCTTCATGGGCTGACGGCGCAGCGGGGCAGCTGCCGCAGTGAGGAACGGACTCAGCGAACGATCGGCCCGGGTGTGAGGTGAGAGAGGATCAGGCGCCTGTCGGTCGCGAGGGCATGCGCCGGCAAACGCCGTGACGGCAGCTGGCATGGAAGGCCGAATTGCGAGGCGTTGGTTTGCGTTCCGGTTCAGCGGCGCGGTCACCGCCCACATCCTCAACTATACTTGTCGGACGGCCCTCTCGAACGGGGCCGCCGACCCTCCTGCGGAGGGGATGCAATCGAACCGGCAGCAGACGCGGCACGCACGCGCCATACCGGGGACGAGCCGCTTGCTCATCAGGGCCTCCGCTGCTCGCGCGATGCAGCCGGCGCTTCCGGGCTTGCCTGCCCGTCCCCGTCCATATCGTCGTCAGGCTCTTCGGTGCTGTAGGCGTCACCCGGTGGTGGCCGCACCGCCTCGCGCTGGCCGCGCGCACGGGGCTCTAGGTCATACCCTGGCGCCGCACGCGGCGGTGCGTCGCGCGGCCCAGTGCCCTGAGCGGTGGCCGGTGCCGCGGAGAGCACGCCGAGCACCAGGGCGGAGGTGATCGCGATGGCTTTCATAGGCGCCTCCGGCTCGAAAGACCCGACCCGATCGTCGTCCATCGTGCCTCCCCCTGCGGCCCATGGCGTGCTCGGCGAAGACCGCGCACGAGGCATCGGTCCGCCTCGGGTATTTCGCTCGCCCTCAACCCGAGAGACGTCAAGGATCAGCAATCCTCGCGGTTGCTGCTGGTCAGCTCGGCTGCTCCTCGACCTCTTCCAGTTCCCGTTCCGGAATGGGACCGGGCGGCTGCGGCGCTGGAGGGGCCGGCTGTGGATCGCTGTCCGGCGCCTGTGGCTCAGGTAGCGGATCGTCACTCGGCTGCGGCGTATCGGCTGAGATCATCGAACCCTCCATCGAGCTGTCGAGGGTTACGCCGGGCCTTCGGCGACGTTCCGAGTTCGCTCGTCCGATCCATGACATCTGAGCCTCGAAGCACCACCACCGTCCCGTGAGGATGCCACGACATCCCATCTCCGCCGCTTGAGAAAAGGCGGGAACGCCCTCTGTCGCTGGGCCTCCCAATGGTCACCACACGGACGCGCATCCCATCGGCCAGGATCGATACGGCGCGGGACACGACCCGGCGCCGCGGCACAGTGGATGGTGCTTCGCCGATCCGGTGCGAGCCCAAAGGCCGGTCGTTGATCTGCGGACAGCCTGCACCACTTGGCCCGCTGCTCGGCATGCGGAATCTCAAATGCGACTGGCTCTGAAGGCAGCCCTCCTGTTGGGCGCGCTCAGCCTGGGTGGATGTCAGGATCCGAAACCGGGGCCGGCAGGGCCGGCCGGACCGAAGGGCGACACGGGTGCTGCCGGTCCGGCAGGCCCTTCCGGATTGCCGGGCGCGACGGGCGCGCGAGGGGCTCCTGGTGACCGGGGCGAGAGAGGGGAACGCGGCCCCCCGGGACCTGCGCTGAACGATCAGGTGCGCATCGACGTCGCCTGTCAGCGCGATGAGATCCTGCTCAGCGCCTACTGCACCGGAACCGGGGTTCTGCCGACGATCTCGCTTGCCGATGGCGTATCGTCCGTCGGCTGCATCGATATGTCGGCAAAACCCGCGAAGGCTTCAGAACCGCATGCCGTCTGCATGAAAAAGCCCTAGCAGCGTCAGGGAAACCGGGCGCATCGTTGTGTTGTAGAGTATCATGGCTCCGCGACACGGTCGAACCGATCGGGTCGGTTTCGGTGGAACACAGGCGGCAGCCGGGCTCTTACCTCTGCATACCCCCACCATGATTGGATGCCACGCGATGTCGTTTGCCTTCTTCGGCCAGACCGTCGCGCTCTCGCCTCTGCAATCCGATGTTCCCCGCGCGGGGCCGTGTGTGCAACCCGCCGCGGAAATCGACACGCGATCGGCGATCCACCCGGGCATTCAGCGTCATGTGAGACCTGCGGGCGATCAGAGGTCGCCGCGGGTCGTCCGGCGGCACGACCGATCCTGCGAGCCCGTCAGCAGTTCGTGAGCCGACCGCAGCCTAACCCGATGATCGGATGTGCAACCTCTACAGCCTGAACAAGGGTCAGGACGCCATCCGCAAGGCGTTCGGCATCACCGAGGATCGCACCGGTAACCTGCCGCCGCTGCCGGGCATCTTCCCTGACCAGATGGCGCCGGTCGTGCGGGCACGGGAGGAAGGTCGGGAACTCAGCATGATGCGCTGGGGCTTCCCGCCGCCCAAAGCGGGCACCCGACCCGTGACCAACGTCCGCAACGTCGCCTCGCCCTACTGGCGGCCCTGGCTGAAGCCGGAGTTCCGCTGCCTCGTGCCGGTCTCGGCATTCAGCGAGTATGCCGACACGAAGCCGCGCAAGACGCCGGTGTGGTTCGCCCTCGACGACAAGCGACCGCTGTTCGCCTTCGCGGGCATCTGGCGGCCCTGGACGGGTATCCGTGGGCCGCAGCGCGACGAGCCGGTCGAGGCGGAGCATCGGCTGTATGCGTTTCTCACAACCGAGGCGAACGGGGTGGTCGGATCGGTGCATCCGAAGGCGATGCCCGTCCTGCTGACCACGGAGGACGCGTGGCGCATGTGGCTTGAGGCGCCGGCTGGCGAGGCGCTGACCCTGCAGCGGCCGCTGCCGGATGCGGAGATGCAGGAGGTCGCACGCGGCCCAAGGAAAGACGAAGGTTAATCCGCACCGGTTCGCGCTTGGCAGATGCCAAGCGCTGCGCCCGGGCGTGCGTGTCAATCAAATGCCGACGCTTGCGGCACCCGCCGCTGCCGCCTGCTGAACCGTGGCCCCGGCTCGCAGCGCCATGGCTATGGCCGTCGACGCCGCATCGATCGCTGCTGCGCGCTCTTCGCCATAGTCATAAGGTTCATTCGTTCCAGAGCTGAGCCTGGCGTGGTAGTTGTCAGGAAATTTCTTGTTCATTCGAACTTTGAGTAGATTGGTCGCCGCATTATAGTCCCGCTCGAAATCCCGAGCCTTGCCGGCAGTCGGCCCATCAAGCGTGCCGGCTTCGGCCTGAGATGCCTGGTTGCGCATTCGCCGATCGAGCTGCCTGGACGATTGCATCCGGGCGAACTTGGCTTTCAACCACCTGATCATGTCCATGAAGGCACCGGTCCTCGCAGCCGCGGAAGTGGGTCTATGACCCGCTTACCACGGTCTGGCGATGCTCCGTCTGTCACCCAATGCGCGAGCGGGCGTGATGACGTCTGGTCGCACTCCCGTTGTGGGCTCGGCGAGGCCTGCTTGCAGGAGACCGAAGGGAGTCTAGTTCCGGGACCACCCGACATGTCGGCTTGGATGGCTGAAGTTGCCGGCTTTAGGATCGGCCTCTTCGCCGAGGCGGTGCAGCACGAGATTGCAGCCTGCCCGACGCCCACGCGTAGTCGGTGGCACCGTCCCTCCCCCGGCTTCCCGAACTCGCGAGCCTGACATCCCAGCGTCGATGTGGCCGGCTCGGTCGCGCGGGAATTTTTTATCTTCGGGCAGCCACATCCGCTGCCTGCACGATCTCCTGCACGACCCCGATGGCGCCCAGCTATCCCGCCGTCAGGCTCTCGGCGAAATCCTCCGGCACCTCACCGAACTGCTCCAGGATCGTCACGCCTTCGAGCTCGCCCGTCTCGTCGTCGGCGACCACCTTCAGCGCCGCCGTCCCGGGCATCCGTGCGGCCATCGCACCCGCCTTCTTCCGCGCCCCGCTCTCCGTGCCCACCACCTCGCGATCGCCGGGCACGAGCCGCTTGCGCTTGAGCACGAAGGTCTGGACCACGAACGTCGTCCTCATCGCCATCCTCGACCTCGTCGTCTGCCGGGCGGCGTCCCGCGCGGATGTCCTCGAACGTCACCAGCATGACGCTGCGGCCATCGGGGCCGCGCACGTCAACGAACCAACGCGACCAATCGAGCCGGCCGATCCCGCGCCGCATCACCCGCTCGGCTGCCGTTCTCGCATGACCGAACAGGCTGACACGGGCTCGTAGCTCCACCCCGGTCCGATCTAGCACGACATGCTGACCGTCCAGGCAGTGAAAGCGGTAACGCTTCGCCACCATTCGCCTTTCCCGTCATCATCCACAGCCATGCACAGGCCCGGCAGATATCCCGGGCATGCCCGTCAAGGACGGCCGAACGGTGCTATTTGTTCCACTTATGTTCTGCAATGCGGAGGCGCCGGCATGCATCCTCACCCTGTCGAGCGCGAGCCGAGTGAAGCCGAGCGGATCGCCCTCGCCTACCGCAGGGCGGCGGGCGGCGATGCCTGGACGGCGCTTGTGCGAGCGATCGCCGATGCGCTGACGGATCTTCAGGCGAGCGAGGCGCGCGCTGAGCACCATGCGGCCCTGATCTCGCGGGGTTACGTCCGCGGCCGCCCCGATGCCGCCTAGATGGACCGGCTGCGCGACATCACGGCCGAGCGGCTGTCCGTCGAGTGCCGGTCCTGCCGACGATGCGGCTCCTATCGGATCACCGGTCTCATCGGCCGGTTTGGCGGCGATCTCAGCCAAGCCGATCTGCTGGCGGCGCTCACGGCCTCGTGCCGCTACCAGCGCCGGCCGGGTGCGCCGGCCGCCCGCACATACGAGGTGACGTGCCAGGCGCGGCTGATCCTGCCGCCGGCCCTGGAGCGCGAGCCCGAACCGCCACCGAGCCCCTATCCGGCCTTCTGCATCGAGATCTGGAGCGGGACGCGGATCGAGAAATGCGCGGCCGCGGTGTGGGACCTCAATCTCGCCCGCCGCGCCTTCGCCATCGCTGTGGAACTCTACCCGGACGAGAGGTCACGTTGCGCCAGCGCATCCGGGTGATCCTGAAGCATCCGCCGGACCCGTGAGAGGGCTCGGCCGCAAGTGAGCGGGCGGTTCTCCGCCCGCCAGCCAGCCCGCGCTCGACCAAGCCCGATCGCCTTTCGCCGCGACAGCCTTCAGGGAGCTGCCTGCTGCCGCGCTGCAGCGACCATCCGCTCTCCATCCTCCTGCAGAAGAAGGCGGTCCGCGACGAGTGTGTCGACCGACTTCGTGACGGCCGCAACGTAGGCGGTCGGATCCCCGTAGCGCTCCTCGAGCGATCGGCGGGGATCGCCGCTCGCCTCCCGCTCGGACCGCGTGCGGGCGAACGGAAGCTGACTGCCTTCCCGGTCGCAGAGAGCACCGGCCGGAAAGGGATCGGCGTACAGGTTCCAACCCGTGAAGGTGGCACGCGGCGCCGCGATGGCCGGCAGGCGGATGCCTGCCACGTCGTTTCCGTCCGCGTCGACACGCGGCACGAGGGGCCGGTACTGCGGCCCGCTTTCAGGATGCGGGTCCACATAGGTGCTGAACCGCATGATCGCGTTGGGCGCCGTCGGCACCGGCACGCCGACGAGGAACGGGAAGCCGGTAGCGGCGGCCTCGACCAAGGTTCCGTCCGAGAGGCGCGGTACGCGGCTGTCGGGCGGTGCCTTGCCCGACGTCACCCACTCCTCCAGCGCGACGAGAAGCGCCCGAATGGCAGGAGCCGGGTTCAGGGTGCTGCGTGGGTTCGCGCAGGGGCCCTTGGTTGAGGTCAGACCGGCTCGGCCATAGTGGAAGGCGGACGAGACCAGGAACGCCCGCGCGGTGCTGGGCAGCGGCACGTCGGTCTGGCCAGCGGGATCCGTGGTGAGCAGCGATGCGCCCTTCTGCCAGTACTCGGTGCCGGTGTTCACCTCAATCAGAAGCGGATCGAAGCCGTCGCCCCGCAGGAGCGCGCCGGTCCGTCCTGTTATGGGGTCGTGCTGACCCGCAGCCGAGAACGGGAAGGCGTTCTCGGGATAGAAGTGATCCTCGTGCTGGGTGTTGGTGCGGGAGGGCTGGCCGAAGCGGGCGTTCAGGAAGACGCCGCCGATGCCTGCGATATGCGACAGCACGCCGTCGAACACCCGGCGCCCGGCCTCGTCGCGGTTGAAGCCCTGGTAGATGAAGTCGCGGAGGTAGCGACCACTCTGCGAGATGCCGATGGCGAGGGCATGCCGGATCGTGCCGCCGGCCGGGTTCGCTCCGCCGGCAGCATCGCTGCGCAGATAGGCGACGACGTCGCGCGTGGCGGCGAACCCGATGCCGAGCACCTTCGGCTCGGTGGCCTGATAGGTGAATTGATAGAGCGAGCCCGGCAGTGGCTTGGTCCCCGGCGGTAGGAGTTCCAGCTGCCGCGGTGTGGCGTAGTGCCAAGCCTCGGACGGAACGGGCCGAGCCGGATCGGCCTCGCGACGGCGCACGGTGAGCTGCGTGCCGCTCTTGTCCTGATTGGCCGCCTTGAAGGTGAGGTAGAACGGCGCCTCGGGTGGGCCGCGGGTCGCGCTCACGAGTTCGTCGCGCACTGTTTCGACGATCGGCTTGCCGTCGCGTGTCGCCACGGGAACGTCGATCGCCATGCCGCCCTGCTGGCGCAGGGCGTCCGCCTCCCAACCCGACCAGACGACGGTGTAGCCCCGGCGCAGGACGAGGCCGGTACCGGCATCGGCGGCTGTACGCGGATCGTTGACGGCTTGTACCGCCTGCGGGGGCGCATCCAGCACCCAGTTGAACAGGAATTTACGACCGCGGTTCAGCACCTCGAACAACACGGTGCCGTTGCCGCGCGCGGGATCCTTGGGGCGCAGCATGAACAGGTCGGTGGCGTACTCGACCATGCCACGCGCGTTGCGAGGAGCGAGGGCGAGGTCGACGATCCCGGCATTGGCTGGATCGGCCGGGTCGAGCTCGCCGCGCGCCGTTCCGATCACGCGCTCATAGGCGCCGGCTGCTCCGAACTCCGCACCCTCGGCAAAGGGCTCGACTGCGGTGACGGCGATGCTCGTGATGCGTGCCTGCGCAGGGGCAACGCAGAGCGCGCAGCCGAGCGCGCCAGCGATAGCCAGACGGATTGGCATGGGTCCTCCCGGATCGGCTCTTCAGCGGCCGCTACCCGCAGCAACCACAATGAAGCAGGGGCGTCGATGGCCTGGCCCTAACCCACAGTTGCGTTTCGCATGGGCTGTCAGCGCTTCGCGTTTTGCACGGACCCTTCTCGTCCGGAGACGCCGGAAGGGCCGTGGTCGGCTGGCGGCTCACACGCCCACCGCCTGCCAGGGCAACCAGAGGATGCCGCCAGCCGACCCGTCCGAGCCCGGCAGGGTGAATGCTGCGGGTTCCTCACCGCGCTTGCTTCAGCGTCCTAAACGTTTGTCCAACTGTGCTCTTCGTCTCACACCGCATTGTCGTCCCGTGTACGGCCTAGCTAAGGTCCGATTATCGATAGCACAGGGATTTCGTCGCAATGAAAGCTGTTGTCGCGCTAGCCGCCATACTCACGATGGCCTCGGGTGCAGCTCAGGCGGAGACCACTCCCACGGAGAAGGCCCTCGGCGAGCTGATGGCTGTGATGTTGATGAGCGAACGCTGTCACGTTCAGCTCAGCAGCGACATCGTTGATCAGATCGTGGTGGAAGGTCCGCGCCTGCAGAAGGCCGCAGGCATCCAGGAAGAGGACATGTCCGAGATTGCCAAGCAGATCAGCCAGGGCTTCACAGACATCGACTGCCCGACGGTCAAAGTGAGTGTCGAAAAAATCGCCCTGGGGGCTCTAAGCTCGGCGAAGAAAATCCAATAATTTACAATATCCCTGTTTGGCGAATTTTCATCCCGATATTCAATGCGCCACACGTCATGAATCCATATTCGTTCTAATCTGAAAATCCCATTTCACTATCATCCCTCACAACGACACAAGGTTTTCACACTATGAGCGATCAAGTCAATCACAGCGCGCCGTCCTATCTTGGTACGGGCGCAGCAACGATGCCAGCTGATTACGCGATGGTACCGGCTGCCACTCCGACCCGGTCGAACCTTAACCTACTGTACTGGCTCTACCTCGGTGGTTTCCTCACGGGCATAACCCCTGTGATTGCCCTGGTCATGGCTTACACGAACCGCGGCAAGGATGGCGACGCAGTCGCCGACAGCCACTACACCTTCTTGATCCGCACGTTCTGGATCGGGTCGCTCTACGGCGCCATCGGGCTCCTGACGATGCTCGTCGTCATCGGCCTTGTCATCCTGCCACTCGTGGCCGTTTGGTGGATCGTCCGGTGCGCCATCGGGATCAGCCGTGTCTCGCGCGGAGAGGCGATCGCGAAGCCCACGACGTGGTTCTGGTGAGAGGTTCTACGGCCCCCACCGCCGTGTCGGGGCTATCCTCTGAAGCCCAGCGCACTCAGGCGCCGACTCTTTCCCTCTCCATCGACCGCGCTTTGTCGCGTGCAAGCGCTTCCGACCGGAACTGAGCCGGCGTCTCCGCCGGGCGATCGAACAAGATCCGCCCTAAAGGGACACCGCACGGACCCACTCTGCGAAGAGGTCGGTCTCTGCTGGCTGAACTGCGGATGGCCCGCTGTCCGCTACGTCGCTCGGGCTGATGCCATAGGCTTGCTTGAAGGAGCGGCTGAAGGTGGGTAGGTCCGTGAAGCCGACACTGTAGGCAATTTCAGCAATGCGCCGGGAACCGGCTGCCGTCGATAGCGCCGCGCGCGCAGCACGCAACCGTCGATTCTTGATGTACCGGGCGACACCCCCGGTCCCAGCGAACAGACAGTAGAGCGCGGTGCGGGAGACACCAACCTGACGGCAGATCGTATCTGGCGACAGGTTGGCGGAGGCCAAGTGACGTTCAATGTAGCGCTTACAGCGCACCAGGGTGGCTGCCTCCAGCGCAGTTTGTGCCTCACCGAGCGCTTTTCGTGTCGGAGCGAGCGCCGCGGCCAGCAGCTGCGCCGATGCCCTCGCAAGACTTTCGGCCTGCTCAGGAGCGATCAAGTGCGCATGCCGCGTGACCGTCGTCATGTGTGTCGCGAGTATGTGACTGATCCCTTCCGTGAGGACCACGCCGTGAAAGGCTTCCGGGTCCGGTAGAACCTCGGCGACAAGCTCACGGGAAAGGCTCAGAATCGGAGAGGATTGCTCCGGTGCCGCGGTCCTGCGGAACGGCTGAGACAACGTGTTGACCGTAATCGAGCCCGTCGGCGCATGGATGTCGTCCGTCTCGGTGCGAACATCGAACGGAGCGGTCGTCAGGTGGAGCACGATGTGGTCGAGGCCATCCGAGCGGATGCGCTGACGTGAGCGTTCTACGGTCTGAGGCGAGGCCGACATCTCGCGGATGATCATCCGATCGACCGAGACGGAAGTGACGCGCGCTGAAAAGCTGGGGCTGGGCGTCGCGACGTCATGGGTGACGCCAAGTAGGGCCTTCCACGCCTCGAAACGGTGTTCGGGCGTTACCTGATCGGTATCGAAGGTAAACTGCGGGAGAGCGCTCACTGAGGGCCACCTGATTGCCGGTTGCTCGATGCTACTCGCGCAGGTCTTATTGATACATTGATGCCATTTTCGGCGCCGGCACAACAGGGGCGTTCAAGCTGCCGATTGCTGAGGTGATCCGGATGGATGGTATGAGGTGCGATGCTTCGATCGCCTCATTGCAGTGCTGTATGCCGCAAATGCCTCGGTCCAGACGTCGAAGTTGAGCCAGTGTGGATCGCAGCAATGCGCAGCAGCTCAATGCGTCCGCGCACGTTGCGCGAACCAAGATCCTCGACGATCATGTCAGCCGGCAGCGTGCCGAGCCTGTCGAGCAGGTCGCCTGAGACCAGAACCGAGACATCGAGTTCTTTGGCAACCGACTCGAGACGGCTCGTTGTGTTCAGCGTATCGCCGAAATACGCGATCTTGTGGCGTTCAAGGCCGATCTCGGCGGTCACGACGGAGCCGCAGTGAAGTGCGGCACGGAAACCCGGGACTTGGCCGAACCGCTCCACCCACCACTCGGCGTCGGCGGCGATCACCTGCGCAAACTCGAACACGCACCGCAGACAGGACGCCTCTCGTGTCCCGCGGCTCACGGTCCAGCTCACGAGAGCCATGTCGCCGACATAGTCGTCGATGGAACCGCGCGAGCGATGGACCGGCAAGGCCAGCGCGCCGAAGATCGCGCCGAGATAGCGCTGAGCCGCCAAATCGCCGTGCTGCTCGGCAAACCGGGTCGATCCCGCAACGTCGAGGAAGAGAAAGATCCGCTCTTCCTTGATCGGCCGGTGGTATCGTCCCAGCAGCAGGTTCGTGAAGACGCGTGGTCCGATCAGGTCACGGACGCGGAACACGAAGGCGGCCAGGGCGGAGATCGCAAGGGCGTAGGCGAGGCCGGCATCCGACATCAGCATCGCAGCACGGGCGCTCGGCATGTAGCCGAACGCATGGTGAAGGACAGTGCCGGCACCTGCATTCCCGGCCGCGATCATCGCCACGTACGTGGCCAGCGTTGCGGCAACAAAGATCGGGGTGGCGCTACGGCGGATCAGGTCTCGCCAAGTCCGGAGCAGCAAGCCACGCTCGTACAGGAGGATAGGCGCACCGATGAAGGCGCCGCGAATTGCGGAACCCGACAGCTTCAACTCGAAGATGAGGCCGTAGAGCAGCCCTGCCAGCATGCCTATGGCGGGCGCCACTATCCAGAAGCCGGCTCGGAACGGATGCATCGGATCATGGTATACCAAGCCGCCGCGCAGGACACGCCCGGCGCACGGACTGCTCGGCTCGATGCAAGCGTTCTCCGAGCCGGCCGCGGCGATCCAGTCTTGGACAGATCCGAGAGGACGTCGATCACGTCGTGCGCCGTCAGCTTTCGGGATACGCGGATGGTCAGGCACTCACGGCTGACCTCAGGGGCACATTCAGCGTCCAGGCCTTGCGATCGTATGCCGACACAGTCGCAGTGCGACACAGGGTACAGTTTTCGTCGTGAGCACCATGGCCGGCACCGCGGCGCATCAATGCGCTCGCCCGCCTGAATTCAGCAGATCCAGGCCCACGATAGACAAGACGCGGGGAGTTTGCTGAATGCGCCGCGCAGGCCGCATCAGAGCAGCAATGATTCGGGGGAGCGAACTCATGATCCGGTTGCTGGTGGCTGCCGCGGCCCTGTTCCTCGTTGCTGCCGGGCCACCACCAGCACGGCAAACCCCTCCAGCCCCACCGTTGAAGGCGGGCGCTCTTCCGCCCGGCGATGCACCGGGTGCTCGCGACGCAACGGTCCTGCCTCGATATGCCGGCGCCACCCTGCTGGAGAGCAAAGTGAGCGCGTTCGACGAGATCGCTTTGCCGAACGCAAAGCTGGAACGGCGCGAGGGCCAAGTGGATGCCCGTAACAACGATCTTTTCCTTCCGTCGAACTCACCGCCGAACGAGGGCCGCCTCACGAGAATGAGCTACCTTCTGCCGGAGGGGCGCTCCGCTCTGGAGGTGGTGCGCGGCTATCAGCAGGCGACCAAGGAAGCGGGCGGACGCGTTCTCTACGAGTGTAGTCGCGACGAGTGCGGCGGTTCCGCAGTCACAGCGGCACGATCAGGGGGGAGCAAGACCGGCATCATCCATAGGCTCTACCCCTACGACATGATCGGTGGACCTTGGACCGAATGCGTCCTGCAGGAGGACCGTTCGGACCAGCGTTACACCCTGCTCGATCTCCCGAAGGGTGGCGGCAAGGCGGCCGTGCTGGTCTGGAACGTGGGTGACGTTTCCGCAGGCTCAAACTGCAAAGCCTGGGTCGGTCGCTTGGTGGCACTCGTCGTCACGGTGGAGACGGCCGCGCGCCAACAGCGGATGGAGACGATGGCGGCAGGCGCGGTGGGCCAAAGTCTCGAGCGGGATGGGCGCGTTGCGCTCTACGCCATCCAGTTCGACACGGCGAAGGCAGAGATCAAGCCGGACAGTCAGCCCCAACTCGCCGAACTCGTGAACTTCCTGCGGAGCGTACCCGCCACGAAGGTGCTGGTGGTTGGCCACACCGACAACCAAGCCAGCGTGGAGTACAATCTCGACCTTTCCCGCCGCCGAGCCCAAGCCGTGGTGGCCGCCCTGACGAAAGCTGGAGTCGCAGGAACACGTCTGACGCCGCAAGGGGTCGGCATGGCGGCTCCGCTGGCGAGCAACGATACCGAGGAAGGCCGCACCAGGAATCGCCGTGTCGAGCTCGTCAGGCAGAACTGAGGGCTCCAGCATGCGCTATCACCTTCTCGTAGCCACTCTCCTGCTCATGCATAGGGCCAGTGCAGGCGCAGATCCGGTGCCTTCGTTCATCAAAGACAGTGCGGGCGAGTGGCTCATCGTCACCGACGACGGCAAACCCGGCTGCCGTGTCAACCTCGCGCGTGAGCGTTCAGGCTCGATGTGGCGTGCGACGCCAAGCCAGGACTGCGCGGCACGCTTGCCGACTGTCGCCCGCGCGACCGGTTGGGATTATCAGAGCGGGGTCAGGCTTTTTGGCCCCGATGGAAAGACCCTTCTCGAGTTCGGGGAGGACGAGACCACGATCATGAAGACGTCTTTCGAGAAACCACCCGTCCACTTCATGGTCAAGGCTAAGGCTGGTGTGGAACGGGCCCCCTTTGCTCCGGCGCTCACTGGCACTTGGACGTTGCACCGGCCAGGCGAGCCGTCGCTGTGCTCGCTCACCTTGATCAAAGGTCCGAAGGACGGGGATGCCGAGCTGTCTCTGAAGACCAATACCCCCTGCGACGCCGCCATCGCACGGTTGCGGTTGAACAGCGCTCGAGTCGAGGACTTCAAACTCATGCTCTACGGTCAGCCTGAGACGTCGCTGAGTTTCGAGCCATCGGGTCCGACAAGCTATGCCAAAGTTGACAGCGGCAAGCCTTTGGAAATGGTGCGATCGCCCTGACACGCGGCTGCTGTGGACAGATTCAACTCGGCGATTTGATCGGAACAGCGCATGAAATGGATCATCCTCGGTCTCGGTGGTGCGCTGCTGCTCTGGCTGGTTTTTACCTACAACGGCCTTGTCGCCCTGCGCGCGCGGATCTCGCAAGCGTTCGGAGATGTCGACGTGCAGCTCAAGCAGAGACGCGACCTGATCCCGAATCTCATCGAGACAGTGAAGGGTTATGCCGGCCATGAGCGCGGCACTCTCGAAGCGGTGGTGCTGGCTCGCAACCATGCGGCAGCAGCTCAAGGAACAGCCGACAAGGCGGCAAGCGAAGCGGTGTTGCAGGCGGCTCTTGGCCGAGTGTTTGCCCTGAGCGAAGCCTACCCGGACCTGAAGGCCAGTGCCAATTTTCAGGCGCTACAAGACCAGCTTGCCGACGTGGAGAACAAAGTCGCTGCGGCTCGCCGCTTCTTCAACAATACAGTTGCCGAATACAACGCCGCCATCGCCGCGATCCCAGGCATTCTGATCGCTCGCTCGCTGGGCATGCGCGCTCACGCGAGCTTCGACGTTGGCGAGGGGGAGCGTCAGGCGTTGGACGTACCGCCTCCCGTACGCTTCTGATCCCGTACGATGCTGCCCGCCTACGGTCTCTACACCCATATTCGGCGCAATGAGATCCGTTCGCGGTCGATGATCGCCGCTCTATTCGGCTTCGTTCTTGTGTTCGCCTACGCCCTGGCCCTGGTGGCTCACGCGACGAACCACCATCAAGGCGCAGCATCCAGCCTCGGCAGCAGCCTCAAGGAGGCCGGCACGGATCTGATCTGGCTCGGTCCGCTCGCTTTGCTGTCGGCCTTCCTCTGGCTCTTCGTCGCGTATCGGTACCATCAGGCCTTGATCGATCACGTCGTGGGAGCACGAGCAGTGACCTACGCGGAAGAGCCGGCGCTCTACCGCCTGTTGGAAAATCTCTGTGTCGCTCGCGGCCTTCCTATGCCGGCGCTGCGCATCGCTGAGGATCCGGCTCTAAACGCCTATGCAACCGGTCTCAATCCGCAGCAATATGCCGTGACGGTGACACGCGGGCTGATGCACGCTCTCGATCCACGCGAGATGCAGGCCGTCTTGGCGCACGAGCTGACCCACATCCGCAACGACGATGTGCGCACGATGGTGATCGCGACGGTGATCGCAGGCATCTTCGCGTTCGTAGCCGAGATGGTTGTGCGCAGTGGTGTGCAGAGCCGGGATCGTCGAGATCGCGGTGGTGCGTGGGCCGCAATCTTGATTGGGTTTGCACTGATCCTGATGGTGTGGAGCCTATCGCAATTCATCAGGTTCGGCCTGTCGCGAAGCCGCGAGTATGTCGCGGACGCGGGCGCGGTGGAATTGACCAAAGATCCTGACGCGCTGGTCAGCGCACTTCTAAAAATTTCCGGCCGCGGCGAGTTGGCGGGCGCTCCGTCCGGCTTGATGGAGATGTGTATCGACAATCCGCGCTCTGGCTTCTTCGACCTATTCGCGACTCACCCGTCGATCGATAAACGCATCGCAGCTTTGCAACGCTACGCTGGAGCTTCATCGTTACCCGCCTTGCCTTATCCGACCCAATAGGGCCGCCTATAGACCTGATCCTGCTCCACCAAACGCCTCCGCGCCGAGCGCAGGTTTTGCAGGCATCCTGAACCCTGAAGGAGGGGGGAGGCCATGCCTCGCAAGCACCGCGCAGGCTGCACCAGACGTTCAGGCCGCACCGTTCGTTCGGCGTGGGCTTGTCCGGCTTCGGATTTGCGTCCGGAATAGTGGGGATCCGCAGTCTCGACGAGCGGTACGAGGGCGATGGACATCCTGATCTGCGCGGACCCGGTCTGGCACATCGCATTGGGATCGGGGAGCAGTTGCAGCGCTGCGAACCTTGCGCAGCAACCCGAGGCGCTCGGCCGAATTGCGTGCCAACGGGTCTAGGGGCTGCTCCCGGATGAGCGGATCCTGGAGTCGATCCCTCCAGGATCCATGCGACCTTAGCTGGCCAGTTGCTGGCCTTGACGCCGTTCCACTTCGAAAGCCTGAAGATCGAGAGCCAGCCTGATGATCTGATCGGACTTGAGGCGAGACGGCTCCAGCGGACCGCCAAATCCGTGCTGCAGATAGACCTCCTGGACCTCTGGCGTGCGCATGGCGCCACCCATCGTCCAGTTCGGGAATAGCCGCGCCGGAACGTCCCGCACGTTGATGATGGTCGCGGTGGAGTGCCGGGTATCACGCGCGATCCGGGTGTAGGTCTGGGTGACCTGGGCACGCTCGCCCTCAAGGATCTGCACGAACCAGGTCTTGTCGAAGATGAGGAAGCCCGTGATCCCATCGCGGCTATTGTTGCGCTGGGAAGCGGAAAGGATCTCGCGCATATTGGTGAGCATGGCCCGCCCGTCACCCTGCACGGTGTTGCGGCTGTAGTAGACGAGCTGATGGATCATGATTGTGATGCCTGGCTGATGAAGTGTTATCGATCGAGCGTAGCGCCCATCGGGGCGCTGGTTGTCGGCGTATCTCGATCAGTCTTTCGCCAGGTGAGAGTGACCGTGCCCGCTTAAGATTTCCTGAATAATTGGGAACTCTCGCATACTTGCAAGGACTCCCCTGTGAAAAGCCGGTTAACAGGTCCTGATTTAGCCTCTCTCACGAAGGACATGCGTTTGTGGTCTTCGTGGATCGACTGACGATGCTTGCAGAGCCGCTTTACAAATCCCGGGATCGCTGGATTTGCCTCAAGCCGCTTCAGCCTGTCTTACGTCGGTCAGACAGGCCATTGGGGAGACAGCGTTGAGAGCAGGCAAACTGGCCAGGGCCGGCTTGGCGAAGTAATATCCCTGAAACAGCTCGATGCCCGCAGCCCGCAGCGCCGTCAGCTCAGTCTCGCTCTCCACCCCCTCTGCCAGAACGGTGATGCCGAGTTCACGCGCCATCATCGTCACGCCGGCGATGATGATCTGACGCGCCGGTGAGTTCGCGATGCCGCGAATCAGCTCCATGTCGAGCTTGATCAAGTCGGGCTGGAAATTCGCCAGCAGGTTGAGACCGGCATAGCCAGCCCCGAAGTCGTCAAGTGCTGTGCAGAAGCCCTGTTTGCGGTACTCGGCGATGATGCGTTGCACGTGCAGGACATCGACCATGCGTTCGTTCTCGGTGAACTCAAACATGATCTGCTGGTGCGAGAAGCCGACGCGGCGTGCCGCTTCCAAGGTCGCGCGGATGCAGGCGGCGGGCTCGTAGACGGCGTTGGGCATGAAATTGATGGACAGGCGCGTCTCAGCATCCGGAAACAGCGCACCGGCCAGCTCGATGGCCTTCACCCGGCAAGCTTGGTCGAACTTATAGCGATTTGCCTCGGTCACCTGCGCGAGGACCCATCCGGCACCCTGTCCTTCCGTACCGCGAACGAGGGCCTCGTAGCCCCACACGCGGTTGGCTCCGACATGGACGATCGGCTGGAACGCCATCGTAAAGGCGAACGGCAGAGCAGCTCCATCCTTGCACCCTTGGCAGCCGATCCGACTCATCGCACGTCCTCTCACACTCCAAGCGAGGGCTACTCATCAGCGATTTCTATAGGCTTAACACGGAAGCAAAACGGAATAATATCTGGAACGTACTCTTAGCCTATGTTTGCTCCGAACCGCGCGCTTTGCGCTCGCAACTCTCTCCGTATTGGAAACTTGCTTTGTCAGCGGACGTGCGGATCCTGCACTCTACATCGACAGTGGCGAACAACAGCCGTGCCGATGCGTTGCGGTATAACCCTTCTCGGACTCTCAGCGATTCGTCTGCTCACCCTAACCCGCAGGCGGTTTGGCGTTTTTCTCCTGGTGAGGCAGCCGTGGAGGGTGATCCGTACCAGTGCCGTTCGTCAGGTCGAGCAGATACTCGCCACGATGGATCAGGACATCTCCATACAGATCGACTTGCTCAAGGTTCTGGCCCAAGGTCGCGGCCAAGGCCCTTGCGGGCGAAGGTCACCTTGTGAAGGAGCCGAGCCCCTTGCGCAGCCGTTGGTTCTCAGTCTCCGGAGCATTCATCCGGCGAACCTGATCGCTCTTCAGGCCGCCAAACGCACGCCGCCAGCGGTCGTCCGTCATTGAACGCACGTCGATGGCGCGGATGGCGTCGGAGGCGCTCTGGCCCTGTGAGATCAGCCCATCCGCCTGCCGCAGCTTGGCAACGATCCCCTCGGGCTTCGGGGGCGTGGCCATATCACCCGCCCTTTAGCCTCAGGAGCCATAGCAAAGGGCGGTCGACGTCGTTGGGGAGAAGCAGAACCGGCGTCCACTTCGGCGGAAACCACCCTAATATTTGTAAGACAGCGAGGCCAAGACAAAATCCTTGTCGGAAATCGTATCGGACCGATACCTCTGTGTCAGACTGAATACGCCCGTGATGTTGGCTATGATATTCTCGGTCAGAGAGAAATCGATGCCAGCTCGAAGCCTCACCAAGCCTTGCGAGAACAGCCCATACGGATACGGGGCAAAACCCTTGAGATCGTGCTGAAATCCGAGCGACGGCGCGATACTCGCCATTCCGAAGACATCCTTGTACACGAGGCGCGTCAGAAGTCGGTAGCCGTATGAGAATGGCGTCGCGATGCCATTGGGAACTCCAGCTCGGGCAGAGGAGAAGGCGGCATCGAGGGGGATCGCCTTAGACGAGTCATAACCGTGGACGTAAACGCCACCGAACTCCGCACTGCCGACCCACGAAGACGATCCCAGGATGGACGGTAATCCCTGATCGACACCGATCCCGAACTGCGAGAGGTCGTAGGCTTGGGACGTTACGAGGTCGCTTCCAAAGTACCGCGTGAAGTTTGTGGCCGTAACCCCGCCCATGTTTCTGAGGATCGGGTTTCTATTCGCCAATGCGAGGGCGCCCTGACAGGCATTCGAGGTTCTACTGGCTCCGCATGCGGCTCCGACGGCCCCGAGATAATTCCCACCGAGAATCGTCAACTGATCGTCGTACTGAAGCTGCTGCCCCAGATGCGCGTTGTACTCCATTCGGAGCCGCGTTGTTTGTGAGATGTTGGCACGGAAGGCCGCTCCGAGCAGACCGATATCCCCGCCATAGTTCTTGAAAAACCGCGTTCCGCCGATGAAGTTCGCTGCTGTTTGACCGCGCAGATCGCTGACCGTTCCGGTCGTGAGCCCAATCGTACCGACGAGATCCGTGTAGTTGGCCGCGATAAAATTGAACGCG
Organism: Methylobacterium sp. HJ2; assembly: GCF_056431005.1. Taxonomy (NCBI): domain Bacteria; kingdom Pseudomonadati; phylum Pseudomonadota; class Alphaproteobacteria; order Hyphomicrobiales; family Methylobacteriaceae; genus Methylobacterium; species Methylobacterium sp. HJ2. The sequence continues at coordinate 7,973 of NZ_JBWJYM010000001.1, read as the reverse complement.
GCCTTCGCCGGGCCACCGAATTCCGGTGTCTGTATGTTGATCCCGAAATTTCGCAGCCGCCCATCGACGCGGTCCTGGCTGCGAGACACCGACGACCCGAACGGAGTTGCCGGCGTGACGAACGAGCGACCATCGTCTCGAACCAGCCCGGACAACGTCAGATAACGACCGCCCGCACACTGGTAGTCATTGTTGGAGGCAAAGAAACCGCATGGTGCAAGCTCCGTCGGCGCAAAGTCGAATTTGTAAAATGCTTCCATGCCCCAGCCACCGGGCTGCTTGCTGGAAAGCGTCAGCATCGGGAGGGCCTTGAGCGAGTCTTCGAGGCCGGCACCGGGAAGAAAAATCCGGCTCGCGACTTGCGGATTGATGACCTGCGCCCCCAGGGCGAACGACGTCACGTTCCAGCGCAGAATCTGGTTGCCGAGCCGGATGTTGACGGGTTGCTCGTCGCCGACCCGCACGCCGATCCATGCATCGTTCAGATACCCCCCGAGACCCAGTTCCTGATTGGCCTTCGACGAGAGCGCCACCGTCTTATTGGTGTTGATATAGTTTGAGAAGTATACACCGTCGATTTTGGCATCCCACGGTCCTTGTGACCAAGTGACGATGCTGCGACCGCGAAAGCCGGCCAATGCAAGCCCGGGATCGAAATTACGGCTTCCATTGTCGTTGTTCGCGCTGGTCGCTGTCCCTCCGTTGGAGATCGCCACGAGGCTTCGATCGATCGGGCTCGTGCGAAACGCCGCTCCGGTCGAGAGCGTGGTCGCCAGTATGAAGCCATCCAAGCCCAGGAAGGACGGTTGCGGCGTTCCCTTGGGCGCCACGGCCGTCGTCGGCCGGCCCGGGAGAACGGCAGACTGCTCGGGTGTGGGGTCTACCAGCAGGATGCCTTGTGCAGTCGCATCGGTCACAAGGGCGCCGAGCGCGAAGATGCTCAGCGCTTCGCGTATAAATCGCGTCATCTTTTGATACCCCGATACGGATCGCCGCACGACATCGGCATGAAGAATTTCGGAAACGCGGACTTGCTAGGTGGCAGTATATGTTTTCTGGTCGAAGGCTTTTCCTAGTATTGTTTTTTCGAACTCTTCTTGCGAGCCCGCCCTGGACGCTCGTCATGACAGGCTCGGCTGCTCAGCGTGGCAGATCTGCGCAATTCGAGGCCGCGGGCGTACCCTTCATGACCGTTTCAACGAACGCGATTGCGTCCTGCTGTGAAGCGAGGAAGGCGGCTCCGTGATCCGCGCCGCGATAGAGATGAAATGCGACTTTCGCTCCCGCGTCGCAGCTATCCTGTGCAAGTTGCCGCTGTTCGTCGGTCAAGACGTCGACATCCTGATCTCCAGCCCCAAAGAAAATGGGTATGCCTGGCTGCAATGTCGGGTAGCGCAAGACTTGCAAAACGCTCGGAACCTTGAGCGCAAGCGCCAATTTGTTGAGGGTGTTCCCTCGGGTCAGACCTGCCGACACGACGTCCGCTCGGGCGCTGGCAACGCAACTCTGGCCCACGGATGCGAGGACGGGCTGCGCCTGCTCCGTGAAGACGCGCCCGGCGTCACTGGGATCTCCGGCAGTCAAAGCGAAGTAGAAATAATACGCCAGGGCCGGATCGACCTTGTCGCTCGGCTTTTTCCCCCCCGACAAGAGGCGACCGAGGGTGACGTAAGGCGTGCCGGTCGCCACCGCCCCGACCAGTGCGATCTCGGGCGCATAGGTCGGCTGGTAGCCCGCGGACGCGAAGGCAGCCCCGCCCCCCTGCGATTGGCCTATCAGCACGGATTTCGACCCGATCCGCGCTTCCGCCGTCCTGGCGGCTCTAATGCTGTCGAGCACGCTATAGGCTTCCGGGCGCATCTGGTTGTAGGGATGGGTTCCGGGGGTTCCGAGACCCTGGTAGTCCGTTGCAACGATCGCGTAGCCCTTGCGCAGCCAAGCATTGAGATAGGTCGCGTCGCGATAGCTCCGGCCGGCCCACGACGGCGCACAAATATCTGCAACGCCGACCGTCCCGTGGGCCCAGGCAATGAGCGGCCATCCGCCATCAGGGGGGCTGCCCTTCGGCAGGAAAAGCGCGCCCGAGACGGTCACGATGCCTTTTCCGGTGGTGCCGTCGGTCGAGGTATACAGGATCCGTCGCTGATCGCCGGCTTCTGCCAAGCCCTGTTCTGACGCCAGGGGCTCGCTGCGCAGGAGCTCACCGGGCCGGTCGGGAAGCGGCCCGGTCCATATGTAAAACGACGAAACCCTCCCGTCACCGAACCCGGAACCGGACGCTGGCGAAACGGCAGCCTGTGCGAAGGAACTTGATGCTGCGCTCACAAGCAGGAATGGAAGAACAGCAACGTATCGAAATACTCGTTTTGCGACCCGCATCTTGCCGATCAAACTATGACGCATCCCGGAGAGCCCTCGATGACACTTCAAACCCAAGCCTATACGTAATGGATAATTCTCGGCCATCGGCCGCATCGAACACCGCACTCCCTCCGTCGAAGCTTTTTGGAAGACGCGTTTTTGGCATGAACATTTCTCGTTCTTCAGAACTTTATAATATCACAGAGCCACACCTTCCGATTGCACAGTATTATTTTAGATTGTATCCCCTCTGATCTGATGACGGTCGAATGGGCGGATAAATTTCGCAAGGGAATAACGATTTCAATCGGAAACAATCGCCCGACGATTGTAATTTCTCCGGAAACACCCATGGGGCTCCACAGGCCGTCGCGATCGCGTGAGGAAGCGGCATGATACGGCGTGCGTGCCGGGGGCGACGGCCTGGGCGATCTCTTCGGGGTGCCGGGCCATCGCCTCGCTGGTGCGGCGCGGACCGACGAGGCCGGCGGCTTTGCCGCGGGCGCGGCCTGTTCACGGGCGTCGAGGACCGCGGCTCCAGGCCTCCTCACCCGGCAAGGACATCGAAGGCGCGGATCCAGCGGGAGGCGATGAACCGCATTCGTACCGTCTACCCGGCCGCGGTGGCCCTACCGACCGGACCTGCGGCGACCCCGTGCTGCTGCACCGCCCGTCATCATCGACGCCACGACCGTGGACCACGCCGCGAGCGTTCCGTCGGGCGAAGCGGGTCGTGCCGCGGCCGTCATGGGAGCGTTCGCGAAGCGATACGTCCAATAACCCGAGACCTCGGTCCCGCCGAAGGAACTCGCTCTCGACGTCCTCATGTCGGACAAGCTCACGGAGCTGATCAAGTCGCCGTCCGCCGAGGCGAAAACCTGACGCGATGGCGCGGCCGTCGCGTCCCGGGACCCGACGGCCCTCAAGCCTTCAACGTTCGCCCCCCGGAGCACCGAGGCCGGGGATGCGTGATGCCCCGATCACGATCCAGTCTCCCTGTCACGGAGTTCATCGGCACGATCCCTTGAGGGCCATCGGTCGCGCGCCATCCTTCCCGCCTCGGCCATCGAGAGCCGAGCTCGGAGGGACATCCATGGCCGTCGCGCCGACCGATCCAGCGTCATCCCCGTCTGTGCGGCCGGTCGGCCCCGGTGCCGCGACAGCCCCCGGGACCCTGGAGCGGCTCGGCATCCGCTTCACCGCCTGGGCCGAGCGCTGGTTTCCGGATGCGTTCATCTTCGTCGCCATCGCGGTGGTCATCGTCGCCCTGGGCGCCCTGGCCAACGGAGCGCCTGCGGTCGCGGTCGCCAAGAGCTTCGGCGATGGCTTCTGGAGCCTGATCCCCTTCACGATGCAGATGGCCTTCGTCACCATCGGTGGCTACGTCGTGGCGGTCTCGCCGCCGGTGCGGGCCCTGATCGAGCGCTTGGCACAGATCCCGAAGACCGGCAGGGGTGCGGTCGGCTTCGTGGCCGGCGCGACAATGATCTCGTCCTTCATCAGCTGGGGCCTCAGCCTGATCTTCGGCGGCCTGCTCGTCCGCGCGCTCGCCCGGCGGACCGACCTCACGATGGATTACCGGGCGGCGGGCGCCGCCGCCTATCTCGGCCTCGGTGCCACCTGGGCGCTCGGCCTCTCATCCTCGGCAGCGCAGCTCCAGGCCAATCCGGCGAGCCTGACGAAGAACCTCCTCGCGATCTCCGGGGTGATCCCGTTCAGCGAGACGATCTTCCTGTGGCAGTCGATGCTGATCGCGGCCATCCTGTTCGTCGTCTCGGTGGTGATCGCCTACGCGTCGGCGCCCCGCCGCGAGACGGCCGTCACGGCCGAGGCGATGGGCGTCGATGTCGCCCGTGAGGAGACCGACCTCGCGCCGCCGCGCCAGCCCGGCGAGTGGCTGGAGCATTCCCCGATCCTGACGATCCTGCTCGTGCTGATCGCGGGCGGCTGGATCGTCCAGGAATTCGCGCGCCAGTCCTGGATCGTCGCGATCTCGAACCTCAACACCTACAACCTGCTGTTCATCACCCTCGGCCTGCTGCTGCACTGGCGGCCCAAGCGCTTCCTCGTGGCGGTGGCCAAGTCCGTGCCTGCGACGGCGGGCATCCTGATCCAGTACCCGCTCTACGCCGCGATCAGCGGCATGCTGACGGGGCCGAAGAACGCGGCCGGCGCCTCGGCCTCGGACGTGATCACCCACGCCTTCGTCAACCTCAACACCACGGGCACCTTCCCGCTGACGATGGGCGTCTACTCGGCGATCCTCGGCTTCTTCGTGCCCTCGGGCGGCGGCAAGTGGCTCCTCGAGGCGCCCTACGTGCTGCAGGCCGCCAACGAGCTGAAGGTTCATCTCGGCTGGGCGGTGATGATCTACAACGCCGCCGAGGCCCTGCCGAACCTCATCAACCCGTTCTGGATGCTGCCGCTGGTCGGCATCCTCGGGCTGAAGGCGCGGGACATCGTCGGATTCAGCTTCCTGCAGCTCATCGTGCACCTGCCTTTGGTGCTGTTCCTGCTGTGGGCCCTGGCCTTCACGCTGACCTACCACCCTCCCGTCATGCCGTAAGCGGGAGGATCCCGTCAGGAGAGCGGCGCGCTACCCGGAATCCGCTCGGGTCGCATGCCGTGAGCCTGGGTCGCGTCCGCCCAGCCAGTCCGGCGCCGCCGTCGGCCTCCGAACCTTCGCTGTGACGGTCAGACATCATGATCTCGCGTCGCTCGGAGTCCGCGGAGTTGCTCGGCAGCGAGGGCGCGAAGGCTGCCGGCCGGCATATCGGTCGCCGCTTCGAGACGCTGGCCGACCAGGCTGGCCGTGAGGGCATGGCTGAAAAGATCGAGGGCGATCGGCCCGGCTCCGATGGTCTCGGCGGGCACCGAGGCGGGCTCCCCAGCCCGATAAGCCTGCACGCTCGCACGCAGGGCCGAGAAGACCGGTTCCAGCGCATGGTCATCGCCGGTCGCCGAGAGCCAGCCGATCAGCCGTCCGCATCCGGTATCCGCGAAGGCCGCAAAGACGAGGTCGACGACGTCCGCCTCGGCGATCTCGCCGCGCCGGAGGCGCTGCACCGCCTCATTCGCCAGATGCGCGAGGTCTGCGGCCATCTGGGCGATGAGGGCCGTATGCAGCGCGGAACTGGTCCCGAAATGATGGGTGACGTTGCCGTGCGTCATGCCTGTGGCCTGGGCAACGGCCGTGAGGGTGATCGCCGGCGGTCCTCCCGACAGCAGCAAGATCCGCGCCGCATCGAGCGCGACCTGACGGGATGCCTCCGGCGTCCGCCGAATCCGACGGGAGCCCGGCGGCCTTTTATTGTCATTGTTGACAGTAGTGTGCATCCAGGCGATCCAGGGTAACGTGAGGTTCGGGAGCAGGCAGGTCATGGCTGACGCGGACGCGATCGTCATCGGGGCCGGCCTCGCGGGCCTCGTCGCCGCGACCGAACTCGCCGATGCCGGTCGCCGCGTCATCGTGCTGGATCAGGAGCCCGAGCAGAACCTGGGCGGTCAAGCCTTCTGGTCGCTGGGTGGGCTGTTCCTGGTCGACAGCCCCGAGCAGCGGCGCATGCGCATCCGCGACAGCTACGCCCTCGCGCTGCAGGACTGGCTGGGCTCGGCCGGCTTCGACCGGGACGAGGATCATTGGCCGCGCCGCTGGGCGGAAGCCTATGTGGCGTTCGCAGCCGGCGAGAAGCGGGCTTGGCTCCGTGCCATGGGCCACCGGCTCTTTCCGGTTGTCGGCTGGGCCGAGCGCGGGGGCGCCGCCGCCACGACCCACGGCAATTCTGTGCCGCGCTTCCATCTGACATGGGGCACCGGTCCCGGCGTGATCGCGCCCTTCGCGCGGCGGGCGCGAGAGGCCGAGAAGCAGGGCCGTATCATCTTCCGGTTTCGCCACAGAATCGATGGGCTGATCGTCGCCAACGGCGTGGTCGAAGGGGTGCATGGCGCGATCCTCGAACCGGACGGAGGCGCGCGGGGTGTCACAACGAGTCGGGGCGCAATCGGCGATTTCGCGCTGCGGGCCCAGGCCGTCATCGTGGCCTCGGGTGGCATCGGCGGCAATCACGATCTCGTGCGGGCGACGTGGCCGGCCCGGCTCGGCCCACCGCCGAAGCGTATGGTCTCGGGCGTGCCGGCCCATGTCGACGGCCGGATGCTCGGCATCGCGCAGGCGGCGGGTGCGCGCCTGATCAACCGGGACCGGATGTGGCACTACGTCGAGGGCCTGCAGAACTGGAACTCGATCTGGCCGAACCACGGCATTCGCATCCTGCCAGGACCGTCCTCGATGTGGTTCGATGCATTCGGGCGGCGCCTTCCGGCCCCGCTCTATCCTGGCTACGACACGCTCGGCACGCTGGAGCATCTCGCCAAGACGGGGGCGGATTATTCTTGGTTCGTCCTCAATCAGACCATCATCCGCCGCGAATTCGCGCTCTCGGGGTCCGAGCAGAACCCGGATCTCACCGGCAAGGATTGGCGCCTCACGCTCAGCCGTGCCTTCGGCAGGCGCGCGACGGCGCCGGTCGAGGCGTTCAAGGCGCACGGCGCGGATTTCGTCGTGCGGACGACGTTGCCGGACCTCGTCGCCGGCATGAATGCGCTGACGGGCAACGACCGGATCTCGACAGCGGACCTGGAGGCCGAGATCGTCGCGCGGGACCGCGAGATGGGAAATCCGTTCTGCAAGGATGCGCAGGTGATGGGCATCCACAACGCCCGCCGGGCGCTGGGAGACCGGCTGATCCGGACGGCCAAGCCGCACGCCCTGCTCGACCCGGCGCATGGTCCGCTGATCGCGGTGCGCCTCAACATCCTCACGCGCAAGACGCTTGGCGGTATCGAGACGGACTTGGACGGGCGGGTGCTCGGCCAGGAGGGATCGATTCTATCGGGGCTCTACGCGGCCGGCGAGGCCTCGGGCTTTGGAGGGGGTGGCATGCATGGCTACCGCTCGCTGGAGGGCACCTTTCTCGGAGGCTGCCTCTTCAGCGGCCGTCGGGCGGGATGTGCGGCTGCGCGAGCCGTCTGAAGGCCGTGACGGGATGCTCCGTTCAGCCCGTATCCGCCTGCTCAGACCGCAGCCCTTCAGCGCAATCGGCCAGGCGCCGATCCTGGTCCGCGATCCGCCAGCGGGCGTTTGCTCTGCCACTCAGCGAGCTTCGAGGAGGCTCTCGGAATCGGGCGACCGTCGTCCAGCGTAGCGCATCCGGATCCCCATGGCCGTCGGGATCACACTAGAGGCTGTTACGGACTGCAGCGAAGTCGGCGGCCCTGCGGAGGAGTAGGACGCTGAAAGCGACGAGGTGCAATCCGGCCAGAGTGGCGGGCAAGCGCTCGTAGTCACGAGCCAGCCGGCGGAAACGGGCCATCCAAGCACAGGCGCGTTCGACGACTTATCTGCGTGGCAGCAGCACGAAGCCGTGCTTGGCCTCGGATAGCTTTACGACCTCCAGGGCGATGCCGTGATCGGCTGCCGCCTTCGCCGTACGCTCGCCGGTATAGCCCTGATCGACGTAGGCGAGATCCACGCTGTCGCCGGTCGCCTCCTGCACAGCATCAGCCAATGTGGCCACGGCGGCGCGGTCATCGGCATTGGCAGGCGTGACGTG